>NC_002967.9:710800-1421600 GCF_000008185.1 Treponema denticola ATCC 35405
TGTTTGATAGTGAAAATCTATCTAAAACGGCTAAAGAAATAATCAATAATGAATTTTGCTACTACAGTAAAGTTTCACTATGGGAAATTGCGATAAAACAGACCCGTAATCTGCTTCAGTATAAAAATTCAATCCAAGATATTATAGATGCCTGCAGGGAAGAAGAATTTGAAGAACTTTCAGTTTCCGGTAAATCTTTAGAATTAATAAAAAACTTGCCTGATATTCACAGAGACCCATTTGATAGGCTTCTAATTACAATGGCGCAAGAAAATAATTTAACGATTGTTACAAAAGATACAAAGATTCCGTTGTATGATGTAAAAACTGTTTGGTAAAACAAAATAAACCTAACACCCGCTTCAACCTGACATTGAGGACAAGCTTTGTTGCGGCTTAAGCGAATGTTATGTGGACAACCCTCACTGGGGCGCGTGTAGCAGGAAAAAATGTTAGAAAAAAAAGTAATTACAATAAATAAAAATAAAATAAATATTGATTTCTCTGAATTAGAAAAAGAAATTAATAATTCAAAAATATCGTCAAAAGAATTAGTTGAAGTTGTTAATGTGAAAACAACAATAGAACCGGTAAGTAATGAATTAATAATTTTTAAAGATAATGAATGTATAGCAAATTATATAATTGAATCCGGAAATAAAAGTAATTTTTCAAGTCTGAAATTTCTTCATTTATGCATCCGGATCTTAAATAATTTTGGTTTGGTGATCGATGGCGAAATTGATGATAGTCCATTTAAAACAGAAAAGAAAATCAATCAGATAAACGGAATAAGATTTCAGCCGGTTTTATTAAATGCATATAATAATAATCCGGAAAATAAGGGAATGGGCTTATTCAGCAGAGGCTTACATTTTTCGGGATTTATAACTTCTTCAAATTTCAGATTATGCTGCATTTGCGATGAATGCAAAAAAAGTTTTAATATTCATAGTTACCATGCAGGAAATGGTTATTTCCAGTATTTTTATTCAGATGATGGCAGCGAAACTTTAATGGTTCCTTATGATGCAATTAAAGATATGCCTGGTCAGTTATGTAAAAATATTTCAGAAGAATCGGTAAAAAGAATTGATTCTCAATTAGAAAAAAAAGGATATGGAAGATTTAAATTTTACAATCCTTTTAGATGTCCTTATTGTAAAGCTCCATATATTGATTTTCAAAAACATCCGGAAATAAGGGAATATGAATATTATGCAAATGTATTTTTGAATAAAGAAATGATAGAATATAAGGATAAAAAATGAAATCAACTGAAGTATATAAAATTATAAATCTAATAATTAAGGAAGGTTTTAATTGAAAATGAATAAAAATATAATCGCAATTATTTATGCAGTTGCTGCAGCAGCTTTTTATGCATTAAATGTTCCTTGCTCCAAAATACTCCTTCAAAATATTTCACCTGTATTTATGGCCGGACTTCTTTATATTGGAGCAGGGCTTGGTGTAGGAATTTTGTATTTATTCAATTTTAAAAAAGAGCAAAAATCTGAACGGCTTGATAAAAATTATTTACCGTATACTATTGGAATGATTTTTCTTGATATTGTCGCTCCAATTTTGTTAATGCTTGGAGTGAAATACGGAACTTCATCAAATGCATCTTTGCTTGGAAATTTTGAAATAGTAGCTACAGCATTAATTGCATTGATTATATTCAAGGAAAAAGTGACATGGCGATTATGGATTGCAATTTTTTTTATTACCGCTTCAAGTATAATTCTTTCGTTTGAAAATATTGAAGGATTAAATTTTTCCATAGGCTCTTTGTTTGTTCTTGGAGCAACAATTTGCTGGGGATTGGAAAATAATTGTACCCGCAGAATGTCAGATAAAAGTACATATCAGATTGTAACAATAAAAGGACTTTGTTCAGGATTTGGTTCGATAATTGTAGCTTTTGTTTCCGGTGAAACCGATTTTACTCTTAAATATATTCCTTTCGCATTATTGTTGGGATTTGTATCCTACGGATTAAGTATTTTTACATACATTCGTGCTCAAAAATACTTGGGTGCAGCTAAAACAAGTGCATATTATTCGATTGCACCATTTATAGGAACATTTTTGGCTTTTGTATTATTAAAAGAAAAAATATCAACTAAATATATATCGGCATTATTCGTAATGATTATAGGTACTGCCTTTGCCGTGTATGACACATTAATTAGAAAACATTTGCACGGACATAGGCATACATTTACACATACACATAACGGCATAACGCATACCCATACAATATCCCATTCTCATTTACATAATCACTTTATTTCTGATTCAAAACATGGTCATCATCACAGCATTGAGGAATTAGAAAATGAATTAAAAAATGAGATAGGAAAATAAAAAAAATCAGAAGTTCTATTGACGTTACAAGCGATTTGTTGTATATTATAGCTGTAAGTTAATTAGAACAACGGTTCGAATAACTTACACAGACACCGGGCAAGAGATGCCCGAAAGGAGGTGAATTATGACACAGACAGAGCGGAGGCGTTTTTTGATTGAATATCTTCTCGCAGAAAATTCACAATATAGAGGAGTGCAGATTCCTGAAAGTGAAACAGAGCAAAAATATCTTCTTCGCTCACTTGTGAATGTGCGTCATGCCGTTCCTGCAAGTGAAGAGTTTTTGCATATTGAAGATGAGTATTTGCAGGAAGAAATTAAATTGCGCGGAATTACCGACATAACGGATTTGGTTCCGGCCTGTGATGATCTTTACATTTGGCGAGGCGACATCACTACACTCAAAGTTGACGCAATCGTGAACGCAGCGAACAGCGGAATGACAGGCTGCTGGCAGCCCTGCCACTACTGTATCGACAACTGCATACACACCTTTGCAGGAATAAGGCTCCGTGCCGCCTGCGATTCGATTATAAAAAAGCAAGGGCATGAAGAGCCGACAGGACAAGCAAAAATCACTCTGGCATTTAATCTGCCGTGTAAGTTTGTGCTTCACACTGTCGGCCCAATTGTGGAAGGACAGCTTACCCAAACTGATTGCGATTTGCTTTCTTCAT
This sequence comes from Treponema denticola ATCC 35405, assembly GCF_000008185.1. Lineage (NCBI taxonomy): Bacteria > Pseudomonadati > Spirochaetota > Spirochaetia > Treponematales > Treponemataceae > Treponema > Treponema denticola. The sequence continues at coordinate 713,854 of NC_002967.9, forward strand.
GCTATAAATCTTGTCTTCATTTGTCGCATGATAAGGGCCTTAGGTCGATAGCCTTTTGCTGTATTTCAACAGGCGTTTTCGGTTTTCCGCAGGAAGAGGCAGCACAAATTGCGGTTGCTGCCGTCAGAGAATGGAAAGAAAAAAATGAGACATCAGGTTCAAGCCCGAACATGGCAGGAACTACCGGCGGAATGAAGGTTGTGTTTAATGTGTTCACTGAAAAAGATGAGGAAATTTATAGGGGCTTATTTTCAGGCGCTAAAAATAAGGGGACTTTTGTATGACAGAGAAGATTGAAAAATTAAAACAGGTTCTTTCCGAAGCGGAAACAATTGTCATCGGTGCAGGAAGCGGGCTTTCCACTTCGGCAGGATTTACTTATTCCGGTGAGCGTTTTGAAAAATATTTTTCTGATTTTGAGGTAAAATACGGTTTTCATGATATGTATTCCGGAGGGTTTACTCCTTTTGAATCCCTCGAAGAGCTTTGGGCTTATTGGAGCCGTAATATTATGATAAACCGTTATATGGATCCGCCGAAACCGGTTTATAAAGATTTGTTTTCGCTTGTGAAGGACAAGGATTATTTTGTAATCACAACAAATGTAGACCATTGCTTTCAAAAAGCCGGCTTTGACAAGAACCGGCTATTTTACACGCAGGGCGACTACGGATTGTTTCAATGCAGCGAGCCGTGTCATGAAAAAACTTATGACAATGAAAAACAAATCCGGGCAATGTGGGAATTTCGTGATGAAATGAAAGTTCCGACAGAACTTGTTCCACGTTGTCCTGTCTGCGGAAAGCCGATGAGCATGAATCTTAGGGCAGACCACACTTTTGTAACGGATAAAGGTTGGTACAAGGCATCAAAACAATATGAAAAGTTTTTGCAAACTCGGAATATAATAAAAAACGGTGAACAGGAAGGCGACGGAAAAGTTTTGTTCCTTGAGCTCGGCGTTGGAGGAAATACTCCCGGAATAATAAAGTATCCGTTTTGGCAGATGACTGAAAAAAATCCGAATGCCCGTTATGCCTGCATCAATTTTGGAGAAGCCGTTGTGCCGCCCAAAATAGAAAAGCAATCTATCTGTATCAATGACGATATTGGCGAAGTCTTGAAGAAAATGGTATAATTGGAAATATGAAAATAAGTGTTCGTTTTACGGCAGCAGTACATACTCTTTTGTGTATCCGGTATTTTGAAAAAGATATGCGCGTTACTTCGGATTTTATTTCTGCAAGCACAGGTGTAAATGCCGTTATCATAAGAAAAATTTTGCTTCAGTTACAAAAAGCGGGACTTGTGGAAACTGCCGCAGGGGTCGGCGGGTCGCACTTGGCTCAAACCGCAGATAAAATAACGCTTCTCGATGTTTACAACGCAATCAATGAGGGCGATGAAGAACGGGATATTTTTAATTTTCACCCTAAGCCCAATCCTAAATGTCCTGTGGGAAGAAAAATTCATCTTGTGCTTGATGATAAATTAGATGATGCCCAAAATGCAATGAAGGATTCGCTTAGCAAAACAACTATTGCCGATTTAAGCAAAGATATCTAACATTCACAAAATAAAATAATGTTAATAATTCTCATCATTGACTAATTATAAGCATTTATGATAATATATCTAAAAATTTAATATATTGTGAGGTTGTTATGATAGAAGTAAATGCGATGGGACAGGCTTGTCCTATTCCCGTTATTATGGCGAAAAAGGCTGTCAGGGAAAATACGGGTAAAGAAAATATCTCGGTCAAGGTTGATAATGAGGTGGCAACTCAAAACCTTTCAAAGATGGCGGCTCAGCTCGGTATAGGGGTTGAAGTAAATAAGATTTCGGAAAAAGAGTTTACCGTTCTTTTAAAGGCAAAAGACGGCGTAAATTTAAATCCTGTTGCCGTTCCTCAAACTTCAAGCGGAGAATATGCTGTTGTGATAAACTCGGATCAGATGGGTTCTGGAGATGAAGGCTTCGGTAAAAAACTTTTAGAAGGTTTTATCTATGCCCTCACGGAACAGGATGTGCTTCCCAAGTTCGTTGTCTGCTATAATTCGGGTGTAAAGCTTACAACCGAAAACGAAAAAACCGTAAACGACCTAAAGGCTCTTGCCTCTCAAGGCTGTGAGGTTCTGTCTTGCGGCTTGTGTCTGGACTTTTACGGGCTTAAAGAAAAGCTCAAGGTAGGAACTCCTACAAATATGTACCGCATTACCGAAATTATGCGTACCCACTTTGTAGTCCGCCCATAGGTTACCAAAGTGTAGCAAAAAAAAGAGTAACGGAATAAAAATTTGAAAACCTATGGAGTTTTTTCGTTTTCGTCTTCTCATCATGCTATAGCCGCTGAAGCCATAACTTCTGGCGAAGTTATGGCTTCAGCTGAAGTTTCCGATGCTGAAGCATTGGAAACTTCGGGAGATTTTTCTTCTGCTGCAAGTGAGGGCCTGACTGAGGCGAGGCTTATTCCTCTTCCGCCTGAAATATCTGCGGGCTGCGGTTTGGTTCTACGGGTAAATGAAGAAGGCATAAAAATGGCTTCACGCCTTTTAAGCGAGGCCGAAATTCCTTATACGGGAATTTATCTTTTAAAAATAGAAACAAATAAAAGGTTTGTGGAAAAATATGATCTATCTTGATAATAGCGCAACCACCCTTCAAAAGCCTGAAAGCGTGGCCCAAGAGGTATTTAGGGGGATTGCTTCACATCAATTCGGGAATCCGGGGAGAGGAGCCCATAGTACGGCTCATGCAGCCCTCACAGAGCTTTTTAAAACAAGGCAAACTTTGGCAAAGCTTTTTAATATAAAAAATCCCTTAAATGTTGCCCTTTGTCAAAATGCTACATCTGCCTTAAACCTCGTTATAAAAAGCCTTTTTTCTGGTAAAGAAAATACTCACGTCATAACTACTGTTCTTGAGCATAACTCTGTTTTACGTCCCCTTTATCAGCTCGAAAAAGATGGAGCCGAACTTTCAATTATTCCTATCCAAGACGGCTTTTTGTGTTATGAGCTCATCGAAAAAGAGGTCAAATCAAACACCAAAGCAATTATCGTAAACCACTGCTCAAATGTGATAGGCTCAATCTGTAACTTGGACTATGTTCATTCCATATGCAAAAAACATGGTCTAATCTTAATTGTAGATGCTTCGCAAAGTGCGGGTACAATTCCTATAGACGCATCAAAATACGGGCAAAGCATTTTTTGTTTTACCGGCCACAAAGGGCTTTACGGGCCTCAGGGTACGGGCGGTATTATCGTAAACGGAACCTTCGAGTTTGCCCCCGTCTTTTCGGGGGGAAGCGGGGTTCGCTCTTTCGATAAAACTCACCCCTCCGAGATGCCCGACATCTTTGAAGCGGGCACCATGAATGTTCCGTCCTTTATGGGCTTAAATGCAGGGGCTTCCTACGTTTTAAAAACAGGAATCTCTTCCATTCAAAAGAAATTGGCCGATTTAAAATTGCTTTTTATCGAAGAAATAAAAACTATTCCTAATCTTAAAATATACGGAAATCCTTGGAGCGAAAAAACAGGGGCGGTCGTAGGTATAAACATAGGAGATATTCCCTCGGGAGAAATAAGCCGCCTCCTCGATGAAGAGTTCGGCATCGCAAGCCGGCCGGGAGCCCACTGTGCTCCCTTGGTACACAAGGCTCTCGGAACCGAAGAGCAGGGCATAGTCCGCTTTAGTTTTTCTTCTTTTAACACCTTTGAAGAAGTCAAACAGGCTGCCGAGGCCTTAAAACAAATAGCTCAAAACGCATAAAAAAAGCGGCCGATTTTTTAACCGGCCGCTTGACTTAAAATAATTCCTACAGAGATTTATTTTATCTTGTTAGATAACCGCTCCTGAAAGTTCACCCGGGGCTTTTTTGCCTCTGGTAATCATCTCTCCGGCTTTTTTACCCTTGGAGGTAAGAGCGATAAAATAAGATGCAACATAGATTGATGAATAGGTTCCGCTTATAAGACCTACAATTAAGGCTAAGGCAAAATCCTTCATCGAATCGGTGGTAAACAAATAAAGAGCTACAACCGCAACCATCGTTGTAAGGGTTGTAATAATTGTTCGGGTAAATACCTCAGTTAGGGCTTTGTCTAAAATTTCCTTGCATTCCAGCTTAGGTTCAAGATGAATCTTTTCGCGGATACGGTCAAAAATAACGATTGTGTCGTTTATTGAATAACCTATAATCGTAAGAATGGCCGCTATTGTCGTAGAATTAAATTCCATCTGTGTCCACGAGATAAACATAATCATTATGAGCGTATCGTGAAGCAGAGCAATAATTGCTGCGAGCGAAAAATTCCACTGAAAGCGGAACATTGCATAAATAAAGATTAAAACCAAGGCGCCGCCTACCAGCAATATTGCCTGTTGTGCCAATGAAGAAGAAAAACGGGAACCTACAAAGTCCGTACTTATAACTGCAATGTTTTCGATTCCGTAGGCTGCATTTAAGGCAGTGTTTATAATCGAGCGTAATTCTTTGTTTGCATCTTCATATTTTCCGTCATCGGCAAGTCTTATCTGAAAGTACCTGTCTTCAGGCGTTCCCAGTTGTTGAACCGAAACTGAGGGTATTGAAGAAAGCGCATGGCGAACCTCATCGGTATTTATCGGTTTAAGACCTTTTTCCAAATGGTGAAGTCTAAACACATTAGCCGAAAGACGGGAAGAAGATTCCGAATTGGAAAACAAGTTTTTAAGAAGCACATTTCCCGAAGCGGTAACTTTTACCTTTAAACCATCAATAGAGGCAAGGCCGTCAGCGAAATCTTTAAGAGTCGGATTATCGGCAAACTTAAAGACATAAGATTTGTTTTCTCCATCCAGAGAGGTGGTAGTAATCGAAATGTCGGATATACCTTGCGAAAAAGAAACCGTTAAAGGTCCTTCATAGGAAAGCTCTACTGCTGTGGGGGCGATTTTTACCTTTTCGATAAAACCGGCCTGAAAGTCAATACCGAAATTTATTCCTTTGGTAAAATACCCTATAATTCCGAAGGCTATAAGCCCTATACTTAAAATAATGCACGGAACGAAAAATTTCGAAAAACTGATTATTTTTTTCATTTTATAACTTCCTCCAGCTGATATGAATCTTCTCCAATTTTAATGTTTGAGTTCCAAAGTCAAAAATTAATCTTGAAACAAACAAAGCGGTAAATACTGAAGAAACAACACCTATGGCTAAACTGTATGCAAAGCCCTTTATCGGTCCGGTGCCGAGAATTGATAAAAAGAAGGCTGCAATGAATGTTGTAATGTTTGAGTCCATAATTGCAGAAAAGGCATGTTCAAAGCCTGCGTTTATGGAGGCTTCCCTTGTTTTACCAAGTCTTAGTTCCTCTTTTATTCTTTCAAAGACAACAACGTTAGCATCTACAGCCATACCTATGGTTAAAATCATACCCGCAATACTGGGCAAGGTAAGAGTTAAGTTGAAGGCTGAAAGAATACTGAACATGATATAAAGGTTTAAAATTTGAGCAATACAGGCATTGATTCCTGCTTCCTTATAGAATACAAGCATAAAAACCAAAACTGCAATTAAGCCCCATTGCAAGGCTTTAATACCTTCATTAATTTTTTCGTCTCCTAAGCTGGCTCCTACAACCTGCTGTGTTTCAAGCTGGAGAGGAACATTTAGCCATGCAGTCCGTAAAACGGTTTTAAGGTTGTTTGCCTCTGTTGCAGACATTCCGCTTATGCTTCCCGAACCTCCGGTGATAGGCTCTTTGAGGTTAGGAGCGGACTTTATCTTGTTGTCCGAAACTATGGCAAGCCTTTTTCCGACATTGTTTGTAGTTAATTCTGCAAATATCTTTGCTCCTTCAGCATCAAGAGAAAAGTTTACGAGGGGGTTATTGGATCTTTGATCTGTCGAAGTGTCAACACTTACGAGGTGTTTTCCTTCAAGGCCTGCCTGCTTTTTTACGACAAGGAAGGGTTCTCTATCGTCTCTTTCATCTATACCGTAGGCATCCTTGTGATATACACCCAGCACCATACAGTCTTCAGGAATAATTTCGGGGTTTAAAAGATTGTAATCGGCATCAAAGGTTTTTCCCGGATTGTTTCGGTAATATTCTCTAAATGCCTGAGTCGCCTCATCATCCACTATATGGAAGGCTAAAATACCTCGGCCCATGATAATGGAGTTTATCTTATCTGCATCGGCAGCGCCCGGCATTTCAATGTAGATTCTATCATCGCCTTGGCGTCTAATTACAGGGTCTGTAAGACCGAATTTATCTATTCGGCTTCGGAGGGTGTCCATGGCCAAAGTCATGGCAGCCTTCTTTGAGTCGGCTATTGTATCGCTGCTTGCTCCATCGGCAGAAATTGCAGCATCCAAGTCGGCTTTGATAATAACCAACATACCGCCCGATAAGTCAAGACCCAGTTTAACGGCATTTGTTTGATAGTTTTTTATGCCTAAAATGGAATCCCTATACGCAGTTTCTAAAATAGACTGGGCTATAGGTATAAACTTTTCTTTTGATGAAAGCTTAAAGCTTGCAGCAACATCTTGAGCCGTCCATTGATAAGGGATTTCCATACCTAAGGCCTTTCTACGGTTCTTAGCTTCTTTAATAATAGGGGCATATTTTTCCGAAAGAGGCTCTGTTGAGTTCGAAGCAGCCATTTCTATAAGCTTATCAACATCAGCTCTTGCCATGTTTTCGGAATAATCTTTAATCTTTTCTCTTGATGCCAAGGCTAATGCCTTATCTTCTTGATTTGTCCAAAAATACCATTTAAGGGTAGGGTGTAAGAAAACAAAGCACAAGGCGATGACAAGAAGAACAACGATAAACCTAAATCTTTTGCTCATTATTTATCTCCCTTTGCGGTTTTAATAATAAAACCGCAAATTGTTTTATTTTGACTCGTTTTGTGAAACTGTATCGTCATTTGCGGAGTCATCGGCCTTTTTTCCGAATAGAGATTTTTTCTTTTCGCCTTCTCCTCCGAAATCAGGCTTTGGAGGCTCATCTTTTAAAACGGCCCCTACTGCAGAACGGTTAATTTCAATCTTGCAGTTGTCATCAACTTTTATGATAATTGTCTTTTCTTTTGTTGAGCTCACAACACCGTGAATACCGCCGATAGTGATGATCTTATCTCCCTTTTGAAGCTGAGAAATCATCTTTTCGGTTTTTTGCTGTTCCTTTTTCTGCGGGCGGATAAGCAAAAAATAAAAAATAACGAATACCAAGAGCATCGGTATTAAAAAACCGAAGGAGCCGAAACCGCCCGGAGCGGTTCCTTGCAATAAAGGCATAAAATTCATAAAACCCATCCTTTTTAAAGTAATTTAAAATATAAATATAGGAAAATACAATATCATATTTTTACATATTCAGTCAATAAGAGGTCAGCTTTTAAAAAAAACTTTTTTTTAAAATTTTATAAACTTTTTTTTAAAAATTTTACTAAAAATTGCGTTTACAAGCCTATAATTAGATGAAGGCAAGGGAGCGGCGCCGGCCCAATCTTTCGAAATCTTATTGAACAAGTGTTCAAGGTGACGTTATTTTTGTGATTTTTGGAGGTATAAAATGAAATCATTAAATTCACTCATTATTGAAGGAAACATGGTTAGGGACCCTGTTTTAAAAACTACGGCAAACGGAACAGACATCTGTACTTTTTCTATTGCTTCAAATAGAAACTACAAAAAAGACGATGCCTTTGTGCAGGAAACTTCTTATTTTGATGTAGAGTCATGGGCAAGTCTTGCAAAATTATGCGAACAAAACGGGGCTAAGGGCAGAGGAGTCCGCGTTGTAGGCAGAATTAAGCAGGATAGATGGGTCGGTACCGATGGAAAAAACTACAGCAAGGTAAAGGTTGTTGCAGAACATGTAGAGTTTAAGCCTATCTTTAAAAATGCAGGCGAAAAAACACAGGCAAAGGAGGAGGTTCTTATTGAAGAAAAAGTAATGGCATTTTAAATAATTAATCGCTGTCAAGGCCTAAGACGTAAAAACTTTTTTACGGGTTATTCACTCATCGGGCCTTGATAGCATCTTTATTAGGCATATAGTTTTTTGACGATAAAAAGAGCGAGGCTGCGGGGTAAAATTCTGTATAAAAGCAGCAAGAAGGAGTAAGTCCAGTTGTAAGGATAAAAAAATCCGACTTTTCGCTTTTCAGCGAGGCAGGCGACGAATTTTCCTAACTTTTCAGGATTCATCCCCTTTTGCTCGTCTTTTTCCATTTTAGAAACACTTTTTGAAATTCTTCCATTGTAAACATCATCCCCAAGATTTGATTTATTTCTTGCGGCCGTGAAGGGGGTGGCAACATCACCGGGCATGATTAAGGCACAGTCAACACCGAAGGGCTGAAGTTCCGCCCTAAAAGCTTCTAAAAGCTTGCCAAGGGCTGCCTTTGATGCCGAATAAAAACCCTGAAACGGAATGGCAATTTCTCCGGCTATAGAGCTGATCACAAATATCTTTCCAAAAGATTGGGGGCGCATATACGAGGCGGCTGTCTTTATAAATAAAAAGGCTCCGAAAAAGTTTACATCCATTTGTTTTTTTGCTTCTTCAAGGTTTGTAAATTCCACAGCGCCGGAAATACCGAATCCCGATGCACATACGGCTAAATCAATCCGCCCTTCCTTTTCCCAAATATCGGAAAAGGCTTTTGTAAGATTTTCTTCATCCGTAATATCAAGGCTGATGTGCTTACTCTTTTCTTGAGGCAAACTTAAAAATTCTCTGCGGCTCATGGTGTAAACAAAATAATCTTTTAGAACCAGGGCCTTTGTAATTTCAAGACCTATACCGCTTGAGCCTCCCGCCACTATTGCTATTTTTTCCATAATTATACCCCGTTTCAGCTAAATTGAAGTCTTCATTATTATAGACAAAATTCTTTTTTTCTTCTATCGGGAAATTTAGAAATATATGCGAATACTTGAAAATTTCTAAATCTTCATATATACTTGGTCGATATAAATTGACCTGAGGAGTTTAAAATGATTTCACGAAATGCAGCTTTTAGAGAATCTAATTTACCTCTCCCTTCAAAACAAACCGGAAAGGTAAGGGATTGGTACTCACCCGAAGAAGGGAAAAGATTGATTGTAACCACAGACAGAATTTCTGCCTTTGACAGGGTTCTTACAGCCCTTCCATACAAAGGACAGGTTTTAAACCAGCTTTCGCTTTGGTGGTTTGAAAATACCAAGGATATAATCAAAAATCATATAATATCTTGTCCGGATCCTAACTGCATTATCGTAACTGAAGTAAAACCTCTTCCGATAGAGGTCATAGTAAGGGGCTATATTACAGGCGTAACGTCCACGGCCCTTTGGTACAGATATTCTTTAGGTGAAAGAAATATATACGGTTATGATTTTCCTGAAGGCTTGAAAAAAAATCAGGCCTTACCCAAGCCGATTATAACTCCCACTACAAAGGGAGGTCCTACAGGCCATGACGAAAGGCTTACCTGCGATGAGGTTGTTTCGCAAGGCTATCTATCAAAAGAACAATGGGACTTTGTTCAAAAAGCGGCCCTTGCTCTTTTTGAACGCGGCCAAAAAAGTGCAAAAGAAGCGGGCTTGATTTTAGTAGATACAAAATACGAATTCGGTGTAGACAAAAATAACAATATTCTTTTAATAGATGAGGTCCATACCCCCGATTCTTCACGCTATTGGAAACTCGATACTTACGAGCAAAGATTAAAAGAAGGGAAGGAACCAGAAAACTTCGATAAAGAATTTGTAAGAATGGCCTATGCAGCAAAAGGCTACCGAGGCGACGGAGAAATCCCCGAACTCGATGAAAATGTTTGGAATGAGGCTATTCAGCTTTATATTACTGCTTACGAAAAATTGACAAAATCTAAATTTGTTCCGGGAGAATATCCGGCTGAAGAACGCATAGTAAAGAACTTAAAAAAGGCAGGCTTAATGTGAGACCTCTTGTAATAATACTTATGGGTTCATCGTCGGATATGGGCCACGCAGAAAAAATAGCTTCGGAGTTAAAGACCTTTGGAATCGAGTATGCTATAAGAATAGGCTCGGCTCATAAAACTGCGGAGCATGTTGTTTCTATGCTAAAAGAATATGAAGCCCTTGATAGGCCGAAACTCTATATTACTATTGCAGGAAGAAGCAATGCTCTTTCCGGCTTTGTGGATGGTTTTGTAAAGGGGGCTACAATTGCTTGTCCTCCTCCATCCGACAGCTTTGCAGGAGCAGACATTTATTCTTCTCTTAGGATGCCCTCGGGTATTTCGCCGGCCTTGGTGCTGGAGCCTAAAAATGCGGCTCTCCTTGCTGCAAGAATTTTTTCACTTTATGATAAAGAAATAGCGGATTCGGTCAAATCTTATATGGAATCAAATGCTCAAAAAATAATTGAAGACGATTCCAAATTAAAAAGATAGAATTTATGGTGGAATAAAATGTACAAACGATTTTTTTTAATGGCTGCACTATGCTGCTTTTTTGTAATTAATCTTTATACTCAAAATACTGATGAAAAGTTAGAAGCCGATAATCCAAATTCTCCGGCTTATAAGATTGAAAGTGTTGAATACAGCATAAAAGGCTTTACCAAAGAACGGCCATTATCATCAAAAATACCAATAGATAAAAAGCGGATATTTTTTTCACGTGAAGAATTCGACGCATATATTGCAGAGCTTAATACCGAATTCCATAACATGAGAACAATTGAAAGCTATGAAATTACTTTCGATTTTTTGGAGCCTCAGAATAATATTACTCCGGTAAAGCTTAAAATATATGTTAAAGATACATGGAATATTATAGCCTTGCCTTATCCGAGTTTTGATTCAAACCGCGGACTTCAGTTTAAGCTTAAATTAAAGGATTTTAATTTTTTAGGTTCGCTTGAACCGCTTACAATGGATTTAATATATAACAGAAATAATGAAGGCAAATCTTCTTTCGAATTTGGTACCGGATTTGCATTGCCTTTCCATATTAATCCGGTTAAATTTCTTTGGACCACTAATGCGGAAATTAGTATAGATGAAGATAAAAAATTCGGCTTTGATTTCGGCACAGGCTTAAGTGCTTCATATAAGTTAGGTGTCGATTGGCTCACTTTAGCGGCGGGGATAACTCAAGATATAAAGGTCTCTGCTTCTCCGTCGGAAAAAGACTATTATCTTACAAACGGATTTTATACATCGCTGGTATTTGATATATATAAAGATCAGACATTGGGCACAATCACATGGACTCCTTATTTTGGTATAGACGGTAATTGGAAATTTAAAGAAATGACCAATGAAGAAAAAAAAGGTCTAAATATTAATTGGTCACATAGTTTTGGAATGGGCAAGGTAAACTGGATAAATAATTTTAGACAAGGCTTTACGGTAAATATTGATAATAGCTATAAATATAACACTTATAAAAAAGGTAATGTAGATGTTTCTTTTAATTTGCAAACGAAGGGCTTTTATTCTTTTTTAGAGCGAGTAGGTTTATACGGCAGGTTCGATTTTTTTTACAATCTATTCGGAAAAACATCAAGCGAGCATACCGGAAAAATTTTGCGGGGTATTTTAAATAAGAGAATTGAAACGGATACGGCTTTTAGTTTTAATTTTGATGTACCTATAAAAATAGGCGTTTTTAAATGGGAAGAAATTACCGGAGTTGAATGGACTCGTTTCTTCGGCTTTGAGCTACACATAACACCGTTTTTTGATATGGCCTTGGTTCATGATAAAAATACCGATACCTATTACAATCCAAAACACGGCTGGTATTCGGGCGGCTTTGAAATAATAATGTATCCGATAAAAATGCGCAGTATTTATGCACGAATAAGTTACGGACATGATTTAAGAGAAATAAAAAATAAAGACGGTTATGCAAAACGTGACGGTAAACCTGTTTCCGAAATTTTTATCGGAATAGGGCTGCATTATTAAAACGGAGGCAGAATGCGGTTTAGTTCCCATTACAAGATGGAAGGCGATGATATAATCGATTACGTCTTTGAGCACAGTAATTTTTTTGATTCGAATGAAAATTTAGTTTGCGAAGAAATAGGGGACGGAAATATAAACTATGTCTATCGCATTTTTGACACGAACACAAAAAAATCTCTTATTTTAAAACAAGCTGATGTTCAAACAAGGGTGCGTCCCGACGGGTATTTGAACCCGGATAGGAGCATCCGTGAAGCTGAAGTTTTAAAACTGTATAACGAATGTGCTCCCGATTTTTCTCCGAAAATAATTTATGCCGATCCGGTTATGGCTGCAATCATAATGGAAGACATCGGTTCTTATTCTAATTTAAGAACGGAATTAATGGCCGGAAAAATATTTTACGGAATTGAAGAACTGATTGCACGGTTTATCGTAGACGCAAGCCTGCCTTCCACAGATTTGGTTTTAGCTTATCAAAAAAAATTTAAAGCAGCAGCCAAATTTTATAATCCCGATCTTTGTAAGATTACTGAAGACTTGGTTTTTACTCATCCTTATAAGGATGTAAGGCAAAGAAATATTTTGCTCCCCGAAAATGCCGACTGGCTTAAAAAAAAGTTCTATGAAGATTCAGATCTCATTGCAAGGGTTGCAGCCTTAAAAGAAAAATTCAATAACTATCCTCAAGGGCTTATTCATGGGGATCTGCATTCGGGTTCTATCTTTGTAAAAAATAAAAATGAAGAAATAAAGATAAAAATAATCGATCCCGAATTTGCTTTTTACGGCCCAATAGCCTATGACCTTGGGAATGTCCTTGCTCATTTTATTTTTGCTCAAGGCTATGCAAAATATTCGCCTCTTTTTGTTGATGAAGAAAAGCAAAGAACTGACTTTTTATCTTGGCTTGAAAATGCAAAAAACAATCTATTTAAATTCTTCCATATCTTTGCAAAAGATTTTCTTATTAAAAATATAAAGGATCCTGTTTATCAAAACGAAATTTTTATTGACAACTACATCGAAAAAATAAAAATTGATGCCGTTTCTTTTTGCGGTACCGAGTTAAACAGAAGGATAATCGGTTCTGCAAAAACAGCCGAAATTACAAACATAAAAAAGATCGAAAACCGTATTGCCCTTGAAAGGGATTTAGCCGAACTGGGATGTGCCATGATTTTAAACCCCGAAGAAATTTTAAGAGGATTTTAAACTTGATGAAGGTGCTTGTGGGTTTGAGCGGAGGCGTTGATTCCGCTGTTGCGGCAAAACTATTGATAGATCAAGGCTATGATGTTACAGGAGTTACAATGCAGCTCTTGCCTAAACTATCAGGCATTTATAAAGAGCAGACCGATGATATTGAAGATGCAAAAAAAGTTGCAGACAAGCTCGGTATAAAACACATCGTATACGATATGAGGGAAACTTTTAAGACTGAAATTATAGACTACTTTGTAGAAGAGTACAAACAAGGAAGAACGCCGAATCCATGCTTTATATGTAACAGCAAAATAAAATTCGGTCTTTTTTTAGAGCAAGCCTTAAAGGACGGCTTCGATAAAATTGCAACAGGCCATTATGCAAAAATAGAAAAAACCGAAATTGAAGGCGATGAAAGATTTTTATTAAGACAGGCTGAGGATGCTCAAAAAGACCAAAGCTATTTTTTAGCCCTTCTTACTCAAGAACAGCTTTCCCGTTCTATTTTTCCTTTAGGAGATTTTACCAAAGAAAAAGTGAGAAGCATAGCCGAAGATGCCGGTCTTATAAATGCTCACCGTCCCGACAGCCAAGACATCTGTTTTGTTCCAGATGACGATTATACAAGGGTAATAAACGCCCTTGCTGCGGGTTCTTTTAAAGAGGGAAAATTCATTGATACAATGGGAAATGAAATAGGCCGCCACAAAGGGCTTCAATATTATACCATAGGTCAAAGGCGGGGCCTTGCAATCGCAATGGGGTATCCCGTCTATGTTGTAAAAAAAGATGCGAAGACGAATACGGTTACCGTAGGCAAGGATGAAGAACTCTTTGCCGAAAGCCTCATCGCTTCAAGGGTAAATATAATCTTAAAAAAAACAATAGATAAAGAAATCGATATTGAGGTAAAAACACGATACCGCCAACAAAAGAAAAAGGCAAAATTGATTCCGCTTAAAAATGAAGAGTTTAAACCTACGGGAAAATTTAAGGTAGAATTTATAGAGCCTGAAAAAGCCGTCGCCGAAGGACAAGCCGCTGTTTTTTATACCGGTGATTATATTATCGGCGGCGGCATAATAGAATCGGTTGAGAGGCTGGGAATACTTTAAAAATGAGCTTGACAACACTATATAATATAATATAATATAATATAATATAACAGGAGCTTGCCTATGTTGTATAAAAAATCTTATTTTAAATTACATGCTAAAATTGTCTTACTTTCAATTATTCCGCTTGCATGTTCTGCTGCGATTCCATTGCTTTTAGGGAAAATAATAGATGACTTAAACAAGGGGTTTTCACCCGAAGTACTTAGAACCATAATAATTTGTTTTATCATTATATTTGTTCAAAAAATTTTTAATTTTGTTTGGAACTATAATTTTAATACGGCAGAAAATATTGTTGCTGCTGCAGAAACCGAAATTCTTCTTGACGAGTTTTTAAGTGCAAAGTCTAATTTAGCCGGCACATTTAATAATGAAAAACTTTTAAACCGTATAGCCAATGAACCTTACAAATTGGGTTCTCTTTATGGGGTAAGCCCTGTAATGCTTGTCGATAATATTATGATGTTTGTAGTGGCTGTTTGTGTTCTTTTATATTTAAATTGGCAGCTCTTACTTTTAACTTCTCTTTTTATTCCGCTGATATATCTTATAGGCTGCTTTGTAAGAAAAAACATTATGAAGTATTCGAAAGAAAGTTCTTTAGCCTCCGAAAAATTTCTTTTGCATTTAGGTGAAGCCTTAAAAGGTTTTTCGGATATAAAAATTTTTTCTGCCGAAAAGAAAATAAAAACATCCTTAACAAAGGTAAGAAGAGATATGTTAAAGGTGGAAAAATCGGAAGAATTTTATCAGCGGCTTTATCGGGACATAAACGGATTTTTGTACACCTCTTTACCTCTTGTAAATTTAGTCGCCGGTTTTATACTAATGAAATACGGAAAAACTACATTGGGTGCTATAATTTCGTTTTATATGTATGTAGGGCATTTTATTGAACCGGTACAAAATCTTGCCGACCTGCGTATGGCAATTTTAAATTCTAACGAAAAAAAGAAACTGGTTGATGAAATAAAAAAAGAATTTGCCGCCGATTTGGCAGGGCATAATAAGGCAGAAAACTTTAATTCCATTTTATTAAAGGATATAAAACATTCTTTTGAAAGTAAGGACATAAACATTAAAACCGATGTAGATATTTCATCGGCGGGACTTTACGGTATTTCCGCCCCATCAGGTTTAGGTAAAAGTACTGCCTTAAAAATTCTTTCAGGACTTTTATATTCCGAAACGGCTGCCGCTTATATCGGAGGTAAGGATGTCAAGACCTTAAACCCCGATTCTCTTAACGGAAATATTTTTTACATAAACGATAAGTCTATAATTTTTCAAGGTACGGTTAAAGAAAATGCCGAACTTACCGAAGATGCTCATATTACAAAAGAAGTCTTTGATTCTATTTTTGATGAAAGCGATAACCTTTCGCTTGAAACTAATTTGGAAACTGAAGGAACAAATATTTCGTTGGGACAAAAACAAAGGGTGGTGTTGTTAAGGTTTTTTGCCCTTAAAGAAGAACCTAAAATTATCATATTAGATGAAGCCCTTTCGGGCCTTGATGAAGTAAGGGAAACGCAGTCTATCGAAGCATTGCGTAAGGCTTTCCCTCATTCAATTATCCTTTTTATAACCCACCGCAAAAAATCTTTTGCTCTTTGCGATAAGGTTTTTGAATTTAAAGAAGGATAATTGAATTTCTTAGCCTCAAGACAAACTTCAAAGAAAATGTTATAATCCCCCTCACTAGGAGATATGATAAACAGTTCGGCAGAAATTCAACCTCACTGTTTATCTATCGAGTTTTGTGCGTTGCACAAAACATCGTATTATTGTATGCGGTTTGTAAACAAACCGCTTGAAAAAACTTTTTTTGCAAATTGATTCGCTATCCGCTTTAGCGGATACGATAAAAAATTTCCTTGCAGAACAGAACCGCAAGGGTCTGATATTTGCTACAAAAAGTTTTTATAGGAGATTTACTTATGATAAAACTTGCAACAATTGCCGGATCGGATGCATCCGGAGGGGCCGGCTTGGAAGCCGACTTAAAAACATTTCAGGAGTACGGTGTATATGGAATGGCTGCCGTTACGGTAATTGCAACGATGAATCCCGATAAAGAGTGGGGACATGAAGTTTTTCCGCTTGATGAGCAAGCTATAAGAGCCCAGCTTGAAACAATTTTTAAGGGCATAGGCGTTAACGCTGCAAAAACGGGAATGCTTGCAACAAATTATGCAGTTGAGCTTTCTGCCGAATACTTAAAAAAATATAATGTAGAAAATTATGTACTGGACCCTGTAATGGTATGTAAGGGCGGAGACCTTGCCTTAAACCCAGAGCTCAATAATCTCATTATAAAAAAACTTTTGCCTTTAGCAAAGCTTATTACGCCGAACCTTTTTGAAGCTGGGCAGATTGCAAAAATGCCGACACCTTCTACAATCGAAGAAATAAAAGAAGCCTGTAAGATTATTCACGGAATGGGTGTTCCCTATGTCTTTATAAAGGGCGGACCCAAGTTGAACGGAGAACAATCGGCTATAGATATTTTTTATGACGGCGAACAATTTTTAAAAGTGGAAGGCGGGCTCACCGATACAAGATGGACACATGGAGCAGGCTGCACAACAGCTGCTGCCATCGCTGCAGGTTTAGGCATAGGCCTTGAACCATATGAAGCCGTAAGAAGATCAAAAAAGTTTATCACTTTAAGCCTTCAAAACGGATTCCAACTTAATAAATGGGTCGGCCCCGGCAACCCTGCCGCATGGCGGAAGAGCTTTAATTAATTTGTAATTCCTGATAGGTAATGAGTAAGCCGCTTATTCGTGCGGAGGGTTTAATACCCCGACGCTTGCGTCGGGGTTGTTGATTACCCATTTTTAATTTTTAACCCTTCTTTAAAAAAAGTTTAAACTTTTTTCCTATGACAAATGTCATATTTAAACTCCAAAAAATATGACAATTTTCAGTTTTAAAATTCCAAAAAAAAGGTATAATTATCTATAAAAGATATCGGAGGAAGTTATGATTTTAACGGTAAAAAATCTTGTAAAACGGTACAATGAAAAAACGGCACTTGATCACTTTAATATGGAAGTTAAAGAAGGCGAGATTCTGGGCCTTTTGGGGCCGAACGGATGCGGAAAAACTACAGCCATAAACTGTATGCTTTCCCTTTTAAAACACGGCAAGGGCGAAATCATCATTTTCGGCGAAGAAATGAAGCCTAACGCCCTGCACATAAAAAAAAGAATAGGCCTTGTTCCTCAAGAGGTTTCGGTTTTCTATGATTTTACCGTAAGACAAAACATAGACTATTTTTGCGGCCTCTATGTGAACAATACTCAAGAAAGAAAAAAGCTGGTAGATGAAGCAATCGATTTTGTAGGCTTAAACAATTATGCTTCATTCCGTGCAAAAAAACTTTCAGGAGGTCTTCTCCGCCGGCTCAATATTGCATGTGGTATAGCACATAAACCTGAGCTGATTTTTTTGGATGAGCCCACAGTTGCCGTCGATGCCCAAAGCCGAAACTTCATTCTTTCAGGAATAAAGGAACTGGCAAAAAGAGGAAGTACCATCGTGTATACTACCCATTATCTTGAAGAAGTTGAAGAGCTTTGCGATAGAATCATCATCATGGATGAGGGAAGAGATATAGCAAACGGCACATTAGAAGAATTGCACAAGCTGATCCGCACAAGCGAAAAAATGGTTGTTGAATTTGTCGAAACTAAGGATAACCTGCAAGACGAACTGAAAAAAATCCCTCATGTTCTGGAAGTTACCAAAAACGGAAACGAGTTTTTAATCAGTTTTGAAAATTCGATTAACAACTTAAACGAACTTATTTTATTTATCAATAATAATAGTTTGGCTTATACCAAATTATATTCTGAATTACCCAGCTTAAACGATATTTTCTTGGAGCTTACGGGAAAGGAGCTAAGAGACTGATGAAATTCTTTTTACGCGAAATAAAATATTATAGTATTGGAATGTTTTATTCTTTAGACGGAATGTTTTGGACGCTTTTATATCCTATTCTTATGGCAGGACTGTTCTTTACGATATTTTCGGCCGTAGGTAATTCCGACACCGGTAAAATAGAAATCGGAATTGAAAAAGACAATCCTGTTTATTATCCGCTTAAATTTACAGGGATGTTCGATACAAAAATAATAGATGAGGCATCGGCAAATGAGATGCTCCGTACAAAAAAAATAAAGGCCTTTATTGAAGCAGACCAATCTTTGAGGCTGAGCGAAGACGGATTATCTCAGACAATAACAAAAACCGTGCTGGATCAAATAAAGCAAATCAAAGCCCTTAATATTCCAATGAATTCTTTTGAATACGGTAAAAACTATGTCGAAAGTAAAAACGAAAAAATGAGTTTGAGCATTATATTGTTCTATTCTCTTTTGGCAATGGTTTCGATTTATACAATGTTCGGTTCGATAGATATAGCTGTAAAAATACAGGGTAATATTTCAAAAATCGGAGCAAGAATTTGTACAACTCCTATTAAACGCTTTTATTCTTATCTTGCAGGAATTATATTTTATATTATCTTTAATCTTACAGCCAATCTCATATATATTTCCTTTGTGCTCTTTGTTTTAAATATACCCTTTATTACCGATTTTAAAATTACTCTTTTGCTCTTGATATATGCGAATTTTTTTGGAGCGGCTCTCGGCTTATTTATAGGCTCAACATCTATTGGAGATATTCGGTCAAAAAATATGATATGTGTTTTTACAAGTCTTTTTTTAGCCTTTCTATCCGGTATGATGGGGCCTGAGGTAAAAATCTCTCTTGAAAAAGCAATACCGATTTTAGGGACAATAAATCCTATAGCTATTTTTACTACCAACCTTTATAACATAAATATTTTGGGTGAATATAATGCGGTACCGTTATTTTTTATTGTCTACACAATAGGTATCGTAATTCTTTTATCTCTTTCATTTATTAACTCAAGGAAGGTGCAATATGATAGTTTATAAAAACTTTTTAAGATTAATTTGTACAAAAGTAATAAGTACTATTATTTATGTTGTTATTTTTTTGTTCATCAGTTTTATGACATTAAAGTCTCAAAATTCTCAGGTAAGCGAGTTTGCAGAAACACCTTTAACTGTAAATATAATCGATAGAGACGGCTCCGAATTATCGAAGCATTTAATTTCTTATTTGAAGTCAAAACATGATGTTATTATTATAGACGAAAAAGGCAAGACTGATGAAGAAATTTTACGCGAGTTAAAAAAAGATATTTCTCTGCAAAGAATACATGCTGGGATTATTATAAATAAAAATATGGAAGAAAATGTAATGAGCGGTAAAAAGGCCCTTATAACTTTTAAAGATGACAGAAAAAAGTCGGGCTTTTATATGGATTTACAGCTTAATACATATTTAACATTTGCTTCAAGTGTAAAAAAGACTCAAGGATATTTCGATTTTCAGAGAATAGAAAAAGCTCTTCAAGTAAACACAAAGGTTAATAAGATTAGTTTTCAGAAGAACACTTCGGTAAATATTTGGTTTAAAATATTTTTTAACTTTTTAGGATGGATAGTTTTTTCTGTTGTACTTAATTCTGTAGGCTGGGCTATGTTCGAGTTAAATAATGAACGCTTAAAAATGCGGAATAATGTTTCTCCGGTATCGACTTTTCGCTTTGTTTGTGAAAACTTTTTGGCTCAATTAACGATAGTAATTTTTATTCTTTCAATATTGATAGGTTTTGCTATTATTACAAATATAACGAGATTGGAAAACATCCCTCTTTTATTATATACATTTAATGCCTTAATGTACACGGCTGTTATTTTAAGTTTAACTTTTATGCTTAATTCTTTTTTAAAAAAAGGCTCTGTTATGGGTATAGTCGGTACGGTGCTGCCTCTTTCTATGGCCTTTATTTCGGGTATCTTTGTTGAACAAGAATTGCTTCCGGATTTTATTGTAAATATCTCCCGCCTTTTCCCGACCTATTATTATGTAATGGCAAACGAATTTACTCAAGTTAATTTATCGATTGATTGGAAAAATATCGGAATGCTCTTTTTATTCTTATTTCTTTATTTTACTGTTGGAACTTACTTTTCAAAATTAGGAAGGTCGCAAAGCAAGATAGAATTTGCTCAGCAATAAAAAAAGCCGGTAAGATTTTTATCTTATCGGCTTTCTTGTTTAAATCATTCCTTCAACCATCAGCTTTTCGAACCATAAAAATGCTCCGACTGTAATCGTTAAGGTTCCATTAACGGAGGGAGTTCCCTTTTTAACATAAACGGTAATTCCATTATTTTCAAATTTATTGAAGTGATCGATATTTCGCGGCATTCCGACATACACGGCCGGATCTAAAGTTGTCCCTCCTCACGAAGCACACATATTAAGCATACAGTGAACCGTATCCGCGTTTTTCGCTCTAATTTTGTCTCTAGCAGAATCTTCAACTATGATATTCATTTTTGGCCTCCAAAAAATAATTGTAATCTACCTTTATGAATTGTTTCAAGGCTCTTACAAACCTAAGATAAAAACTTTTTGAATGAAAGTCAAGACGTTTAAGAAAGTTTTTTGATATGATTAATGAGTAAATTGGACTATAAAGTCTTTTGGAGAAATTATTTGTAAATTCGAACCATTAAAATCAGATATATTTCTGGTAATAATCATACTACAATCATGCGATTCAGCTACTGCATTTTGTAAAGAATCTTCAAAATCAGCCCAATCTGAGTCGATTGCTGACATAATTTCCTTATCGGAAATACCTGCCACTGTTATAATCTGTAGAAGAGTTTTTATAAGGTTTTTAACTCTGATTTTGTCCCTCAATTCTTTATAAGCTATATAGTAAATATCCGTAATCGCCGATGCAGAAACATATGCCTGAATATTCCCACATGTAAGTTCTAATACAGCAATAGCATCTTGTACAAATGAAGCTCTATTTAATAACACATCCAGTATGACATTTGTATCAATTAGGACTTTCATATTTTTTTAATCTCTCTTTCCTGTAATCATCAAGGGATTTTCCTGTATAGGGAATTGCACCGACTAGAGATTTTATAAGATTTATTTTAGATGTTTGTCTTAAATTAGACTTAAAAACTCTATAAGTTATAACCACCTCCTGACCTTGCCGGAGTTTTACAGGAGAATCTAAAACTATTTGAGTTCCATTGTAATAACCTTTTACAGTTTCCAGCATATACTTACCCCTCCATGTCATGATTATTATATCATTTTTAAAGAAAAATTTACAGTCCTTTTTTTAATCTTTCTACCCTTAAGCCGAACAATCACAGTCATCTACAAAGAGCAAAAACCAATTATCGGCAATATCGAAAAAGTAAAAGGTCTTTTTTATAAAGCCGCCGTCTAAGACAACTATTTTTAAGATTGCCTTATAGTTTCTTGGTAAGTTTATTTTTAGGTTCTTTATTTCATCGCCTTCAAAACTTGCAGGATCGACGGCGGTGGGTATTTCTTTGACAATGGCACAATATACGCCGTCCTTATCGTTAGACTCTTCACAAAAACCGCCGTCAGGCATTCGATTATAAAAGGGGATGGAGCCTCCGAATTTATTGGCCGAGGGTTTGGTAGAAAAATCGGCGCTTTCATCAAAGCCGAAACCATCCTCCGCCGAAAAAAGAAGGGGAGCAGCACCGGGATTATAAAAACGCCTTATGCCGTAATCAGGGTGAACAAAATCGGCTAATTTTGGGCTTGAATTTTTTAAAAGAAGATTAAAGTTATTTTCCCAATACACATTCGATAAAAAAGAAAAAGCAAAGGAGATGAGCGTTCCTTCATCATAAGATTTTTCATCTTCACTTCCTTCTTGAGAAACAGATGCCGAAGTCAACTCAAAAGAATCTATTATATGAGTTAAAATATCCCTATATGTATCATACTCTTTTTTGTTATATTCAAATCTGATTGTATAAAACTTTTCATTTATAGCAAGGGCCTGACAAAAAAACATCTTGTCCTTTGAATAGCCTTTTAAAATAAAGCCGTCACGGCCCATATTTTTATCGCTTACCGTAAATTTTTCCGCTTCTTTTTTTTCGTAAAGGTCAGCAGTTTTAAAAATAAACTCGGGGCCGGAATCTTTTAAGTCCGAAACGGAAACCGATAAGGTTACCTCTCCGTCATTACTCGTAAATACTTGTTCTGCAGGAGAGCTGTCTATAGGTCTTAAAATTTCTGAAGGGTAATCGATTTCATAACCTTCTTCCGTATTTGTGTAGGTTAAATATTTTCCCGTAAATTCGCGATTTTGTTTTGAACAAGAAGATATAAAAATTAATGTAAAAATAATAAAACAAGCTTTTTTTAGGTTAAACATATTTTCCTTTTGGATAATCCATCTTTAAAGTATAATTTGTACCATTTATAATACAAATATAAGATAATTTAGTTTTCATGTCAATAAACTATTTTATTTTATACTTTCTCACCGTTCATCCTACGTTGAAAGACAATAAATAGCAAGAACGAAGATGACTATTGTATAGCTCATTACAACAGTCAGATGAGAAAGGGCATGACCGAAATTACCGCTTAAGGTTGATTTTATTGCTTCCACACTATGATAAAATGGCAGGATATTTGTTATTTTTTTAAAAGCGCCGCCTATTAAATCAATCGGAATAAATACTCCGGATAACCATCCGGCTACATTTGTTAACAAGGCTCCGCAAACTCCTCCGACTGCTTTATCATTCATAAGACTGCCGAAGAGCAGTCCTGTTCCCACGAACAGTAGAGAGGTTAAAGCTGTCACAATCACCGCAAACAGGAAGTGAATAGTTATTTCAAGACCAAAAGCTCCTGCCGCCAATAAGGTTATCGCAGCCTGTACTATTGTCATAGCCAGCATAGGCAAAGTGTAGCCCAAAATAAAATCTACGGAAGTCATAGGAGAAGTAAACAGGCGCATTAAGAAAGATGAAGTACGGTCTTTTGATAGCAGCATACCGGAAAATAATGCCATAAATACACTCCCAAACATCGCTAAGCCGGGAGCAAGATTTCTTATTTCAAACATAGGATTTTCGGCTTCAGGCGGAATGGCAGCATTAATAATGGATAGAAGAATCAACAATATGATAGGAAATCCCAAACCGAAAAAGAAATTTATGGGATCACGCAAAACTTCTTTTGTATTTCTTCTTGCAAATAAAAGTATCCTCATAACACACCTCCGGAAAGTATAACAAAAGCGTCCTCCAGCTTGACAGTATCTGTTTGCATAGTTAATTCCTGTACCGTACCCATCGCTTTTAACTTGCCTTTTGACATTATTCCGACACGATCGGACAGCGTTTCAACTTCATCCATATAATGAGTTGTGAGTATAATTGTCACTTTTCCTTTTAACTCTTTAATGGATGCCCATAACTCACGGCGAGCCAATACATCAAGTCCTAGGGTCGGTTCATCGAGAAATAAAATCTGCGGATCTGAAATCAGTGCCATTGCAATAGAAAGGCGCCTCTGCATACCTCCCGATAAGTGTTTTGCTTTTTTGTTCAATTCATTTTCCAATTTGAATTTTTGAGCTATCTCGTAAGCGTTTTTCTTTGCTGTTTTACTGTCTTGCCCGTAGATTCCCGCAATAAGTTCCAAGTTCTCTAAAACCGACAAATTAGCGGCTACCGCCGTTTCCTGAGGAGAAATATTTATTTTTTTCTTTATTGCATGGGATGCTGAAATAATACTGTTGCCAAGCAACAAGGCATCACCGCTCGTGGGTTTTATTAGACAAGAAAGCATTTTAATTGTTGTGGTTTTTCCAGCTCCGTTCACACCGAGTAAGGCAAATAATTCACCTTGCTCAACAGTTAAATTAAGATTATCTACAGCAGTTATACCGCCGTATTTTTTTGTAAGCTGTGCAGTTACAATGGCACTCATTCTTCGTCCTCCTTTGGTACATTACCTCCGAAAATATTGTCAATAATACTTGTGAACATATTTTTAGGCGGAATGGCGATGCCTTGGTTTATATCTCCCAAAACAATCAAGGTATCACCGGGATTAATGTTGAAAACATCACGGGCTTCTTTAGGTATAACGAACTGCCCTTTCTCTCCAACCTTAACCGTCCAAGCATATTTTCCTTTTGGATAACCCATTTTCTCACCTCCAAACATAAAGTATGATTTGTATGATTTATAGTATAAATATAACATAATTTACTTTTCATGTCAATAAGCTATCGGCTATGATAATTTGAAGGCTGTTAAAGTAGGGAAACCCATCTATGTCGAACACGATGAATAACTATTATCTTGAGTGTGTCGAGAATTTAAAAGGCAAGGGAATTAAGCTGGAATAAAAAATGCACTGCAAAAGGTTTGCAGTGCATAAAAATTATTGGATTATTTCTTCGGCCATGTCGATGGTCATTTTCTTTATGTCTGTAAAATCTGCGGACATAATTATCTTTGTATTTTCATCTATAGAGCTTAAAGCGTTTATCCATTCTTGTGAAACGGTGAGCTTTGCAGCTTCCATACCGCCTTGAATTTGGGTAGAAGCGGCAATTTTTTTAATACCGTCGGCAGTGGCTTCGGCAACGGCAACAATTTCGCGGGCCTGACCTTCCGCCTCATTTATCATTCTTTCTTTTTCACCTTCGCTTATGTTTACGGCTTCTTCATAAGCTGCTCTTGAAAGGTTGATAACCGTTTCCATCTCTCCGACCGAGTGGGCTATTTCTGCTCGCTTTTCTCTTTCGGCCTTCATCTGGTTTTCCATGGCATCCATAATAGAATCGGAAACTCTTATGTTTTGAATTTCGTAACGGGTAACTTTTACGCCCCAAGGATCCGAAGCTTCATCTACGGCTTTTACAACCTGAGCATTTATCTGTTCCCTTGCTTCAAAGGTGTCATCCAAATCCAGCTGTCCTACTACAGAGCGCATGGTCGTCTGTGCAAGCAAAATAGTTGCATAGCGGTAATCGCGTATACCGTAGCTTGCCTTAATCGGATCAAAGACTTGAAGATAGAGGATTCCGTCAATGCGTACCTGAACGTTGTCCTTGGTAAAACAGTCTTGGGCGGGAACATCTATGGCCTGTTCCTTTAGATTTTGCTTATACTTTACTCTATCCAAAAACGGAAATAGAATATGAAAACCGGCATCCAAGGTTGTGTGATACTTGCCTAAGCGTTCTACAATCAGGGCAACCTTATGCGGAACAATTCGAATGCTTCTAAAAAGAGCAACAATAAAAACTATGGCAATGATTGCCGCAATAACAATCGGGATTATAAAATTAAGCATTTTGACCTCCCTGTATGACCTTCACTTCTTTTCCTGCATTTTTAATGATATCGCTAAAGGCTGCAAGGCCTGCAATGTTTTCGGGGTAAACCGAAACATTTGATTTTTTAATAATATGCTCGAACCTTTGAATATAGTTTTCGGCAAGACGGATGCCCATAGCCGTTCTTCCTCCCGGTTGAGAAAGCGCATCTGCAATTAAACGCAAGCCTTCGGCTGTCGCATTACTCGTTATCTCTATAGCCTTTGAGCGGCCTTCGGCAAGATTGATTCTTCGCTGCTTTTCGCCCATAGCCTTGTTTATAGCTTCTTTCTTTTTACCCAAAGAAATATTTATTCGGGACTGCTGTTTTCCTTCACTCGAAAGAATATTAGCCCGCTTTTCTCTTTCGGCCCTCATCTGCCTTTCCATGGCTTCGAGGATTGTGCGGGTAGGCGTAATATCCCGTATTTCGTAGCGGGTAACCTTTATGCCCCAGTTGTCGGAAGCTTCATCGAGGGCCTTTACTATATTGTCGTTTAAGCCTTCTCTTCCGCAAAAAGTTTTATCAAGTTCCAGTTTTCCTATTTCGCTTCGCATAGTTGTTTTTGCAAGCTGGGCGACTGCATAGCGGTAATTATCGATTCCATAGCTTGCCTTAACCGGATCGAATATTTTTAGATAAAGAATTCCGTCAACCTGTACCTGAACGTTATCGGCCGTGATACAAACTTGAGGATCTACGTCCAAGGCTTCTTCCTTTAGATTTTGCTTATAAGCAATCCTGTCTATAAATGGGGTTAAGATATGGAAACCCGCAGTAAGAGTCCGCGAATATTTTCCAAGCCTTTCAATAACATAACTTTCTTGTTCCGGAACTACAACAGCTATCGAAAATAAAATAATAACCGCTACGACCAGAGCAACATATAAAGCTATCATCAGAGCGACCTCCTAATTTGATTTTTAGGTTAATAAAATTGATATTTTAATAACTTATAATTGATTGTAACTTGTTTTGTAAGATTTGTCTATAGTTTTAACATGATGAATTTGCTTATATCAATTTTTTTCTATCTTCTTGTAAGTTTCTTATCTTTATAGTAGTATGAGCTTTCTTTAGTTTAAGGAAGCATTAAATCTATGAAAGAGCAGCGAGAAGAAAATAAGGACTTTCTTACCACACAGATAATTACATACCTCGGAAATAAAAGATCTTTGATAGATAAAATAGAAGAAGAGGTAAAACTTATTTCGAAGTACTTAAACAAGGAAAAACTTATCTGTGCGGATATTTTTTCTGGTTCCGGTATAGTTGCCCGCATGTTAAAAAAATATGCTTCAAAAATAATCGTTAATGATTTGGAAAATTATTCATATGTGATAAACTCCTGCTATCTTACAAACAAAGAAGAATACCCTAAAAAACTTTGTAATGAATTACGAGATGAAATTATATCTTCTTCTTTAAATAAAAAAATACCCGGCATAATTTCCGAAAACTATGCTCCCAAGGATGACAACAAAATCGAAAAAGGAGAAAGAGTTTTTTATACACGTAAGAATGCTCTTTTAATCGACACATATAGAAATCTTATCGATAAAATTGTTCGGGAAGAAAATTTAAAAAAGTTTTTTTTTGCTCCATTAATTACCGAAGCTTCAATTCACGTAAATACGAGCGGTGTATTTAAGGGCTTTTATAAGGATAAGAATACGGGGGTAGGCTGTTTCGGTGCCAGCGGAAAAAATGCCTTAACAAGAATATTGGGCAAAGTAGAATTAAAAGAACCTGTCTTTAGTAATTTTAATTCCGAACTTGAAATTTTTACTAAGGATGCAGTTATTCTTTCAAAAGAAATAAAGAATGTTGATATTGCTTATATCGACCCTCCTTATAATCAGCACCCCTACGGTTCAAATTATTTTATGCTTAATTTAATTCTTAAAAATAGGCTTGATGTTCCCATAAGCCCCGTCAGCGGAATTACCCAAGGATGGAATCGTTCCGTTTTTAATAAACCTTATCTTGCTCTAAAGTCAATGGAAGAAATTATCTCTTCTCTTGATGCATGTTATGCCGTCATCTCCTACAACTCGGAAGGTTTTATTTCTTTTGAAGAGATGACAAATATGTTACAGAAATACGGAGAATTAAAAACCGTCGAAATAAAATATAATACTTTTCGGGGGAGCCGAAATCTTAACAAGAGAAATATTCATGTTTCTGAATACTTGTTTGTTTTAAAAAAATAGATTAAAATAGCATTGATGGAAGAACAATTATCAAACTTTAGAATCAAACAGGGCCGCAGTGTTTTTAATGCATACAATGGAATCAATTCATTTTCGTTTGCACTCGTTACCGGAAACACAATTACTCTTTATGCTCTTGCTTTAAAAGCCAACAGCACCGTCATAGGTTTGCTTACAGCCTTCATGTACATGTGCTATTTTACAATTCCTTTAGGAAAGCTTATGGCTCGTCGTTTTACTATCGTAAAGACCTTTGCCTATACTTGGTTTTTGCGCAACGCCTCGCTTTTACCTATCTTGTTTATTCCGTTCTTTTATTTTAGAGGCGAAAATGAAGCTGCAATCTTTATGCTTTTACTTGCAGTAGCTCTTTTTAATTTTTTTAGAGGAGCCGGCATAGTTGCAAACAATCCTGTCATAAGTCTTTTGGCTCCCGGCAAGGACCGGAATTCTTATATAGTTAAAATATCATTGACAAACAATACGGCCGCACTCGCAGCCATAATATTTTTAACCGTCTTTTTATGGTTTTCTCCAAGGTTTGGAATCGATATAGTTTCTACATATAATATAACTGCAATTATAGGAATTATTACGGGATTTGCTGCATCTGCTCTTTTGCTTAAACTTCCGGATCCCGATTTTGAAAGAAGAATGGAGGCTGTGAAAGAAGCTAGGGCAGAAGGAAGAAGCCGAAAGGAAATAAGAAAGCTAAAGAGGGGAAATCAAAATCTTCAAAAGGGTTCTTTTTTCTCGGCTTCAAAAGAAGCCTTTGGCGATAAAAATTTTAAGCTCTATATTTTTTCGTTTTTTATAATTCAATTCGGAATAAGTTTAGCCCGTCCCTTTATAATTGTTTACGGTAAGGCCGTTTATTCTATCCCCGATAATTTGGTAATAATTTTTTCTCTTGCCTCAACTATGGGCTCTCTTTTGGTTGGACTTTTAATGCGCCTCTTGATAGACAGGATGGGGGCAAAGCCGATGTATGTTATTTTTACGGCTCTTAGTGCGGCAGCCTTGATCCCTGCAATTATAGCACCTGCCAGAGAAATATACTTGATTGCCTTTATCTTTTTGATTGTATTTTCAATGATAACAAATATGGGCTTTTCCGCGCAAATGGATGCATCGCAAGCTTACTTTTTCGGGATAGTGCCGTCAAAGTCCTTGATGGATTTAAGTATGCTCAATTTTTTTGTGATGGGGCTTACTGGCGCTCTCGGTTCAATCCTGGGAGGCGGTATTTTGGATATGCTTCAAACTTCAGGCTTTTCGAATTTAAGTATGTACCGTATATTTTTCTTATGCGTTATAGCATGTATTCTTTTCGGAATGATTTTTCAGATTAGGCTTTTGAACCTTGGAGGCCGGCTTGTAAAAGATGCTCTTGCAGTTATTTTTTCTCCGCGTGATATGAAGGCCTTAAACCTTTTATATAAACTTGATTCAAGTGAGAGCCTCCAGACCGAAGAAAAAATTTTGCACGAGCTTACGGCAACGGCTTCTCAAGAATCGGCAGATAAGTTAAATCAGTATATGAGGTCTCCGCGTTTTTCTATCAGGTATTCTGCAATGGATGCTTTGAATTCTTTAGAAAAACTTTCTGCAAAAAATAGAGAAACTCTTTTAGAAGAATTGAATAAGGGAGAATTTACTACGGCCGCTCTTGCTGCAAAAACTCTTGCTCATTTTAATGTGCATCAAGCTGTTGAACCTTTGCGGAAAGCTCTTGAAAGTAAAGATTATCTTTTGTCGGGGGAGGCGATGATTGCTCTTGCTCATCTTAAAGATGAAGCTTCGCAATTTAAGATTTCACAAATTTTATCCGAAACAAAAAATCCTAAAATATTGCTTTCCGGAATTAAAGCGATGGAAACTTACAGGTCGGTAAATTCCATTCCGTTTATAATCGACTTACTTCGCAGGGAAGGTCTTCCTTCTTTGGTAGAAGATGAGGCTTATTTAAGTTTGGCTTCAATGATGAAGGTTGAAGGCGGTTTTTATTTTGCTTATGATAGATTTAAAAACGAGGCGCGAGATACGGGGTCGATTTTTACCGACATGCTTGATGAAGCTTTTGCAAAAAGAAAAAAATCGGATCTTGAATTTAAAAAGATAATTTTAACATTTATAAGCGAGGCCTCAAATGATACCGAATTTATAAAATGGTTTTTGGATTTGGCAGAAAAATTTTTAGGAGTAAACTCTGCTTTGCTTTTAAGTGTTATAATGGATGTCGATATGGTTACAAACAAGTCCTTTAGATTTTTCTTATGCTATTGGGCTGTGTCGATTTTTATGGAACCTAAGTTGGCTGAAATTTAAAAGATATTTTTAT
This sequence comes from Treponema denticola ATCC 35405, assembly GCF_000008185.1. Classification (NCBI taxonomy): domain Bacteria; kingdom Pseudomonadati; phylum Spirochaetota; class Spirochaetia; order Treponematales; family Treponemataceae; genus Treponema; species Treponema denticola. The sequence goes on from NC_002967.9 coordinate 744,014, forward strand.
GAGATAAATTCTTATGGAGGTAGGATATGAATGAGGTTATTAAGAACATGCTCACGCGTGTGAGTGTCCGTAAGTTTACGGCTGAGAGAGTCGAAGACGAAAAGCTTAAAACAATTGTAGAATGTGCTAAGGCTTCTCCGACAGGAAAAAACAGACAGATGAGGAAATTTACTGTTGTGCATAATCGGGAAAAGATACAGGAACTTGCAAAGGCTGTTTCTTCCGTACTCGATATTCCGAATTATAGAATCTATGATTGCGATGCGTTGATACTCATCAGCTTTGAAGAAGACGACCGCTTCGGTTACTGTGATTCTTCGGTTGCAATTGAGAACATCTATCTTGCGGCTCATGCCTTGGGATTGGGTTCCGTTTGGATAAATCAGTTGAGAGAAAAATGCAATTCACCGGAGATAAGACGGGTTTTAGATTCTTTTAATATTCCTAAAAATCACGTAGTCTGCGGAATATCGGCTATCGGTTATCCTGCAGAACATCCCGAACCTAAAACCCGTACCGAACCTGTGGAGTTTATAAATTAAGTTTTATAGGCGATGTTAAAAATTCCCCGTAGGTTTTACATAGGGAAGATAATCGCCGTAGCCTTCTTTTTCCATTTTATCGTAGGGGATAAAGCGTAAGGCCGCACCGTTAATGCAATAGCGTAAGCCTCCTGCATCGGCAGGGCCGTCATCAAAGACGTGGCCTAGGTGAGCTCCGCCTGTTTTTGATACGACTTCAGTTCTGTTCATGCCGAGGCTTTTGTCTTCCAAATATTGAAGGGCCTGTGTTGTAATAGCCTTTGTAAATGATGGCCATCCGCAGCCTGCATCATATTTATTTAATGAAGAAAAAAGAGGTTTCCCTGTGGTAATATCAACATAAATTCCTTCAGCATCGAATTTATCATATTCGCTTGTAAAGGGTCTTTCCGTTGCCTTTTCTTGTGTAACCGAAAACTGTATCGGTTTTAAGGATTTTTTTAATTCTTCTTTTGACGGTACTTTAAATTTACTTTCATCATAAAGAGGTTTTAAAGCAAGGGTTAAGTCTATGTGGCAATATCCTCCGGGATTTTTTTGAAGATAGTCTTGATGATAGTCTTCTGCAAGAATAAAATGCTTAAGTTTTTCTACCTCAACAACAATGGGCCTCGAATATTTTTTTTGCATAAACTTTACAAAACTATTTATTTCTTTAATCATAGAATCATCTACATAATAAATACCTGTTCTGTATTGACGGCCTGCATCGTTTCCCTGTTTGTTTAAAGATGTGGGGTCTATTATTCTAAAATAATGAGCCAATAATTCCTGTAAACTTACTACCGAAGAATCATAAACTATCTTAACAGTCTCGGCATGATCGCTCTGATGTAATCCCTTGTAGTTTGCAGAATCGTTTTTTCCGTTTGCATAACCCGTGTCCGTTTCTTTAACACCGGGAATTTGGCGAAAATATCCTTCAACGCCCCAGAAGCAGCCGCCTGCAAGATATATTTCTTTAATCATTCCTTTTCCTCCAATGGGTAATTTTTGTTCTGCCTGAGCTTTTGTACATGATAGAAATAAAACTATCATCATTAAAAAACTCAAGTGGAATAAAATGTTTTTATTCTTCATATCTAATTCCTCTCGAAAAAAATGTACTTCTTTTTTTTATAAAAAACAAGAGATTTGATAATAAAATTTATTTATTCGTGCGGAGGGTTTAATACCCCGACGCTTGCGTCGTAACGAAGGGTATTAAAGCCGACTGCAACCACCTTATGAGAACAACATACCCCGATGCTTGCGTCGGGGTTGTTGATTTTTTTTCTCCGTCGTTTTTTTCTTAAGAGCCTTGATAAGGCGGGTTACCGATGCAGAAATAATTAAACCTACGGATATCGCTATTGCGATAAAAGCGGCTTGAACGCCCTCGCTCACTCCTTTTTCCAATTTGTCGGTAACAAAAAAAAGCATGGTCTTATAAACCTTAAATCCGGGAACTAAAGGAATCGTGCCTATAACTATAAAACATGTAACCGGTGTTTTTTGGAGTACCGCAAATAAATCCGCCAGGAGGCCTACGGCCAATGCTCCTGCCAAGGTTGCAAATATATAATTTATGCCGATGCTCTGAAAAAATATGAGGATTGTCCAAGAGACACTTCCGCATAGAGCACTTAAATAGGTATTCCTTTTCGGAACCGAAAACAAAAAACAAAAACAAAAACTTGCGATAAATGATGCGATCGTATGTATGTAAAGCGGCATTATATTCCTCCCAAAAGAGAATAACTGAAAAGAACAGAACCTATACCGAAGGCTATTGCAACGGCTATGAGTACGGCCTCACTGGTGCGGGCAATTCCGGAAACTAAGTCTCCCAAAATGAAATCCCGTATACCTGATGTAAAGGCTACCCCCGGTACAAGGGATAAAACGGCTCCAACTATTATCATGTCAAGATTTTTTACAAAGCCTATATGATAAAAAAGAATTGTTATTATACCGACAAAAAAGCCCGCTATAAAGTTTCCTAAAAATACCGTTTTGGAAAACTGCGTAATTCTATCATTTAAAAAAACGGCTGCAAAGGTGGCAATAAAAGTAACTATAAAATCATTTAATGTTCCGCCGAGCAAAACAGAAAAAAGACCGCAGCCTATTCCGGAGGTGGTTAATACAAGCCAATACGGATAATTTTTTTCTGCATCAATATTTTTTAAAATCTCAAGGGCTTCATTTTCAGAAATTTTACCTTGAGTAAAGTTTCTTGAAAATTCGTTGACCAAGGAAATTTTGTGTATATTGCTGCCTCTGACTTTTATGTTTTTAATATAAGTTGAGCCTTCCTTCTTGTCATTTCCTATTAATATTACTGTCGGAGTTATAAAAACGGCAAGACCGGTAATACCGTGTGAAGAGCATATTCTTAAAATAGTTTCTTCCGTTCTATGCATCTCTGCTCCGTTTTTTATTAGAAGCTCTCCTGCCGCCAAGGCTATTCTAAAAATTAATGCCGAGTTTTTTTCTTCTTCCATTATTTTCCTCATTTAATAATGATTTTAAATTCTAAAAAAGAATATAGCACAGGAGATTTAAAAAAACAAGTAATCCTTTTAATGGTTTTATTTTAGGGCAAAATAAATTAAAGGCGAGTACTTTATTCGTGCGGAGGCTTTAATACCCCGACGCTTGCGTCTGGGTAAGTTGATTCAATGAAGGTTTTATGATATAATTGTTTGTGTATGGATTATTATGTAGTTCAGGTAAGTACAGGCAAAGAAAAGAATTTTATTGAAGATGCGGAATTTAAAAATAAATTTGATGAGCTTTCTTATTCTATAGTTTTTCCTCAGAGGATTTTAAAGATAAGAAAGGCCGGTAAGGTAACGGAAAAACAGTTGCCTGTTTTTGCAGGATATCTGTTTATAGGTACTGATGAAATTTCCAAAGACTTGTATCAACATCTTAGAAAATGTAAGGGCTTTTATAGATTTTTACCTAATAATCAAGAACCGAAGTTTTTAGAAGGAAGAGATTTTGAAATCCTTAATCAATTTATTTCCTTCGGAGGCCTTGCAAAAATTTCACAAGTTGTATTTGATGAAAATGATAGAATAAAAGTTATCGAAGGACCTTTGAGCGGTCTTGAAGGTTATATTGTAAGAGTAAATAAGAGGAAGGGAAGGGCTACCGTTTGTCTGGATATGTGTCAAACAGCTTTTTCTATAGACTTAGGATTTGAAATACTAAATAAGGAAGAAAAAAAATGAACCGTCCTATTAAACAAAAAACTTCTATATATATAGTAGGCGCAGGTCTGGCCGGAACTATGATTGCACATGAAATTTCTGAAAAAAACATATTCGGTAAGGTTGCCGCATTCTTAGACGATGACCCTAAAAAAATCGGAACTAAGATTGACGGGATTCCGGTATTCGGGCCTATAAGTGAAACGGTTCATCTGATAAGGATAGATGCAGGGGATGAGGCTCTGATTGCAATTCCCAGCATGCGCTCCGAGCGTTTGCGTGAAATATATGAGCTTTTAAAATCGGCAGGTTTTTCAAAAATAAAACTTCTGCCCGCAATTTCGCAAATCATTGACGGTTCAGCTCATTTGGTACAAGCCCGCGAAATAGATCCGCAGGATTTACTTACCCGAACCCCCGTTACCATTTCTTTAAAAAAGAGTTTGGCTTATCTACGCGGAAAGCGAGTTCTAATTACCGGCGCCGGAGGTTCTATCGGAAGCGAACTCTGCCGGCAGCTTTTATCGGGCGGTGCCGAACGCCTCTATCTTTTCGGTCATGGAGAAAATTCCATTTATCAAATTTATAAAGAACTTAAAATATTGCAAGCAGGCGGTGTCGGCGACAAGGCTACAATTGTTCCGGTTATAGGAGAGTTAAAAGACCGCGAGTACATGCGCTACATCATTAAGCAATTAAAATGTGATGCGGTTTTTCATACGGCGGCTTATAAACATGTTCCTTTGATGGAAGAAAATCCTGTTGCGGTTATCGAAAACAATGTTTTCGGAACAAAGAATCTTTTGGATGCCTGCATCGAATTCGGAGTAAAACGATTTGTTTTAATTTCGACGGATAAGGCTGTTGAGCCTGTTTCGGTTTACGGCGTTTCAAAACTATTAAGCGAAAAATTGGTATTGCAGGCTGCCGAAACCGTAAAAGAAAAAAAAGATTCAGCCTACATGTTTGTCCGCTTCGGAAATGTTTTGGGATCGAGGGGATCTATCTTTCCGCTTTTTGTAGAGCAGATACAAAACGGGGGACCCGTAACCGTAACCGATAAAAAGATGATCCGCTTTTTTATGACAATTCCGGAAGCTTGTTCATTAGTATTGCAGACAGGCGGTGTTGGAAAATCGGGTGAGTCCTATCTTCTCGACATGGGAGAACCTGTAAATATTTATGAGACGGCAAAGCAGTTGATAAGTTACATGGGTTTTGAACCTGAGAAGGATATTAAGATAGAAATAATCGGCCCCAGAGAAGGCGAGCGTTTGGAAGAGCCTCTTTGGTCATCAACCGAGTATCTTGAAAAAACGGATTACGAAAAAATCATGCGCTTACGTGATAAAAAAGAATTCGATTCTAAAAACTTAAATGAAATTTTAAATACCCTATATCCGTTTTGTTTTTATAGTGAAGAACACAAAGACGATTTCCGCAATAAAGAAAAGATGCGCAATTTTTTGGAAGAAAATAAATTATTAATTTATAAAAAGGAGTAATAAAAATTGAATAATTTATTGTTCATCTATGATATAATAAAAATAAAATTTCGTCGAATGATTAAAAAAATTAATATGAAAAAATTAATAATCAGCCTTATAATATTTATTTTTGTTTCCGTGTTTGTTGTAATAGCTCTTAATGTATCGAAAAAAAATGATATAATATCAGGTTTTATTTCTGCCGAAAAAATGAAAGCCGACTATGAATATTTTTGGGATTTTATTTATAAGGGCTACCCTTTTACTGAAGTATGTGAACGAAAAGGAGCGGATTTAGAACAAATAAAACAGTCCGGATATAGATATTTAACGGATCCCATGATGCAGTATGGGTATTATTTTTTTTATAAAGACTTATGCAGAAAAATTACGGGAAATAGATATATAGGTCATCTTTATCCTTCCGATTATTTTGATTATTATTTTAATTATGAAAAGATATTTAAAAATGGTGCCCCTCAGACTTCATTAATTAAGAAGCGGGCTTTGATAGATAACTTTTATTTTCATATATATCAAGTAGAGGTTCTTAGTGATAAAAATATCGGTAGTTTTAATAATAGAAATTCTTCATTAATAGGAACTCGTAAATATTCAAAGCCGTTTATACAGATTATTGAGACCGATCATATTGCATATATAGAAATCAAATCTTTTCTTACAACGAAAGCAGAAGAAAAACAAGAGTATCTAAAAGCCTTGGAAGATTTTTTTATTGAGACTGCAAATTATAAACACATAATAATAGATATACAAAATAACGGAGGCGGACATCCTGAAAATTACGAAGCAATAATATCTCCCAATATAAATAAAGAGATAAATATAATTTCTTACGGACTTTATAACGAAAATAAATATACGAATACTTATTTGGATATGTTTTTTAAAAATTATAAATCAGAAAAAATAAATCGGCATGAAGTTCCTTATATAGAAAATTGCAGTACTGTAAAAAACGATAAGGCCTATAGATTGGAAGAGATAATTCAAGCTCGTCCTATTAACGGATACAAGCCTTGTGAAGATAAAAAATTTTGGCTTCTTGTAGATAGCGGCGTATATTCTGAAGCCGATCGTTTTACTTATATCTGTAAAAAAATCGGCTTTGCAACAGTTGTCGGGACTAATACGGGAGGTTCCGGAACAAACGGTAAATCGCCTATGTACATCGTTCTTCCCAACAGCGGCTTACTGATAAAGTTTGATTTTATGTACGGCCTAACCGAAGACGGATACTGTACTGATGAAACAGGTACTGCTCCTGATATTTATAATCTTCCCGGCAAAAGTGCCCTTGGAACCTGTTTAGAAGAGATAAGAAAATTAAGGGAAAAGACAAATTAGGGGAAAAGACAAACTTTTGATGGAGCAAAAGTTTTTCTTCTCCCCTATAACCCCTCATCTTTTCAAAACGCCATTTAAGAGGGGAACATTTTTTAGCTCCCCTCTTAAAAATCTCCCCTGATTTAGAGGTATGGATTGTCATTAAGACAAACCTACGGTTTTTCTTAATAATCTTTTCCCTTTGCGAAGTTGAGCGTTAGCTCAATGCTTGGCGTTCGCTACGGTTATTAAAAATAAATAAAATTGTAAATTTATGTAAAGAAAATACTATAAATCTTCCTTGACAAATAAGCAGGGCTGCTCTATACTTATAAGTGAAGCCGTAACAGTGTCATCACTTATTAGGAGTACTGTTTTATGCCATATAACAAAAAGAAGGTTTTAGCTGTTTTTTATTGGTTTATATCGATTATAATTGAAGCCTTTATTGCATTTTTTATTCTTGATCTTATATATGTATATGTTTTTATGTATAAAGAAGAATACTGGTATATAATTCTGGCTATTGGGTATACGGAACTGGGCATTGCAATCATAACATTTAAACGGTTTAAAGAAAACAAAAATCTTTTACAATTTAAACCTTTTAAGTTTTCTACGGTTATAAAGATATACTTTATTGGTATCATTATAACTACACTTATAGCATGGATTTTTCGTGGTTTCGGTAATTTTAAAAATATGATAGAAAGTTCGGTTATTTATTTTTTAAACAGATTTACGGGAAAAGAAAGCTTTACCGTCCGTACCATATTTAATACTAATTTTATATACAAGCCATTAATTATTTATGAATTTGTAGCGGCTCTTATCATAGCACCGATATATGAAGAACTTATATTTAGGGGAGTAATCTATGATGATACAAAAAAATTATTTAATGCAAAAATTGCCGCTCTTGTTTCTTCAATACTATTCGGCTTAATACATTTATATGGAGGCTATGCCCAAGTGATTGGAACCATTGTAAGCGGTTTACTATCAGCTTATTGTTATGAAAAAACAAAATCGCTTTATGCATGTATCTTTCTCCATTCTTTACACAATTTTATAGCCGTTGTTATGCGTAGATTATTAAATTGGCAAACATATGTTATACTTATCCTTATTTTTACGCCTGCCTGTATAATTATGCTTATTGCCGAAGGGATTAGGTATTTCGGCAGAAGAAAGGCACTCATTATAAAGGAATGATTTTATGCCATATAACAAAAATAGGAAAATAATGAAAGTTATTCAATCTAAAAAAATTATCACAAAAAAAATATTAGCTATGAGTGTATTGATTTATATTTTAGCTGTGCTGATTTGCTTTTTGCTTTCGATTTTGCTCCCTCGTGGGATTTTGGACACATCAACATTGCAGGAAGTTTTTCAAAAGATTCACAAATTCTATATGGTTCTGGAACTTTATCCGATATAAATCTTTCAGATGCTGACACAGGGGTAGCATTTTCTTTCTCGCCTTTAGAAATAGAATCAAATCAACAATTAGGGAAAACCAATCTGTTTTTTATAAATGCTGAATTTTCATATAACACATTTAATAATCTATATAAAATATTTCGCTTAGCAGTGTTTGCCAGGATAAATTGGCTTACAGAATCTAATATTTATAAATATAGATTTATGTCCGGTCTTGAATTTTCAATAATGGCAGAGATGTCTCCATTTTGCGATTGGAAATTTCCACTTATTTTTAAGGTTTTTTCAGCTAAGACAGGTTTCAGATTAGACTATCCGGCTAAACCCTCTTTTTTTTGTAGTGCAGGCATAACACTTTCACTCCCCTTGTATGGCTTAAGTCAAAGTGCTAATAAAAATTCCTAATATAGGAGAAAATTAAAATGAAAAAATTACAAATTTCTGTAAAAAAGCACTTGACATATTGCAAAAGTATGGTACACTTAAAGTAAGGTCTTTTGAAAAGCCTAAAAATATTTAAGTTTAGGTGTAGGAGCCTAAACAAAGGAGTTGTTTTATGAAAGATTTATTGAACAAAGGGTTTCAGCCTGTGTCTGAAACAGAGATGGTAATGGTTGAGGGTGGTTGTTCCCATCCTTTTTGTTTTACTGATTGTACAGCCGCTGGTACAGACAGTTCGAATGATAATTCATTACTTGAACTGTTAAAGAATTTTAAGATTAAAAGGGATGATGTAACAATAGATTGGGAAGGGGTTCATTTTGATTTTTCAAACTTTGATTTAGATATTGGTGGAATTGGAGGTGGTCGAGCCGGAATAAAAGTTACAATACCGCTTTAAATATTTTGATTTAATTCGACAATGGGAGTTTAAATGAAAAATAAATTTCTAATAATGTTGTTGTGTGTATTTATATTTTCTTGCTCAACAATGAATAGTAAGCATGCAGCTAAAAATAAACTACCGATTTATGTATTATCAGGAAAAGTGCGGATAGAACTTATATGTCAACATTCTATATATCATCATCAAAATGATTCTATAATTAAAATTCATAGGCGAGGTGTAAATAATGATTCACTATTTGAAAAAAGAATAATGTTTTTTACGGCGGGTGAGATGTTTGATCAATCATTGGTATTTTATGACTCTATTATAGCTAAAGTTGTTGCAGAGGAGCAACCTGCTGAAATAATGTGTAGCGGAAAATATTATAAAATTACTCCTGATAACAAATCTGGGATAGTTTTTTCTTTTTATAAAAATTAAGCTTAACATAAGATGCAAATAGTGTTATAATGTATTTTGAGGAGAGATCATGAAAAAATATTTTTTATATCTAAAAAAAGGATTAATATGGTCGATGCTAACTGTTGCCCTAATTCCGTTCATACATTATTTATTCGTGAATTCTTGGTATGACTGGAGTTGGTTTGCTCTTGCAATTCCCATATTTATACTACTCGGCGGTCCGTTGTATGTAGCTGCAGTTGAAAAGATAAATACTGCAAAAAAACACTAAATATGGATTCGGTTAAAACTACCATAATGTTTTTATATTAGATATGCGTTTAATTAGACAATTTGACGGGACGGATTGCGGGGCGGCTTGTCTTGCTATGGTTGCATCCCATTACAAAGCAAAATACTCTGTAACATCGATCCGTGAAATTGCCGAAACCGATACGCACGGTACAAATCTTGCGGGTCTTGTAAAAGCTGGCGAAGCTATGGGCTTTTCGGTGCAAGTTTTAAAAGGCGATAAAGAAGCCCTAAGCCAAGACCTGCCGCTTCCCTTTATTGTCCATATAAAAAAATGTGAAGAAAAAAGAGAATTTTTTCATTTTGTTGTTGTCAAAAAAATAAAAAACAAAAAACTTACAATATACGATCCAGCAGGGGAAAAGAAAAAAATTGATATTGAAGAGTTTGCAAAAACATGGACGGGGTATACTGTTTTTCTTAGTCCCTCAGCAGAGTTTAAAATACAGGATAATACCAAAGGATTTTTTGAACGCTTTGTTCCGCTTTTAAAACCCTATATTCACGAAATAATTCAAGTTATAATAGCATCTTTTTTATTGACCTTTTTGGGTATTATAAGTTCCCTTTATTTTAGATACATAATAGATGATGTAGTTTACTCAAAAGCTTTTACATCTCTTACAAGTCTTTCTATAGGAATAATTGTTTTAACTCTTTTTTCGTCAGGGCTTTCTGCGGTGCGTTCTCATATTATTTTGTTTTTTTCATTAAAGATGGATTATCATCTTATCTTTTCATATTTTAAGCATGTGTTTTCTCTACCTATAAAATTTTTTGATACAAGAAAAACGGGCGAAATTCTTTCCCGCATAAATGATGCTCAAAAGGTCCGTTCCGCCCTTTCCGGAACGGCGGTTTCGGTTGTCATTGATTCTTGTATGGTAATTATTGCAGGCGTGGTACTTTATTTTAAATCTCCCTTTCTTTTTTGGATAGGTCTTATTACCGTGCCTTTATCTTCCATTATAATATGGCTTTTTTCAAAAAAATTTGCAAAGGCCTACCGTGAGCTTATGGGACAATTATCAGAAGTACAGTCATACTTGGTTGAAGCCGTTTCAGGGGCTGCCTCATTAAAGGCCCTTAATGCAGAAGATTCAGTTTATGATGAATATGAAAAAAGAGAGGTGAAAGCCGTAAAAATAAACTATAGGCTTGGAGTTTTAAGCAATATTCAGTCTTTTTTAAATTCTATTTTGACGGGTTGGAGTTCCAACATTATTTTTTGGGTGGGGACTTATTTAATTTTAAAAGATCAATTTACTGTAGGACAGCTTATCTCATTCAATGCTCTTTTGGGCTTTTTTACAGGTCCTTTACAGAGGCTTTTGACGCTGCAGCCTAGCTTGCAGGAAGCCTTCGTTGCAGGAAGCCGTTTGGGAGAGATTTTCGATTTAAAAAAGGAAATAGCAGATGAAGGGTATTGGATAAAACCTGAAAAAATTTTAGGCAATATCGAAATCAAAGACCTGATTTTTAGATATGGAACACGTAAGCCTGTTTTAAATAAGATATCTTTAAATATAAATGCAGGAGAAAGTATAGGCTTTGTCGGAGCATCAGGCTCGGGAAAAACAAGCCTTATTAAACTGCTTTTAAAATTTTATTCGCCTGAATCAGGCTCAATAAAAATTGATGGACATAATATTGAAGATATAGATACAAAGACTCTGCGTGCAAAAATAGGTTATGTGCCTCAAGACATCTTTTTATTTTCCGGAACTATTGCAGAAAATATTTCTATTCATGATGACAATGCTTCTATTGAAGATATTATAAGGGTCTCTATGGAAACGGGAGTACACTCTTTTGTCGAAAACCTGCCTGAAAGATATAATACGGTCCTTGCAGAAAGAGGAATAAGCCTTTCTGGAGGAGAAAGACAGCGTATAGCCCTTGCCCGTGCCCTTATATCGGACCCTGACCTTTTAATCTTTGATGAAGCTACAAGTAATCTTGATACAATATCCGAAAAACAAATTCACGGTATAATCGAAAATATAAAAACAAAAAAAATAACAACTCTTATGATTGCACATAGGCTTACAACCGTAAAAAATTGCGATAAAATTTTTGTAATGCAAAACGGCGTAATTGCCGAAGAAGGAAATCACTCATCTCTTTTAGAAAAAAAAGGCTTATACTATAAGTTATGGAATGGAGATATCCTATGAAAATAAAGGATTTGGAAACGATTAAAAATAGAATCCTTTTTTTTGAGTATAGATTCCCGGTGGTCTATACCTGCTTTATCTATATAATTTTATTCATCTTTATAATTACTCTTTTATGGATATGTTTTGCAGAAATGGATCAGACGGTAAAAGCATCCGGAATCCTAAGATTAAAAACAAATACTTCAATAGGTAAGGCTGCTTATTCAGGTACCGTAAAATCAAAGAAATTTAAATCCGGTTCTAGAATAAAGAAAGGGGATATTCTTTTGATTTTAGAAACAGCCGATATTGAAGAAGATAAGACTAATACCGAAAACGAAATACATCGGTTAAATAAAGAGATTAATAATCTTCTTTTATACGAAAAGGCTGTTCATTCGGATAAAAATAATGTTCCTTTGGAACACGCCATAGCTAAGGCCAGAGCCGAAATATATTTTGCAAAAAAAGAAAAGTTAAGAATCTTTTATGAAGAAGCAAAAGAAGAATATGCTCATGAAAAAGAATTGCCTTCTTCGATGAAAACAAAAAAATCGTTAAGTTCACTTTTTGATAAATTTAAAATTGCAGAATTGGATTATAAAACTTTTAGTGCTCAAGAAATAATAAACATAGAAAGTGAAAAAAATCTTCTTACACAAAAACTTGAGTCTGCTAAAAAAACTTTAACCCGCCTTAATAAAGAAATATCCGAAAGTAAAATAATATCTCCTCTTAACGGTACGGTAGAAGAATTAATTAGAATAAATGAAGGAGATTATATATTTTCAGGTACGGAAATACTCCGTATCATTCCGGATATGATAGAAGAATTAAAAGCTGAGTTGATAATATCCGATAAGGATATAGCCGAATTAAAAATCGGTATGGAAGTAAATTTAAAATTTACGGCACTTCCGCCTTCTGAATACGGTGTTTTAAAGGGGGTAATTACAAATATTTCCAATGATAGCTTTAATAATCAAAATACTTCCTCATTTTTTTTAGTAGATGCCGATATCCTTTCTTTTTCTTTAAAAAATAATGAGCAAAAGGAAGTTAAGTTAAAGCCCGGAATGAGTACCGAAGCCCATATTATAATAAAACATAAAACAATTATAAAATTTATTTTAGAAAAACTGGATTTTATTAAATGAAACGTATTGGTTTAATATTAATTTTTTTTATTTTCCCGTGTTTAATTTTTACTGAGAGCCGTGATTGGGATGTTTTTTTTAACGAGCGGCTTTCATATTCTTTGTCTGCTTCCTTAAATGATATAGAATTTAAAAAGATAGAGCTTTTAGAATATAAAGAAAAAACAAAATGGATACCCTCACTTTCTTTTGATTTTCCAAAGCTATTTGCGTGGAAAAATATTCCTGTAGAGCTTAGTGGTGCGAATTCTTTAATTAAGACAAAATATATTGATGTTTTTAACGGTAAGTATTCTTTAGTGCTAAATCAAGCTTTACCCTCAGCCGGAAATATTTTATTTTCATTTAATTTTAATTATGAATATCTATTACAAAGTAAGGAATTTAAACAAATTCCATCTTTTACAATTCAATTTAGTCAACCCATAACTAAATATAGTTTCGGTTTTGTAAATGAAGCAAAAAAAATAAGTTTTTTAAAAAAATCGGTTAAAGAAAAAAGATTTGCACTCTACGCAGATTTTATTAAAATATTTTTAAAATCGGCTTTAAATATTGAAGTTTTAAATGCCGAATCGGTATATTTAAAAAACAAATATCTTTATGCAGCTGAACAGTATTCTACAGCCGAAATAGAATTTAAAAAAGAAAGATTAAAACTAGACGCCTTATTACAGATAAAACAAAAAATGATTGAGGCAAAGCAAGAATATGGCTTAAATCTGAATTCTTTAAATAGATTAAAAGAAGAGTTTGTTTTAAATTATAATTACGAATATTCTTTAATAAACGAAGAAGATATGTCTTCTCTTCTTGAGTTTTTAGAGAATCTTTTTTTAGACTCATATATTTTTGATATACAAAATACTGAATATGAAATATTTTTACTAAATGCAGAAAAAGAACAAGCTTACATTAAAAATGCCCCTCGTTTTAATATAGGTTTTTCTCATGCCCCTAATACATTAAAAACTAGATTTTCTTCTTACACTGCATCATGGCAAAATCTTAAACAAACCGAATGGCTGCCTGAGTTATTTATATCTTTTTCTTGGACTCCCGACTATACTTTTACACAAAAAAAAGAAATAGATTTAATCGATTTAAAAATATCTTATGCAAAAAATAAACTTAAAACTTTAAAAGAAAAAAAAGAAATTAAAAATAAGGCTAAAACATTACGAATAAAAAATCTAAAAGAAGATTTACATATTCTTTCTGAAAATTTAAATCTTTATCTTGAATTAAATGAAGAATATAAAAAACTTTATAAAGATGGAGTTATAACAAACCTTAGTTTGTTGGAATACACTGTAAACCCTTCTCGACAAAGACTTTTAAAATTGAAAAAACTTAAAGATTTGATTTTTGAAATCTTTTAAAAAATTGTAAATTTTATGCAAAAAACACTTGATATATTGTAAAAATATGGTATAGTTAAAGTAAGGTCTTTTTAAAAGACTAAAAATATTTAAGTTTAGGTCTAGCGTCCTAAACAAAGGAGTTGTTTTATGAAAGATTTATTGAACAATGGGTTTCAGCCTGTGTCTGAAACGGAGATGGTAATGGTTGAGGGGGGAGGAGGTGCTTCAGATATGGTAATAGATGGTGATAATCCTGGAGCTCAAAGACCGACACCTCCACCACCTCCTTCTAATGGCGGAGGATGTGGTGATGTAAATTGGCTTGAGATGAGATAGTAACTCTAATTTTAGGCCTCCTCCTTACAATTCTATATTTTAATTGTAAGGAGGAGTTATCGATATGAAAAAACAATTTTTATTTATTTTAATATTTATTTTTATAATTTTTTTTGCATGTTCGGATTATACAAATGGCGATGAAGTCAGATTTATTTCTTATAAAAAAATGCTATCCGATTATGAATATTTTTGGGATTTTATTTATAAAGGCTATCCCTTTAGTGAAGTATGTGAGCGTAATGGTGCCGATTTAAAGAAAATGAAAATAAAAAATTATGAGTCCTTATCGGGGCTGGCCTCTGAAAATGCTTATCTTGCCTTTTATGATAGACTGTGCAGACAAATAACGATAGGAAAATCAATCGGCCATTTATATGCTGTGGATAAATATGATTACAAATATGTATTTAAGACATCAATGATAGGAGGTCCGTTTATTACTAAGATTTTACTTATAGACGGCTTTTATTCTAAACTGATAGGTGGAAGATCAAGTACTGAAATTGAGAAAAATATATTCTATTGCGATTTTTTTAATGATGAGTTTCCTTGTTATTCCTGTGATATTTATACAGGGTTTTTAAAACGGATAATAGAACCTGGTAAAATAGCTTATGTAAAATTGGATTCATTTTTGATAGTAAGTCGGGAGATAGAACTTCAATACCTTAGAGATTTAAAAGATTTTTTTATTGAAACTGCCGATTACAAGCATATTATTATCGATATACAAAATAACGGAGGCGGATATATTGAAAATTATGAAGCAATAATATCTCCAAATATAAAGGAAAATCTGACAATAGTTTCTTATGGTCTTTATAACGAAAATAAATATACGAACCCTTATTTGGAAATGTTTTTTAAAGGTTATAGAGATATAAAAAAGATAGAAAAACATGAAGTTCCGAATATAGAAAATTGCGGCACTGTAAAAAATGATAAGGCTTATAAATTGGAAGATATGATTGAACCTTCTTATATTTTAGATTATAAACCTTGTGAAGATAAAAAGTTTTGGCTTTTAGTAAGCGGTGATGTATATTCAGCAGCAGATCGTTTTACTTATGTGTGTAAAAAAACGGGTTTTGCTACAGTTATTGGTACTAATACAAAAGGAGCCGGAAATAACGGTTTATGGCCTATGTACATCGTTCTTCCCAACAGCGGTTTATTGATAAAGTTTGATTTTATATATGGTCTAACCGATGACGGTTATTGCACGGATGAATTCGGCACTGCCCCCGATATTTATAATCTTCCCGGTAAGGATGCTTTAGAGACCTGTTTGGAAGAGATACGAAAGTTAGGGGAAAAGACAAATTAGGGGAGAGGACAAACTTTTGATGGAGCAAAAGTTTTTCTTCTCCCCTATAACCCCTCATCTTTTCAAAACGCCATTTAAGAGGGGAACATTTTTTAGCTCCCCTCTTAAAAATCTCCCCTAAGTTAGAGGTATGGATTGTCATTAAGACAAACCTACGGTTTTTCTTAATAATCTTTTCCCTTTGCGTTCCTTGCGGTTATTAAAAAAATACAAATTGCAAATTTCCAAAAGAAACACTTGACAGATTACAAAAGTATGTTAAGATTAAATATAGTGTCTGAAAGAGAGATGCTGATGGTTGAGGGAGGAGCAGGTGATAATGGGCCGCAAAAAGGTAAAGATCCTTCATGTCCATTGCCTGATGAAGGAGGTGGGGGTAAAATAATACGACCTCCTAGGCCTGGTTCAGGAAAGAAAGATCCAGAAAGTCCTAGTCCTTAATATAGGGTAGCATAGCTAATCGTTGAGATGGGGTTCTGTCTCAACGATTAAAAATTATTATATTTAAGGAGAATTTTTATGAAACCTGATGCTAAAAAGAAAGTAGAATTTTTTTTTATTTGTGCTTTAGTTGTTTTAGTGATTTCTTTTTTTGCATTTTCTATATATTTATCAAAAAAAGAGGAAAATGGAGAGTTCAACTTTAATTCATTTAAGTCGGGTTTTATTTCTTTTGAAGATTGTATTGCCGATTACGAAGCTTTTTGGGATTTTATCTACAACGAATATCCTTTTACCGAAGTATGTGAAAGGAAGGGAGCCGATTTAAAAAAAATAAAAGAAGATGGTTATAAAAAAATTGAATATTCAGCCCCCATCGATAGTCAAAACTCATATATATCTTTTTATGCAAAACTTTGTGAAGATATCACTTCCCGCTATTTTACAGGTCATCTTTATCCTGCATCTATAAGTGATTATGAATATGCTATGACTGTTTCCGATTCCTATTTTAAGCTATACGATGTAGATTTAATGAACTCTTTTTATAGAGTTAAGCCTTCATATTCCGTTAATTCACTTATCGGTGATAGAGGTGTCGTTAAAGCCGATACAAAAATAATAGAAGAAGGAAAGATTGCTTATGTAAGAATTGACTCTTTTAGGAAAAGAGGCTATGCAAAAGAGTATATACAGTATAAAAAGGATATGAAAAAGTTTTTCTTAGATACCGAAAAATATAAACATATAATAATAGATGTTTCTAATAATGGCGGAGGAGATGTGAAATGTTATGACAGTGATATTTTGAGTTATAATAATATTGGCAGAAATATCCAACAAAGAATATATTTTTTATGCTCTAAAAATAAATATACCGAGCTTAATCCCTCATTTAAAAACAATCAAATAGATATAAAAGAAGTGCCCAATATAAAAAATGCAAACACTAAAAAAAATACTATAGCTCTTTATGAAGAAGATGCTGCCAGTTTTCAAGAGCTGGCTCCCGGCTATGCTCCGCCCAAAGATAGGAGATATTGGTTATTGATAAGCGGAAAAACAGCCTCGGCCGCTGATAGCCTTGCGGGTTTGTGTAAGGCTTCGGGGTTTGCGACCCTTGTAGGCTCTAATACAGGAGGCTTAGGACATAACGGCCGACATTCACCGATTTATATGATGCTTCCGAAAAGCGGACTACTTATAAAATTCGATCCCTTGTATGGATTAAATTCTGAAGGATATTGCACAGACGAATTCGGCACTGCTCCAGATATTTATAATCTTCCCGGTAAGGATGCCTTAGAGGCCTGCTTGGAAGAAATACGAAAGTTAGGGGAAAAGAAAAACTTTTGATGGAGCAAAAGTTTTTCTTCTCCCCTATAACCCCTCATCTTTTCAAAACGCCATTTAAGAGGGGAAACATTTTTTAGCTCCCCCTCTTAAAAATCTCCCCTAAGTTAAGGTGTGGATTATCATTAAGACAAACCTACGGTTTTTCTTAATAATCTTTTCCCTTGGCGCTCGCTGCGGTTTATTTGATCGATGATTAATTTAACCGCAAGAAATTCGTATTATTGCATAATTCTTAAAATTTTAGTATGGTTTTGGAAAAGAGGAGCTTAAGATGAAAAAAAATATCATTCGAATTGTTATTGCTGTTTTGATTATCGGAACTGCCGCTTTTTTTATTTTATTTTCAAAATATTCTGAAGAAGATGAGCAAAAATATAAAAATTCTTATATGTCTAAAGAAAGATTGGAAGAAGATTATGCTTTTGTTTGGGATTTTATAGAAAACGGCTATCCTTTTAAAAATGTTTGTATAAGAGCCGGAGCTGATTTAGAAAAAATAAAAAAAGATTATTTTAAAAAATTACCGGATATAAAAGATGAATTGGAATATTATTTATTTTATATGAGTTTGCTTTCTAAAATACAAAATAATAAACATATTGGGCATTTTGATGTATATGATGTATATTCATTAAATTCAGATACATATAGAGTACAAAATACTAATGTATATGATAATGATGTAAAAGTAAATTCGTTTTATTATTTACTTCTTATGAGGATGAACTCTGCAATAGAACAAAACCTTTCGGAAGAGATATTAAAAAAATATGATTTAAACTTAAACCCTCCTATTGATTTGGAAACGGAAGATGGACTTGAATCTTATTTTGAAACAAAAATTATTGAAGATAAAAAAATTGCATATTTAAATATAAAAAGTTTTTATACGTATAATGATGAAATTAAAAAAGCATATAAAAAAAGACTGAATTCAATTTTAACTTCATTTAAAGATTACGAAAATTTAATCATAGACCTGCGGGAAAATAGAGGAGGTGTTAGACGCCTTTGGCAAGAGTGTATTGTTTCTCCCTTAATTAAAAAAGAGCAGGAGTTTTGCTGGGAGGTTGCTTATAATAGTAATAATAAATTTACAAAGATTTTTATAAAAGATTTTCATTCCATTAAACTTGAACCCAATAGAAATTTCGATTCTTTTAGTTTTAGTAGTAAAAATAAACCCGATAAAGAAAATTTTGATTCCATATGCGGCTATACAAAAATTATTAAACCCTTGCAGCCTTCTGTTAATTTTTCCGGAAAGATTTGGTTATTGATAGGCGGGGTTACCGAATCTGCGGCTGATGAATTTGCATCATTTTCAAAGCAGACAAAGTTCGCAAATGTGATTGGAGAAAACACCTCAGGAAATGGCCTTAATAGCAGCCGGTTTTATTTAAAACTACCCAATAGTTCTCTTCTTATGCAAAGCGATATTTTATACGGTCTTAATTCCGATGGTTCATGTAATTCCGAAGCAGGTACTGCCCCCAATATTTATAATTTGCCCGGCAAAAGTGCCCTTGGAACTTGCTTGGAAGAAATAAGAAAATTAGGGGAAAAGACAAATTAGGGGAGAGGACAAACTTTTGATGGAGCAAAAGTTTTTCTTCTCCCCTATAACCCCTCATCTTTTCAAAACGCCATTTAAGAGGGGGAACATTTTTTAGCCCCCCCTCTTAAAAATCTCCCCTAAGTTAGAGGTATGGATTGTCATTAAGACAAACCTGCGGTTTTTCTTAATAATCTTTTCGCTTGGCGTTTACTGCGGTTTATTTGATCGATGATTAATTTAACCGCAAGAAATTCGTCTTATTGCATAATTCTTAAAATTTTAGTATACTTTATTGTTGATTTTATACGGCAAAGGACTAAAATGTATGCAAGATGTTCAGGCTAAAAAAACAATTCCTTTTTTTACTCCTTCCTTTTCTGAAGAAGAAGAAAAAGCTTTGATGAGGGTACTCCGCTCAGGGTGGCTTACTACGGGGAAGGAAACCCTTGAGTTTGAAAAAGAATTTGCTTCCTTTACGGGAAGTAAGACTGCCCTTGCCGTAAACTCGGCTTCAAGCGGGCTCATGCTTGCAATGGATGCCTGCGGTATAAAGAGCGGAACCAAAATCTTGACAAGTCCCTATACCTTTATTTCGACTGCAACCTCTGCCCTGCACTTAGGCGGCGATGTAGTTTATGCCGATATCGAAAAAGATTCTTACAGTATAGACCCTGAAAAAATCGAAACTACATTAAAAAAAGATAAGAACGTAAAGGCCATTGTTCCGATTCATATTGCGGGAAATGTTTGTAATATGAAGGCGATAAATGACCTTGCAAAAAAATATTCCGTTGCCGTGATAGAAGATGCGGCTCATGCTTTTCCTTCAAAGACTAAAGAAGGTTATGCCGGAACTCTCGGTACCTGCGGCGTTTTTTCTTTTTATGCGACAAAGACGATTACGACAGGCGAGGGCGGAATGATTTGTACTAACGATGAAAAAATTGCAGAGCGTATAAAACTTATGCGTTCTCACGGTATAAACCGCACAATCTGGGACAGGTACACCGACACAAAGGCTTCATGGAAGTACGATGTTACGGCTGAGGGCTGGAAGTGTAACCTGCCCGATATTCTTTCTGCAATAGGAAGAGTGCAGCTTAAAAAGGCTAAAACTTTTTTTGAGCAGCGTAAAAAAATTGCCCAAAAATATAATGCAGCATTTGCAGGGAACGATTCTTTTATTCTTCCTCCCGATGGAGAAGGAAATGCTTGGCATCTTTATATTTTGCGGCTTAACCTTGAAGCTTTAAAAATAGGAAGAGATGAGTTTGGTCAAGCCTTACAAGAAAGAGGTTTGGGTATTTCGATGCACTTTATACCTCATTTTGAAATGTCTTATATAAAAGAAAGATACGGTTTAAATAGTTTCGATTTTCCGGAATCGAATAAAAAATATTTGCAAAGTTTGAGTTTGCCCTTTTATCCTTCAATGAGTGAAGACGATTCCGATTATGTTATCGAAACGGTAATTAAACTTGCAAAATTGAATAGGCGTTAATTTATGGATAAAACTTTTGTTTCAGATTTGGAATTTGAAAATCAGGAATGGGCATGTCTTATACGTTCTTCTGATGTAGATGCTAAAATTATAGATATAGAAATTCCCGATTTGCCCGAAGGCTTTTCTTTTTTTTCTGCAAAGGATATTGTGGGAAAAAATTCAATCGGTTTTTTAAAAACAGAAGTGCCTGTTTTTGCCGATGAAAAAATAGAATATGCAGGCCAAGCTGTAGGGATTTTGACGGGTCCCGATAAAAAAAAGCTTTTAGAGCTTTCAAGCCTTTTTCAAATCAAAACCCAGTATCTTTCACGCCCCAAAGCTCAATTTACTTTTGAAGAAGAAGAAAAAAATTATTTTGACTATCCTATAGTCTCTCGGGAAAGTTTAAGTTCGGGAAACGCTGAAGAAGTTTTTGAAAAAAGTTCACAAGTAGTTTATTCTACTTTTTCTTTTAAGCAAAGATATCATTATCATGCGGAAACAGCTTGTGTTAAAACAAACTGGGCTGATGACAGACTTGAAATTCATCTTGCAACTCAATGGCCTTATCAGGTTTTAACTTCTGTTTGTAATGTTTTAGATGTTCCGAAAGAAAAGATAAATGTAGTTTCACATGCAGAAGCCGAATCCCTTGACGGAAGAATTTGGTTTCCTGCTCTACTTGCTGCACAAGTTTCTGTCGCATCTTTTTTGACAAAAAAAAATATAGTAATTGAATTTTCACGTCAAGAAGATTTTTTATATACAATAAAGACTCCCATTGTTATGATTCAACATAAAACATCCGTTTCCGAATTGGGAAAAATTACGGCTATGGATGTTTCGATAATTGTGGACGCCGGTTCATTTAATCCTTTTATAACTCAAATGCTTAAGCAAATGGTGGTAACTGCTGCCGGTATTTATCATTTGCCTGTTTATATGATTAGTGCTGTTGCAATAAAGACTGAAAAAGGTTTGACGGGTCTATTTTCCGGTTGGGGCGATTCTTATGTAAGCTCTGCGCTGGAAAAACATATAAGCGAAATAGTAGAGCAACTGGATTTATGTCCGATTCAATTTAGACTTCAAAATAATTTGAAAGTAGGTCAAAAAACAATTACGGGAATAAAAAAAGAAGAAGATTTTGTTTTTGAAAATATCTTAAAGGCTGTTTGTAACACCAGCGATTTTTATAGAAAATTTTATGCTTATAGGTTGATGAATAAGGGACGTAAAAACCGTTATGACGGAAACTGGAGAGGCATAGGAGTTTCCGTAGGTTGTCAATATAACGGTCTACATATTCTTGTAAAATCGGGAATGAATTATAGTGCAGAAATAACTTTAACGAAAGACGATAAGGTATTGGTTAAGGCAGAACCTACCTCGGAGGGATTAAAGCGCATTTTAAAAAAACAGATTGCAAAAGAATTGGAAGTTGAAGACAACCAAATTATTTTTTTAGGCGCTTCAACCGATGAGATGATTCCTACCGGTGCTGCAACTGCTTCTTGCGGTATAAGTATCTTACCCGACCTTATTGAAAAATGCTGTACGGGAATAAAAAATCAAAGATTTAGAAAACCTCTTCCAATTACCGTAAGTAAAACCTACAAACTGCCGCGTTCTAAAGATTGGGATAACGAAACTTTAATGGGCAATCCTTTTATTTCTGAAACTCCCGGTGCCTGTGTTATTGAGCTTGAACTTGATCCTAGTACTTATCAAATTATTGTAAGGGGTATTTGGTTTGCTTGTGATCCCGGAAAAATATATTCAAAAAAAATGGTACATAGAAATATTCATAAGACAATTGCAAATGCAGTTTCAAATATTTCCGTAGAAGACATTAGAGAAAATAATTTGCTCCCTTCCAATTATAAAATAATTGCAACAGGAGCTATTCCGCCCATAAGAGATTTTGTTTTAGACAGCGAATTAAAAACTCGAGGTTTGGGAGAGTTGGCTGAGAGTCTTGTACCTGCAGCGTATATTTCTGCACTGAACCAAATTATGATTAACCACAAGCGTATCGATTTTTTACCTGTTTTTACTGAAGATATTTTTAATGCCGTTACAAAAAGTGAGGCTGTAGATGAAGATTAGTTTTAATTTAAATAAAACCGCAGTTCAGATTGATGCTCCTGCAAATGAAAGACTTTTATCGGTTCTAAGAAGAGAGTTTAATCTTTTAAGCTTAAAAAGTTCATGCTTAAGCGGTCAGTGCGGGTCGTGTACTGTTTTAATGAACGATAAACCCGTGCCTGCATGTTTTATTCCCGTTTTTAATGTTGAAGGGAAAAATATAATAACCTTGGAGTATTTTAAAACAACCGAAGAATATAAAATAATTGCAGCAGGCTTTGATCAAGCCGGTGTTGAAATGTGCGGCTTTTGTGATGCAGGAAAAATATTTTTTACATATGCAATTTTAAATTCCAATATAGATATTGATGCTCCTGATGCCGAAGACAGTATAAGAAAATATTATTCGAGTACAATGTGCCGGTGTACAAGCTTTGAAGATTTATTTTCGGCTATTGAAAAAATAAGTAAAAATCAACGGAGAAAATAGAACTTATGACTGAATTAACTAAAAATAGCATTGTCTATAGAGCTCGCTACATGCAGGAAATGCAGACTATTTTAAAAAATATTTCAAATATAAAACCTATTGCCGGCGCAACAGGTTTTTTAAATCATCAGACTGATGAGATGATCTATTTACCTGAACATATTTTGGATTTAAATTTTTTACCTGAATTAAAAGTTATTTCAAAAACCGAGCGCTATTTCGAATTCGGTGCTGCCGTTACATTAAATGAAATTTTGGATTTGGGTAAAAAAAATATTCCTCCTTCCTTATATTATTCTATCGAAAAGATAGCAAACAATGCCATACGCTCTCTTGCAACAATAGGCGGCAACATAGCAACGGCGAATCCGCTTTCAGGAACCTTTTTGCCTATGCTAGCTCTTGATGCAAAATTGGAAATCAGAACAGCTGAAAATATTGAATGGGTACCATTTGCAAAATACATTGATAAAAGCTATGCCGAAAAGAGAGAAGAAAAATATATTATCAGCCGAATTAGAATTCCCAATGAAACATGGACAAAAAGTTTTTATACAAGGATTGGTACTCCGGGATATATAGGAAGTGATACGGCTTCATTTTTATTTTTAATTCTCATTCAAAAAAATATATTATCCGATATGAGGTTGTTTTTTGCATCGGATAAACTTATAAGAAATAAGGAATTCGATAACTTGCTTTTAGGAAGATCTTTGCCTCTTTCTCAATCTGAAGTTCCTGTGATTATGCAAAAAGCAAAACAGATTTTTACTCCTGAACAATTTTCTTCGGAGTTTCACAATTCTTGTTTTTATAATTTACTTGAAGATAATTTATACAATCTGACTTAAAGCGTTTTAAATATTATCTGCGGTATATTTTTCTATTTTATTTCCGGACTTGCAAGCTATTTCATATAAGCACATATCCATAACTATGTTTTGAAGACTTGTGCCTAAAGACCGTAACTCTAAATCCGTTTCCGATAAAAGAGCGATTATTTTTACGCACTGGACCTCATTCCAAAGCTTTGCAGCTCTTTTGTATTGTGCTAATGCGGTTTTTCCCAAAAACCCGAAACGCTTCAAAGCAAAATCATCCAAGTATTCATTATCTCTATGTATTTTGTGCCAGTCTTGTAAGCGTCTAAAACAATAGCTTAAGCCTGCAATAATTTGAACCGGCGAAGAATTTTTTGAAAGTATTATCTTTTGGCTTATGGACAAGGCTGTTTCAAGGCTTCCCATTGTTAAGGCATTAAAAAGGCTGAATGGAGTTTCTTCTTTATTGTGTGCAAAAAGTTTTTCGATATTCTCTTGATCGATATGTGAGCCTTTTTGAAAATAGAGCACCAAATGAGAGCAGGCCATTTTTAAAGCATCGGTATTGTTTTCTACTAATTCCAAAAGCTCATCGACTGCTTCATCTTCAATCTCAATGCCCTCTCTAAAAAGAAATGAACGCACCCATTCCTGTTTTTTATTTTCAAAAAGCTCCCAAAATATTTTTTGCTGAGTTTTAGGAACGGTATCGCTTATTTTTTTCGCAATTGACGTTTCATCGGAAATTAAAATTAAAAAAGAATCGCTTGTGTTTTCTTTTTTTGAAACGGATTGAATCCAGTCGGTAAGTAAATCGATGTCCTCTTTCTTTTTGATAAGCTCTGCGGATTTTAATATAATGAGTTTTGCAGAAGAAAAAAGAGATGCATTTTGTAAAAGAGAAATTACATCTCCCATGCCCGCATCTCCTGCATAGACGGTATGCGTTTCAATATCACCGTATTGTTTTGAAAGAGTTTTTAATACTGTATCAACAGCTGTATTTCTTTCTCCGATTTCAGGCCCCATAAAAAGCCAAACAGGATTTGCCAATTGTTTCTCCTTAAAAAACATGTTCACAAATATCAGTATACAATAAATATAGAACTTTGTCAGCTGCTCTATTATTCGTTGACGATTTTGCTAAAGGCTAAGACTATTGCCTTTGCTATAGCAATTGAGGCCGATCTGTGGGCTTCTTTTTCGGTAAAACCGGCGCCCCTTTTGCTTATATTTTTTTTATAAAAAATTTCTTGTGTGTTCGGATTTTTTATTTCTATATCTGCATTAAGCCGCACTAAAAATCCGTCAGCAGCTTTTGAAGCTTCATCTGTTTCTATCTTTGCATAAATAAAAAAATCTGCAGCCGGATTTTCATTTTTTGCGGATATGGTTTTAAAATTCATATCTTTTAAAATATCCAAAATTTTTTCTTCAATGATTGAGTTTTTACTGTCAGCCTGTTCAATAAAAAGTGAAACTGTCCCTTTTTGTTCTTTTTTTATTTTATTTTCCGGCTTTTTAAATTCAAAATTTATTATTTGCTTAAAAACTATTTGCTGAAGCTCCTTAACGGCTTCTTGATATTCATCAAAATCTTTTGATCCGAGTATTTGCTTGATTTCGGAAATATCCAACTCTATCCTTATGCGGGCTTTGGGTTCAATTTTTTCATCATGTAAAATAAAATTTGCAGTTCCGTTTTGATCCGTTTCAATGCCTTCGATTATGATGGAGGTAGTATTTTTTACCTTTGTTTTATAGCTGACTAATAAGGGAACTCTCTCCTCAAAGGTTCCTATATTGATAGGAATTAAAAATTCGTTTGATGTATTTTCAAGGTTGTCTTTTTGCAAATTAAGTTTAATCTTTTTTAAACTTTCTTTTGCATTTGAAATATTTTGCCTAAATTTTATATCCCCGTTTTCTATGCCGGAGCTCAATGCGGCAGAGGCTGCCTTAGTGTAATAAAGGGCAGCAGAATAATATTTTTTACTTTCAACAAATTCATCTGCCTTTTTTTGGGGCTCACTTACCGATAAAATTTTTTCTTCTGCAATTTTTAATAAGCGGTCTCTTTCTTTGCGGAGTTCATTTTTATCGTATTCGGCCAAAAGATAGACGGTAAGGCTGTCTTTGTTTTTTTTGGTATAGCGGTTTTTGATTTTTAATTTTTTTATATTAGCAGCCGAAGACTGAGAAATTTCCGATTTTAATATTTTTTCAAGGTTTTCGATGGAGCCTAAAGCGGTTGTTGTTGTTTCGGTTTTTATTGAAACTCCTAAATAGCGTATGATTTCGTTTATAAGATTATTTTTTGCGTCCGCCTCTGCAAGAGTAAAATTTTTATTTGTTCCTGAGGCTGTAAAGTATTCATAATCTGCATTGCCGGCCGGCACCTTTTCTATCCAAACAGGTACCTCGTCTTCAGGTTTGTTTTTATAACTTGCACATGAGAATAAGATTAAAGTTAAAATCAGTAAAAGTAATTTTTTTAATAGTTGTTTTTTCAGCATAGTCTTTGTTTTTTATTATAGATGATTTTTAAACGATAACGGAAGAAAGAAAATTTTATAGCTTTTGATAAAGGCTTTTCTTTCTTCCGTAGATTAAAAAGATTTATAAGCCTTCTGAAAGAGCTTCCTTTACTCTTTGGCGGACAGCCTTTTCTTCTTCGCTCTTGGGCTTATCTTCATCTGCTCCGTTGATTGCATTCTGGATGAGTTTATCCAAAGTTTTTTTGGAGATGCTGTATAAGACTAAATAGGTATAGTCATCTCCATCAGGATTTCCATCGGCATCAAAGTATCTCATCTGAACCCAATAATCGGTTTCCTTTTTAAAGCCGGAAAGTTTTGTGGAGGTAATTGTTTTGACTATATCTTCAAGATAGCCTTCAATCTTATCCTTATCGCCTGCAGCGGCAGCAGCTGCCTTGCTTTCTACTCTTACCTTAACCATTCTGGCCATTTCGGAAGGGACCGAAAAATCTCTTGTCCATAGTTCGGCTCCTTCCAAGCTCTTTGATCTGGGCGATTCAAATTTAAAAAGATAAACATCCTTACCCTTATAGTCAGACGTTTTTTCGATGACATTGGGTTCTTCTGCAACCCATCCGGGAACAGGCTTATCCCATTTAAAGTTTTTGTGGTCGAGCATTTCCGGTTTCTTAATCTTGCTCGATACGGTTCCAAGCGGTTTTAATTTGTTTGCACAGCCTGCTAAGGCTATAACTGCAAATCCTGCAAGGAACATAATCTTAATTGCTTTTTTCATATCTTGCCTCCTAAAATAATGCAAATATATTTTTAAAATTAGGCGTAATCTACGTCCAATTTAAAAGCCCGATTTAAATGTTAAGGTCTTACCCCTTAGCATTACCAATTTTATGTTTTCAAAACCCGGAACCGAATCTGCAGTATCATATATGACAGCTTCAAGGTCATCAATAGTTCCGAAAAATGAAACTGCATATTTTGTTTGTGCCGAGGATTGATATAAGGTTTTTATATCGTTTACATTTCCGCTTAAAGCTTTTCTAAAACGAGCCATGCTCTTGCTGTCAGGTGTTTCGTTTATAATAATTTCATAGCGTATTCCGCGGGAATAGGCTTTGGCTAAAAGAATCTTTGCCTGATCGACAGCCATCGGCAGAGCCTTGTTTACTGCGGATTGAATAGCGTTCGACTGAGCATCATAGCTGCTTACTCGGCTAAACGTTTTTTGGCTTGTGTACGGAACAGAACCGAGTAACTCTCCTGTAGACGGATTGAATATCTTTAAGGTTATCTTTGCCGAACCGTAATAGCCGCTTGTTTCATAACCGCCTTCGGTTACCGCATCAATTTCCATATATACATCGGCGTTTAACTTTTGGGCTATCAACTGAATAGCCGACATTCCTTCATCGGTGCTTTCTTGGTAAATGAGGGCATTATCTTTTTTTAGCTTTTCGACCTCTTTTGAGTCTATTGCTCTATATCCCTGTTTTAAAAGAAAGGCATTTCCCGTTTCTACTGCGGCTTTAAGTAAAAATCTATCGGCATCTGATTCTTCGGCATCAAAAACCATGTAGGTCATGTTTTCGATATAATTATTTAAAAATTGAAGATTTTTTTTGCCTTCGGCAGAAGCTTGGGCTTCTTTTAAAATAAGGTCTGCATCCTTAGGTTTTTGTGAAACTTGAGGATTTCCTTGTGATTGTCCGTTTCCGAAAACTATATCATCCATAGTTTTATTGCTTGAATTTTTTTGATAAAAAATACCTGCTTTAGAAAGAACTGCTGAAACCTCATTCATTTTTACGGGGATTTTAATTTTAATTATGTATACTCCTCCGTTTTTTGATTTTTGTAGTACGTCCATTTTTTCGTTTACTACATACTTATTCGGATATTCGGTATTGTAAAGTTCTTCTTCAATTCGTTCATAGTTGTTTTTTTCAGCTTCTGAACCGATGATATCTATGACTCCTTGCCTGATCGCTCCAACTTTTGCCTTATTTATAGCCTGCAAAAAGGAAGAAGCCTCTCCCATTGAAGTATATTCTTTTGTTTCCTTATAAGCAGGTTTCTTTACGTCTAAGGCATCTTCAAGGCTTGCACAGGAAAAAAAGAAGAAAGATGCAGTTAAAAACAAAAAAAGTAAATTTTTTTTCATTGTATTTCTCCCATAAAAATTATAATTTTATTGTAAAGCCGATTCCGGCGATAAATCTTAGGATTCCTCCTATCCCGTTATAAAAGGTTGCTCCCGTTTTTATGCCCACGTCGCCTCCTATTTTAAAATTCTTTGTTACAAGAAAACTTGTATGTACAAAGGCTTTAAGCCCGGCTCCTGCAGGAATCGGAATACTTTTTTTAGAATCGGTTACAATCATTGTATAATAAAATTGAATTGTAGGCAAGATTTGTAAACGCCTAAGATATGTATTTCCTATTTCTGCACCTCCGAATATGGTTATAGGTGCTCCTATAGAAAGGATTTTAGGACTTTGAGAGTCAAATGTCATCTCGACTCCGAAGCAGGGTCTAAAGCGGTAAAAGCCTCTTGTTCCCGAAACATTAATGCCGAATGTTCCGCCTCCGTCATATAAACCTCTTTCGGCAAAGAAAAGGCCGAACTCACCCAGGGCATAGGCCCTGTATTCGAAAGGCCCGTGAGGGACCTCTTTAATAGCATCCCCTAAATTTAATGGCTTTTTCGAATAAAGTATTAATCCTTTCGAAAAATCACTTTCCGTTTCGGTAACAACAATTAAGCCTATTTCTCTTCTTCCGTCTTCACTTAAAACAACATATTCATCTCCAAGTTTTACTCCCATTTTTTTACCGAGTTCAAAGTGAACGGTTCCTTTTTCTGCCTTGATTATTCCTGTTTTTATGGTAAATGCTTCGATCTTACGCAGCTCAAGATCTAATTTTTTCGATAGACTTTTAAGTGCCGTGTTGTATGCTTTCTCATAGGTTTTGTCAATAGAGCTTATTTTTATATCAATTTTTTCTCTTAAATCTTCTTTTGAAGAATATATGTAGAATTCCAAAGCAATTTCTACCCTATATCCGTCCGTTTCTCCCAAAAACAAATCATCATATCGTTCCATCGAAATTGAATAATCTTTAATTATAGGCATCACTACATAATAAGAATTGACTGTTTTTTCCCAGTCTGCTTTTGTAAAGGCTTCCAGGCCCATTAAAACGGATTCGGGCAGTTCTGTGTTTTCTTCTCGCGAGCGGTTTATAAGCTCAATAAATATGTCTACATCTGTTGAGGCAAGCCTGTATTCCAAGCCTATTATATTAAAACGTTCAAGATTAAAAAAGACATTCATAATAGCTTCATCAATCATCTCAATGAATTCGTTTGGAATATGCCGGCCATAATAGGAAGTTGCAAAGACGGCAATATCCTTTTTTTCGCTGACTTTTTGAGCATAAAAAGGCCTTGAGAAAAAAAATACGATTAAAATGACAAAAAAAAGTTTTTTATTCATTTCTTTTAAGGGGATAAACCAGACTACCAATTAGCTAATCGATTCGACTTCTTCTTGGGTGAGGCCGGTAGCTTGCATTATCTTTTTTACGGAATCCCCAAGCTGTTTTAAAATCCGAGCCGTTTCGAGCTTTGCTTGACGGGAACCTTCAGCAAGACCGATGGATTTACCCTGTTGTATACCTTGCCGCAAACCTTGTTGTATGCCGTCTTTTCGTGCATCCATTTCAAATGCTTGTATTAACATGTATTCTTTCCTCCTCTCCTCATTTTCTTTTAGTTCTTTGATATACCGATCTACCTTGCGGATAAAGGGGCTGTCGCTTGTTATGCCGTTCATGTATTCCAAAAAAGCAAAAGATGATGAATGAATCGGGTAAGTCGGTATAATGCCCGCCCTTTTCAAGGCTGCTCACATCAATAACCGATTGATAGTAGCGTAAGCGTTTATCAAGGTCTTGTTTATTTGTAGTTTGCATCTCAACGTCATACATGCTACCATCGCTGCCGGTAACCCACACATCAAGACGTATGCTTTTTGCATAGCCTGCTTGGTCGACTGTTTTTTGATAAGTTATATCGGTAATCGTTAAATCATCAAAGCGTTTTTGCATAGCATACCTCCTGTTTTGTATTATATCACAGATTAAATGACTTTAAAAGGGATAGTTATCCTCTGTTCATCGGTACACCGTTGAGCGGTGCCCGATTTCGATGACGGTGATAATTAGCTTATCGTCACAGATGCGGCATAAAATGCGGTAATCGCCGACGCGGTACCGCCATAGCCCTGAAAGATTTGAAGTAAGCGCTTTTCCGCGGGAACGCGGATTATCAAGAAGCTCAATTTGTTCAAGATAATCCAAAACACGCTTTGAGATTGTCGCATCCAATTTTTTTAGTTGCTTTTTAAATGTTTCCGTCAAGACGACTTTCATAGACCTAACTCGTGCCGCATTTCGGCGATGGTGTATGTTTTTTTCCCGCTTTTTTCAAAGTCATTCCACGCTTTTTCGGCACACACTGCGTCTTCGGCATCTTCCTTCAATTCGGCAAGGTAGCGGCTGAGGGCATTTTCTAAGATGGTATCTTTTGCCACTCTGGTCATTTGGGCTGCTTGTTCCAATTCTTGATACAGTTTATTTGTCATGGTCATTGTAGGCATAGCTTCCTCCTAAAAATAAACGATGTTTCATCAGGCGACAGCCTGATGAAACTCGAAGTTGAAGCGAGAGGCACTATTTGAGCCGTGAGCTTCAACCGTCCCCCTGTTTTTCATTATATCACAGATTAAATGACTTTAAAAGGGAGTGATGTAAACCGTGCAGAACGCACGCATTTTTTATTGATGATAATGTGTACCGCACTGAACAATATATAATTTATTATCTTCAACTTTATATACAAGTCGATTTGCCGCATCTATTCTTCTGCTCCAATACCCTGATAATTCATGCTTTAATGGTTCAGGTTGTCCTTTTCCCTTATCAATGCCATTTCTTTCAATATCTTTAATTAAATCATGTGTACTTTTTATCAATTTTTGCTGATGTTTATCAAAAAGGCGGCAATAATCTTTCCATGCAATATCAGACCAAACTTTTACCATCAGTCAGTTTCCTTCAGTTCATGAATTTGACATTTTCCGGTTTCAATCTGATGTATACTTTTACGCAAATATTTCATATTTTCTTCCGAATAAATATACGGATCCTCGGATGCTTTCAGTGCAAAGGGCAGGCCATTTTCCCGAATCGTGGCCTTTACAAAAGAATTGATAGCCGAAGAAATATTGATTCCCATAGAATCACAGATTCGTTCAAAACTTATTTTATCGTTCTGTGTAATTTTTGCTGATATTGTAGTCATTTATAATACCTCTTACTACAATGTAATACATAAGCTTCCAAAAATCAAGTATCCTGTCTGTTAAAAATTTGATGATCCGTGCGGAGGGGGTGATTTCAACGATTGAAAGCCGTGCAGGACACACGATGCCGGAAACGCTGTAAGTCCGGCGATGTTTCGGCAGGCGTAAGCCTGCCGAAACTCGTGTTAAAAATCGTACACGGATATACGATTTTCAAACACTCGCCGTATGCCGATTAGAACGGCACCATCAATACTCCACAATCGTGCCGAAGTCTTTCCAGCCTTCTGCGGCTTGGTAGAGTGCTTTGGAACCGGCGGGTACGATGAGCCTTGCGGATGCGATGGGCGTGCTTTTAAATGCGTTGCCGTCAATGACCGGCGGATTTGCCGCTTTGCACTTTACCGTCTTCAGTTTAGGATCGTACACAAGGACATCCCCCCTCATTTCGGTAAGCGTTGAGGGGAGCTCGACCGACGTCAATTCAGGACAATAGGAAAGAAATAAGTCCCAAAGCTGCGTTATGTTTTCCGGCACAACTATCGAGCTAACCTTTATATACCCCAGCGAACGCCAGCCGATAGATTCCAGCGAAGACGGCAGGTTAAGCACAACAAGGTTTTCGCAGTTCCAAAGCGCCTTATCTCCAATAGTCTTTAAGCCGTTTGGCAATGTAAGGGATGTCAGTGCGGGAACGTTTGAAAAAGAGCCATCTCCCAATCTTATTACGCTTGCAGGAACGGTGTAAAAAACATCCGGTTTATCCGGCAGATAACCTAACAGTACGGTTTTATCTTTGTTAAAGATAACGCCGTTTTCGGCCAAAAGGTAGGCGTTATCGGATGCGACCGTTACGCTTTGCAGCGTAGTTCCCCACCCACCGACTCTCTCTACGCTCGTTACCGTGTAGGTTATGCCGCCGTGGGCAACTTCTTTGGGTATGGTAAGCGATGGTACCGTATACGGCGCGTAGATATAATGAGCTGTCTCTGCGGTTACGCTCACCTCTCGGGCGGTTTTGTCCGTTATGCGGTAGCGCATGCCGCCTTCTTCAAAGTAGTCTTCGTCCGGTTTTACGGTAATGAGGCCTGAAAAAGCGGTTTGCCCGCTTACCGTGTCGGTTATCTTTATGCGCGTTGAACCGACTTGTTCGCACCGCATCCCGATTTCACCCTGACTGTTCAGGTCGGCTGTGAAAAGTGTGAGGATGTCCGGTGTTTCAGCTTCCGCCGTGTAGCTGCCGGATCCTCCCGTTACGAACCGGTGTCTAAAGGTACGTCCTACCGTTCCGGTAAGCTCTGTTGTATCTACCGTGAGCGCGGGACCGGTATATTTAAACTTTACTTTGATATTTGCCGCTGCCGTTACGGTGTGGTTGTAGGTTGTGTTTGCTCCTCCCGATATGACCGTTCCGTTGTTCGTCCATTGTTCGACCGCATAACTCGAATATGCCGGCGTTGCCCTAAAGACGATGGTTTTGCCATGTTCCACCATATCGCCCGAATGGATTTCGCTGCCGTCAACTTTTGCCGTAAGCGTGCCGTCCGTACCGTCCACGCCGAAATCGATTTTACATAGTACCTGCTTAAAGGTTACGGTTACGGTAACGGCTTCGGTGATTTTAAGCGTTGCGCTCGTGCTTCCGTCGGTGCCGCCTAGTAAAAATGAGCCCGACGAAACCGTCCACTTATCTACCGCATAGCCTGCATCCGGTTCTGCCCTAAAGATAAGTTCGGTGCCTTCGGGCACTTTGTGATGGCCGGGCGGGATTACCGGAACAGTATCTACACTGCCGTGCTCCGGCTCGGTAAGCGTTACCGTGTGCATGGCAGGAGGCGTTCCGCCGTTCCGTTTAAAGAATACAAAAACCTTTGCGTTTGCCGTAACTTTGAGCGTGTAGGTAAGCGCTGTGCCGTTTACCGCCGTGCCGTCAAGCTCCCACTTTTCAAGATCATAGCCTTGAAGCGGTTCTGCCGTAAAAGTGAGCACGGTGTTTTCGGCTACCATGCCGTTTTCGCTCAGTGCAGGCGTTACCCTTACATTGCCGCATATATTGCGGTCAAGCTCTACCTTGTACTTTGTTACCGGCGGCGGTGTGGGCTCCGGCTTGCTCCCGCCCGCATTATTCGGGCAGGCGGTAAAAAGCAGTGCCAGCGTTAAAACTGCGGCTGTGATGAGCGCCGCGGCTCCCTTCTTTTTGTTGTGTGTTCTAAACTTTGTCATAAAATCCTCCATGTTTAGGGGAGGAAGGACACCCCGACAGAACAGGTTTTCCTTCCTCCCCAAACCCCTCCTTCCTTTTCCGTCTGCCAAAGGGGACACCCCTTTGGAAACCCCGCGGGTTTAAGGTTTCGGGGGAATTTGTTTTGGATTGAATTGTCCCAATCCATAAGAACATTCCGATTATTCCTTTGCAAAGTTGAGCGAAGCTCAAGGCTTGGCAGGCGTTGCGGTTTTTTATGTGAGTAAATTTGTTTGTGTTTGATTGTAAACTTATTTAGGCATGGGAAGGCCTCAGCTGCGAGGCTGCGAGGCTGCGAGGCTGCGAGGCTGCGAGGCTGCGAGGCTGCGAGGCTGCGAGGCTGCGAGGCTGCGAATTTTGCCCGATACACACAGTTGTGTCAAGTAGTTTTCACAACTTTTTGCATTTTTTTGCTGAGAACTTTTGTAACTGCACTCGGCGTATTTTTCTATCATCATATACAGTATAGACCGTTTCTAGACCTATTTCAAGGTTTTTAAGATTTTTTTAGAAAATATCTCGGTTTAGATGTACATCTTGATTAAAATGCGAAAAACTGATATATTTAAGGAGATATTTAGGAGGACTTTATGTCAGAAAAATATGATTTGGTTATAATTGGAGGCGGTCCCGGCGGTATGGCCGCAGGAATTTATGCAGCCCGTTCAAAATTAAAGACGGTTATTCTTGAAGAAAAGCCCAATCAAGGCGGACAGTGCTATATCACTGAAGAAATCGAAAACTACCCCGGTTTCCCTGAATCTTCAGGTCCTGCTCTGACCGAAGCCTTTAAAAAACATGCCGAAAAATTCGGTGTTGAATTCAAAAGAGCAAGAGCCGAAAAAATCGAGCTTGTTCCCAATTCACCTACGCGCATTGTTCACGGAAGTGACGGCGTAAAGTATGAATGCTTGGCTGTTGTTGTTGCAACAGGTGCAAGTGCCAGAGAGCTCGGCTGTAAGGGCGAAAAAGAGCACTGGGGCAAGGGTGTTTCATACTGCGCAACATGCGACGGTGCCTTCTTTGAAGAGTGCGAAATCGTAGTTATCGGCGGCGGAGACTCTGCTGTTGAAGAAGCTATGTATCTTACAAAATTTGCCGACAAGGTAACTATCATTCACCGAAGGGATGAACTTAGAGCTGCAAAATCCATTCAGGAAAAGGCTTTTGCCAACCCCAAAATGGCCTTTAAGTGGAATGCCGTTGTTGAAGAAGTTTGCGGAGAAGGCCTTGTAGACAGCGTTATCTTAAAGGATACAAAAACAGGCGAAACCTCCAAATTCGATACAGAAGGCGTATTCGTATTTATCGGACACAATCCTCAAACCGCCTTTATTCAGGGCTTGGTAGACCTTGATGAAAACGGCTACATCCTCACAAACGGAAAAATGGAAACAAACGTACCCGGTATTTACGGCGTAGGCGATGTTATTCAAAAAGAATCACGGCAGGTTGTTACAGCAGCTGCCGACGGTGCGCTTGCCGGTATTTGGGCAGGCCACTATATCGACGATATCAAAGCCAAAATGGCTATGAAAAAATAAGGAGATACGATAAACGGTTCGGCAGGAATTCAGCCTCACTGTTTATCTATCGAGTTTTGTACCAAAGGTACAAAACATCGCATTATTATATGCGGTTTGTAAACAAACCGCTTGAAAAAACTTTTTTCGGAAACTGAGGTTTCCTGCAAAAAGTCTTTATAGGAGAAAAAAAATGATTGAATTGACAAAAGAAAATTTTGAACAAGAAGTTCATCAGTCAAAGGGTGTAACCTTTGTAGATTTTTGGTCGGACGGATGCGTTCCCTGTAAACAATTAATGCCGGATGTTCACGCAATGGCAGAACGCCATGCCGGAAAGGCAAAGTTTTGCTCATTCAATATTGACGGTGCAAGACGCGTTGCTATGAAAGAGCAGGTTTTAGGTCTTCCCACAATGCTCATCTATATTGACGGTGAGAGAAAAGACAGCGTTACCGGAAGCGATTTGACCATTAATCAAATCGAAGAGATGGTAAAAAAATACATCTAATCTTAAGTTTTAATCTTTTAAGCCGGAAAAAGACGATAAGTTTTTTAACGGCTTTTTAAAGATACGGTTTAATAGACCGTGGGGCAGGTTATCCTGCCTTAAAAAATTTATCCTAGGAGGATGCTATGGTTGATTTGAAAACCAAAAAAGTCATCATCATTGGTGACCGAGACGGCGTTCCCGGGGAGGCTATTAAGCTCTGTGCAGAATCGGCAGGTGCTGAGGTTGTATATGCTGCAACCGAATGCTTTGTCTGAACAAGCGCAGGAGCAATGGACTTGGAAAACCAAAAGCGAGTCAAGGATTTAGCTGAAAAATACGGTCCTGAGAACGTAATCGTTCTTTTGGGCGGTGCAGAAGCCGAATCTTCAGGTTTAGCCTGCGAAACTGTTACAGTAGGCGACCCGACTTTTGCAGGTCCATTGGCTGGAGTCTCGTTGGGACTCTTGTGCTATCACGTGGCAGAACCGGAAATTAAGAGCCAAATAGACCCTGCGGTCTATGAAGAGCAGGTAAGCATGATGGAAATGGTTATGGACGTCAATGCTATTATCGCGGAAATTTCGGAATACCGAAATAAAGGCTGCAAATTCCTGTAATGCCTTTCGGAGCTTATGCGTTTTATACCGTAGGCTTCTTTCGTGTTAGTCGGCGGTGCAGTAGTACAAGAATGACCCCATTCTTTAAAATGGAGCATTTTTGCCGCTGTACCGCTTTTTTTATTTGCTTAAACATTTAATGGTCTTTAATAATTGTGAAAAGGTATTACAATAAGTATAATCAGCATACTCTTGTCTTTCTTTTAAGGAGAGAATTTTTTTGTTTAATTCTTCTGCATATTTTATTAAATCTAAATTTCTACTATTTATACCGTTAAAAGATGCACCGCAATCTATAATAATTTCTGATTTTTCGATCACGAGTTTTGCTTCATCAAATATTTTATCGTTTATAGTTTCAAAAGAATTTTGAGTCAGATGGTTTGTACTTAGTGCTTTTGCTATTGGCGTATCCAAATCATTTTCAAAGAGTATACCTGAGTTAAAATTGATTTCATACTTATTGAGCAGCCGATATACAGGAATTCCTTTGCCTTCACCTCCGACAACAAAAATTTTAGAGGAGGTATCTCGGCGTGCCAGTTCTATATTTCCTAAGAGGGTATTATATGAACCGTTTTTGATATCAAAGGCCTTACGAATTGATGTATCGCTTATAATTTCTTCCGGTGTGCCGTATAGGTAATTATCCTTGTCCAAAATTAAAATGATTTTATCTGCAATCTTAGGTATCAAATCAAGTTCGTGTAAGGAAAGAATGATAATCTTGTTTTTTTTACGGGCCAAGGTTCGTAAGATTCCCAAAAGGTCAATTTTATATCTGATATCCAAAAAAGAAGTCGGTTCGTCAAGAATTATTAAGTCAGCTTCTTGACAAATCGCTCGTGCAATCATTATTCGCTGTTTTTCACCATCGCTTAACGAAAGAAATTCTTTGTGTTTTAATACCTCTCCGTCTACGATTTTTATTGCATCATCAACAGCTATGTAATCTGCTTCCGTCATTTTTCCGAATTTATTTGTGTGAGGGTATCTACCTGTTGCAACGATTTCTTCGGCAGTCATAAGATGAGGATTTATCCTGTCGGTCAAGACTACACTCATTTTTTTTGCTTGTTCTATATTACTGAGTTTTTCAATATCTTCTTCACCTATAAAAACTTTTCCGCCCAATTTTTTTATATGTTGTGTAATTGTTTTGATTATTGTTGACTTACCTGAGCCGTTAGGCCCCATAAGGCAAAGTATTTGTCCGTGCTGTAATTCTATCTCAACATTCCCGACGATAACGGAATTACCGTATCCGACATCAAGCTGTTTTAATTTAAATAGATCCATATTTTTTATTTTTTCCTACCATTAGCCAAATTACAATGGGAGCTCCTATCATGGATGTAATTGTACTGAGACTCAGCTCTGTTGGTGCAAATAAGGTTCTGGCAAAATAATCACTTAAAAGACAAAAACTGGCGCCCATCAATGTAACTGCCGGTATCAGTATTTTAGGCTGTGAGGTTGAAACTGTAAGGCGGGTTAAATGCGGGACTGCTATACCTACAAAGGATATTGGCCCTGCAAAGCCTGTAACGCAGGCAGAAAGAATGCTCGATAGAAAAATAAGGACCAGTCTGAAATTTTTAATATTAACTCCCATGCTTTTTGCATAGTTTTCTCCGAGGAGGTAAGCTTGTAATGGCTTTGACAAACAGAATACTCCGATTACGGAAGGAATAATAATTATACTTGAAATCCGAATCATCTTCCATGTGATACCTGAAAAACTGCCCATCGACCACATAGTAAGGCCCGCAATTTTATAATCGGAAGCAAAAGCTATCATAAAATTAGTTCCTGCAGAGGCTATGTAACCTATCATAATACCTACAACAATTAATATTGAAATATCTCTTACCCGTTTTGCAAAGACTAATACCAAAAGCATTGATAAAAGACTTCCTATGGCAGAGGCTAAAAATACTAAGAAGAGGGAATTAAGGGCAATGTTAAATGTAAAATTAGTTAAAATTATAAATCCTACAAAAAGGCGTGCACCTGAGGAAATCCCTAATACATAAGGCCCTGCTATAGGGTTCCTAAAAAAAGTTTGTAATAAAAATCCCGATATTGATAAGGCAATACCGAAAAGAATAGCAGCAAGAATCCTCGGAAAACGTATTTTAAATAAAACATTATATTCTAAGGTGCTTGGAGTTCTTTCTCCTATACAGATATCCAAAATATCTTTTAAACTAAAAGATACGGAACCTGAAACAATATTTATTAATACCGCAAATATAAATAAAATTGATAGGAATATAAAAACTATAATAATCCGCTTTTTCTTTTCGGTATTCATGTGTTATTTTTTTTCTGCAGAAAGCGGTTTACTGAATAAGTAGAAATATTCTGTTTCGGTTAACTCGCCCGGTTTTGAATGAATTATCTTATTTAATTCTTCAATCATATCTGCAACATGATCTGCACTTTGATAGTAATTAGGCTTAACTCCCCAAACCATATTTTCTTTTACTGCTTTTAGGTCTTTTAAATATTCGGCAAAAGCAATTAAATCTGAGGTGCTTTTAATAGCACTTCCGTTTACGCTGTCGTAAAAGAAGAAGTCTGCTTTCTCAGCTACTTTATAAAATTCTTCAGCATTCATTTTTGTGTTTCCGTTTTTATCGGGATTTAAGTCTTTGAAAATATATTTGATTCCAAGTATCTCAAACATTTTTACATTGTAATCTCCTGCATTTCGAACATAAAAGATATCCTTAGACATAAAAGCCGAAGCAAAGGTAGTCTTATTTGCAGATTTTTTGTTCATTTCTTCTACCGCATTTATTTTTGCCAATTCTCTTTCATAATACTTATTTGCTTCTTTCTCTTTTCCGGTTATTTCTCCGGCAAATTTTATCCATTCAAGACGGGCTCGGGGGTCGGCTTCTTGATGATTTGAAACTCCTATCCATTTAAGTCCCAGTTCATTAAACTTGGAAATTATACCGGGCGTTCTTGCCATATTTTCATAAGTCAATAAAATGGCGTCTGCATTTAATGCATGAAGCATTTCATAGTCTAAAGCATTTTTACTACCGACAAATTTTATTTTACCGTCATCCATTCCTTTTTTTATTTCAGGAATTTTCCATGTATCGGATTGTACGGATGTTCCTGTAACTTTATCCAACTCTCCGATAGGACGAAGAAGGGTTGCATGTACTGTCGATAAGATAACTAAAGACTTGACAGGTGTTTCAATGACATTCAGGTTTTCTCCTCCCTCTATTGTTTTACCTCTTGGAACGAACCAAACTTCACGGCCTTCGACATCCTTATACTTTTTTATTCCCTGTTCATAATAGTCTACAGAAAAAGATTTAGCATACTTTAATTCCAGTTGACCTATTTTCTTAAGGCCCATTTTACCTGTTGCTTCTTGACTTCCCTTTGCCCATGCCGATGTAAAAGACAGCATCAGTATTGCGGCAAACCAAACAATAATTCGCTTTTTCATCATAATCTCCTTATGAAATTTTATTTTACTCCGTTTTAAGCGTCGGAGCACTACGCTTTGCGGCTGAATAAGGTATTTCAATCTGTATTGAAATAAATTAAATGGACTCTGTTTTTTGTCAAGATTTTTTTTATGATACTCAAAATCAAATAATTTGTCTATAGATATAGTTTGGTTATAATTTTTATTCTCCGTAAGATTCCAAGTCTGCTTCCATGTCAAGAAATATTCTTTTTAACTTTTCAAGGCTTTCAGGTTTGGCATCCCACATCTTACGCTGATTTGCTTCAAGTAAACGCTCGCTTATTTGATAGGCTGCATTTTTATTAACGGATCTTATCCAATTTAATGTGTCTTCATCAAATAGAAAAGTGTTTGCAAAATCTTCATACATCCAGTTCTCTACATTGTCTGCTGTAGCATCCCAACCGAAGATGTTGTCCATAACCTTGGATATTTCCTGAGCGCCTTTATAGCTGTGCTCTTTTAAACCTTCAAGCCATTTCGGATTAAGAATTCTGGAGCGCATAATACGGGCGGTTTCTTGATCTAAGGTCATGGTTTCAGGAATATTGATATCGGCAGTGTTTCCTACCGAAACATAGGGCTTTTTTCCAGACTTTGCTGTTACGGCAGCTATAAGGCCTCCGTGATAATTATAAAAATCATCACAATCCAAAAGATCTATTTCGCGGCTTACCTCGTTTTTGATAGTCATATCGGTTTTGCTTAAAAGATTTTCAAAGGCTCTTGTATCTTTCTCTCCGTGAAATTTTTTGGAATAAGCGTGGCTGCTCCATGTTATATATGCTTCGGCAAGATCTTCAAAGTTTTGCCATTTTTTTGACTCAATTAAATTTGCAACTCCTGCTCCATAAGTTCCTGAAGGAGCACTAAAAACTCTTACCGATGCCCTATCCCTTGCCTTGTCCGGATGTATCCCTTCATCTACAAATTTTTTAATTGTTTCCTGAATATTTTTTTTAATCGGATTCATCTCATCATCTTCATCAAGAAATGCTACCGCATTAACAGCCTCATCCATTAAAAAAATTAAATTAGGAAAGGAGTCTCTAAAAAGACCTGAAATGCGCATTGTAACATCAATTCGTGGTCGTCCTAGTTCTTCAAGAGAAATTACCTCCACTCCGCATACGGTTTGTGTGTTTTTAATATATAGGGGACGAACTCCCATAAGAAAAAATATTTCTCCAATATCCTCCCCATAGGTTTTCATTGTATTTGTGGAATATACAATTATGGCTATATTTTTAGGGTAAGCCTTATGTTCTCTATAATATGCCTTTAATTGAATTTCTGCTAATTTTTTTCCTGTTTCATATGCAGCCTTGCTTGGAATTTCTTCAGGATTAATCGAATAAAAATTTCTTCCTGTGGGAAGAAGTTTGATATTACCTCGGCTTGGATTTCCACCAAGGCCGGGCAAAATAAATTCTCCGTTTAAACCTTTGATAAGGAAGCGCTTTTCATCATCAGTTTGTATAAGACGAGGATATACTTCCCTGCAAATAAATTTAAGGGTTTTCTTTAATTCTGAATTATTAGATTTATTGTTTTGAAAAAAAGGCAGCCTATCAATAAATGATTCATTAAATTCTATTTCGTTTATTTCATTGATTAATTGTTCTGCAATCCTATTTGCTTCTTCTAAAATTTTATATTCATTAAAATTATTTTTTTCGGTATCGCTTAAATTTTTTCTGATATCCTTAGGATTATGTCCCAAAGAAATTATAATTGAATCTTCTAAGCCCTCCGTATCTTCTTGTCCGATTACGGATAACCCTCTTACTAATTGCAAGAGACGCTTTTTTTCAGGCACTTTTCCATATATGTGAAGTCCATCTCTTACTACGGAGTTTTTTATTTTGTGAATCCAATTATGAATCAAAATAAGATTTTGCTCCGGATTTTTAATTGCATCCTCATATTCTATTTTTAGATCCTTTAAAATAGAATGTTCATCTGCAAGTTTGAAAATATCTTGTATTATAGTATCTTGTTGCGAGGGGGCAGACTGTTTGGCATGCTCATATTTTTCTAAGTCCTCTTCCATTTCATGGAGGTAGTCATAGGTATCCGAATCGGTAAAGCTTGGAATCAAATGACTTAAAATTGCAGCGTGGGAGCGTCTTCTTGCCTGCATTCCTTCTCCCAAGATACCTAAATTATAAATATAAAGATGCGGGATAGAGTAAATATTTATGTCCGGATAGCTTTCTTTTGATAAGGCTATCTCCTTTCCTGGAAGCCATTCTAAGGTGCCGTGTGTTCCCACATGGATAACGGCATCTGCCTTAAAAATTTTGTCAATCCATTTGTAAAAGGCTAAGTATGAATGAGGCGGCGGATTGTGAGTGTCGTGATAGGTTTCTACAACTGCATCTTCGGGGCTTCGTGCCGGTTGAAGCCCGATATAAATATTTCCGTTTATAATTCCCGGAATTACGATATGCTCGTTCATGAGCATTGAGAGGCCGGGAGGATTACCCCATTTTTGTTTTAAGTCGCTGCGGTTGAATTCCGGCAGGTTTTTATACCAGCCCTCATATGTTTTAGAACTCACTTTATCGGCTTTAAATTTCCAAATTGTTTCAGGTGATGTCCATTTCCATTCATTTGTTCCCCTGTGTATTAATTCATCTATAATTTCCTGCCCGTTTAAAAA
This sequence comes from Treponema denticola ATCC 35405, assembly GCF_000008185.1. Taxonomy (NCBI): domain Bacteria; kingdom Pseudomonadati; phylum Spirochaetota; class Spirochaetia; order Treponematales; family Treponemataceae; genus Treponema; species Treponema denticola. Next base: position 787,068 of record NC_002967.9, read on the forward strand.
GTTAAAATCTAAGTTATAGTTTTCTTCTTTTAAAAATTGAAGTATATTCCATAAAGAGTTCGGCGTATCCAATCCATGGGCCGAACCTATTAGGTCGTTTCTTGGAGGATAGTTGTGTAAAATAATGGCGACTCTTCTTTCTTGAGGTTTTTTATTTTTTAGTTGTGCAAACCTGTTTACAAGTTCACATAGGACCTTGACCCGTTCTGTTATTGGTACGAAGACTCTCCCTACAATCCCATCTTTTTCTATTTCTTCGGAAGCAGCTATCGGAATAGTAATAATTTGTCCGTCAATTTCAGGTTGATATATGTTTAATGATACAGAGGCTATATCCAAACCCGAAGGTGAGTTTTCAAATTCTTCCTTTGAAAGGTAGCTTGTAATAGCTTGAAATACCGAAAGATTAAAATTTTCAAAACAAGAATGAATAAAATTTTTAAATTCATTTTGATAGTATGAAGATATGGTATATCCCGTTGTTAAAATTATTGCGTCTATAATTAATTTTCCGTTAAAATAAAAATATTTTTCCATTGCTTGCAGCACACCATCATTATCTTGAGGGCCTAGTCTTCCGATAATACAAAGGCAGTCTGCGCCTTGATTTTCTAATTCTTTAATAATAGCATCAACATGTCTCATGTTTTGATTGAGCAAAAAAGGATAGTGTGCAACAAGGCCTATGATATTTCTGTTTGAATTGGCAATATCGGATAATACTTTTTGTTCTTCATCTACATTAAGTAAATGTCCGTCCTTATATATTCCTATAGCCTTTCTTTCTTTTGGAGGAGCTAAGATATAATTTGTTCCTATTGTAATGTTTGAAAATAACTTTATAAACTCTGTAATTTGATCCGTTCCGCCTGCCTTAAAATAAGTGAGCAGTCTTATATATTCTTCCGGTTTAATAGAACTGTAAGACATAATTGATCTGATTTCTTCAGGGATTGAACAATCAAAGAAAATCTTTTTACCTTTTATAATTCGGATTACCGTTTCGAGGTTTTGTAAATGAGCGGATGAACCGTGAAAATGCATAATTACCGCATCTGAATCTTTTAACCTGCTGCACATTTCTTGAAAGATGTTTTTATCGGAGTTTACTTTTATGACATCAAAGCAAAAAATATTTAAATTTATTTTCTCAGAGTCTTTCAGCTCTTTTATGGCTGATTTAAATTCAAATATTCTGGAGTCTCCGTAAAATATTCCTGTTAAATTCATCGCTTGTCCTCCATAACATCAATCCGAGATAGAGAGTATTCTGTGTTTTGATGCACAATCTCGGTTAAGAGTTCCGGTTTTAGATCTTCTATTTGGTAATATCTTGCATTTAAGTTTTTTGCAACCTCTTCGGCAAGAGCTAGTTTTACAAAACCTGATTCGGTATCTATAACAACAGAGTAAATATTTGCATTTTTTATTTTTTTTGAAATAAAAAGAGCATCCTTAATAGGTTCATCAAAAAAAACGGAACCGTGATTAGTCCTTCCGTCCGTAATTAAAAAGAGCAGGGGAATCATATCCTTATTTTTTAGTCTATGTATTTTAAAATATTCCAAAGCCTTGTTTAAGCCTAGAGCTAGAGGCGTTTTCCCTATTGTAGGGATAAGCTGCAACTCTCTTTTTGCAAGTAAAACGCTTCTTGTAAAGGGTAGTATTATTTCAACCCTTGTTCCTGCAAAAGTGATCATAGAAACCTCATCATGCTTTTGGTAAGAATCCATCAATAAAGATAGAATGGTGTTTTTTGTTTCTTTCATCCTCTTCATAGCACCCATAGAACCGCTTGCATCTACCAAAAAAATAATAGAGGCACCTATACGGGTTTTTCTTCTTTTGAATTTATAATCATCCTTGTTTATTTTAATAATGCCTTTTTTCGGTTTTATTTGATGTAAGGCTGCCGATTTTATTGTGGGTATAATAGCAAGGTTATGAAGATTTTGACTTGACCTTGTATAGCCGAAGGATTTTCCCTTTAATTCGTTGGTGCGTGTTTTATTTCGTTTCCCCATACCCTTTCTAAAAGAATTATCTTCATTAATGCTTAAAAGATTTTTTATCTTAAAAATTTTATCTGCAAGCTCCGTATCCGAATTCTTATAGCTTATTCCATTTTGATTATTGGTATTATTGCCGTTATGTTCCGTAGCGTCGTTTTCATTATTCGAAATTCGGGATTTTGATTCTATTTTTTGATTGTCTTTTTCATTAGGTTTTTCTGCCGTTTTATTTTTATCTGATTTTGTTTTATCATTGTTATCTTTGTCCGATTTTATTTGATTTTTATTTTGGGTTTCGGATAAGATGTTTTTTCTATGTTTAAGAACAAGTTCTGCAGCTTCTTGAAAGTTTTCGTCTGTGATATATTGATGATTGTCTATGGCTGCCAGAGCTCTTGCCGTGTGTATAAGATAGGTGCTTGCCCTGTAGCCTAAACAGTTTGCTTCTTTACTAAGGGCTTCAGCCTTTGTAATTATCGAGTCCGATATTTTTATTCCGTTCACTCTTTTTTTTGCATCATGAATTTTATTCGATAAAATTTTATCTTCTTTTTTTAGAGCTTCAATTGTAATTTTGTCTTCTTTATCAAGGCTTAAATTCCTTTTTAATATTTTTAGTCTTTCTTCTTTATTTAGATTTGAATCCGTTTCTACATAGATTGAAAATTTGTCGGTAATCGAGTTATTTAAAAATCCTTCTTCAGGATTCATTGTGCCTATGAGCTTAGACTCTATTATTTTTTTATTGGAATGTCCATCACGCTCTGTCTGGAGAAAACCTGTTTCTATTACATTTAATATTGTGTTGATATATTCGTTAGGAAAGAGGTTGATCTCATCAATATATAAAATTTTATTTTCGGCTCCATCTAAGATGCCATGCTGAAATTTGATTTTACCTGATTCAAGGCTTGCTTTAATATCCAGTCCGCCAAATAAATTATCTTCCGTAATATTGAGCGGGATATTGACTATGGACATATCGGAAATATTTTTTAAGCTCCGTGCTGCAATGGTCTTTCCTGTTCCCTTCCATCCGGCTATAAGCAGGCTGTTTATTTTATCGCTGACGGCAAGAACAAGGAGAGCCCTTACTAATTTTTTTTGACCTACGAGGAGACTAAAAGGATAATCAAAGCCTTTCATTTAAGATGTTCTCAATATCTGCTTGGTTTAATGGATTTATTTCTTCAAAGGGCTTTTTCCTAAGCCTATGAGAATATACCATTTGTGCTAAACGGATAATATCGTCTTTTGTAACCTCATCTCTTTCTTGAAAGGCTGCATAGGCCTTGGCGGCTCTAACTAAGGTTAGGTCTCCCCTGTGGCCGTCCACATTTAAGCCTATAGAAAGGCTTACAACTAAATCTAAAATCTCATCCGTTGTCTTAATAAGAGGAAGGCGTTTTTGAGCTTTTTTTATTTTTGATATTAATTTTTTTTCTTCTTTATGAGAGGCGTTTATAAATTCCACAGGATCATTTTCAAAAGCAAGTCTTTTTTTTATAATTTCTTTCCTTAAGTGTCCATCCTTTTCACTTTTTACATCGACCAATAAACCGAATCGATCTAAAAGCTGAGGCCTTAGTTCCCCTTCTTCAGGATTCATTGTTCCTATCAGGATAAATTTGGATGAGTGGCTGTATGATATTCCGTCTCTTTCTATTGTGTTTACTCCCATGGCGGCCGCATCCAATAAGAGGTCGACTATATAATCTTCCAAGAGATTTATCTCATCCGCATACAAAATATTACCGTCAGCTTCTGCTAAGATTCCTTTTTGAAGAACTTTTTCGCCTGTTTTTAAAACTCTTTCAATATCGATTGAGCCGGCGACTCTGTCTTCAGTAGCATTTATAGGAAGCTCTATAACTTTAAGGTTTTCTCCCTGTCTTTGCATCAGCTCCCCTATTCCTCTCACAATTGTAGACTTTCCTGTTCCTTTTTCTCCACGGATTAGAACACCCGAAATTGCAGGACATATTAAATTTAAAATTATTGCAAGCTTTATATCTTCCTGTCCTTCAATTTGTACAAATGGAAAAATCTGTTTTTCAGTCATAGAATCTCCGTGATGTTACTCTGGTATGTAAATAAAATATGAGGGAATACTAACATTACGATAGGTGAAAGTCAAGGAGAGGGGAAATTTCTTCTTTGAAATGGAGGTGGTTAATAGGATATGGAAAATAATTTATCTTAAATACGGCTTCATCTGACTTGGCAATTTATCGATAAAAGGTTATAATCTTAAATCTCTAAGGTTTTATATACAGAACAAATTATGTTTATGAACCTTAAAAAAACTATAGTAGGCAGAAAAAGCATGTAGAGGCCGATATGGTACCCCATTCTTTAAAATGGAGCATTTTTGCCGCTGCACCGCTTTTTTTGTTCAAATAGGAGGTTAAGTGTGAAAAAGATATTTATATTTCTTTGTTTTTCTGTTTTGAATTTTTTGTGTTTTGCTGACTTGCGAGACTATGTTTGTATTGTAAGGCCTAACTACAAAGAAGATGTTGTTGATTGTGTAAACGAAGCTGCAAATATTTTAGAAGATATGGGCTATGCAGATTTCGCAGAAATATTTAAGCTAAGAGTTGAAAAAGATAACTCATTCGGATCCGGTTTTATTTATATCTTTAATGGAAAAAGTTATGTTGTTACAAATAATCATGTTTGTGCATATGCCGATTCTGTTTCTATAGAAATGATGGATGCGGATGGTAAAACCATAAAAAAAGTTGAAAACTGCAAGATTATTGCAAACAGTGCTGAAGATGACCTTGCTATTGCCGAAATTCCTGCAGATGCAGATATAAAAAAAGGCTTAGGTCTTTATCAAGGTAATTTGCGTGAAGGTATAGATGTATGGTCTGCAGGCTATCCCGGATTAGGCGGTAAGCCCTCATGGCAATTGGGGAAAGGAACATTAACCAATAAAAAAATCAAATTTGATGATCCTTTCTATCCGAAAGACAGCTTTTTTTTACAGCATTCGGCTCCGATAGATGCAGGAAATTCAGGCGGGCCCCTTTTGGTAACATCCAAAAATGCCGTAGAAGGATATGAAGTAATCGGCGTGAATAAAGCAAAAGCCCGCAAACGGGAAACTACAAACTTTGCAATACCTTTTTCTACGGTAAATTCTTTTTTTAAATTGGGTTTTTCTAATTTAAATGCTGCTGAAACCGAGAAAATGTTAAAAAAAGCTGAAGCCGTCTTTTTGGAGCAGGCTTCGTATCCCAAAGAAACACTTTCCGATGAAAAAGAAGTTGAAGATAGACTAAGGCGCATCTATACGCTTGCTTCTTTTATAAGTACTGACTATGCCAAAAAAAATGGACTGGATAAACTAAAGGATGCTCTTCTCAGGGGACCTTCCTATGTACGGGATGCTCTTATAGAAAGAATAATATTTTCTTTTCCTATCGATTCGTTAAAATTTGCGGTTGCATATAATCTTGAAAAAGATATAAATGATTATAAAACATTCTCTTCGGTAGAAAACATGTCTGATTCAAAAAATGCCGGAGGAAAATACATAGTATTTAAAAATAATAACGAAGATAAATTATATTCACTTTGGATAGTTGAAAATAAAAACTGGAGGATATCCGATTTTTCACTAAATAATGAACTTACCGATGAAAAAGTTGGTGAAGCTTCCAAAAATAAACAAGAAAAGAAGAAAGATAGAGAAAAAAAATCTGGAAACTCTTCAGCAATCCTTTTTGCATCGCCTTATAATAGTATGCCCTTTATTGAATATAATGGTATTTTCTCTCCTTATGGTTTATATTCCGGAGGCTCGATTGGGTCAATTTGGAATTATAGGTTTTTTGGTTTTGGCGTTATGCTAAATATAAATCAACGCCATAAATTTCCTAATAAGCGGTCAAAATTTAAAGAGTCTGAATTTAAAGATTCCGGATTTTTTAGTTTCTTTGATTCGATTGCAGGTTCAGTTTTAGCGTTTATTGAACCGAATCTTCCTATCTCTGTAAATAATAAGGTTACTATAATGCCTTATTTACAAACAGGAGTTGGATTGGGAACTCCGATGTTTAGCTCTGATTTTATTGGTCTTCATGTAAAAATCTCTCCGGGTATAAGATTTGTTTTTGATATTAATGGTAAAAAACTTATGATTGGGGCTGCTTATGCCGGAAGATATGCAAAATTTAACAAAGATAGAATGTTTTTACACGGATTTGGTGTAAGTATTGGATATTCATTTTAAATTTTACGGAGGTATTTATGATAAAATTTAAACTAAACAAAAAATATATTTTTTTGTTGTTATCTTTATCCTTGGTTCTCTTTTCTTCATGCTCCAGTATCGGCGGCTATGTTAATGGAAAGACGTTGAACAAAAAAGAATTCGGACCGCCTGAAACTCATACATTGATGTTCGGTCATATGGATGTTGAAGATGCTCCATTGCATTTACCGGTTAATAATACCGCTAAAGATTATCAGGAGTACATTCAGATGAATCCTGAAAAAGAGCCGTTAATCTTTTTACCTATTTATTTTCAAGGTTCGGTTATGTCCTTTTATCCGATGGAGCCCGGAGTAAATTTGAGACTTATGTTTTCAAGATATTCTATAATGAGGTTTTATGGAAATTATACCCACACAACAGTCTATCAGTTTTGGCCGTTTTTAGGCTGGCCCGAATCAAGTACTCTGTGGTTTTCATGTAAAAAGCCGGGACTGCAATACATAGGTTCTTATATTCGCACAAAATCGGGATATAAAAAAGATATGGAAAAGGATTCTGCTAAAAATGAACTTTCTGCTTTAGAGGGTATTAAAGCATATTACAAAGGTACTTCTTGGGAAACCGTTATAGAGAAAAGAATTGAGGAGCTTCAAAATGAAAAAAGCAATTAGTATAATATTTATTTTTTTGTTGAGTTGTGCTGCTTTTGCACAAAATTATTCCAAACCAGGAAGAAATGAGGTCGTTTTGGTTTTTTCGGTGGAGATTAGACCTTCGGTTAACAGAGAGTTTTTTAAGGAGTATCTGAGTATTCCCTCAATGCCCATGTCTGATTTAATAATCAATGAGACCGGCAGACCTGTCAGCAATGATCCCGGTGATTCAATATCCTTATATTGTGAAGGAGACGATAAGCTTGATAAACCTACTGCTGTATCGGATGTTGAGGAAATTATTTCAATAAAAGTTCCCGTTCCCAGGTCCAGTGAGATAGTTTTAAATTTTTGCACATATAACTTTTTTAAGGGAACTGCTTTTAGGTTCTTTTTACCTTTTGCTGTAAAAATAAAAGTACAGCCTGATTTTAAGTATTATTATTTGGGGCACTTGGAGTACAAGAGGAAGGGCGGTATGGAGTATGAAATTGTTGATGTAAAAAAACATGATAACTATGATGTAGTAGTACCCATAATAAAAAAACGGTACGGTGAAAATGCGGAACTCGTTCGAGCTGCCATGACCTCTATTGATAAAAAATAATTTTTAATTAAAAAAGCTGCACTGTGTTTTACCCTCAGTGCAGCTTTTTTTGCTCTTATTTTTTCTTTAACCTTACTTTCGGTTCGCTTGCGATGCCGAATTTGGGGAAGATTCTGTCGATACCGAACAGGGTAAATAATAGAATGGTTATGACCGAGATATGTGCCATAAAGTTATACTTTATTATCTGGGTCTGACTGAATTGGTAAAGCGGATATACCGTGCCTGCAATACCGATAAAAAAGCTTAAATAAACATGCCAAGGAATCAGCTGGGAGCCGAAGATGCCGAGGGCTGAGGAGAAGGTTGCGTTTCTCAATTTTAAGGAATAAAGGTCCTTTTCATCGCCTTCTACGTTTTCTTCCGTGATGTCTCGGATAATCGGGCCGACGGTAACTATTTGAGCCATTTCATCGGCAAGGGCTGCGTTTCCTAATAAAGAGATAATACCGTTCCAGAACATCAGCTGTCTTACGTTTCGGGAAAGTTTTACGGCAAGGTTTGATAAGGGTCTAAAGGCATCCATCTTCGACATGATTCCGCCGAAGGCAGCGACCCACATCATCATTATGATAACCCACGAGCCGGCCCCTACAAAGCCGTTATACACTATGTCAAAAAAGGCAAGAAGGCCTGAAACCGTTCCTGCAAAGCGGCCTAAGATAAAGCATGAAACTATACCTGCTCCAAGGCAAAGGAGGGTAGAGTAGCCCTTTAATGCAATTCCTATGACCAGAATGAGCGGAATTACCATGTAAACGGGGACTCCGTGCTGTACCTGATTGAGAAGGTCAACTGCGACCGGCTTTTCTTCAGCTAATTTTGTCCAAACTTCTTGGGGAATGGCTTCGATGGCTTTTTGCGGACTTACGGCATCTCCCGGGAGGCTTAAGCCTGCAATTAAAAATAAGCCTCCGGCTATAATCAAGCACACCAGAGACCAAAGCCCCTGATTTTTCATACGGTGAGTAACCTCAACCCTGTGAATGCCTGAGCTTACGACCGTTGTATCCGAGATAAGGCCTAGGTTATCGCCGAAACATGAACCGCCTGCAATAGCTGCAATGCTTAAAACCAAGTTCCCGTTTAAAATATGGGTCATCCACAAAAAGATAGGAGCACAGGCCGCAAAGGTTCCCCATGAGGTTCCTGTGGCAACCGACAATACGGAGGAAACCAAAAAGGCAACAAGAGCTACTGTTCTGGCGGAAATGCCTATGTTTAGGCTTAAAGTTATAATCGAGGCTCCGACTCCTGTAGACATAAAGGCATCGGCCATCGCATAGGCAAACATAAGGATAAAAAATACCAGCTGCATTTCCTTAACATTGTCTACGGCGGAGTTTAAAATATCGTTGAATTTGAATTTTTCGGTTATCATAGCGACTATGGATGCATAGATTACCGCTATAGGGGCTATGATTAAAATGTCCAGCTTAAATCCCAAGGCATTTGAAAAAGATTCTATGTTTGAAATCATCATCAAACCTGCAAGTAATAAGACCGGAGAGAGCTTAAAAAAAGCGCGCATAAAGTCTCCTTTTATGTAAAATAAGGGTGCCAGTGTATCATATTCGTAAAAAAAAGTGTATAGGTTTGGTTATTAAAGAAAAAAGCCGGTTAAATGTTTTTAAATATTACATGGGGCTTTTTTTCTTCATCATAAATGATTTTAGCCTCCACATCATATAAGGTCTTAATTACTTCCTCTGTGATAACCTCATTTACACTGCCTGCGGCGATAATTTGCCCTTCTTTTAAAGCGTATATTTTATCGCAATACATTGCAGCTATATTTAAATCATGGATTGCCGATATAACGGTTATTTTTAAATCTTTTGCAAGGCTCATAAAGTGCAGTTGATGTTTTATATCCAGATGGTTTGTAGGCTCGTCGAGGATTAAACAATCCGTGTTTTGCACTAAGGCACGGGCTAAAATAATTCTTTGCTTTTCTCCACCCGACAGGCTTGAAAAATTGCGGTCGGCAAAATCTTTCATATTCACTTGTTCAAGAGCTTTGTAGGCCAGTTCGATATCCTCGGCTGAATCCCTCTCCATAAATTTTTTATGGGGCGAGCGGCCGATTAAAACCATCTCAAGCACATTAAAGTCAAAATGGGTGTCATTATGCTGGGCAACTACAGCCATCTTTTTTGCTGTTTCTTTAAACTGATAGTCATTTATGTTCTTACCGTCGATAAATATGGTTCCGGTTTTGGGTTTAAGAACTCGGTATATACATTTGAGCAGGGTGCTTTTTCCCGAACCGTTGGGACCGATTATGCCTACAATTCCGTTATCTTTAATTGAAAGGTCAATATCGGCTAAAATATTTTTGCTTCCGAAGTTAAATGAAAGAGAGCTGATGTCGAGAACCATTATGCTTTACCTCCAAACCCGTATTCTTTATTTATCAATAAATATAAAAATACCGGAGAACCTATAAGCGAGATTACAACCCCTACGGGTATTTCACCTAGGCTGGAAACGGAGCGTGCAAGTACGTCTGCCCATATAAGAATTATGGCTCCTATCAGTACGGATGACGGAATTATATTTTTATGATTTGTTCCCCAAAATATCCTTGAAATGTGCGGGATTATTAAGCCTATAAAGCCGATTATGCCTGCGTTGTATACTAAAAAACCTACAATGGCGGAACATATCAAAAGATAGACTTGGCGGTAAATATGCAAGTCCTTTCCTAATGTAATTGATACGCTATCGCCGAGGAGCATCAGGTTAAGGGTACGGTATTGCGTCATAAAAAAGAAGATTCCTAAAAATATCACTCCTGCAAGGAGTCCTAGGTTTTCCCACTTTGCTCCGCCGAAGCCTCCCATAAGCCAAAAGGTAATGCTTCTTATAGCTTCTCTGTTTTTTGTAGTAAAGACTATAAACGAAGAAAAGGCTGAAAAAATCGTGCTTATGGCAATACCTGCCATAAGTAATTTTGCGGAATTTGCTCTGCCCTTTATGTTGGCAGCATTTATTACGATTAAGGCTGTTCCAAAGGCTGAAAAGCAGGCGCACAGGCCCACATAATTAGGCCCCAGTTTCGCACCCACGCCCAAAGCGATTGCAAGGGTTGCCCCGAGAGAAGCTCCCGACGAAATGCCCAATATATAAGGGTCTGCCAATGAGTTTTGTACTATTGCCTGCATGACAACTCCGGTTACGGCTAAGCCCATTCCAGTAAGACAGGCTAAAAGTATCCTAGGCATACGGACAATCCAAACTATGTCGATAGCCGACTTTTTAATTCCTTCAAGGCTTCCGGCACCTAAGATTTTAAATTGAGCGATTTTTAAGATTTCGGCGGGAGCTATGCGTACGGCTCCGAATCCTACCGATAAAACTATGGAAATTAAAAGTCCCGCCAAAAGAAAAAGAAGTGCTGAAGATAGAAAAACTATTTTCAGCACTTTGTTTTTATTGTTTTGCATATTATAGGTCAGGATATAAACCTGAGATAATTGTCTTTATTCCGTCATAGGTTCTTATGCCGCTGGCATAAACTTCGCTTAAATTAATCGGAAAAACTTTTTTGTTTTGAAGAGCTGCTATGCTTTGTAAAGCATTATCTTTTGTGAGCATTTCTATAGATTGGTCTTTTTCAATATAGTCGCCGAAGTAAACCGTAAAGATAACATCGGGATTAAGCTCGATTAATTCTTCCTTGCCTATTCCTTTTTTATCCTTACCTACAAGATCGGCACCGACCTGCATTGCAATTTGCCCGCCGATAGTTCTTTCCCCATAAACACGGTACTGGCCTTCTTTTTCTACTTCAATTATTATGGCCTTTACCTTTGTTTTGCCTTCGACGTGTTTTTTTGCTGCGGCAATTTCAGTTTTCATCTTATCGACAATTTCTTGAGCTTTGTCTTCTACATTGAAAATTTTACCTATATTTAGAATGTCCTGATATTCGTTTTCGAGAGCATCTTCTTTTTTTAAGCCTGAGTTTTGCCAAATGTAGGTTTTTGTACCTCTGTCATGCCAGAATTTTACATCTCCATAACGCTTTTCACCGAATAATGATGACCATGCAAAAATAAAATCCGGTTCCATGTCGATAATTTCTTCTTTCTCAGGACGCTTATCGCGGTAATTTACTTTGCTGAAAGCTTCTTTAAACTCGTCTTTAACCGGATCATCAAGTCCGACTGCAAGAATAAGCTTATCGGAAAGACCGAGAGCGAGCATTGTTTCGATAGGGCTTTGGTAAAAGGCTGCAACCTTTTCCGGGGCTTTTTCAAATGTAAGGTCTACAGGTTCCCCCGCATAATTATATGTAGTAATTGTTACAGGATAATGGGCTCCTTCCATTTTGGACATTGCTTTGCCCGAATTTTGTGATTGATCTTCCTTAGGACTGCATCCTAAAAAAACAGAAACTGCCAATAATAGCAGCATTGAGCGAAAAAAAATCTTTTTCATACTTCCCCCAAAATAGTGTGTTTATTTTACGCCTTCAAACTAAAAGGTATAAGTTTATGCAGCGGGTACAAAGATACTTTTGGGATCTTATTAAGTTATAGAGAAAACAAAGATGTTATAAGTTCCTTAAGTGTCCCGTACTTTATCGCTCGTAAAGCACAAGGCTTAGTCCTTTACAGGCAGGTATTCTGACTTCGAGCTTCATCATCTTTTTAAGCCTTCCCCGATTTCCCGAGTGACATATTTTAAAAAGACTATTCTCTTACAGCGGCGGGACCGTGACGGAATTACACCGTGCTTCCCTTTTAACCGAATCTCGGCACCTGTATGGTTTGAAAATTGTGAAGTAATTCTAAAACTTTTGTAAATTAATGTCAAGCCGGCATTTTTTTTGTTTTTTTTCGAAAATTTACAAAATTTATAAAAATAAGTCTTGCTAAATCCAATTAATATGATATACTTAAGTACTATGAGATTTTGTGTAATTTTATTATTTATCTGTTGTGTAACTTTTTTAGGTTGTAAAACGCTTCCTAAACAACCCGCCGGGGAATTCCATTCCGTGCCTGATGACAAAGTTCCTACTGTGCCTGATAAAGGGGCGGACGGAAGTCCAGGTTCTTCTTTTAAAAATCCTGAAATTTTGAGTAGTCAGCCGTCAGAATCTATGCAGGCCGTTTATGAAATTTTGATTCAAGGGAATAATTTAAAAACCGGTTTACCATCTATTGTCAAAAGCCAAGAAGATTTGCAGACCCTTTATTCCGTTTTGTATGGAAATTCTTTAAAAGCCCCGTTGATAGATTTTTCAAAAAAAGCGGTTGTTATTGCTGCCGCAGGACCTTTTAATACGGGCGGATATTCCATTGTGCCTGTTTCTGCAATAAAGACAGGGAAGATCATCAATTTGGTTTTTGAGGTAAAAAGTCCCGGGCCTAAGGATATGGTTACGCAGGCTTTTACCCGCCCTTATGTAATAGTTTCGGTAGATGCCGAACCGGATACCGAGATTTTTATTGAAATCAATGGGGATGCTAAAAATGATAAATTAGATTTTTAAAATCTATAATTTAATAAATTTATAGGAGGACGAGTATGTCAAAAAAAAGATGGAACGCTGCGGCGTTATGGTGTATCCTTTTATTGGCGTTTTTATTCGGTTCTTGTCCGCAGCAAAAGTCGGCAAGTGAACCCGAAAAGGATCCGTATCCCATTCCGGCTGATGCCGTGAGTGTTGAAATTACCGTTTCGGATTCGGTAAGCGGCACTTTAGTGGATGGAACAAAGCTGGTAGTTTTTGATTCTGCTGATGGCAAACAGGTTACTAATCAGCTTCCCGTCAGGAAAGGAAAAGTTACTGCAAAGGTAAGCCCTAAAAAGAAGTATGACTTTGTTCTTTTAGGCAAAAAAGGCTCATGGGCCGGTTCGATGCTGCAGGACTATTATGTACCCGAAGGCGGACTTAATGGGGATAAGAGCCTTATGATGCTCCAATTTGAGCACGGGCAAATAACAAGAGATGTTACCCCTCCCCGTATCGACAAGGTAACAATTGAAAATGCATCCGGTGTTGATATAACGGACAATTATGATATCGGAAACGCTGAAAAAAAAGTTTATGTAGAATTCACCTCTAAAGTGGGTGCAGTGGAAGATGTTGCGTGGAACGGTTTCGGTGCAAAACTCGGTTTCGGTATGATGCCGACAAGTTATGAAGGTATTGATGGGGTGTACACTCCCGATAATACTCCCGGTGACGGTATTTTTACATCGAAATACGTTTTTGATATAGAACATGCGGCAATGCCTGACGACAAAACAGAGCTTATAATAGTAGGCTACGACGTTGCAAACAACAGGGTCGAAAAACGCATCCCCGTAAAATTCAGTAAAACCTCGGCAGCAGCTCCCCTTTCGAATGCTATATTTGGAAGGGTTTTTGTGATAATGGAAAGAGTTCCCTTTACAAACAATACATTCTCAGCCGAACCCGGACAGGGACTGGTGCAGTTAGGCAGCGGACACGAAGTGATGCCGCAGGCTTTAAACCCCATTGAAGGGCATAATTCTTCATATGTGGCAGCCTTCGTCTTCAGCGTTGTAGACAATGCTTCTACGCCTATTCCCATTATGGGCTTTAATTTATTACGTAGGGAAAAGGACATCGGCGAGTTTAAACCTGTAAGCAGAACTCACTACGATAGGCCTAAAACCGAAACAAGACCCGGCTGGGGTGTACATCAAGGTTTTGATACATCTTCAGAACTTGAAGAAGGTAAAGAGTACGAGTACGAAATTGAAGCATTTACCGCAACGGATACGCTTAAGTCTCCCGTATTGACTGGCAAGGTTATGGAAGCTTTTACCTATTCCCTTAAAGCCCCCGAAAACCGTAAAAAGATTTCGGCGGCCGAAGCTGCAAATATGTCGTACTCGTGCACAATAAGCAATAAAAAGTTGCTGACCACGGAACAAGCCGATTGGTGCGACTTAGGCCTATTGATCCTCGATGGACAGGGACAGCCGGTTTTCGGTTCAAAATTACGCTATGTTTTTGATGGTGTTACTGTCGGTATAGGCGGCGGTAGTACTACCGGCCCCGATTTATTGATTGATACTATAGGGTTTGCTCCGGGCAACAAGCCTAGGCGCTTTTCATATAAACAGCATCTCGCTGCAACCCCTCGGATATCGGCATACTTGCAAAGCCACGGTATCAACAACCTTAATGACCTTATAACCGTTAACTCTTCCACAGGCATTATCACAATTACAGATAAATTTCTAAAGATAGCACAATTTAACGTAGTTGCGGGTACCCCGATGGAATACCAAGCTGGTGTAAGCTATCAGTGGGATATTCAGGACTGGGGAGATAATGCGTACGGTTTGAACGATGACCGGGCTCTTAGGATTGTTAAAATGTACGGCTCAAGCCAGTCACGTACAATGGGAAACAACAGCTCAAGCGGCTCCAACGCGGTAAACGGCAGATTTACCTTTGTAATTGAATAAGGAGGTCTTTAAGATGAAGAAAAAAATATTATTCTTTTTAATTGCAATAGCTTTAATTGTTTCTTCCTGTAATTTCGGTATGAATACTGCCGTTATCGGTAATAAGGATAATGGAACGGTTTTAAACGGTTATACGGGAGGATCGGGAAATTCATCTTCGATTGAATTACCTAACGGTGCAAATTATAAGCCTGACGATAAGGATATAGTTGACGGCTATTTTATCGTTAAGACAAAAGACGGCTTTGACAAGACTCTTTTTGAAAAAAAAGGTTTTATTGTCGAAGGAAATATTTCCCTTACAGATACGGGTTTTACTTACTGGTATCTTAATAAAAAGGGAGACAATAAAAAGAATCTACTGCGCGCTGCTTCAATAGAGGGCGTTCTTTCGGCAGAACACGATTATAAGGTTGTAGAACCGGACGGAAGCAAGGCTCCGAATCAAAACGATAGCCCTGTAGACCCTTCCAATGCAGGAACTTACGGTCTGACAGACGGAAATTATTTGGATGACCCTGAGGCAAATAATGCCGATTACGGGCTTTCGATAACCGATGCTTTGCGCGCCTACAAAGAAATAGGCTACGGAGACAAGACTGTTGTTGCAGGCATCATCGATACCGGCATCAATATGAAGCATAAAGATTTTAAAGATGAAAACGGGGAGTCGATAGTGCTGTATGCAAAATCCTGCGCTACCGATGGTACCGGTGGTACATATATCGGTGATGGAAACCCCTTTACCGAAATTCCTATCGGACTAAATTGGGATAAGGGAGCGCACGGCACGCACTGTTCGGGCACTATCGCCGCCCGCGGCAATAATAATATCGGTATCGCCGGCGTTGCATGGAAAAACACAAAACTCATTTCATATCAATCACTGGGAGTTGAAGGCAGCGGTAGGACTTGGTCTGTTTACGGCGCAATGGCCGACCTTACAAAGATAGTTAAAATTTTGCGCAAGCCGAAAGCAAATAGATCCGTTGCCGAAAATAATGCACTTCCGAGCTATTTGCAGAATACCGACTTTCAAATTACCCAAGAAACGGTTCCCGTAAACATGAGCTTGGGCGGCTCTTACGGCTCCGAATTTGCATTTGCGGTTTTAACCAATGCAGTAAAACACAATATACTCCCGGTAATTGCTATGGGTAACGAAGGCCGTTACACGGCAGCCTATCCTGCAGCCTTCCCGGGTGTATTGGCGGTTGGAGCTACCAACGGTAAAGACAAAAAAGTGCATTTCAGCAATTCCGGTGCATGGATAAGCGTTTCCGCTCCCGGCGACGGAATTAAGTCTTGCGGCATACACGGCGAGGACGATTACGAAACGATGAGCGGGACTTCAATGGCAACCCCATTTGTAACCGGCACAATCGCCTATCTTCTTTCGTTTGACAATGCTCACAAGATAACGCCCTATCAAATGAAGGCTCTGCTTGAAAAAACGGCTGATAAAGTTGATGGGGCTACAGACTTTACGGACAGCTTAGGCCACGGCCGAGTAAACGTGTACAAGGCTGCAAAGGCTATAAAGGACGGTAATATTCCTGCCCCAAACGATATTTATACCGAAGCGGAGGTTACCGTTACCGTTAAAAATAATGACGGGCATAGCAATGACATTGTCCCTTGTAAAATTACGCTTGTCGATGAGGAAACACATGCTCCTTTGGCCTATGTCGCAGGTACTGGGTCCAATCCTCCAGCCTTTAAGGGTCTAATAAAGGGCAGAAGCTATTCCGTTTACGGTGCCTTTTTAGGTTCCTCATCAAACCAAACCTTTACGGCACAAGACGTTGATAATCCTATTACCATACAGTTTAACAAAAAAATCGTATGGGTTTCGACCGTACCAAACCTGCACTATAACAGTGGTGACGACGACACCGATACTAGAATTATGGTTTATAAAGCGGATGCAAGCGGCAATTTGGATCTTAACACCGCACAGTCCATTGTGGACTATGACCAAGATCTGCTTGATACCACCTGTTTTGAGGCCGAGACAGGCGCAAAATACTATGTGCTGATTACCGGCTTTATGAAAGGGGGTGTTTTCCAAGGCGGCAACTATGCCTTAAAAATCGACAGGACACCCCTCAATTCTAACGGTGTAAATATCGACGATACGGCAAGAAGTCCCAACAATGCTTCAACGAACGACAGCCATGAGGACGACGACACTCCCGCCTTTGCAAAAGTAAAAGGCAATGCATGGGGGCAGACAAAGGGCTGCAATCTCGTCGCTCACCCTATCGGAAGCAATAATGTTGACTTGGATTGGTTCTATGTAGAATATCCGTAAACGTTAATATGGGTAATTAGGGCGGCGCACTTTTTAGGTTCGCCGCTCTTTTTTTTGATAAATAAAACAAATTTTCCTATTGACATTTTTTATTCTTTATGGTATAAGGAACGCTGATATTGAAATTATGATTTATGGCCTAAAAAGGGCTTTAAATCGGTATTCTTTAGAAGTTTTGCATTGCCGTAAAGCCTTTTAGGCAGGCGGATGCCGTCCTTATTTAAGCAAATAAGGAAAGAAATCTTTAAAACTTCGCAGGATGCCAAACCAGTCATCGGAGTTACGGTTTACAGGTGATCAGGTGGGTCCGAATGCTGTCCGAAAACCTATGGGCGGTGGATAAAAAGCTTTTTTCTTTAAATAAAGAAAATGCTTAAATCTTATCTGATTTTAATCACTGTCTTATGTTTCTCCGGTTTGTTTCTTTGTTAAGCTTGTTTTTCGGTTACGAAAGACCGGTTAACTTTTTAATCTCGTCATTTTTAATGCGGGAAATATTAGACTTGCCTACGTCTTTTAGGAGGATCTCATGGCAAAGGAAAAATTTAACAGAACGAAAGTTCACATGAATGTTGGTACCATCGGTCACGTTGACCATGGTAAGACCACTCTTTCGGCAGCGATCACTACGTATTGTGCAAAGAAGTATGGTGATAAGCTTCTAAAATATGACGAGATCGACAATGCTCCGGAAGAAAAAGAGCGCGGTATTACTATCAATACCCGACACTTGGAATATCAGTCCGATAAGAGACACTATGCACACATCGACTGCCCCGGCCACGCTGACTATGTTAAAAACATGATCACCGGTGCTGCTCAGATGGACGGTGCTATTCTTGTAGTTTCTGCTCCGGACTCGGTTATGCCCCAGACAAAAGAACACTTGCTTCTTGCCCGTCAGGTAGGTGTACCTTCAATCATCGTCTTCCTTAATAAGGTTGACCTTGTTGATGATCCCGAACTTGTAGAATTGGTAGAAGAAGAAGTTAGAGAGACCTTGACATCTTACGGTTTCCCCGAAGACACACCCATTATCAAGGGTTCTGCTTTTAAGGCTCTTCAAGAGGGTGCAACTGCTGAAGATACGGCTTGCATTGAGGAGCTTCTTAAAACAATGGATGAATACTTTAAGGATCCCGTCCGCGATTCGGATAAGCCCTTCCTTCTTCCCATTGAAGATATCTTCACAATTCAGGGACGCGGTACCGTTGTTACGGGAAGAATCGAACGCGGTGTTATCAAGATGAACGAAGAAGTTGAAATTGTAGGTATTAAGCCCACAAAGAAAACCGTTGTTACCGGTATCGAAATGTTCAACAAGCTTCTTGATGAAGGTGAAGCAGGAGACAACGTAGGTCTTCTCTTGCGAGGTATTGAAAAGAAAGAAGTTGAACGCGGACAGGTTCTTGCCAAGCCCGGTTCAATTCATCCCCACACCAAATTTGAAGCTCAGATTTACGTTCTTTCAAAAGAGGAAGGCGGACGACACAGTCCCTTCTTCTCAGGTTACAGACCTCAGTTCTATTTTAGAACAACCGATATTACCGGAACTGTAAACCTTCCTGAAGGAACAGACATGGTTAAGCCCGGTGATAATACAAAGATTATCGGTGAACTTATTCACCCTATAGCTATGGATCAAGGTCTTAAACTCGCTATTCGCGAAGGCGGACGAACTATTGCTTCGGGTCAGGTAACTAACATTATCGAATAAATGATGCAAAAAAACGGCGCTTGCGCTTTTTGTAAGTGCCGTTTGCATTTTTTCGGAGGAAATGATGACAAAGGAAAAGATTCGCGTAAAGCTTCGCGGATTCGATGTAGAGTTGGTTGATCAGAGTTCAAAGGCTATTGTACAGGCTGTTCAAAAAGCAGGTGCAAAGGTTTGCGGTCCTATTCCGCTTCCCACTCGGATTAACAAGTTTACGGTGCTTCGCTCACCTCACGTAAATAAAAAGTCGCGTGAGCAGTTTGAAATGCGGACACACAAAAGGTTAATCGATATTATTGAACCTTCGGCAGAAGTTATGAATGCGTTATTGGCATTGGAGCTTTCAGCCGGTGTTGATGTAGAAATTAAACAATAAGATTTAATCAAATCAATGGTAGACGGCCTTTAATCAGGGGTGCGTACCTTAGGAGAATTTAAATGATTGGACTGATTGGAAAAAAAATCGGCATGACCCAAATCTTCAATGAAGTCGGCCATCTTATGCCGGTTACGGTTATTCAGGTAGAACCCAATACCGTTGTTGCACTAAAGGACAAGGAAAAGTTCGGATACTCTTCAGTAGTGCTCGGTTTGGGTGAACTCAAAGAAAAGCACACCAGCAAACCCTATGCAGGACAGTTCAGCGGAGATATCAAGCCTTTAAAACTTTTAAAGGAATTCCGTGATTTTGACAAAGAAGTCGCAGTAGGTGATAAGCTCGGTGTAGAGGCTTTTGAAAAAGTTTCGTATTTAGACATTACGGCAATTTCAAAAGGTAAAGGTTTTCAGGGTGTTATGAAGCGATGGGGCTATGGAGGCGGTAGAGCAAGCCATGGTTCTAAGTTCCACCGTGAAGCAGGTTCGACGGGACACTGTACAACTCCGGGTCGGTCTTTTAAAAATACGACAATGCCCGGAAGGATGGGTTTTGACAAGGTTACCGTTCAAAATTTGCAAATCGTAAAGATTGATCCTGAATTGGGTGTTATAATGGTTCGCGGTTCTGTTCCGGGTAAAAAGGATGCAACTGTATTCTTAAAATCCGCAGTAAAGCGGGCTAAATAAGGACGGTAGAAGACATGGAAAAGAAAGTCTATTCAGTCGATGGTAAAGAATTGAGGACAATTAATCTTGATGACAAGGTGTTCGGTCTTCCCGTAAATGATGATGTTATTTACTACGCCATCAATAATGAACTAGCCAATAAACGAGTCGGAACGGCTTGTACAAAGGGCAGAGCTGAGGTTCACGGTTCAAATTCCAAGCCTTACAGCCAAAAAGGTACAGGACGTGCACGACGCGGTGATAAAAAATCTCCTCTTTTAGTCGGAGGAGGAACTATTTTCGGACCTAAACCGAGAGATTTCAGCTATTCTATGCCTAAAAAAGCAAAAAGATTGGCAATGAAGTCAATTTTGAGTCTTAAAGCTCAAAACGACAGGTTAGTGGTTGTAGAAGATTTTACGGTAGAAAGCGGAAAAACCCGCGACCTTGTAAAGATTTTAGATAACTTTGCAAAGGGAGAGCGTGCTGTTATTATCCTAAAGGACGATGATTCTTTGGTAAAAAGAGCAGGACGCAATATTCCGCATCTTTCATTCTTGGCATATAACCGCCTTCGAGCTCACGATTTATTCTACGGCCGAAAAGTTATCATGCTTGAATCTGCCGCAAAAAATCTTTCTGAATTTTACGGATGTAAGGAGGCCGAATAATAATGGAATACAATGATATACTTATCGCGCCTGTTCTTACGGAAAAAAGCACAGAACTTCGCGAGCAGGGCAAATATGTTTTCAAAGTAGCGCCTAAGGCTACCAAGATTCAGATAAAGGAAGCAGTACGAAGATTGTTCAATGTAAAAGTTACCGATTGTACTGTTGTTAATGTTCGAGGAAAGACTAAGCGTCTCCGCTACAAGGAAGGTAAAACTTCATCTTGGAAAAAGGCAACCGTAAAGCTTGCTAAGGGCGAGACAATTAAGATTTTTGAAGGTGCGTAAGCCTTAATGTGCTTATGCTAAGGGGATAGCAAAATGGCTCTAAAAGAATATAAGCCGATGACGCCCGGATTGCGCGGACGAATTGATTTGCGAAAAGATGAAATTACAGCTCAAAAGCCTGAAAAGTCTTTGACTACAGGCAAAAAGAACAGAGCAGGACGCGATTCAAGAGGACGCATTTCAGTTCGAGGCCAAGGCGGCGGACATAAACAGAAATACCGACAAATCGATTTTAAGCGAAACAAATATGGTATTCCGGGCACTGTAAGGACAATCGAGTATGATCCTAACCGCAGTGCAAATATTGCATTGATTTTTTACGCTGACGGAGAAA
Source organism: Treponema denticola ATCC 35405 (assembly GCF_000008185.1). Lineage (NCBI taxonomy): Bacteria > Pseudomonadati > Spirochaetota > Spirochaetia > Treponematales > Treponemataceae > Treponema > Treponema denticola. The sequence continues at coordinate 808,393 of NC_002967.9, forward strand.
AACGATACATTATCGCTCCCAAGGGCTTAAAAATCGGTCAAAAGATTATGAGCGGCGAAATGGCTACATTGGATGTTGCAAATGCTCTTCCTTTGGAAGCAATTCCCGTCGGCTTTACCGTGCATAATATTGAGCTTACGATCGGAAGAGGCGGACAAATGGCGCGTTCGGCAGGTGCCGGCGCATTGGTTGCTGCAAAAGAAGGCGAATATGTTACCATAAGATTGCCTTCCGGAGAAACTCGCTTGGTAAACAAAAAATGTTATGCAACAATAGGCGAAGTCGGCAATGAAGATCACATGAATACAAGTCTTGGCAAAGCCGGTCGATCAAGATGGCTTGGAATCAGACCCACCGTTCGCGGTATGGCTATGAACCCGATTGATCACCCCCTCGGCGGTGGTGAAGGACGAGGAAAGGGAAGACATCCCGTTACTCCTTGGGGTCAGCCTTGTAAGGGTTATAAGACCCGCAAGAAGCGCAATCCTTCGGATAGCTTCATTGTCTCAAGACGAAAGAAGAAGAATTAGGGGGCTGCACAAGTGTCAAGATCAGTTAAAAAAGGACCTTTTATTGCAAAGAGTCTTTTTAAGAATGTAAACGAGATGAACAGATCGGGTAAGAAGAAACCGATTAAGACTTATTCCCGCTGTTCTACAATTATACCTGAAATGGTCGGTAACACTATTTCGGTACATAACGGCAAGACGTGGATTCCGGTTTATATAACCGAGAATCTTGTTGGACATAAGCTTGGAGAGTTTGCTCCTACGCGCACATTCCGCAAACATGCAAACTCTGACAAGAAGGTTGGAAAATAGGTGAATGAAGATGACTGAAAGAACAGGATATCGAGCAACAACGAAATTTCTTATTGCATCACCTACCAAGGTAAGACCGGTGGCAAACGTCGTAAAGAACAAGCCTTATCCGGAAGCAATGGCTATTTTGGAAAATATGCCTCAAAAGGGAGCCGTCTTAATTTCTCAGACCATGAAATCGGCTGCCTCAAATGCTCTTTACAAAAATAAGCAGCTTGATGAAGATATGCTCTTTGTTAAGGAAATTATGATTGACGAAGGGCCCAGGCTAAAAAGAATTTGGTGTCGCGGCAAGGGCCGTGCGGACATTCTCTTAAAGCGAATGTGTCATATCACAGTTGTCGTTGACGAGAGAGCAGGAGAGTAGATATGGGACAGAAAGTAAACCCTACAGGATTAAGACTTGGTATAAACAAAACTTGGTCGTCTCGCTGGTATGCAGGCCCCCGAAATTATGCCGACTTGTTGCTTGAGGATTTAAAGATTCGAGCTATGATTCAGGAAATTCCTGAATGTAAAAATGCCGACATTGCAGAAGTTGAAATCATCCGTCATCCCCAGAGGATTACGATTATGATTCACACGGCTCGTCCCGGCGTTATAATCGGTGTAAAAGGTGCCAATATCGAAAATATCGGAGCCATTATACAGAAAAAGCTTGGCAAAAAAGTGCAAATCAAGATTAAGGAAGTAAAGAGAGCCGAATTGAGGGCTGCTTTAGTTGCTCAAAACGTTGCACGCCAGCTTGCCGGAAGAGCTTCTTTCCGAAAGGTATTAAAACAGGCTTGTTTTAATACGATGAGGTCCGGTGCTCAAGGTATAAAGATTAGAATTTCAGGACGCTTAGGCGGTGCTGAAATGTCGCGAACCGAAGAAATGAAGGAAGGACGCGTTCCTCTTCACACACTTCGGGCAGATATAGACTACGGTTTTGCTGAAGCGGATACAACCTATGGAAAGATAGGTGTTAAGGTATGGCTTTACAGCGGAATGATGTTTGGCGGAGAACAAAAAGAAGATGCAGGTGCCTTGCTCAAAAAGCAAAGAAGACCCCGCACTGAAAAGCCCGCTCAAGCAGGGAGGCAATAATTATGGCATTCAGTCCCAAACGTGTAAAACATAGAAAGGTTCAGCGCGGTAGAATCAAGGGCGAAGCTACACGATGCAACAACATCGATTTCGGCGATTACGCCTTAGTTTCTCTTGAGCCTTTTTTGCTTACAAACAGACAAATTGAAGCTGCCCGTGTTGCTTTAAATCGTAAGATTAAGCGAGGCGGAAAATTGTGGATTCGAGTTTTTCCGGATAAACCCTATTCAAAAAAACCCGCTGAAGTTCGAATGGGCGGCGGAAAAGGCGCCCCCGAATACTGGGTAGCGGTTGTAAAACCCGGAACTATTATTTTTGAATTAGCCGGTGTTGATAAGAATTTGGCCGAACAAGCTATGACCTTGGCAGGAAGTAAACTTCCCTTTAAGACAAGGTTTGCCGAGCAGATTCAGGCCGACTAAGGAGCGTTTAAAATGAAAAATAAGTCAAAGTACAGAGAAATGTCATATAAGGAACTTGTTTCAAAACGCAATGATCTAAAGCAAAAATACATGGATTTGAGATTTCAAGCTGTGGTAGGCCATTTGGACAACCCTCTTGAAAAGAGAAGTATGCGTCGTGAAATAGCGATGTTAAATACCTTTATCCGCCAAAAAGAATTGGCCGGAGAAGGTGCAAATTAGGAGCTTAACCCGTGGAAACAACAGAAAATACAAAAAAAATCGGGAAGCGCGAGTTTGTCGGAATCGTAACAAGCGACAAGATGAATAAAACCATCGTCGTTGAAGTCCGAACCAAAAAGCTTCATAAGCTTTACAAAAAATACGTATCGAGCAGTAAAAAATACAAGGCTCACGATGAAGAGAATACGGCTCACATCGGCGATACCGTAAGAATTGTAGAGCATAAGCCCATCAGTAAGGATAAGGCTTGGATGCTTACTGAAGTTATTGAGCGGGCTAAGTAAGGCAAGGAGTTAAGGTAAATGATACAGGTTGAAACAAGATTAAACGTTGCCGATAACTCAGGCGCTAAACTCGTCGAATGTATTAAGGTTATCGGCGGATCAAAACGTAGATACGCAGGTATTGGGGATATAATCGTTGTGGCAGTAAAAGAAGCCTTGCCCACATCGGTTATTAAAAAGGGTACGGTAGAAAAAGCCGTTATTGTGCGTGTTTCAAAAGAATACCGCCGTCCCGACGGAACTTATATTCGCTTTGACGATAACGCTTGCGTAATTGTTGACGATAATAAAAACCCTAAGGGAAAACGTATTTTCGGCCCTGTAGCCAGAGAGCTTCGTGATCATGATTTCATGAAGATAGTTTCTCTTGCTCCGGAAGTTCTTTAAGGAGAGTTTATGGCAGGAAAGATGAAGATTCGCCGCAATGATAGTGTTGAAATTATTGCAGGCAAGGAAAGGGGCAAGCGGGGCGAAGTCGTAAAGGTCTTGCAGGAAGATAACAAGGTTATCGTCGGCGGACTTAATATGATAAAGAAAGCCATGCGCAAAAGAAGCCAGCAGGATCAGGGCGGAATTGTAGAAATTGAAGCTCCGATATCTGCATCCAATGTTATGGTTATATGCAAAAAATGCGGAAAAACCCGTATTGCATACGAAATAAAGGACGGCAAAAAAACAAGAATTTGCCGTAAGTGTGGAGAAGCGTTATAATGAGTAATTACGTACCTCGGCTTAAGAAAGTCTATACAGAACAAATCATGCCCGAGCTTAAAAAGGAATTTAACTACAGTTCCGTTATGCAAATTCCTCGGCTTAAAAAAGTCGTAGTAAGCATGGGCGTTGGTGTAGCTCTCACGAATAGGAAACTACTTGATGCTGCAGTAACTGACCTTGAAACAATCACCGGTCAAAAAGCTGTGAAAACAAAGGCAAGAAAGAGTATAGCAAACTTTAAACTTCGTGAGGGAAATGAGATTGGGGCAATGGTAACTTTGCGCGGTGCTAGAATGTATGAATTCTTAGACCGCTTTATCAATGTTGCTTTGCCGCGTGTTAAGGATTTCCGCGGAGTTAACCCGAACGGTTTTGACGGTCGCGGAAACTATTCAGTGGGTATTACCGAGCAGATCATCTTCCCCGAAATCGACTTCGATAAAATCGAACGAATTTCAGGATTGAATGTGAACGTAGTAACTTCTGCCGAGACTGATCAAGAGGCAAGATCGCTTCTTGCAAAGTTTGGTATGCCCTTTAGGAAGTAAGAGAGGATTTCATGGCTACAGTTGCAAAAATTAATCAAGCTAACAGAAAAGCGAAGTATCCGACACGGCAGTATAACAGATGCAAGGTTTGCGGACGCCCCAGAGGTTATCTGCGAAAGTTCAAAATGTGCCGTGTTTGTTTTAGAAAATTGGCAAGCGAAGGGCAAATCCCCGGCGTTACAAAGTCAAGTTGGTAGGAGGAACGATAATGAGTGTTTCAGATCCAATAGCAGATATGCTTACTAAAATTAGAAATGCTGCTTCAGCCGGTCACGAATCGGTTGATGTTCCTTCTTCAAAAATGAAGTGGGAAATTATCAGTATTCTTAAATCGGAAGGGTATATTAAAAACTTTAAAAAAATGACCCAGGAAGGTGCCGGCAATATCCGCGTATTCTTAAAATACGATGATAAAGAATCTTCGGTTATTCACGGAATCGAAAGAGTTTCCACACCCGGCCGCCGAGTATATTTAGGTTATAAGAGCTTACCGAGAGTTTTTAACGGCTACGGTACTCTTATTGTATCGACTTCAAAGGGTATCATTACCGGAAAAGCAGCCGGCGAAAGCCAAGTAGGCGGCGAGCTTATTTGCAAGGTTTGGTAGGAGGAGCAATATGTCAAGAGTTGGAAAAATGCCTGTTGCTATTCCTGCAGGTGTAAAAGTGAACGTTGCAAACGGTATCTTTACCGTTGAAGGCCCCAAGGGAAAACTTTCACAAGATTATCACACTGAAGCTGTTGATTTTAAGATTGAAGGCGATCATGTTCTTGTAACAAGAAAAGATGATGAACTTCAGACAAGGGCTTATCACGGTTTATACCGAAGTCTTCTTAACAACATGGTAACCGGCGTAAGCACAGGCTTTACAAAGACCTTGGTAATCAATGGTGTAGGTTACAGAGCTGAAGTTCAAGGCAAACTCCTTGTAATGGCTTTGGGTTATTCAAACGACTTTTCCGTTATTATTCCCGAAGGAATCGAAGTAAAGGTTGACCAGCTGAAAGTTATTATTTCGGGAGCTTCAAAAGAAGCGGTCGGACAGTTTGCTTCACAGGTACGAAAGTTGAGAGGCCCTGAACCCTATAAGGGCAAGGGAATTCGTTACGAAGACGAAATCATCAAACGAAAAGTCGGTAAGTCCGGTGTAAAGTAAGGGTAGTATTATGGACAAAAAACGTAATGATAAAGATAGAAAAAGATTTAAGCGAAAGATGCACATTCGAAAGTCTATTTTCGGTACTGCAGAACGTCCGCGCATGACCGTGTTCCGAAGCAATAAGCGCATTTCGGTTCAGGTTATTGACGATGTAGAGGGCAAGACATTGGCTGCCGTTTCTACAATGGAAGAAGCTCTTCGATCGCTTAAGGTTAATGTTGAATCTGGGGCAAAGGTCGGTGAAGAAATCGGCAAGCGCCTCAAGGAAAAAAATATTGACACTGTTGTTTTTGACAGGAACGGATATCTTTACCACGGTGTTGTAAAGGCCGTTGCCGACGGTGCAAGAAAAACAGGAATTAAGTTTTAGGAGAGGTTATGAGTCATCAAAAAGAATCAAAACGGGATAACCAGCATACCGATAAAGAATATGTTGAAAAGCTTGTTAAATTGAACCGAACAGCTAAGGTTGTAAAGGGCGGACGCAGGTTCTCCTTTTCTGCTCTAACTGTTGTCGGCGATCAAAAAGGACGAGTAGGATACGGTTTCGGTAAGGCAAATGACGTAAGCGATGCTATTCGAAAGAGTATCGAAAAGGCAAAAGCCAACATGGTAACCTTTCCGCTTAAAAACGGTACAATTCCTCATGAGGTTCAAGGCAAGTTTAAGGGTTCGTCAGTTCTTTTGCGCCCTGCTTGTTCCGGTACCGGAATTATCGCAGGCGGTACAATCCGTGCTATTATGGAAGCTGCCGGTGCAACCGACTTGCTTTCAAAATCATTGGGATCAAGCTCCGCAGTAAACGTAGTTAAGGCGACCTTTGATGCCGCAAGTCTTTTGATGGACGGCAAAAAAATTGCTAAAAGCCGCGGAAAAACCCTTTTGGATGTATGGGGGTAAGTAAATGGCAAAGAGAATTAGTGTAAAATTAGTAAAAAGTACAATCGGTCAAAAGCAGCCGGTTTGTTCGACTATCCGCTCTTTGGGATTAAAAAAGCTTAATTCCACAGTTGAGCATGATGCAAATCCTGCCGTATTAGGTATGGTAAAACGCGTTGCTCACTTGGTTGAAGTTAAGGAGTTAAACTAATGTTCGAATTTAATTTAACTGTTCCTGCAGGAGCAACTCATAAAAAGAAGATTGTAGGACGCGGTTCTTCTTCCGGTTGGGGAAAAACTTCCGGAAAGGGACATAAGGGTCAGCAAGCCCGTTCAGGCGGCAAGGTTTATGCCGGCTTTGAAGGCGGTCAGATGCCCTTGTACCGTCGTGTTGCAAAAAAAGGATTTTCAAACTATCCTTTTAAAAAGGAATTCTATGTTGTAAACCTTGCCATGCTCGAAACAAAGTACAGCGATGGTGAAACCGTAAACAAAGAGTCCTTAATGCAAAAAGGTCTTCTCCGAAAAGGTTCTCTTTATGTTAAAGTTTTGGGAACGGGAGATATAACAAAAAAATTGACGGTTGATGTCGATAGAATTTCGGCATCGGCTAAGGAAAAAATAGAAAAGGCAGGCGGAACAATAGTTCAGTCTGAAGCATAAAAGGCGGTAAAAAATGGCTAATAATGTATTTGCAAATATGTTCAAAATAAAGGATTTACGAAGCCGTATTTTCTTTACGATCATAGTTTTAGCAGTTTTCCGCTTAGGTTCGGTACTCACCATCCCCGGTATCGATCCTGGGGCTCTTACAATATATTTCCGACAAGGCCAGGGAAATGCTTTTGCAGATCATATGGACTTCTTTGTCGGAGGAGCGTTTTCGAACTTTTCGGTATTTATGCTCGGTGTAATGCCCTATATTTCGACTCAGATATTGATGCAGCTTGCCATGATTATTTTCCCGCGCCTTAAGAAAATAGCGGAAGAAGACGGAGGACGCAAAAAGATTCAGGTTTGGACAAGAATAGTTACCGTCTTTGTTGCCCTTCTTCAATCTTCCGCTGTAGGTACATGGGCCAGAGCAATACCCGGTGCTGTTGTAATTTCAAGTCCTGTTTTGCACTTGTTTATTACGATGGTTACGGTAACGACAGGTACTATGATTACCGTTTGGATGGGTGAACAGATAACTGCAAGAGGTATCGGAAACGGTATTTCAATGTTGATTTTTGCAGGTATCGTTGCCCGTCTTCCTCAGGCCGTTTGGGAATTGATCAAGCTTGTAAGCAATAACGAATTAAACCTTGTTTTTGTAATTATTGCTTTTGCGATGTTTGTAGGAATTATAGCCTTGGTTGTTTACGAACAGCAGGGCCAGCGCAAAATACCGGTTCATTATGCAAAGCGCGTTATCGGCCGAAAAATGTATGGCGGACAGAATACCTATATTCCGTTTAAGATTAACCCCTCGGGTGTTATTCCCATCATTTTTGCTTCATCGTTTTTAACCTTTCCCCTCATGCTTTCGCAGATGTGGGGCTCGAATGTTTCTTGGTTGGCTTCAGTTGCAAGATTTTTGCGCTCGGACGGCTGGGGGTATAACGTTCTGTATGTTGTTTTGATTATTTTCTTTGCTTACTTTTACACACAGGTTGCACTTAATCCCACGGAAATAGCAAAACAAATAAGGGAAAACGGCGGCTCGATTCCGGGAATTAGAACCGACAAAACCGAAGAATATTTGCAGAAGATTTTAAACAGATTGATATTGCCCGGTTCGCTTTATTTGGCTGCGATTGCAGTACTTCCTACTGTAATTCAATGGGCATTTAGTTTCCCCAGAAATATTTCTATGTTGATGGGAGGAACTTCATTGCTTATTTTGGTTGGTGTTGACTTGGATACAATGAGCCAAGTTGAAGCTTTGCTTAAAATGCACCATCATGACGGCTTGCTTAAAAAAGGCAAGATTAGATCAAGGAACCTATAGAATTTTTTTTAAGAATGATATAGAATACATTCTTTGAAGGAGTGAATATGAAGGTTAGAACAAGTGTAAAACCTATTTGTGATAAATGTAAGGTTATTAAGCGCAACGGAATAGTACGGATAATCTGTACAAATCCTAAGCATAAACAGAGACAAGGTTAACGGAGGACACTGGATAATGGCTCGTATTGCGGGAGTTGACCTCCCTAACAAACATGTTAATGTTTCATTAACATACATTTATGGAATTTCGACTTCATCGGCAAACAAAATTTGTGAAGCTACAAAGGTTGATCCGATGAAAAAAATGAATGATTTGGATGAAGCCGAGTTAGCTGCAATCCGTGAAGTGATTGACAGAGAGTACAAGGTAGAAGGCCGCCTTCGAACCGAAGTGGCTTTAAATATCAAACGTCTTCAGGATATCGGATGCTACCGCGGTCAAAGACACAGAAAGGGTCTCCCGGTACGCGGACAGAGAACTAGGACAAATGCCAGAACACGCAAGGGTAAGAAGAAGACCGTTGCCGGTAAGAAGAAATAATCGTGGTTGGAGGTAATTAAAACATGGCTACTGTAAAGAAAAGAAAAGAAAAGAAAAGCATATATGAAGGCAATGTTTATATTCAAGCAACCTTTAATAACACAATTATTACGATAACCGACTTAAAGGGAAATGTTCTTTCATGGGCATCTTCAGGCGGCTTAGGCTTTGCCGGTGCCAAAAAATCGACACCCTTTGCGGCTCAGACCGTTGCAGAAACAGCTGTACAAAAGTGCCAGCCCTACGGCTTGCATGAGGTTCATGTTTTTGTAAAAGGTCCCGGAGTCGGCCGTGAATCGGCTATCAGAACGCTTGGAACAATGGGATTAAAGGTTCGCTCAATCAGCGATGTAACTCCCATTCCGCACAACGGCTGCCGTCCCAAGAAGACGCGCCGAATATAAGGAGACGTGAATGGCCCGTAAAAATCTTTTAAAAGGATTTAAGAAGCCGAAAGGCTTGGAATTTGCTCAGCAAGAATCAACCGAAAGCTATGGTAAGTTTACGGCATCCCCTTTTGAGACCGGTTTTGGAACAACAATCGGAAATTGTTTGAGGAGAATTTTATTGTCCTCAATTCAAGGTTATGCCATATCGGCAGTGCTTATAACCTCGCATGATGCCGATGGCGTACCCCACACAATTTCAAGTGAGTTTGAAAATATTCCGAACGTCTCCGAAGATACGCTGGAAATTTTAAATAAACTAAAGCAGATCCGCCTCCGTTTATCGGATGAGTCGGAACAAGGTGACTTTCATTTTGAATTTAAGGGGCCTGCGTCGATAACCAGCAAAGATTTTGCCGTTGAAGGACAGCTTGAAATTTTAGGCGAACCTTTTTATGTTATGGAACTTATGAAGGGTGCTAATGTTTCGTTTGATGTTCAAGTAGATTTCGGCCGAGGTTATGTACCGGCAGAAGTTAATGAAAAATACATTGAAATTGTCGGAACTATTCCGATGGACGCAATCTACGGTCCTGTTTTAAAGGTAAGCTATGCTATTGAACCTTGCAGAGTAGGACAAAGAAACGATTACGATAAGCTCATTCTTGAAATTTGGACTGACAGTACGGTCAGACCTGAAGATGTTTTGGGCGAAGCTGCAAAAATTGCAAAAGATCATTTTTCCATCTTTATTAATTTTAACGAAAATGATTATCTCGGTGAAGATGAAGATGATAATGAAGAAGCGGTAATTAAACAGCTTTTAGCAACTTCGATTAATACTCTAGATTTTTCCGTTCGGGCTAAAAATTGCTTGGACTCGGCCGGTATTAAAACTCTCGGCGAACTGGCTCAGAAGTCGGAAGATGAGATCGAAAGTATGCGCAATGTCGGCAGAATGACTTTAAATGAAATTCATGCTAAATTGGCGGAATACAATTTGCGCTTGGGTATGACTGATTACAGTCATCTAAAAAATACGATAAAAGTATCAAGACAGAAGGAAGAAACAGATGAAGCATAAGAACGGCTTTAATCCGCTTTCGCGTACAACTGCACATCGCCGTGCTTTGCACCGAAATATGGTTACATCGCTATTTAAGTACGAGCGGATTACGACAACAAAACAAAAAGCGATGGAAGTACGCCGAACTGCGGAAAAATTGATTACACGCTCAAAGGTTGATACATTCAACAACAGGCGTCATGCTGCAAAGTATATCTGGGATGATGATATTGTAAAAAAACTATTCAGCGATATCGGTCCTAGAATGAAAGACAGAAACGGCGGTTACACCCGTATCTTAAAAATCGGCTTCCGTGAAGGCGATGCAGCTGATGTTGCTATCTTGGAACTTGTAGACTATGACTTTGAAAAAAAGGAAAAGGATACAAAGAAAAAAGATGATTCAAAAAAATCCGATGACAAAAAGACTTCCAAGAAAGAAGCAGGTTTTAAATCGTCAAAGGGTGAATCAGAACACAAAAAAAATACCGATCAGGTAGTAGATAGTTCATCAAATCGGAGGTACAACCGTGTCAAAGGCTCATAGAGGTAAGGGAATCCGCGCAGAGCAAAACCGCGGACGTGGGGTATGCCCCGTATGTAACAAAACCGGAATCAAAGTTTTGTACGAACAAGAGATTAACGGTGCAAAAACAAAGATCTGCAAAATATGCAGAGCAAACATTAAGAATAAAAAGGCTGCAGAAGCCCCTGCAGAAAAACCCGCTGAAGCATCAGCCGAATAAATTTTTAAGCCTTTTTTGCACAACGCCCGCCTTGGATGCGGGCGTTTTTTATATCTCTATATTTTTTTCACGGAGATTAGTAATACATTCCTGCATATATTTTTCATCATGCTCCTTGTAAATAGGACTTGTCTTTTTGATTTTCTTTAGGTCGGCGTATGGAGGACATTTTTTGCCTCGATAGTTTTTATCTAACCATTCTTCCGAAACCTTATACCCTCTTTTGTTCATCTCTTCCATTACCAGTTCGTGATATTGAAAAAGTTTGTAGGGTGAGTATAAAAATACATAGTCCACAACAGAATGCTTTTTGCCCCAGCCGTTTCCTCGCAATGCACAGCATTCTCTGTGCTGCCCCAATAGCTGTTGTGCGGGTAATCTGTTTATCAGGTTTTGATGCCATAGTCTCATGTTAATTTTCCTCTTCCTTAAAAATATTTGAATCTTCTAAATATTTATTAGGATATTTTTTTAGCAAGGTTAAAAGATAGATTAAAATTTCTTTTTTATTTATTTTTCCGTATTTATATAGTTCAATCATATTTAAAAATTTTTCTTTTGCGTTTTTTTCTGCGCAATTTTTAAAATAGCCCCATATGTGCTGAAGGGAATTGATTACTTCTTTTGGGTTTTCTTCAAGTTTAATGGCTTGATCAATTAGGAGCTGCACTTCATCAGGGGCTATGTCTTCTTTTTTTAAAAGAGCTCTTATATCCTTATAAATTTTTTGAGACTTGCTTAAAACCAAATACTTGTTTTGCGCCCAGAGCTTTTGGCTGATTTTTTTATTATCATTCATTAATCTTATCTTTAAAGCTTAACTGTAGCATGGGATTCATTTTTTTTCAAGCATTTTTTCACAAAATTCCATATTTTTGTATATAGTTTCGCCGATTGACAAAGGCTTCCATAATAAATAAAATTAAGGCCGATGAAAACGAATAATTTGATAAGCAATTTTCACACCCATACTTATTTGTGTAAACATGCTGAAGGGAAGCCGATCGATTATGTAAAAGAAGCGATTAAGGCCGGCTGTTCAGCCTTAGGTTTTTCAGACCATTGTCCCTATCCCGATTCTTCGTGGGATTATTGCCGTATGGGGGAATATGAGGTAAATCTCTATAAGAGCATGGTAGAAGAAGCTGCCATTGATGCGCCTTTTCCCGTATATTTCGGTTTTGAGTGCGAATGGCATCCCCGCTATAAGAGCTGGTACAAGGATTTTTTGAGGGAGGAACTGAAGTCCGATTTTTTGGTTTTAGGTTCTCACTGGTATGATGTAGACGGCCGCTTGGAATATGCGCCGACCCTTACAAAAAAGGAGCTTTTCGGTTACATTGATTTTACGATTGAAGGAATGTCATCAGGTCTTTATAATTTTTTAGCCCATCCCGATCTTTTTTTAGCTGATGTTTCAAATATAGATTCAGACCATCTGGCCTGTTCAAGGGCCTTAATTCAGGCGGCAATTGATCTTGATGTGCCTATAGAAATAAACGGCTACGGTACTTTTAAAAGAAAAATTGTACGTGCCGGACGCGATGAGTTTATTTATCCGGTTAGGCAATTTTGGGAACTTGCTTCAGATATGGGGGCAAGGATTATATGTAATTCTGATGCTCATTTCCCCAAGCATACTATTTTGGGCTGCAGGAATGCAATGGCTTTTGCGGCGAGTCTGGGGATTAAGGTTCAAGATACTGCCGAAGCCCTAGGTTTCCGGAGTATCAATGGATAAGGAAACTTTGAGAGCTCTTCATGTTATAGTCAAAGGAAGGGTTCAAGGTGTGGGCTTCAGGTATTGGACCCGTTCTCTTGCAAAGAGCCTCAATGTAAAGGGACGGGTTCGAAACCTTGCCGATTACTCTGTTGAAATTATTGCCGAAGCCGATACCGATACTTTGGGAGAATTCGTTTATGCTCTCAAGCACGAGCATCCTTATGCCCGTGTTGAAAGCCTAAATTCAGAAGAGGTAAGGGCTCGAGGTTATACAGACTTTCGGATTGAAGTATAACAAAACTAAACCTGCCCTATAAAGTTTAAAAAAAATTATTCTACCTTATCGTACTTTTCTCCGCGGGTAACCTTTCCCATCATAAGCCATGCGAGGAGGAAAAAACATGCACAGTATACAAAGACTGCTCTGTGCCCTGCAAAGTCGATTATAAGACCTGCAAGGAAGGGGGCCAGTATTGCAGCTCCTTGAGAAAATGTATAGTATAAGCCTGTGTAAAGTCCTATGTGCGAGAAGCCTGCCATCTGCCAAAGCATGGGGAAGGAGTTGGCTATTATACAGATCCAAAAAATACCGAATACAAACATTAAGCCCCAAAACAGGTATTTTATTTGTCCTTCTGCAAGGCCTAAGATACCTGCAATTTCGATTAAGAAAAATTGGGCCAAACACAAACTCGCAACAACTACCAATGCGATTCTTATCATTCTTTTTCGTCCCCACTTGCTTGCAGCATAACCCATTGGAATGGCTGATAGGGCTGAGGCTATTCCTACCATTCCTGCGGCAAAGGCTCCCTGTCCTGTCGATACACCGAAATGTTTTATACTGTACTCGGCGATGTATGGCAGCATTCCCTGATAGCCTAGGAACCATAAGAAAAGCGAAACAAGAACAAATAGAGCACTCTTATCGGGTTTTTCCTCGTCTTCGATTTTTCTGCCTGCCAATACGGTTTTCATTGCCTGTATAAACGGCACTTTTTTTTCTTCTTCATTTTCAGAAGAATCGTGTAGGGGCGCATTTTTTTCTTTTACAAAGAAAAATAGCATTAGGGTTGCAAGGATAACCAAAAGACCCGCTGCCGGAAATGAAAGAACATCCTTTGTATGCCCTATAATGGGAAGGACAGTATCCACATCCATTAGACGGGCTAAAAATAAGGTTCCCACTATTGCTGCAATGTTTCCCATAGTGTTGATAACTCCGTTCCCTTGAGAGCGGAACTCGGCAGGAACAATGTCCGGCATTAAAGCTATGACGGGGCCTCGCACCGATTGCTTAAATAAATTCAGCAGGGCAAGAATAATTATCAATGCCGCCAAAGAATTTTTTGCTGCATATGGAATAAAGCTAAAAGTAATTGCCGACAATGGAAGCAGAGTTATAATCCACGGCATTCGTCTTCCTATTTTCGTACGGGTTCTATCCGACCATGCCGAAACTATGGGGATTAATAATATTGCCAGAACATTATCGATAGACATCAATATTCCGACAAGCCATTTAAAAGGAATATAACGGCTTAAAAAAATCGTTACATAACTGTCATACAATGGATCCATGAGCCCCATTGTAAAAAAACCTGCTCCGATTAAAAAAGTTATCGGAAGGTATTTTCTAAATCCTTCTTTTTGTTTCATAGCTTCTCCAATATTTATTTAATACCTTAACAGTATAAACTATATTTGCTATAATAGCTATAGTAAAAATAAAGATTATTTAATTTATGAGGAAAAGGAATATGCATAAAGAAATTTTACCTAATGCAAAAAGACCTCTTCTTTTTGGTCATCGAGGAGTTTCAAGTTTAGCTCCTGAAAATACGATTGCGTCATTTAAAAAGGCTGTAGAGCTGGGGATTCCAGGCGTGGAGCTGGATGTACATTTAACCAAAACCGGAGAACTTGCGGTTATTCATGATTCCTCAATTAAGCGCACAGGAAGAATTTATGAAAACGGAAAAATTATCGAGGCTCCTGATCTAAAGGTTGAAGATTTATCTTGGGAAGAATTACAAAAATATGACTTCGGTATTTGGTTTTCAAAAGAATATGAAGGCGAAAAACTTCCTTTACTTTATGATGTCCTAAAACTTCTAGGCTCCGATATCTATGTCGATATAGAAATAAAAATAGATAACTTAAAATATAAGGGAGTTGTAGAAAAAACTTATCAGGTTTTAAAGGATATTTTAAAAGTTCTGCCGGGAAATCCTCACAGGTTTTTGGTTTCTTCTTTTAATCCCTTTGCTATAAGATATTTTTCAAAGATATGTTCGGATATTCCTACGGCCTTAATCTATGATAATCATCCCGATAATCTCTTTTTTTTAAAAAAGGGCAGGGGTCTTCTATTTTGTAGGCCGGATATTTTAAAGCCTTCTTATAAATGCTTTACGAAAAAGAAAGATAAAGAATCTTGGTGTTGGACTGTTGACGATAAAGAAAAAGCCGAGGGCCTTATCAAAAAAGGAGTAACGGGGATTATATCCAATCGCCCTCAGGATTTAAACCAAGATTAAGATTCTCATTTTTTCCTAAATAATTTGAATAAATCCGCGCTTGTTGTACCAATTTATTGCCGTTTTATTTTTTGATTCGACATCAAGATAAATTTCCAAATCTTGATTTTTAAAATAGTTTATAACTCTATTTATAAGAGATATTCCGATTCCGCATTTTTGATATTTTTTTAGAACCGCAATAACACTGATATAAGCCGAATTTTCTTTTATAAAAGAAATAATAAAACCTGCATATTCTTCATTATATTTTGCAATAAAACAAGAGGCGGGATTAAAAAGATCTATTTTATACCAATCACTTTCCCATGCCTTATCGCAAAAGGCATCGGCATATATTTGAGGAATAATATCTTTGTGTTCAGACTCACTAAATTCTTCGATTTTAATGTTTTTATTTTTATTATCCAAAAGTTTTTTAGGTATTCGATATTTAATCCAGTCCGGCATCTTGTTGCTCCTTAAAATTAACTGTTACTTGCCCAATTAAGATATTTGAATGTCTTTAATCTTGTTTAAAATACTTTGCAATGTAAATGAATTTAATTTTTTTTCGAGGGTGGTTTGAGCATCCAAAAAATAGCCGTCAAGCAAGAAATTTATTTTTTGTGCAACAGGACATTCATTCGGCGGTGTGTCATGTATTTTAAATAGTTTTCCGTCCTTTATTGATTCTACTGCGTTAAAGATATCGAGGAAGCTGATTTGAGCTGCCTTTTTTTTTAGTGCAATACCGCCTGTTCCCTGAGTAATTTCTATAAGGCCTGCATTTTTTAATGCACTCATAAGTTTACGTATAACTACGGGATTTGTCTTTACACTTTCGGCAAGAAAATCGCTCGTTACCTTACACTTATCTTTAAAGAATTCAACACAGAGTAGGATATGAATTGAAACCGAGAATTTTGTTCCTATTTGCATAAGCCGTCCTAACCGAATATCTTTTTCATCTTATACTAAAACTATATAAGATACAATAGGTCAAATTAATGTTTTTAGATACTCAGAATAGGACGGCTACTGAATCGTTATTTTATAAACTTACAACCGAAAAATTATCTTGAATGAATTTTCCATTTTCTACTTCATCAATCATAGCGATGGCGTAATCGGCATAGCTTATTGTGCTCTCTCCATTCGAGTTGAATGGAAGATCTTTACCTGCAAGTTTATATTTTCCGGTACGTTTACCTTCTGCTTTAAAATCTAAGGGCGGTGATAAATAAGTCCACAAAACATCTTTTCTTTCCTTTAGTTCAAGAAATGCATTCGTTTCTGCCTGTGCTAGAGGACGGAATTCTTCAGGGAAATTGGGCGCATTAAGTAAGATTGTTTTGTGCTCCTTATCTGTGTAAAGGCAACCCGCTCCTCCGACTATTAAAAGCCGGATTTTGGTATTTTTTACGCAATCACATAAATGCCTTAACGAAGTGATGTGCCTGTCAAAGGTTTCAGGTGTCCAAGCTCCAAAGGCATCGATAACCGCATCAAAACCTGCCAAATCTTCAGGTTTTAGATCAAATAAATCTTTTTGTAGAACCTTTGCCTTTTTGTTTTTAGCACAAGGCTGTCGGATGATGGCAGTTACATCAAAGCCCCTCATTACAGCTTCATTTGTAAGACAATGACCTTGTTTTCCATTTGCTCCAATAATTGCAATCTTTTTCATTAGAACCTCCAATGTTTTAATACTATAGCTGTAACTATTATTGTTACATCTATAGTATAAGCTTTTTTAGATGTAATGTCAATGGTTACAACTAAAATTTTCTAAATTCTTTTATAGATTTTATTTGAGATTTATATATAGTTCTTTTTTTATTTACAAATTATGAATTACACGGGTATGTCGAAGTTGAACATTGGACACTGATCTCCGATTTTCAACGGTAGTATACTAATACTCTTTTTTTTAATATAATGTATATATGAAAACTACTAAAATATGTTCTTTATTTTTAATTTTGGTGAGTCTGTTTGCTTTGTTGACAGGCTGTGCGAGTATGTATATTCACGGTTCTACTCCCGTTCAAAGGGCTGCATCTGCTGCCGACCTCCTTATTGGCGGCAATGTATCTGATGATTATATACGGGTTTATAACACCGAGGTCTCTAAGGCTGAGCGATCGATTATGGATATGATTAGCAAGGCTGAAAGAAACGATATATACTATGCCGATATTGCAGATAATATTTCCGATTGGATGCTGCTTTATAGCCGTATTTCTACTCTTCAAAGAATGTATCCCGAAGGCTTAAGGGGAAAGAGAGAATTTGCGGTCTTTGAGACTAGAGATTACAGCAATCTGAAGGACACGGCTTACACTAGAGCAACGGAAGCTCTTTACAATGAGGCTTTACGCATTGTGCAGATATCGGGGAACGATCCTAAAAATATTTCTAAGGCATTAGCTAATTTAAAACGTGCAAAAAAATATTCCCATCATCTGGATAATGAGATAGATTCGCTGGGGGCAGAGACGGCTTATAATGCGGCCGAAGCTCTTGCTTATACAAATAAACCCGATAATCTTCTTCAAGCCTCCGAATATTATATGCTTGCAAATTCATGGATTTCGGGATATAGGGGCTCTTTGGAAAAAAGCCGGCTTGCAAAAGAAAAGGCTGCTTATTTTTATATTGAAGAAGGTTCTTATAACCTAAAGCTAAAAGATTATACCGCTTTCCGCCATGCAAAAGCCTCTTTTAAAAAAGCGGAAAAAATAATTCCGGGTATAGCTTCAAGAGAAATTGCAGAAGTAAACCGTAAGCTTACAGTTAGACTTGCTATTGTGAAGCCGGATAATAATTATACTGATGAGGATAGAATACGGAGAGCAATAACTTCCGAACTTGTTTCTGCAAACTCAGGGCCAGAAATTATAGAAATAACTTTTATCAGAGGCGGTATTAATTCTATATTTAATCTTATTGACATTCGAGATGCAGATTTAGCTCTGATTCCTTCCGATAACTATGGAAAGGTTAAAGAGATATACGGACCTGTATATCCTGTAAATAAAAACGTATCAAAGACTATAAACGGAGTTGTATATAACGGTATAATAATGGAACAAAGTCAGCTTGTTACCGTTTATGCTCAAAATGATTTTGTTCTATACGATATTAGAACGTGGAGAAAAACAGAGCTGCGTTATTTTAGCACTGAAACAAATAAATTGTCTAAAAATTTTACGGCAAGATATTATAGCGGTGCTCCTGAAGCAAAACCTGCAGATTTTGATCCCGGATTTTTATATGAATCAGGGCAATATAAAAGATTTTTTCCTGAATTGATGAATGAAAAAAATTCTATGAATTTGATTAATAACTACGGCTCTCTCAGTTCATATGGAAAAGAATTATGTAATGTAATTAGAAACCTGCAATACATAGAGCGAAGGTAATTAAAATTAGGGAGTGCAGGTCTATTCTAATTAGGTGCTTTGAAGTTATATATAGGTTTTACAAAATCTTTTACATCGGCAGTCGGCTTAATGTGTTTTAGAATTAGATTTTTATTTTTATAGGCGGAGGGCGCTTCATCTAAGGTGTTTTTCGTTGCAGTTGTTGTAAATATTCCGGCACTTTTCATTTCCCTCTGAAAGTCTTTTAGTGAAAGTTCATTAAATGCTTTGGAGCGGGACATAATTCTTCCCGCTCCATGAGGTGCCGATTGGTTGTAGTCATTATTCCCTTTTCCTACACAAAATGCAAATCCGTCACGCATGTTAAAAGGAATAATAAGCCTTTCATTTAATCCGGCTGAAGTTGCTCCTTTTCGGATGATGCCGTCCTCTCCTATAAAGTTGTGAACCGATTCTACAGTTTCTTCAATTTCTGCATGTAAAAATTGCGAGATTAATTCTATCATTTTTTTTCGGTTTTCTTTTGCATATTTTTGAGCAAAATAGGTTGCTCTTAGGTAAGCTTTTCCCTCATCACTTTCTGTAAATAAGTATTCCAAATTTCTATCTTCAGGTGTGAGAAGTTTTTGTTCATCTAAAAGCTGCTGTGCTTTTTTTTGATAAAAGACGGCAATCTGAAGGCCTAGATTTCTGCTTCCCGAATGAACCGTGAGCCATAGTCTTCCTTGAGAATCTTTTCCAAGTTCTATAAAATGATTTCCGCCTCCTAAGGTTCCTATACTTTTTAAAGCTCTGTCCTCATCCATATGAACCTTTTTTGATTCTTCTATAATTTCTTCTTCAAATTCTTTATTGTCTATTTTTATGTTCCTATGAACGGCTTTTCCATGAGGAATATTTTTTTTGATAAAGTTGTCCAGTTCTGCAAGATCCGGATTTTTTATATTAAGCCGAGCCGAAAGAATCCCGCAGCCGATATCTACTCCCACAATGTTTGGAATTATGTATTTATCTATATTCATTGTAAAACCGATAACGGCTCCTTTGCCTGCATGGCAGTCCGGCATTATTGCTATATTTGTGCCTTCAAAGGCCTTATGATTGAGAAAGGTTTTAATTTGTCTTTCGGTTTCGGAATCGATTGAATCGATCATTACACTAGCTTTGTTGTATGTTCCTTCAATTACTTGCATAAGTGTATTTTAACATAAGGGAGGTAAAAAGTCAAATTTGATTTTATGAAGAACAACAAGACTATTGCGTGAGGGAAAACTGTTTGCTGTTTTGCCTTAATCTTTTAACTGCTAAAACTTTTCGGCTAATCCTGTAAAAAGAATTAGCCGGATTTTTATGGGACTGCTTCCTATGAAATGATTCGTTTTATTTACATATTAAAGCGGGCACAGAAATTCATGTGCTCGCTTTAATTTTTACTTACCTTTTACACTACGGTATGCTTCATATAAAACAAAAGGCATCATTCCTATTTCATCAACTCCGGTCGGTTCATATTATTAAAAATATTTTTGAATATTAACTATTAAGCAATTTCTGTTTTTGAGTTTCAAATTCTTCTTGTGAAAGAAATCCTTTTTCAACCATACTAATAAGCCGTTCTAGCTGATCTGCAATATCAATAGTTGATGATCCATTTTGTACAGCTTTTTGAACATTCGCTTCCGATGATCTAGTCTTTCTGTTTTCTATTGCATTATTGACAGCATCAACAAAAGGTTTTACTGATTCTTTAGTACAGTTTTCAATTATCATTCTTGCTCCACCATGCCAAATTTCAATTGAACCCAACAACAAACCCTTATTATATGATATTGAATTGATTTTATCCAAAGACATTTCAGTTTGCTTCATACCAAAGAACATTCCTTTATCTAAAAGGATTATTCTTTCTTCTGTGCAAACAATCAGCCATGTGGTTCCATCCATCAAACCGGAAGTAAGATAAAGAATATGTTCAGAATCCTTCATTATTTCCGGTAAGCAGTTTACCTCTTTTTTTGTTCCAAATAAATCAACATCGCCTAGAGCTTTAATTTCTGCTTGTATTGCTTCCAATGTTTTCATTTTATCTCTCCATCTTATCTATATTTTTTATATGCTAAAATTTCCCGGTATACCCCATCTGTTTTAATTTTTTTTGTGTTAATAGAGGAAGCTGTGTACTTAAAAATATATTATTACCGAAAAACTCGATTTCAAGTAGTGTGTCAGGAATAATCAATTCTTTATCTAAAGCATTTGATGAGAAATTTTTTAAAAAATATAAATTTAAAAAATCTATCATAAGCTGACCTTAGCATAAAATATCTATTCTGTCAATCACTGTGAATAAGTATTGTATAAACTAATTTTTATTTATAAATCCTTCTGCATTATAATCTCATCTTCGTCTTTGTCGATTTCATAAAAGCCGAAATTTTCATAGAGGCGTTTTGCAGCTATATCTCCTTCAACATAACAAAGCTGAACACATGAATATTTTTTCTCGGCTTCTATCATTGAAAGCCATTTTTGTAAAGCTGCTTTTCCTAAACCTCTTCCTTGACTTTTTTTATCTATCATAAATTGATCCATGATGCAGACAATTTTTTCACCGTCAATCCAATCCCGCTGCATTATAAGACCTATGGGTTTATCCGAATGATATACGGCAAAAACTTTTGCATTTTCTTTTCTGTAAACAAAGGCTCTTGCAAGGATTGTAACATTTGAGGCTGCAAAATTTTTTTGTTCTTTTTTTACGGAAAGAGAATTGATTATTCTCCAATTATCGGGAGTAATCTCTTTAAATTCAATATTAGCGGGAGTAGGGTGGTTAGTTTTCATGTGACAGCTTTAAGTTTCCTTCATAATCAAGATCGCCGTCCAAACCGAAGGCCTTGAAAATTGCATTTTTATCTTTTTTGTTTGCCGGATTATTTAAGCTGCCGCCGGCTGCGGGATAAAATGGAGCATTGGATTTTGCTTTTATACATTCTTCCAATTTGTCTATCTCCAAGAAACAACCTATTAATTCCGCTCTGTAATTTTTATGATACCAGTCTTCATCCTCGTATAGAGCATATTCTTTTAAAGACATTTCTTTATATATCAAACCGTATTGAAGATAAGCAATATCTCTATCCTGATAATTTATACTCTCGCTTGTCGATATCGGAGCATCATTTAAGTCTTGATATGTAACTTTTCTGTTTCCGATAATTTTATATTCGCCGTAATAGATATTGTTATCCATAAGGGGCTGTGCAGGGAGGGATAAGTTTTTTTCCAATTCATCAAGATCAATGTTGATGCTGTCGCTTATTTTATGATAGACCTTTACAATTAAAGCCGTTCCCATCAAATTGTTAAGACCGTAGTTTTTATTCTTTTTAAATTCGGGTGTTTTTCTTAACTTAACAATATCGATTAAAATTTTACCGAAGCCGTATTGCCGTCTTCCTATTTTAAAAGCAAAGATATCCCCTTCCTTATATTTTTGATGCTCTCTTTTTTCATTTTTAAAATTTTCCAAATCGGCTAAATCTTCTTTCGATGTTTCCTTTATCCATTTTTCAATCCAAGAATTGAGAGCGGAAGCCTTGCTTTCTTCCAACCTTTCGGAATAATATGTTTTTTGTGTGGTGTAGTTTCCTATGCAAACATGTCTGCTTCCAAATGAAAAATATAAGCCTATTCCTCTAAATGATTGAGTTGCCGTAAAGTTTAATTTTTTCGGTTTTCCTTTTGCCGTTTTAGGAAGTACAATGGTTCTGTTCTCGGCGGTTTCAATATCAAGTTCACTTTCTCTATAGTAAAAAGCCTCGCCTTCAGAATCCGATGCCGATATTTCTTTTTTGATGACATCGCCGTCAAAGTAATAGAGGGTTCCTTTTATATCCATTACTTCCCAGTGATCTTCAATCGGATTTAAACCCAGATATTTTCTTTGCTCGTTGGTTAAAATAAATTGTTTATTCATATTTTTCCTCCTCAGCCGGCAAAACTTTATATAATCAGTCTTTCCAAATATGAAAATATTTTAGAAACGGCTTGCTTGTTCTCTTCGGTCATATTCATAGCTCTGTCTATCTTGCCTGCAATAAGCTCCGATTTTTGATTGATCTCATTCATATTACAGCTTATACTCTTAGAAATATCTACAAGTCTAGTCATTTCAATTTTTTTGCCATTTTGTTATGCCCGATCTCAAAAGTCTGAATTCCCGTATTATCAAAATAGATATGGGTATTGCACTCAATATTTCAATGAGGAATGTACCATAATAGATCCCTGCGATACCGATAAATATAGGAAGGATCAACATTATCGGAATGTAAAACACGATTTGCTGTAAAATCCCCAATATTGAGCTGATTTTTCCTTTGTTGACGGCAGGAAAAAAAGCTAGAGCAAAGAAGACTAGGGGCATAACCGGAAGGAGAGCCATGTAAATCCTAAAATAGGAAATATTGTGAATGCTTAAGTGCGGATTTTTCATCATCAAGGAAACCGATGTTTGAGGGAAGATAAGTATTAAAATCCATAATGGAGCTATCAAAATAAGGGCTGCAAATACAAATCTCTTAAAGGCTGAAATAAGACGTTCCGTTTTATCTGCTCCGAAATTTATTCCTATTATGGGAGAGAGGGCAATCATGAAGCCTCCTATCGTCTGTAGTATAAATGAAAAGATGCGGGTAATGATTCCGTAAAAAGCAATGTCGTCCTGTGAGCCGTAGTGGTTTAATACATTTAAAACTAAAAGCATTTGGATAGTTCCCATAAACTGCATTATAAAACTCGCCAACCCCATCGAAATAATCTTAGATATAATTTCCCCGTCTATTCTGATTGTAAATACTGAAACCGGAGAATCAGGATTCTTTTTTGCAAAATAAAGGGTACTGATGATAGCTTGTACCGCCATACCGATATTTGTTCCTATGGCGGCACCTTTTATGCCGAAATTAAAAATCACCATGAGTGTATAATTTGCGCACCCATTTACAATAAGGCTTATCCCCATAATTGCCGCTGCGGTTTTCATTTTTCCTTCGGAACGGATGAGGTTATTAAGAGCTATGGCATATATCCAAATCGGAGTGCCCCATAAAATGGTGCGGTAGTATTTGCTTCCATGTATTAGGGCATTGCCTCTTCCGCCCATTAAAAAAAGAGTTTGCTCCGAAAAAAGAAATCCTAAAGTCATTACGATTACACTTATTATAAGTGTCAAAAAATTGACATTGCCTAAAATCTTTTTTTGAATATTTTTATCTTCCGCACCGATTGCAATACTTAACAAAGTCCCGGCCCCCGAGCCTATGAGAATACCTAAACCTATTATCGTTATGATTGGAGGCAGGGCTACCGAGATACCCGCAAAAGCTCCTTCTTCGGCAAAATGTCCGACAAAGATTCCGTCCAGTACATTGTTTGCTCCCAGTAAAATCATTGCAATAACCGCAGGCCATGAAAGATCAAAAATAACCTTCCACAAGTTTCCGTTTAAAATAAATTCTTTTTGCTTTTCATTTTCCATATTGTAAAAATTCCTAAATCATATAATGCGGAATTTAGCTGTCTTTGTCAATAGTTTTTTCTATTCTCAAATCAATTCTTGACAATAGTCAGGTAAGCTGTTATAATTCTAAATGTTAGCTTATGCTTACGAAAGGAGGCCTTAATTGTTTAGGTTTATCATAAAACGAAAAGTATATTTTGTGCTTTTTTTTGTTTTAAGCGGAATCGATTTGTTTTTTACGATGAAGCTTCAACTATGGAAGGGGCAGCTTCTTGATACGGCCTTAGGGAAAACCGCTTATTCACTTTATACCTTAATGCTCTTGTGTTTAGGAGCGATGGTCTTTGCTTCTTTATTTTCTTATCTTTACAGTCTTGTAAAATCGAAACTTGTGGTAACTGCCGAGGCAGATTTACGGAAAACTTATTTTGATGCCCTTCTTAAAAAAACGATGGGAGAATATATCAACATCCCTGAAGGAAAAATAAGTGCCGATTATACGGATAAGATAGATGTTATAAGCGGTCAGTATTTTTATGTTTGGACGGCTTTGACCGACAATGCCTTGATATTCTCGGTAACGGTAATAACCCTTTTGACAATAAATATACAGGCGGCTATTGTTACCGTTCTCTTATTAATGATTCCTCTTATTGTTCCGACTGTTTTAAAAAAGATTTTGGCTAAGGTTTCAAAGGAAAAGATGGAAGCAGTCGAAAAACATTTTTCAGCCGTGAGAACTTGGTTAAAAGGAATTGATATTATAAAAGTTTTTTCTTGTGAGCAATATATAATTTTCAGATACGATAAGATAAACGAATTTTTAAGAAAAAAACAAATGGATGCCATAAATGTAAGTTGTCTTGAAATAGGGGTAAGTTTTTTTGTATCGGCTATCGTTAATTTGCTTATGACGGCTTATTGTGCATATTATGTTTATAAAGGTGTTTTTTCTATCGGAGAATTTTATACCATAATGGGCCTAATCGGGATTCTGTCCAGACCAATGTATTGGACAGCGAACTTATTAAAGACTTTTTTTTCTTCCCGTCCTGTCCGTGATGCAATGATTGAATTTATAGATGCTAAAACGGAAACAGGCGAAATAGGAAACTTAAACGGATTTAACATTGATGCTGTAGGCTTATCGTTTTCATATAATGAAAAGAAGGTTTTAAACAATACCGATTTTACATTTAAGCAAAACGAAAAAATTTTGATCCTAGGAGAATCGGGTTCAGGAAAGTCCACGATAATGCGGCTCCTTTTGGGAATGTATGCTCCGGATTCCGGTTCGCTTACAATAGGCGGAGTTGCTCCGAAAAAAATAAAAAATATTGCCGATATAATTTCGATTCAGCAGCAAGAAGCCTATATCTTTAAAATGAATCTCGTGGATAATTTGTTTTTAGATAAAGACATAAGCGAAGAAAGGGTAAAAGATGTTCTTGATTCCTTAGGTTTAAATAAGTACACGCAAGATAAATATTTAAAGGAAACCGTCATAGGGGAAACTTACGGTTTTTCAGGCGGAGAAAAAAAGCGCATAAGTATTGCAAGAGCTGTTTTGCATAAACGCCCGATAATGATATTCGATGAACCTCTTGCCAATATAGATGATGAAAATATTGAACGGGTAAAAAAAATAATTTTCGGTATAAAGGATTCTACCGTAATAATTATTTCGCACATTGCAGATGCAGAAACAAAAAAAATGTTTGATCGAATTTATAAATTTGATACAAGCGAAAGGAGATTATATGAAGAAGTTGTCTAATCTTGAAAAATCGTTTATATTTTTTGCTCTTCTATTTTTAATTTTTTCGGCAACCGCCGTTACGGCTTTTTCATGGCTAAGCGGAAAAATAGCCGATGCTGCCGTAAGCAAGGATATTGAAAAAATAATTATCTTTGTATCTGCATATTTTGTTGCAATACTGGTGAGGGGAGGAGCGCACGGGCTTTATTCTTATTTTTTCGGCAGGTTTAAAACAAACCGTTTGAAACTTTTACGGCAAGGTCTTTTTCATTCTTGGGTAAAAGCCGACTATGAAGAATTCTATAATATTGAAGAAGGAAAGAAAATTTCTTATTATCAACAACAGCTTCCTTCTCTCGACGGAATATACTATCAATCCTTCTATGGAATGGGGCAGATTCTTATGGAAACGGTTTTTGCTTCTGCCTTATTTTTATATGTTAATATAAAATTGGCTATTGCAGGGCTCTTTTTTATTTTTATTACTTCGATTATTCCTCAAGTTTTTAAAAAACTCTTGGATAAAACTCAATCCGAATCCATAAAAAGTGTAAATGAGCACATGGGAGAATTTTCCGATTGGTTAAAAGGCTTTGAGGTAATAAAAAATTACGGAAGCGAAGGCCGTTTTCAAAACCTCTTAAATAAATCGGTAGAAAAGCTGGCAAAAAAACAATTTTCGGTTTCAGCAGCAAATGATGCATCACAGAGTCTTTCATTTTTTGCATCTCAATTAAGCATAATCGCAGTTGCTTTTTACGGCGTTTATATGATTAATAAAAATGAATTAAGCATAGCGGAGTTTATGATGGCTAACGGCTTGGTTGTACAGCTAAGGTCTCAAGTTTATTATATCTCTATGTATGTGAACCGCTTTATTATGAGTAAGGTTATTTTTGAAGGTTATAAGACCTTGATAGTTAAGGAACCGGAAGAAAAAAAGATTGAAGCCGATATTTCTTCGGCCGATATATCGTTTAATGATGTAAGTTATGCTTACAGTGAGCTGCCTGTTCTTCAAAATGTAAATAAAAAATTTACCGACAAGGGTATACACATCATTTACGGAGAAAGCGGAAGCGGAAAATCTACGGCGATGAAAATTCTTTTAGGTCTATTAAAACCTAAAGGTGGAAACATAGTATTGGATGGAAAAAATATTCATTCCATAAAAAACAGGTCAGACCTCATTTCGTTTTTAGCCCAAGAAGCCGTTTTCTTTGATGATACCTTAAAAAACAATTTAACATTAGGCGAAGATATTGAAGAAGAAAAAATATTCACTTTAATGGAAAAATTAGGCTTGGAAAAATTCGCGAATACAGAAGCCTTAAATATGGACTTTACCCACATCGAAAACAAATTTTCAGGCGGTGAGTTAAAGCGTTTAAGCTTTGTGCGAACCCTCTTGAGGGATACGCCTGTAGTAATTTTCGACGAACCCTTTGCAAATATAGATGCTCAAAATATAGAAAGAGTCGAAGACCTTATTTTAAGTCTAGATGATAAAAAAGTTTTTATCGTAACCCATCAGCTTAACGAGAGGATCAAAGAAAAAGCCGCTTCCCTCTGGAAGATAGGAGCTTGATGGTTTTTGGGTATATAGAAAAACCTGACAATCATAGAAGGTTTTCTTCTCCCCATTTTTGCATAACTTTTAAAACCTTCATAAAGCTTTTTCCCATCTCGGATAGAGAGTACTCTACCCGAGGTGGAATCTCTTTTTCCATCAGTATTTTTTGAATTGCGGAAACCGGTTCACAATTTTTTATAGCTTCTACCGTTTTCATATTATGATAATTTTATCACAAAAGTTATATAAAACAAGTACGCTAAAAAATAACAGTACTTGTTTTATCATAGCATACTAAAACTAATATTTAGAAATTACATTCCTGTCCAGCTTATTAAGTCCAGTAAAAATACAGATACAAAAGACAATAGAATTAAGGCTATTACCGGTTTAATTACCCATTTAAACCATTTATCATAAGAAACTTTGGCTATTGTCAAAGCTCCCATCGTCCAACCCAGAGCCGGTGAAATCATATTTGTAAAAGCATCACCAAATAGGAAGGCTTGCACTGCAACTTGTGATGTTATTCCTAAAGTTTTGGCAATTGGTTCCAAAATCGGCATTAGTACAGCAGCTTTCGCTGTAGCAGAAGGCACTATCGGATTTAATATTGTAATAACTGATGTAATTCCAATTACTGACATACCTCTATTTAAGTTCATCAGTGGTTTTGTTATAAAATATACAATTGTGTCCAATATTTTTCCTTCTACCATAATCATTTGCATTGTAGAAGCAAGCCCAATAACAAATGTAATAAATGCCATCGCTCCCAAACCTTTAGCAAAAGAGTTACCTAATTGATCAGCCGACAAACCTCCTATGAAGCCGATTATTATGGAAGTTACTATAAAAAAACCGATTAAAAATTCATAGATATTCGTCCCAACTGTTAAAGAGTATACTACCAAAGCAATATACTGTAGAATTGTTAAAATCAAAACTATTACAGATCTAACAGGAAGTTCGATTTTTGCAAACTGCTCGTCACTATTAATTTCTTGAAGCCAATCTGTTCCTAATATAGAATTATTCGGATCTTTTTCTATTTTTCTAACATAACTCATTGTAAACATTAGACCGATAATTCCGAAAAGATTCATCATAATAAATCGAAGCCCAAAACCTGAAAAAGATTCCACTCCTAACATAGTTTGGGGAATCAGTACTTTAAGAGTCGGCCCCATACCGAACCCGATCATCGATGGGAAAAAAGTGGCTGCTAATCCGCTGATGGGATCCAATTTTAGCTTTTTAGCAAAAATAACACCTATAGGGACCACTGCTATCAAGGCATCCGTTCCGGCAAATCCGGCAATATATAATATTAAAAAATACAAGACGGGAATTAATACCTTGATACTTTGTTTTTCCAGTTTATAAGTGGCCCAATTTAGAAAATTATCTATAGATTTTGTTTCTAAAATTACAGCCATATTTGCTCCGCTGATCATAACAACCCAAACCACTAAACCTGAATTTACCAATCCCTTCATAAACATAAACATAGATTTGATTAAACTAACAGGTTGTTGTGTTTCCAAAAATTGGAAATTACTGGCATCTATATTACCGTCTGCATCTTTATAAAATTTTCCTGCAGGGATAATATATGTCAAACAAGACATGATTACAATCAAACCGATCATGATAAAGAATAAATGCGGTAGTTTTAATTTTTTTTTATTTTTTTCAGTCATAATAGTTACCCTCTTAAATAATCATAAACAAATTTTACTTGAGCAGCCGTTCCATAATATAACGCTTTTTCGTCCATGTCAAAAAATTCATTATGATGCTCTGCTCCCATCCCCTCTTCTAAATTTTTTATACCGACAAAGGCAAAGACAATCGGAGCTAAACAATTATATTTAGAAAAAGACTCTGATGCAAACCATTTCACTCCCTGTGTTAAAACGCCAGGTAGAATTTCATTGATGCCGTCTCTGGCGATTTTAGATAATTTAATATCATTAATCACCGGATGGACTGCTATTTGATTGGCTCCTTCTGTAAACTCTACTGAACAGTTTTGTGACATTGCCGCATGTTTTGAAGTGGTTTTCATAATGTTAATCGCTTTTTCCCCTTCTTCAGAATCGTAAAATCTTAACGATCCTGTAATTTTAACTTCGTCCGGAATCACATTAAATACTGTTCCTCCATTTATCGAACCCAATCCAAGTGTAACTGTTTTAGTCACATCAATTTGGTTTGACCAAGCGGATGCCAACGCTGTTAAAACATTTGCAGACCCGAAAATAGGACTAATTGACAAATCCGGTCTTGATCCATGTCCTCCTTTGCCTATAACTTTAAAGTCTACCAATATTGCACCTGCCATTACCGGCCCTGCATCAACAGAAATTTTCCCCGCTTCTATAAATGAAACTAGATGATTTCCGTAAATTGCATCAATTTTATAATTTTTTAAAATTTCAATGAGTTGTTCAGCTCCTCCTCCTGCTTCTTCACTTTCTTCAAACATAAAGATTATTTTTCCGGCTAGTAAATCCTTCATTTCGTTAAGAATTTTTGCGGCTGCTAATATTATAGCCATATGACCATCATGAGCACACGCATGCATAGCCCCATCATTTTTTGAAACACTAACTTTTTTCTTTCTTAAATTCATAACATTTTCCTGAATTGGTAGAGCGTCAATATCTGTTCTTAATGCAACAGTCTTGCCTTCTTTTCCCGTATCTAAAATTGCGATAAATCCCGTACCAGGAGTCTCTATAATCTCAAATTCAAGTTTTTTAATTTCTTGTTTTAAAAAAGTTGAAGTTTGATATTCCTTATGCGAGACTTCCGGATTTTCGTGAAGATACCTTCGAGTGGAGATTAGATATTCTTCAAGATTAGATACATTTTTCAGAATAAAATCATTTGACATTTTGTACCTCCTTTATTTAATCGCTTAATGATTAAACGTCTTAACTATATGCTACTATCATAATGCTCTGTTGTCAAGGCCAAAATAGAAAAAAAATAGAACTTTTTGTAATAAATTTATACGCTTTTCATTTGTGATGAGCTTTACCGGTATTTTTCAGATGATTGATATTATCAAAGTCCAAAAAAAATACTTTATTTTATAAAAATATTGATAAAAGCGCTCTTTTATCTTTACATTTATTAGAAAATGGTTTATATTTACTATTAAGATGGGATATAGAGTATGAAGTTTACTAAAGAGATAGAAAAAACTATAAAAACTTTTATAATAGAGCAAGTGTCTTCTCATAAAAACGATATTGTTACTTTTACAATGAAGCATTTCGGTATATCAAAACCGACAACAGCAAAATTTTTAAATCAGCTTGTTTCAGAAGGTATTATTGAAATGAAAAGAAAAGGCCGTTATCCTGATTATTCATTGGTTACAAAAAAATATTTTTTTGTATATAAACTTAAAGATAAGCTTGAAGAAGATGTAATTTTGCGAAAAGATATTTTGCCGCTTTTATCCGGCCTACAAGAAAATGTTCAACGGATTGTTCAATACTGCTTTACCGAAATGGTGAACAATGTTATTGATCACTCAAATGCAGACACAATGAATGTTGAAGTAGACTTAAATGCTTTAAATATTGAAATATTTGTTATAGATAACGGAGTCGGTATATTTAATAAAATTCAAAAAGACCTCGGTCTTGAAGATCCGAAACATTCGATTTTGGAACTTGCAAAGGGGAAATTCACATCGGATCCTGAAAGACACAGCGGTGAAGGAATTTTTTTTACTTCCCGTTTGTGTGATGAATTCACTATCTTGTCTGACAACTTATTTTTTAGTGGTCATCATGAAAATGACTGGCTGCTTGAAAATCCTGATTCCATACCCGTCTCGGGAACTGTGGTTTCGATGTTAATAGAAAAAAAATCTAATTTAAATATTTCAGATATTTTTAATGAGTATGCAGACCCGGATAAACAGCCCGGTTTTTATAAGACCCGTATACCTGTAAAACTTATGCAATATGAAGGAGCTCTACTTCTCTCCCGCTCACAGGCAAAGAGACTCATCACACGCTTTGATAAATTTTTGGAAGTTATTTTAGATTTTCAAGGAGTAAGCGAAATAGGGCAAGCATTTGCAGATGAAGTATTTAGAGTATTTAGAAATGCTCACCCCGATGTTCATTTAAAACCGATAAATTGTGTTCCTGCAGTACAGCGTATGATTGCATATATATCCGCCGATTATTTTCAAAATGTATATAATTCGGATTCAGCGGATATTAACCGATTAAACTAATACACCCATTTTTCCGTGGCTGTAGACTTATCAATCATGTTTTTGTACAATTCGGATTTTTGCAAAAGATCCGCGTGTTTGCCTTCCGCTTCTATTTTGCCTTCGTTCATGACAATAATTTTATCTGCATTTTCGATGGACTTTAATCTGTGCGAAATGATGATAACTGTTTTATCCTTGATAAGTTTATTTAAGCTTTCCTGAATTTTCATTTCGTTTTCGACATCAAGCGACGCACTGATTTCGTCCAAGATAATGATGGGGGCGTTTTTTAAGAAGGCGCGGGCAATCGAAAGACGCTGGCGTTCTCCGCCTGAAAGACGGCTGCCGTTTTCTCCGACAAAGGTATTCCAGCTTTCGGGCAGGGCTTCGATAAACTCGGTACAGTTTGCAAGACGGGCGGCTTCCTTTACTTCTTCATCAGTAGCATTTTTATTTCCGACGCGGATATTTTCCATAATCGATGTGTTGAATAAACCTACGTCTTGGAACACAATCGAAATCTTTTCAAAAAGACTGTCCGTGTCGATTTTTGCAATGTCCTTGCCGTCGATAAGAATCTGCCCCTTGTTGTAATCATAGAGACGAGAGGCCAAACGGAGTACGGTTGTCTTTCCGCAGCCCGAAGGACCGACAAGGGCTGTAACCTGATTTTGTTCGGCCGTAAAAGAAATGCCGTCGATAATTTTTTGCCCGTCATTATAAGAAAACTCAACATCTTTAAATTCGATGCCGTATTTTTGTAAGTTTGCGGGAGAGCCTTCCTGTACTTCGGTTTCTCGCAGCTCATTGATACGCTTAACGCGTGAATCAATGTACATAATCTCTGCAAGGTTTGCTTCGACAGCTGCAACTGCATCGATAATGCGCGAGGCGGCAATGACATAGCCGATAAAGTACAGAAGAGAGGCGGTTCCGGCTAAGTACATTTTTAAACCGAAAAAGACCGTTATCCCGACAGAAAACTTTAGTGCTGCAAGTGCGATATTGAGCGGAATCGCTTGATGGGCTTCAACCGATAGATGAAGTTTTTCAGCTTCATCGACATTGCGGTTTAATTTTTCTGCAACCGTATCCGTGCGGCCGTAGCTTTTAATTTCCTGTTGAAGCTCAATCGCTTCTTGGAAAAATTCGGAACGCTGTCTTTGTTTGTGGAAGTCTCTTGTTGTTTCCCGCACTTGAATCTTCTTTGATAAAATAAGCAGGATAAAGCTCACTACTATCGGTGCAAAGACACAAAGCCCCAAGGCCGGATGGGCTATAATCATCATTGTGCCGATAATTAAAAGATAAATTACCAGTCCTATTGTTTGCGGAATGGCGTGGCTCAATGCGTGTTCAAGAGTTGCGACATCCGCCATAACGGCTTGCGACAAATCTGAAATATCGTGTTTGGAAAAATATGCAAGCGGCAATGCTTTTAAGCGGTTTGCAATTTCGATTCGCAGCTCCTTACATTCTTTAAAAGTTACCGTGTACAGTGTGTTGTAATTTACATGTAAAAGAATGTACATTACCACCGCAATGGCCGCAATAAGGCCTGTATAAAAGTAAGCCGTTTTAAGCGAGCCTTCAAAATAGCCCTGCAAAAAAAACATAATCAAAAACATCGGCAGGATATAGGCGATGTTAGAAAACACCGACCATACCGATGCTGTAACCAAATCCCGAGCACCATGTTCGGTAACTGCAAATAATTTTTGTAATTTCTTTTTCATTTTACACTCTCCACTCGTTCGCATGCGAATACAGTTTCTGCAGCTTGCTGTACTTTCCGTCTTTTTCCATAAGCTCTTTGTCGCTGCCGCGTTCGATTATGTTTCCGTCTTCGACAACCAAAATTTCATCGACATTTTTAATCGAGCTTAAGCGGTGAGCAATCATGATTACCGTTTTGTTTTTCATCAGATTGGAAAAGGCCTGCTGAATTTCGTATTCGTTTTCGGGGTCGGCGGCGGCTGAAGCTTCGTCCAAGATTATGATGTCGGCATTTTTTAAAATGGCTCTGGCGATTGCAACACGTTGAATTTCTCCGCCGGATAAGTGTACGCCTTTAGAACCGATTAAAGTATGTTCTCTATCTTTAAACTTATCCAAGATGTCTTCACATCTGGCAAGGCGGAGTGCGTTCATGACATCTTCGTCGCTTGCGTTTTTATTTCCCATTTTAACGTTTTCAAAAATACTTGTTTTAAAAAGTTTAGATGTTTGAAAAACAAAAGCTATGTTTTTCATTAAGGCGTTTTTGGAGTACGAGGCAATATCTTTTCCGCCGATTAGAATTTCGCCTTCATTTATTCTATAAAAACCTGAGATAAGTTTTGCTATTGTACTCTTTCCTCCGCCCGATGATCCTACGAGTGCATAGGTTTTATTCGGTTCAAGTTTAAAGCTCACGTTTTTCAAAATCTTTTCTTCATTGTAACCGAACGAAACATTTTTAAATTCAATACCGAAGTTGTCGAATTTTTCTTCAGTTCCGTGGGTTATGTTATCCTTGCTCATTTCGGTAAAAAGATTTTCCAGTTTGTCTACAACGCTCTTTGCCTGAAAGTTGTACATGCCGACATACATAACACGCATAAAAGAAGCAAAGAGAATTCCTGTAAAACATACATAAAATACTATTTTTGCGATGATGAGATTTCCGTCCGCACCCTTATTCATATAATAAATTGCTGCAGGGATTGTAAAGGCGGCAAACAAATTGAACAGCACTTGAAACATAACATAAGGGCTTCGGCAGCTGAGCGTGTACTTGTATGCCAAATCGGAATAGTCGATAATTGCCGTGTAAAACGATTTGAAGGATTCTACCGTGCTATTAAAGATTTTTACAACCTGCATACCGCGTACGTACTCCACCGCTTCGCTGTTCATCCTTTCCAAGGCTGCCATGTATTTCTGCATAAAGTTCTTATTGCCCATCATAAACATCATCTGCACACCGCCGATTATCGCGATAATGCTAAGCAAGATACCTAGTTTTATGTCTACCATAAAAACAATGACGAACATTAAAATCGGAGTAAGAAGGGCGGCTACATTGTCGGGAATAAGGTGAGCGACAATCATGTGCGTTTCCTGCGCGTTGTCGTCAATGATTTTGCGAATCTTTCCCGAATTGTTTACATCGAAAAAAGCAAAGGATGCATTCATCAAATGTTTGATTGCCTCCTTTCGTAAATTCGATTCAAGACGGAAACCCAGCACATGCGATGCCCATAGGGACGCGAAATACACAACCGAGTATCCGAGCATAAGAGCGACAATCACCGTTGCATAAAACGATCCGTCCGTAACGCTTTTTGTAACCAAAAAGGCGTACAAAAACTTCCATAAGTACCAAAATGCTCCCATTTGGCAAGCAACGCCTAAAGCGGAGCAAATAATGGAAATATACACGCAGTGTTTTTTTTCCGGCGTATATTTCAATAATCTTTTGTATGTGTCCACAGTGACACCTCCTTTATTTTTTGAAAATATGCGGGCATCTGCTCCACCTATTTTCAAAAATGTTTATTCCATTTATCATAAGCAGCCTCTATGACGTTGCTAAAATATACATAATCACCGTATCAGAACCGCCACGGATGGCGGTAGTGCCAAGCAGTAGCAAGTTTTTCGTTAGAAAAACTCGTCGTTGAAAAGTGTACACGGAGGTACGCTTTTCAACACACCTGCGGGTAATTTTTGCTCATGCATCGTATCTGCACCGTCTATTTGCAAAAGGCTTATTCACGGAATTAATCGTCGGAATAATAGTTTCATTACCAACTACAAATTATCCATTACCCTTTACTTGTTCCATCCAATATTGTTTCCAGCCGGCGCAATGGTATACGTTAAAATCGAGCACATAATCCACTGCTTCTGTTTTTTTTAAGTTATGATAAAAAATCTCTTTTAAATTTTCAAAGCTGATCGTTACCATGACGTGAATAAAAAACCGTATGCGACGCGACAGTTTAACGCCGTCTTGTTTCAGCCATTGAAGTGTTTTACGGTCGATTAAATCGATTGCTTTATCAAAAATGTGCTCATAGGAGCTTCCCTTCGAACAACAGACAATCAGTTTCATCGCATCCCAATTATCGTAAAAAAAATCCACCATTTTTAAGAACCGGCGTTGCGATAGTTCGATAATTGCTGAAAGATCGCTTGTTTTCATACCGAAATTTTCAGCGTCGAATACATCGCGATGCGCTACTATGTCTAAGAATTCGTCGAACACGCCGCTCACAAGAGCTTCGAATATGCCGTCTTTGTTATCAAAAAGGTTATATAGCGCCCCTGTCGTAACCCCTGCCTTTTCGGCGATGGCGCGCACGTTAGTATCTGCAAACTCCTTGTTCAAAAATTCCTGCTTTGCCGCATGCAAAATTTTTGTCCGTGTGTTTAGCTCATCCTTATCGGCGAATATCTTTTCCGTATTGTTATCCATATTTTTCATAACCCTTCTACTAATCAATAACAATGTTACTAAAAAGAGCTGAAAATGTCAAGCAGGGGTAATTATCATAATGCAAAATTCGGATATGAAAAGGAAACATCGAGCAGTGTTATTATTCCGATAACTGTTCCAAAATGAAATCTAAATATGTTTTACTCGATGCCGTAATTACTGTAATATCAGGCCAAACTTTTACCATCAATCAGTTTTCTTCAGTTCATGAATTTGACATACAAAAAATCCTACAAAATAGATAACGGAAAAATACCAATCTTGATTAAATCCTTTAAAGTCGATACGTTTTCTTGTAGTCCTTGTTTAATCTTGGTATTTTGTGTAAAATTATGTGGGTACAAATATTGATTGCCATATTAAGATATTATTTTTATGGAAGATAAGGAGAAATATATGAGTGTTACAAAAGATATTGAAAGCTTAATCCCCCACAGAAAGCCTTTTTTGTTTGTAGACGAGATTATCAGCGCTGACGAAAACGGTAGTGTGAGCGAACACGTCTTTACCCAAGACGAATTCTTTTTTAAGGGTCACTTCCCCGAATACCCTGTTGTGCCGGGGGTTATCCTTGTAGAAACAATGGCACAGGCCGGAGGAGCTGCTTTGAGTTTTCAAAAGATTTTTGAAGAAGGCTCTTTATTTTTTTTGGCTACAGTCGATAAGGTTAAATTCCGATCTCAGGTTAAGCCCGGCGACAAGGTTAGAATGGAGGTTACAAATTTACGTGTATCTCCCCGAATGATTAAACAGGCAGGAAAGGCCTATGTAGGAGACACCCTTGCCGCCGAAGCCGAATGGATGTGCCTCGTCGGCAAAGAAGCTTAAAGCCTATTTTGAAACATAGCCCCCTGCAAAGTCCATAACGCTTACGGCACCGTAGGGGGCTTTACCCTCATCGTTATAACCGATACCTACCTTCTTAAATATCGGGTTGAGAATATTTTTGCGGTGTCCACGGTTCATAACTCCATCGTCGATTAAAAGCTGTGCTACAATTTCTTTCCCTGTTTTAGTGCCGTATGCACAGTTTTTACCTGCCTTTATAAGCCACTTTCCATAACGGTTCATACGGTCAAACGGAGAAGACCCATCGCTGCCGTTATGACCTATTTTTCCCGTATTAGCCTGGTCATCGGCAAGCCACTGGGCAGCAAGACACAGGCCGTTTTCAAGCGCTAAAGTTTCCATGGGGTTTGTATTTATCAAAACATCAATACATTCTTGTACTGCCGGTGCCCCCTCATTTGTTTGTAAAGGAATTTGTCCCGGAACTTTATATAGTTTTCCGTCAAAATATTTCAGTCGGGGCTTAAGCTCCTCTTCTGCATATTTTTTAGGGTCACTTCTCACTCTGTTAAGTTCAGTTAGAATTTCATTTACAATATGTACATTTTTGGGTTTACCTAAAAAAAGATTTTCACATGAACTTAACAAAATAAAGATTGCAAAGAGCCAAAGTGCAAATAACTTGTTTTTCATATCCTTACCTCCGCAAAATTAAATGTATAATTACCATAATTGAATAAAACAAATTAAACAAATAATTATAGCATGAATTATGTCTTATATCAATATTACTTGATAATTTTTATTTTATCAATTATACTTTTTAATATGGAATACACAAAATCGATTGCGGAATGCATCAAAGCTATTGAAGTTGTAAATTGTTTTGGAAACGATAAATCTCTTATCAATTCTGTAGAGTATGATTCACGTAAGGTTAGGGCTTACAGTTATGACGATAAGACGGGCTTAAAAAAAGGAGCCGCCTTTTTTGCTCTTCCCGGGATTCATACCGACGGAAAAAAATTTATAAATTCTGCAATCGAAAACGGAGCCGTCTGTATTTTTTATGAGGGAGATTTAAATAATCATTCTTGTGATGAAATTTGTTTTGTTCAGGTGAACGAT
The DNA here is from genome assembly GCF_000008185.1 of Treponema denticola ATCC 35405. Lineage (NCBI taxonomy): Bacteria > Pseudomonadati > Spirochaetota > Spirochaetia > Treponematales > Treponemataceae > Treponema > Treponema denticola. Next base: position 846,402 of record NC_002967.9, read on the forward strand.
GTGCGCAAAACCATGTCCAAGGTTTCTGCCCTTCTTTATGATGAACCGTCAAGGACACTAGGCGTAATAGGTGTTACCGGAACCGAAGGGAAGAGCAGCACTGTTTCTTTTATCTTTCAGCTTTTAAACCTTTGCGGAAAAAAGGCAGGCTTTTTTTCTACCGTAGAATACTCCATAGACGGGAACGTAATTCCGAACCCGGAACATCAGACTACTCCCGAATCTAATGTCGTTCAGCTGCGTCTGGCTCAAATGAGGGATTCAGGCTGCAGCTATGCCGTAGTTGAAGCCTCGTCGCACGGTCTTTCCCCGAAGACTGCCCGTCTTGAAGATGTGATTTTTGATGCAGGTGTTTTTATGAACGTAACTCAGGAACACTTGGAATTTCACGGAACCATCGAGCAGTACCGATATGATAAGGCCAATCTTTTTAGGGCTTTGGATAAAAATCCGGGAAAAGGATTTCCCATATTCGGAATAGTAAACTATGAAGATCCGTCCGCCCCTTATTTTATGGAAGCAACTCAAAAAAATGTCTACCCTTTTAGCACCGAGCTTAAAGACCTAAAAAAAATTGAAGAATATAAAGGTCTTTTTGCAAAGGATATTGAAGAGTCTTCAAGCGGAATTAAATTTACGCTTTGCGATTTTTCTTCTAGAAAAGAATACGGGTGCGAATTAAAACTTGCAGGAATCTTTAATGTAAAAAATATTCTCGCCTCGGTCTTGGCAGTACAAAGAATTACGGGCCTTGATATCGCGTGCATAATCGAAAAACTTCCTCTTGTAAAACCCGTAAAGGGAAGAATGATGCTGATAGATGAGGGGCAGGATTTTGAGGTGCTTATCGATTATGCTCACACGCCTTCTTCCTTTATGACAATTTTTCCTTCAATAAAAGAACGCATAAAAAAATCGGGAGGAAAGGTCATAAGTCTTTTCGGTTCAGGCGGAGAAAGAGACGTAAAAAAGAGGCCGGAGCAGGGAAGGATTGCAGCCCTATATTCCGATATTGTAATTCTTGCAGACGAAGATCCGCGCGGCGAGGACTCCGTTGAACTTTTGGAAATGATAGCCGCAGGCTGTCCCGAAAAAAAACGCGGAGAAGAACTCTTTATAATCCCCGACCGCCCCTCTGCAATCAAAAAAGCCTTCAGTCTTGCAGGTAAAAACGATGCAGTCCTCCTTTTGGGAAAGGGTCATGAAAACTCCATCATCTTTAAAGATAGAACCATGCCCTACGATGAAGAAACCACGGCAAGAAAATTATTAATCGGCGCAGACTGTACAAATCCGTAAATATTGGATACAATAACAGTAACATAATTATAAGGAGTCTATTATGGCAGGAAAATTTGAAATTTACAAAGACAAATCAAACAAATTCCGCTTTAGATTAAAAGCAGGAAACGGTGAAGTAATTGCTGTAGGTGAAGCTTATGAATCAAAAGCCGGTTGTTTAAGCGGCATAGAATCCGTGCGCAAAAATGCACCTGATGCTGCAGTTGTTGAAGTTTAAAACAACTGATTTTTAATCCCACGGGCTGTCTTAAAAGTTAGGCTATTTACGGCAGCCCCTTTAAATTTATCCCAACCACTTTGTTTTTACCTTGTCTAAAGAATAAACCAAAAACTTTGTAACAATGCCGGATTCCAAAGGGCGGCAAGCCCTTTGGCAGTTTTTGAATCAGCCTCTTGTAAATAGGCGAGGCAGATACAAGGCACGAATAAAAAACACCCACAGGCGTGCTTTTTGCAGAATATATTTTTTATGTTACTTTGCATATCCCAACCTTTAAATTTGCTTAAATCATTTGTTTTTAATACTTAACTAAAGAACGTATTTAAACATTGCACAATAGTCCGGGTTCTTAGGGCAGAGCCCTAAGCAGCGCGAGGAAAAGGAAGTAGGGGTTTTAGGGGAGGAAGGAAAACCTGTTCTGTCGGGTTGTCCTTCCTCCCCTAAATTGTTTATAAGAGTATGGATAGTAACATAATATCCGAAGGCCTAATCCCCCTAATTCGGCTTGCTTGACCTATGGTTTCGGGGCGTACTTCTTTTAGGCGGGTTCGCGATTCGGTAGAGAGACCCGAAACGGCATCATAGTCAAAGTCAGCAGGGATTTTAGTGTTTTCCATACGTTTCACCTTGGCTATCTTCCTGTTTTGAACGGCTATGTAGTGTTCATACCTTATTTCAAGCTCGGCCGATTCTAAAAGTTCTGCACTGTAATCCTTAGAATTTTCATCTATTGCACATATACATTCAAGGGAAACCTGAGGGTCATGGAGGGCATCGGCAAGACTCTTCCCGATATGGTTTTTAAGTTCGGGATTTTTTGCAATGAGGTCCCTCGTAATCTTTATATCCTTCCATAGCGATATTATTTTTTCTCTGGTTAAAAGTTTTTCCTTTAGGCGGTTTGAAGCCTCCTTGGTTTGAAGGCCTATCTGATAAGCCCTTTCCGTAAGCCTTTCATCGGCCGTGTCATGCCTCAGGTTCAGTCTGTACTCTGCACGGGCCGTAAACATTCGGTAAGGCTCATCCACTCCCTGAGTTACAAGGTCGTCTATCATAACGCCTATGTAGGCCTCATCCCTCTTTAGCACAAATGGAACATATTTTTCGTCTTTAAATTTTAGAGAGCGCGAAAAAAGGGCTGCGTTTATACCGGCTATTATGCCTTGGCCTCCGGCTTCTTCATAGCCTGAAGTTCCGTTTATCTGTCCTGCCAAAAAGAGGCCTTCAATCCGCCGTGTCTGCAGATCCGATGAAAGCTGGATCGGCGAAACATAGGCATAGTCTACGGCATAGGCGGGACGGGTAATTATTACATCCTTAAAGCAGGGGATGGTTCTTATCATTCTGTCCTGCACGTCTTCTGGAAGCGAGGAAGAAAGCCCGTTTATATAAAGCTCTTCCGTGTTTAAGCCTTCCGGTTCTATGTAGACATGGTGGCGGTCCCTTTCGGGGAATTTTTTAATCTTATCTTCGATGGAGGGACAGTAGCGGGCTCCCGTCCCTGTGATTTTGCCCGAAAAAAGGGCTGCCCTGTGAAGGTTCTCTCTTATTATATCGTGGGTTTCCTGATTGGTATGAGTTATATAGCATTTTGCATAAGGCCTGTGTATTTCCGCATTTGAAAAAGAAAATGGCCGCATAATCTCATCGGCTTCCTGCTCTTCGGTAAGGGAAGAATCAAAGGAGCGGCGGAGGATACGCATGGGCGTTCCAGTTTTAAGCCTGCCCACGGTAAAGCCTTTCTTTGCAAGGGCGGGGCCGAGACCTATGGCAGCTCTTTCGCCAAGCCTTCCGTCGGGAGATTCGTATTCGCCTATGTAAATCTTGCCTTCCATAAAGGTACCGGTTGCAAGGACTACTGCCTTAGCCGAAAATTCTCTTCCTCTTTCCGTTTTTACATATTGAACACTTCCCTTTTCTACATAGCCCGACTCATTTGTGTTTGAAGAAACTATATCGATAACGGTGTCCTGAAAAACATGGAGGTTCTTTTCAAGCTCTATTGCGTGCTTTGCCAGTTGAGAATAAAGGAATTTGTCGGCTTGAACCCTTGGCGCCTGAACTGCCGGCCCTCGGCTCTTGTTTAAGAGCCTGTACTGAATCATCGAGGCATCTGCGAGCTTCCCCATTTCGCCGCCGAGGGCATCTATCTCGCGGACTATGTTTCCCTTGGAGATGCCGCCTATCGAAGGATTGCATGAAAGGCGGCCCGCGCTGTCGAGAGTCTGGGTAATCAAGAGGACAGCTTCCCCCATTCTGGCGGAAGCTAGGGCGGCTTCAATGCCTGCATGTCCTGCTCCTACGACTATTACATCATAATCGGAAAATCTATACATTTTCTTGTAAAACTCTTATTTGTAAAATTCTGCAAAGGCCTTTGTAATATATTCCTGATCTTCGGTGCCTCCCAATTCCCGCACCGAATGCATACCCAATATGGGGTTTCCTATATCGACACTCTTTATGTTAAGGTTAGAAACGGAAATCGGGCCTATCGTCGAGCCGCCGGCCATATCGGAGCGGTTTACGAAGTTTTGGCATGGAACTTTCGCCCTTGCACAGATATCCCTAAAGATTGCAGCCGATATACCGTCTGTAGTATAGCTCATAGAAGCGGCTACCTTAATTGCGGGTCCCTTGTTCATAAGCGGGAAGTTTGTAATATCGTTTTTTTCCGTATAGTTGGGATGAAGGGCATGTGCCTGATCCGCAGAGATTAAAAAGGATTTAGCCAAGGCTTTTTGCAATTCTTCAAAAGCATTTCCCTTTGAGGTGCTTACGATTATTCTTTGCAAGGTATCGTGGAGGAAGGGGCTGCCCGCTCCTTGGGCTGTCCTTGAGCCGACTTCTTCGTTGTCAAAGATAGCGGCAACCTGCACAAAATTTGAAGGGAGGGCATCGCCTAGGGCATCGATGGATGCACAGGCCATTCCAAGGTTATCTATTCTTCCTACAGAAAAGAACTCATCGTTTGCTCCGATAAAGCAGCCGGGCTGTCTGTCATAGAGGTAGAGGTCAAAGTCCAAAATCTTATCAACCGTTACTCCGGCTTCTTCGGCGATAAGGTTCATCAAAAAGCCCTTTTCTTCAAGTTTTTCGTTTATTAAAGCGATTAGAGGGAGGGTATCTTTTTGCTTGTTGAATTTATAGCCGTCGTTTATCTCCCTATTCATGTGAATGGCAAGGCTCGGAATTGTTAAAAGGTTTTTATCGAAGTTGATAAGTTTTACTTCAGGTTTTAAAAGATCGCCGGTTTTTATGATAACCCTTCCTGCAGCCGAAAGGGGTCTGTCAAACCATGTTGAAAGGATTACCCCTCCGTAACCTTCGGTGTTTAGTTTTAAATAGTGATTGTTTACTTTAATTTCGGGATTGGGTTTTATGCGGAAAGTAGGAGAATCGCTGTGGCTTCCTACAATCCTAAAGCCGTTTTCGGCATTGCCCGATTTAGGCATTTGCCATGCTATTAAAGCGCTTCCATTATTTGTTACAAAATATCTTCCTTGAGGCTTTAACTCAAATGTGTCTTCTCTGTTTAAATGAACAAAGCCCTTTGCTTCTAAAAATTCGCCTGCATTTTTTATTGCATGGTAAACCGATGGGCTTTTGTCGATGAACTTCATCAATGCTTCCGCTTTTTTCATATTCTAAGCTCCTTATTCTGATGTATTGAAGATTATATCAGAATATGGAATTCAAGGCAATGCGTTCCCCTACAAAAATGCTGTAAGTGCGGTATAATTACGATAAACATCTACTATGTTAAAGTAAAAAATTACAGTTTTTCTATTTCTGATTTGGGAAGGCCTGTCATTAACAAAATTTCAGAAGTTGGATAGCCTCGCTGTTTCATAAGTATAGCTGTTTCTCTCTTAGTTTTATAAGCTCCTCTATCCATAGCATCCATTTCAAAAGTAGACATTAATCTGTATTCCTGTCTTGCTTGTTCATTATTTTTTATTGTTTGTATCATAGCGTCTATCCTCCTTGTAAATTTACTCTTTGCTTTACCTGTTTTAAGGTATTCTAAAAATTCCTTTAATTCCTTATTTTTAGTATCATTAAAGGCTTCTGCGTTTATTATAACCTTTTTTGTTCCATCGTGTAAAGATATATTTTTATCTTCAACACAGGTATTTTCAAAGGTATAAACAGATCTATTTTTGCCTATAGCATCAAAAGTACAAATCAACAACCCCGACGCAGAGCATCGGGGTTGTTGTTCTCATAAGGTGGTTGCAGTCGGTTTTAATACCATTTGTTACGACGCAGAGCGTCGAGGTATTAAAACCTCCGCACGAATAAAAATTATAAAGCTATCGTTTAAGTTATTATAGGAATTGCCTTTATCCAAGAACGAAATATCAATGGCTGCTTGGTAAAACCTCATTCTTTTAGGTATATTTCGTTCATTGCTTACCTGCATTTCAACATCATAAAATTTACCTTTTTCTGTCTGCACTAAAACATCAAACCTTACGGATTTTGCCTGTTCGTAGGTGTTAATATTATGCTGTATCGAAAAAAGAGTAAATTATAAAAAATTTGTGACGAATTTATGTGACTAATTTGATTGATAGTTTTTTATACTTAAACTAATTATTCTACAAATTTAACAAAATTGATATTTTGACCCTTGACTTTAAGTTTTTTTGTTTGATATATTTATAGTATGAAAAAGAATTGCATAAAAGCAGCACTCTTTGTTATGGTATTTTTAAGAGGTTTATTTCTTTTTGCTCAAGAAACGAATGAGGAGCCTAAGATGCAAAAAGACCGGCTTCATTGGTCTTTGGGGCTTTTGCTTGAAGGAAATATGAATGTGCCGAAAGACTGTGCCTTGGGCACGGGGCTTTACGGAATGGTTGTTCTGCCTGATTGGGTAAAGGTCGGCAGGTTTTCGGCCGGAGCAAAGCTTTTGTATTCGACTGGATTTAAAAGATATAGTCTGCTTGATACGGCGCTTTTGTTCCGTTGGAATTTTTATGACTTTGAAAAATTAAAAAAAGTAGATTCGGGCTTTTTTTTCCAAGCGGAAGGGGGCCTTTCCTTAGGCTGGAACCGCAAGGCTTCAAAACCCTTTGTGTTCGGTTTGGGGGAAGCGGCGTTCGGCTACCGCTTTACAGTAAAAAACTTTTTTATAGAGCCCTACATAAGAGGCGGTTATCCTGTAATATGGGCCGCCGGAATAAGCGGAGGATTTAGAATATGAAAAAGACTTTAGTTATATTTTTAGCGGTACTTTTGGTATCGGTTTTATCTTGTACAAACCCTTTTTTAAAAAAGATGTTGGTTGAGGATGATACAGTAAAGCCCGATCTAGGCTCTTTTGAAGATGCAGGCGACTTTGTAAAAATAATCCCGCCTGCAAACGGCATCGCAGGCGTTGAGCCTGACCCCGCTACCTTACCCGGAAATGAAGCTAAGTGGAAGGGCGTATTTATTGCCGGCCGCAAAGTAAAATTAAGCCCCTACAAGCTGGGCAAGACAGAGGTAACCTATAAACTTTGGAAAGAAGTCTATGATTGGGCTACTGGAAAAGGGTATCAGTTTGCTCATCCGGGGACAAAAGGCAGTTCCGGAACCGGAAATGACAAAGAACAACCTGTAACTAAAGTAAGCTGGCGGGACTGCATTGTGTGGTGTAATGCTTATACGGAAATGAAGATGGATGAAAATGAATGCGTATACCGCAAAAGCGATTCTACCGTATTAAAAGACTCAAGGGACTCAGCCGGGGCTGCTTGCGATGCTGCCTATGCCGATATGAAGAAAAGAGGCTTTCGCCTTCCAACCGAAGCCGAATGGGAGTATGCTGCCCGCTGGCAGGGAAGTGTAGAAACAAATGCGGTTCAATACGGCGATGTATGGCTGACCAAACTGTACAGTGCAAGCGGAGCAACAGACAAGTGGGACACGGCTGAAACGGGAGAGGTTGCATGGTATTCTGGTAATTCAGGTAGTAAAACCAATCCTGTAGGAAAAAAACGGAAGAATGCTCTCGGTTTACATGACATGTCAGGAAATGTCTTGGAATTGTGTTTTGATTGGTATGCCAGCATAGTAGCAGGAGAGGTTTCTGATCCTCAAGGTGCTACGTCGGGCCCCGGCCGTGTTGTACGCGGCGGCCGTTGGAACTGTGAGGCGAAGTTCTGCACTGTAGGTCTTCGAAACTACAGCACCCCTTATGGGAAGGGCGACGCTCTCGGCTTCCGTGTGGCTTGCCGGCCGTGAGGCTCTGAAAAATATAAAAGGGCGTAAATTTCACAACCGGCACGGATGCCGGTGGTTTAAACTTACGAGTTTTTTGCGAAGCAAAAATACTCGAAGCTGAAAAATGTACAAGGGCGTAAATTTCACAACCGGCACGGATGCCGGTGGTTTAAACTTACGAGTTTTTTGCGAAGCAAAAATACTCGAAGCTGAAAAATGTACAAGGACGTACATTTTTCAGCGGTTAAATCAGTCCTTTGAAACCTTCAAATGCCATGGATAGAAGGGCTGCAGCAATAAAGAGAATGGGCGTTCCTTTTAAGAATTTCGGAACAGGGGCATTATCTATTCTTTGTCTTAAGCCTGCCAAAAGCAAGAGCGAAATCATAAAGCCGAAAGCTGAACCTGCAGCATGAACAAGGGCTTGTACAAAGGTATAGCCTTCATCAATGGCATCGATTGTAACTGCAAGGATTGCACAGTTTGTCGTAATCAGGGCCAAATAAACCCCCATCGAGCTGTAAAGGGCAGGAGCCGCTTTTTTTAGATAGAATTCTACCAGCTGAACCAAGCTTGCAATTACCAAGATAAAGATAAGGGTCTGAAGGAATTCGAGGTTTCCTATCAATACGTAATTGTATATGGGATAGGTTACGGCTGTGGCCAAAAGAGTAACGAAGAGTACGGCCCAGCCCATGCCTACCGATTTTTTTACGTCGGAGGACATTCCTATAAAGGGGCAAAGGGCTAAAAAGCGCATTAAAACTACGTTTTTTACAAGGATTGCAGAAAGAAAAATACTAAGTGTTTCGGGCATTTTTTACTCCTCCTCTTTTTTAGCTTCCGGCTCGGTTTGCGGAGCAGGCGAACTTTGAATTTTTTTCTTAGGTCTTTCTAAAAGCTTTTTTGCAAAGAGGTTTATCGAAATCATAATACCGAATACAAAAAAGCCGCCGGGTGCATTTGCAAAAAAGCGTATATGATAGGCTTCGGGTATAAAGACGTTTCCAGCCAAGGATCCCGAGCCTAAGATTTCTCTTATAGCCGAAATAAGCACAAGAACTATCGTATAGCCGACTCCCATTCCCAGAGCGTCTAAAACGGATTTTCCGGGGCTTTCTTTTGAAGCAAAGGATTCGACTCTTCCCATAATAATACAGTTTACAACGATCAGCTTAATAAAAAGTCCCATTGCATCCGCTAGGGCAGGGGTATAGGCCTGCATCAATAGGTCTACAATGGTCGTAAAAGAGGCTATTACTATGATAAAAACCGGAATTCTTATGTCCTGAGGAATTAGTTTTCTAAAAATACTTATGATTAACTCGCTCATAACGATAACAAAGGTCATTGCAAGTCCCATTCCAAGGCCGTTTAGGATATTTGTTGTAACAGCCAGAGAAGAACAGAGGCCTATCATTAAAACCAAAAGGGGATTGTTTCGGATAATTCCGTTTGTGAAAATGCTTAAATTTTTCATTTATTTTCCCTCCTCCAAGTTATTTTTGGCCATATATTCTATTGCCGTAACGGAAGCATCTTTCACGATGGCTGCAACACCCCTCGAGGTTATTGTAGCTCCTCCGATTGCATTTATATCGGCATTTACTTCAAAGGCCGAATCAAGAGCCTTTCCGTTAAACTGTCCGGCAAAGGGCTCGTCCGCAGCCTTGCTTCCTAAGCTGGGTGTATCGGTAAGCTCTAAGAATTCTATCTTGCGTATTGTCTTGTTTAGGTCCATGGCTATCAATATGGTTGCACTTGCATAGGTGGGCCCCTTAGCGGTTATGGTAAGGCCTACGGTTTTTCCGTTTTTTATTGCCGTATAAGCATTTAAAAACGTGGTTTTATTTAAGCCTTCGGGGATTTCCGCGCTTATTTCTTTAAAGTCTTCAGCTTCAGGAAAAACGGCTTTTAATGCCCTGTTTGTCTTTTCTATCTTTACTTCAGCAATTCGCGGAGCCGTAAAGTTGTAAACTGCCGCAAGGGCTAAACATGCTATAACCGCATAGGCTGAAAGGGTAAGGGCTAACTTTATCATCTGTTTCATTTTGCAGCCTCCTTGTTCTTTTTGGGCGGTTTTACATAGCCGTATTTTACGGGTATAATTTTGTTTAAAAACGGAACTACGGCATTCATTATAAGAATACTGTACATAACACCTTCGGGCATACCTGAAAATAAGCGGATAAGGCCGGTTATAAGGCCGCAGCCTGCACCGAAAAGGAGTTTACCTTTTGGAGTTACGGGGCTTGTTACATAATCGGTTGCCATAAAGACGGCTCCGAAGGCTAAACCTCCCGAAGTCAGGGTTAAAATAGGGTTTATACCTGCGATTGAGGTAATTACGACTGCTGTTAACATCATAGTAACGGGCGTTTTCCAGTCGATGACCTTTTTAAAGAGGAGATATGCAAAACCTAAAAGAATTAGGAGTATGCTTGTTTCGCCTATACAGCCCGCATGGTTTCCCAAAATAAGCTGAGTATAAAGGTCAGTGCTTGAACTCAAATTTAAAGTTTTGGCTATTTCGGATGCACTCAGTGCAATGCCTTCTTTTGCGTTTATGAGCTTTAAAGGTGTTGCCGTGCTCACTGCATCAAAGATGGAGTTCCCGGGTTGTATCCAGCTTGTCATTGCTCCCGAAAAGCTTGCAAACATAAAGGCTCTTCCTACCAAGGCAGGGTTAAATACGTTTGCACCAAGTCCCCCGAAAAATTCCTTGGCTACAACTATTGCAAAAAAACAGCCTAGGATAAGCATCCATATCGGAAGATTCGGCGGAATTACAAGGGCAAGCAGAAGGCCTGTAATAACGGCTGAAAGGTCTTTTACTCTTATATCCAGCCTGCATATTTTTCTAAATAAGCTTTCAAATCCTACACAGCAAAGAACCGAAACTATGATTCTAACTAATGCAGGTATCGAAAAAAGATAGATTCCATAGGCTGTTAAAGGCAGCAGGGCTATAATTACATCCAGCATTAAGGTTTGAGTCTTGACCGGTGTTACAACATGGGGAGCCGGAGACATAAAAATTTCGTTTTTATCGGATTCTGCCATTATTTGCCTCCTTCTTCGGTTTTTTTAGCCTCAGGCTCTTGTTTTTGAGCTTCAGCTGCTTTTTTTTCTGCTGCTGCGGCCTTCGCTGCAGCTTTGGCATCTCTTTTTTGCTTTTCTTCCCTTGCTATCTGCTTACCAATCTTAACTCTTTGAACGAGTTTAATGCGGGCAGGGCAGGTATAAGCGCAGGTTCCGCATTCTACACAGTCTAAAAGACCGCAGCGGATAGCTTCTTCGGTATTTCCGGCATTTAATGCTCTAACGATTAAAACGGGAGAAAGGTGACAGCTGCATACGTCAATACACTTACCGCAACCTATACATGGGCTTTCTTCTTCTAAGGAAATTTCTTCCTTTGTTAAAAAAAGTACACCTGAGGTATTTTTTTGAATAGGGAAGTCTGCATTTTTCATGGCAAAGCCCATCATCGGGCCGCCTGAGATTATTTTTACGACTCCCGGTTTAAGGGAAACTACGCTTGGAATAAGGTCCCCGACGCAGGTTCCTATAGGGGCTATTACGTTTAAGGGCTTTTCGCAGGCCCCGCCGCCTATGGTTAAGGCTCTGTCGATAAGGGGTTTACCCAAACGGAAGGCTTCGGATATCGCTTTTAAGGTTCCTACGTTTTGGATAACGCAGCCTATTTGGAAGGGAAGGCCTCCTGAAGGGATTTCCCTGTTTACGACTGCATCCGTAAGAGTTTTTTCTCCGCCCTGCGGATATTTTGTTTTACAAAGTTGAACGCTTATATCGTAAGCACCTGCGGCAATCGGATTTGCTTTAATTTTTGAAATAGCCTTTTCCAAAACCGGAACCAAATCTTTTTTATTGTCTTCAAGGGCTATAATTCCTTGTTTTGCGCCTACTATACGCATAGTTATTGCAAGTCCGTCTACAATGCTATCCGAATCGCTAAAAATCGTAGCGGCATCCGTGCAAAGATAGGGTTCACATTCCGCTCCGTTTGCTATTACATACTCGATTTTTGCATCGGGAGGAGGGCTTAATTTTACATGAGTAGGAAATGATGCTCCTCCCATGCCCGTAATGCCTGCATCCCGTACTCTTTTAAGAGCTTCTTCCTTTGTGCATGTAAAAGGGTCAAGGGGAGGCATAAATTCTTCCCTATTTTCTTCATCTATTTCGATTAAAAAACAAAGATTTTCCGTATTTCCGGTTACAAGATGAGGTTCTATCTTTTTTACCTTTCCTGAAACGGAGGAATGGACGGGAGCCGACATAAATTTATCGGTTTCGGCTATCTTTTGCCCTCTGGCAACCAAATCCCCTACGCTTACAAGAGGTGTATTAGGCATGCCTCCCTGCGTAATAGGAATCCAAACTGATTTATTTGACGGTAATACCCTAATGACGCTGTCGCTAGGTGAGACCGCCTTTCGCTCGGGCGGATGCACTCCGCCTTTAAATGATTTTATACCCATACCTGTATTTTATACATAAGTAATGAAACTTTCAAGAGGATAAAATCATTTTAGGGCAATACATTTTGCACCTTATATAAAATTAATTTTTATCTTCTTCTTCTTCTCTTACAAGCTTAAAAGGATATTCGGCAACTCCGTCAATAGAGTTATAGATTTTCGTGTAGCCCAGATTTGACAGTTCATAGGCTGCTCTTGAAGATGCCGTACCTACATTACAATATAAAAGCAATTTTTTATTTTTGTCCGGTATTTTGTCAAGATTATTTTCTATTTCAAATATGGGGAACGATATGGCTCCTTCTATGTGTCCTATGTCATAAAACGATTTGGTTCTGCAGTCAAGGATTAAAGCATCGGGGTCTTTTAGCATCTCTTCAAAAACTATTCCCCTTACAGAGTTATAAGTGACGGTTTTATAATTATATTGATTAACTCCTTCTGCGTTATAAATTTGAGAAAATCTGTTTCCTACCAATATCTCTGCTGCTTTAAAACTTTCATCGTTAGTTTCGGAATATACATATACCGGTTTGTCTTTCCAATCGGTTATTTCTCTTAGGCGGTTTTTTATTTCGTTTAAAGGTATATTTATAGCGTGTGAAAGATGACCTTGTTTATATTTATCATAGGGCCTGACATCAATTACCAATATAGAATCTTTATTTGAATCGGAATTTAAATATTCAAGTCTTGAGCCTTTAACATCTTCAACTTCTACTTCTATACCGCACGAAATTAACGATATATTCACAATTAAAACTATAAAAAGCAAAAACCTTATTTTCATAATTTAATCTCCAAAAAACTTAAATACTCTGAATTTATTATAATGATTTTTACTCTAATTGTCAAAAGGGCCGATACTCATTCTCTTTCAAAGACAATGGGTTCATCACCTGTAGGTATTGCATCATTTATACTCAACTTAATTTTTGTTAAAACCATCCGCTGCATATTTTTCTTTTCACTTATTTCAAGCAGATAAAATTTAGTTGTGTTTTTTTCGGATTTCATTTGCATTATGATTTTTTCGTTTATTTCCAATATGTTAAAATAACCTTTTTCAATATCTTCAGATTGTTGAAGTGTATAAGAATTTCCTAAAAGGTCTAAAAAAACGTTATTTGCCGATTTCCACCGATTTGAAGATTTTGATAAAATTCTTTTTGCTTTTTCCGCATTGCTTTCTTTTTCGTTTGTGTTATTTAAAAGTAAATTTGTATTTTTTTTATACTTTCCGTTCCAAAGAGATGCGGTTCCGAATTTAATTCTTAAAACGTCTTCTATTACACGCACCTGTATTTCATCAAGTCCCTTAATTTCAATTTCGACTCTTCTTATTATATTCGGAATCGACTTATTGTTTGTTGTAAAAAATAAACCGTACCTTCGAGGCAAGGTTGTTTTTATTTCATAGATTTCTTCAACATTGTCTAAATTAAAAATAATATGACTGTCGTTTTTATCAAAATAAACACTTCTGCCTGTTTCTTTATTCCCTTCTTCTTGAAACCATAATCCGGACAAAAAATCTATAAAGGATTCCATATTTCCGCTTTGAAGTTTTCTTAAAAGCTGAATTTCTATTTTTTCACCCGGAATTGTCTTTTTTAAACCTTCTTCATATTTTTTTGTCTTCACATTCCATGTATATTCGGTCTCAATTTGGTTTAGAGTGTTGGGGGCCGCCGGGTCGGAGTCGTAAGTGTATATACGATATGAAGATAGGCTAACAGGGACTTCGTCTTGAGTTTCAATTTCTTTGATCTGAATCTGCATATCCGCATGTAAGTCGGCTATTTGGGCAAGCTCAACATTTCCGCCTTTGTCCTTTTTGATAGTATGTATGGATAAGGCCTGCCTGTTATCCGATGTCATTCCGGAATAAATAAGGGATTTGGGATCTTGCGTCAAATTCATAATGTAGAATGTAAGAGACTTAGGTTGTGTGATCGTTGTTCTTATTTCTTCAACCCTCTCCCATTTTTGAGTTATCGGATTTTGAATTGAAATGATCAGGTATAAAAAAGGATCCAATAGTTTTTTTACGGCAATAATTTGGTCTTCTACACCGTCTTCATTTAAATCATCCGAAATAGCATCAACAAAGGTTTCATCATTGGATAATTCCAAGAATATTCTTGTTTCAGTATTCGCGGAATAATTTTCGGTTTTTTTATTTTCATTATCGATTTGTGAAGAAACTATGGGAATTATTGTTTGTGTAACAATTTTTTCTTCACCTTTTGTATTTGACCGTATAAACTTTAAATAAATTAAAAAGCTTAACACAATCAAAATAATAAGAGCCGAGATAGCATACATTATCTGTTTGAACATACTTTGTTTAAATCCTTATTTGCAATTATGGTTACGTATGGTTACGGATTATCTTTTTTGATTAAGGCTGTATTTTCGTCGGATTGAACCCTCTCTTTATCGTTATTTTTTATTATATCTGAAAAAAGGGCCTTGCTTGTTTTTACAACCCTCTCATCAAGTCCCATATCAACAGTAATTTCATACCAATTATCGTGTTTTATAATTCTTGACTCAACTAAATAAGGACTTGAAAACTTTTTTTGTTTACCGCTGTATTTTGAGGTTATAGGAGCATCTTGTTCCAGATCCGTCAACATAAAAAGAACCTTATACCTTCCGTTTTCGCCTCTTTGGTTTACGGCTTCCTGTATTTTATCCAGAGCTCTTCCTACATCGGTAAACCTTCCGTTCGGGCTTATTTTATTTACCGTTTTGATTATCTTGTTGGTGTCTTCTTTGCTTTTTATTTCAATTGAAATCAAATGTTCGGGACTTTCATAAAACTGATAAATGCTTATCCAATCGCCGGTGATGATAATTTGGTCTATCAATTCATCAAGAACCCATCGTTTTAAGCTCTCAAATTTTCCCGGATCCTCCATGGATAATGACTTGTCAATCATAATAATCATGTCAACAGGCATTGTTCTTTCGCCTGCATTTAAATTAAATAAAACTCCCGCTAAAAGCAAAAATATAAAAATAACCTTTTTAATTTTCATAAATACTCCTTTTTTATGCTTTATATACACTATTATATAACATATTTGAAAAAAAATCATCAACTTTAAATAAAAACTCTTTACATTATGCAAAATATGTTTATAATTATATAATAGTGATATATATTGTAATTAACAAAATTGCTAAAAGTAAGGAGAGTTAGGAATGGCAAATTTAGATCTACCACAGAGCCCGAATGTATTCCATCCCGAGAAGCCCAGCGCTGTCGGTTCGAGAAACTCATTGGCTCAAGACTATCGAGATCAGCAGAAAGAAGTTAATCAGCTGATTGAAGAAGAAACAAATAAAGTGTTACACCACTTGACCACAAAGCTTCCCAAAGAAGTCCTTGAAAGATTGGACGTAATGGGCGGCGTTAAGGAAAAGCTGTATAACTACTTTAACCAGAACTACCAGAACATGTTCAACCGATACATGGTAACGGCTGAAGATGAAATGCTCAAAAAGGTTCGAGGATTTATCGATCGGGAAGAAATGAAGGTTTTAGACCGCTATACTCCGAAAGAAATCGCTACCCTTCTTGATGCAGTTGGCGGTGCTGACAAGTTTAACACAGGCGAAATCGAAAAATCGATTGTAAACATGTACGGTCACTTACAGGGTCACGTACAGCGCGGTGTTAATGATTTGGAAACCTTAACAAACTCATTGTTAAGGCAGAAGACGGACGTAGGTGCCTTCGTTCGAGGTGAAAACGCATACTCAATCGTAAAGTGTGCATTTAAAGACAACCTCTACAAACCAAAGACTGTAACCGATGTTAAGCTTTCCGTAAACATTCTTGATACGGAACTTATCAGCCCGATCTTCCAATATCAATCAACAGTCGAATATCTTATCAAAGACCTCTTGTCAAATCACTATATGGATGTAATTGACAAGGAAATTGAGAAGATAAAGGACAAGAGAATTGATCAGGGATTGGATGAATTGTCTGACGGCGAAATCATTTTCGCAAAAATCGATAAGGTAGATGGTATTACTGATGATGATGTTGAGAATCCCAAGAGCAAGAGATACGATGTAGTATCAAAGAAACTCATGGAAAGAATCAATAACTTAAGAGCTGAAATCGATCCTGAGACCTTTGATCAGCTTAATATCAGAGAAAACATTAAAAAGATCATCGACCTTGAAAACATCAGAAACCGCGGATTTAATACGGCTATCAACTCGATTACCTCAATCCTTGATACCTCAAAGATGGGATATCAGTATATCGAAAACTTAAAGAATGCCCGTGAGCTTATCTTGCGAGAATATGATGACACCGATATCGCCAACCTTCCTGATGAAAGGTATCAAATCCGCCTCAAGTATTATGACAATGCTCAGTTGCTCGCAGAGCGACAGGCTTATGAAGTAATGATGAGCTCTTTCGAAACTGAAATTCAGCACTTGTGGGATGTAGTACGCACTACATACGACAAATCCAAGTTTATGACCAAAATCACAGACTTTAACGATTTGGCTGCAAATTACAGGAAATTCATCAAACGAAAGTACAAGGATCCGTCCGGTGAGCCCGTATACGAAGATACCGCTAAGGTTTGGGATGAAATCTCCTTTGTTAAAGCTCCGGAAACTGAAGTTGAAAAGATGAACAGAACCTATGTCTACGAAAAAGACAAGCTCCGCAAGAAGCTTATTATCATGCGCAAGAGAATGAAGGATTTGTATGATTATCAATATCCTATCGAAAGACGCGTTATCGAAGACAGACTTTCGTTTATAGAAGCAGAATTCAACAAATTCGATTATTTAATCAACCCCTTCCATATCCAACCCGGTCTCTTGCTTGATATCGATATTACATCTATCAAGAGAAAGAAGGCTACATTGGACGGAATGGCCAACGTGCTCAACGAATTCTTGCACGGTGTATCAAAGGGCTTTGCCGACGCAGCATTTGCTTCGTTCAGCCGCCGACGATCCACAGTTCGTGCCGACATTGCACAGAGCTTTGCTGCTGCCGAAGATGATGATCCCAAAGCCAGTGGAGCTGCAGGCCGCTCTCAGTTTATCGATATGCTGAACAGCACTCCCGCCATTGCAGCTCCTGCAGCCGAGTCTGTAAGCTCTCCGGCTAAACGCAGAGGACCCAAAAAGAGTGCCTCTAAGGCAAGAAAGACAGGCTCTGTTGATGCAGGACGAGGCCGACGAAAGGCTAAGTCAGGAATTAAAGAAATTTAATTAGGATTTTAGAGCTTAACTGATTCAAAATTAAGCCCCTGGAACAACCCCGTTTCGGGGGCTTTTGTTTAAAAAAAGGAGTAATTATGGTTAATATGACTAATTTTTTTGTTCCGCTTGCTAAAAAGACTGATTTTAATGTTTCCGTTAAACATATTCAGTCTGTTATAGAAATTTTAGAGGATTGTGATCCCAAAGAAAATATTGCGGACAAGATAAATCTTATGATAAGAGAACAGACGATAAAGCCGGAGCAGGTTAGATCCATTCTTTCGGTTTCTCTGCTTGATAAATGGAATTATAAAGTTGTATCTGAAAATTTGAAATTTATTTTGGATGATGCCTCCTCTTTTGTTGCTGAGGTTGCCAAATGGTCCGGTATTGATTTGGTTTTCGGCTATGATCATCCGGATTTGGGTTTTATCGTTATAAACCCGAAAAATCCTGCTGCTGCCCAAGTTATTCAGGGATTTAGAAAAAATGAGCTTCTCCTAATATTTGTCGGAAAACAAGACAGGGGCTCTGTTGATGCCGGTCTTGCCGATTCCGTTATTTCTGCTATTCATAAACTATTTGAAAAGAAAGCTTGCTCGGTTCCTGCATCCGTAAAAGCAGGTCCCTTTG
Source organism: Treponema denticola ATCC 35405 (assembly GCF_000008185.1). Classification (NCBI taxonomy): domain Bacteria; kingdom Pseudomonadati; phylum Spirochaetota; class Spirochaetia; order Treponematales; family Treponemataceae; genus Treponema; species Treponema denticola. The sequence continues at coordinate 864,528 of NC_002967.9, forward strand.
TATATGTTGAACCGAAAAAAGCTGCTCCTGTAAAAGTTAAAAAGGCTGTTACCAAAAAGCCCGGTAAAAAAAATAAGGCTGCTTCGGCTCCTGTTAAGGTTCAGGCAAGTTCCGTTCCTTCACATTTGGAGCGCCCATCTGCCGTGGCCACAGGACCTAAAAAGATGTCGCAGCTTGTTTCTGTTCCTGTTTCAAACGAGCTCTTCCATAATGGAAATGTTGAAGCATGGAAGAGAATTATACGAAGTTATACTGCAAAATACCAAGATGCCGAAGTTATGGTATACTATGACGGAGAGCGTATTGTAGATATAAATACCTTATTTAAGTGGGGAAAGGTTAAACACGGAAGTACAATCCAATTTGCCGTTTCTGCAGCAGAAATTAACGACCTTTCAAAGTTGTCAAAATATTTTAGGCAGGGAGCCAGTCCCATGTTTGAAGCATTTTTGCGCGGATCTCCGGATACCGTATTAAATCTATTTTAAGGAGTAAAAAATGAAAATTTCAAACAATATACACTTTTTTAATAGTAAAGAAATCGTCGGTAAAAAAGTTGACAAGAATTTATTGGGTATCCGAGGAAGACAGGCAAACGAATTTGCAGAACTAAAGCTTCCAATCTTGCCGGGTATTATAATTGATGCTTCTGTGGCGCAGGATCTGGGCGATATAAAGATATATTCCGAAATTTCTCCCTATTTAAGCAAATTCGGCTCAGAAGTAAAAAAAACATACGGCGACGCCGGCTCTCCGTTGCTTTTAAAATTAGTTATTTCGCCCAATATGCTTATTACAAGCTATCCCACCCTGCATAACTTCGGCCTTACCAAGGATACTGTAATAGGATTTCAAGAGAATGTAGGCGAAGATTTTGCTGCAAATGAAGTTCTGTTTTTGCTTAACGGAATTTTAACAGTTGTGCTAAAAATCGAAGAGTTGGAAAAAAATGAACAAAAAGTTAAAGATTTGGAAAAAGCCTTGCATGACATAAAAGAATCAATGAAGATGGGTAAAATCGGTTTAAAACCGGGAGCCATCATGGATAAATATTCCAAGTTTTTACCTAAACATTTTTTTGATGATTGTAAAGTTCAGCTTGAAGAGTCAATCCGCCTTATCGCCCGTCTTTTAACCCTTGAAGAAGATTCGGATCATGATGTGGCTCTTTTGATTCAGCCCATGGTTTATGGAAATTACAGTAAAGACTCATATTCCGGTTCTTTCTTTAGCCGAAATATTGTAAACGGTGAGAAGAAATTACAAGGTCAGTTCTTTGCCGAAAAATTCAATGAGGTAAATGCCGAAGGTAAAGATATTAACTCCATCAAGCCTGAATACCTAAAGCATCTCCAGCAGATTGCATGGCAGCTTGAAGATTATACAAAGGATATCCGCAATATTCGCTTTACAATCGAGGCCGGAAGACTCTGGCTTATCGAACAAAAATCGGTTGAAGCTAAGAGTACCATCTCAATGGTTCAGATTTTGCTGGATTTATACAACAGAAAGATAGTAGATGCCGAGTACGTTGTCCGTGCCGTTAAGCCCGGTCAGTTGAATGAGATTCTCCACCCCGTTATAGACATCATGAGTACAAAGGGTATGAAATCATCAAAGGGCGGTATAGCCGGTGCTCCGGGAGCCGCAGTGGGCAGAGTCTATTTTACTGCCGATTCCCTTATCGAAGCTCAAAGAGCTGCAAAACTTCAGGGGCTGGACACAAGATGCATTCTATGTATGCCTGCAACCTATGCAGGAGACGTAAAGGGCATAGAGGTTTCTACAGGTGTTATATCGAACGAAGGCGGCTATTCGGCCCATGCTTCCGTTGTTGCCCGACAGTACGGTAAAATATCTCTTGTACGCCCCGATATGAAAATAAGCGGAAACAAGGCCGTTATTGAAGGTGTTACAATAAATGAAGGCGATTATATTACGCTCAATGTTCCTTATTACGGAGACTCTACGGTTTATTTCGGTGAAGCAAAACTGATTGAGCCCGATCCCGAAACATCAGGTCTTTTGGACTTTATAGGCCTTGCAAAAAGCTTCCTGTCCAATTTCCATGTAAGAGCCAATGCCGACAGTCCTCGTGATGCTCAGCTTGCTTTGGATTTCGGTGCTGAGGGTATAGGTCTTTGCCGAACCGAACACATGTTCTTTAATGAAAAGAGAATAAATACCTTCCGCGAAATGATTTTAGCTCCAAGCGAAGCTGAAAGAAAAAAGGTGCTTGATAAACTTCAAAAAGTACAAACGGAAGATTTCTACGGAATCTTTAAGGCTATGAACGGCAAAGAGGTTACTATCCGATTGTTGGATGCTCCTCTCCACGAATTCCTGCCTCATAATGACCTTGAGCTTGACGGCTTTGTAAAATACTTGACGGCTCAAAAGAAGAAAGTAAGCAAAAAGGATTTAACTGCGGAAATCGAAAAACTTTCCGAAATCAACCCTATGCTTGGTCACAGGGGCTGTCGAATTGCCATAAGCTATCCTGAAATTTATGCTATGCAGATAAGGGCTATTTTTGAAGCCGCATACAAGCTTAAAAAAGAAAAAGTAGATGTAAAACCTGAAATTATGATTCCTCTTATAATGAACTTTAGAGAATTAAAGCAAATTATTTACGGAAAGAAGATTGAGGGCCATACTTATTTAGGTATTGATGCTATTGCTGAAGAGGTTAAGGCTGCCGTAAAAGGCGGAGACCTTGATTACAAGGTTGGAACTATGATCGAGCTTCCGGCTTCTGCCCTAAGTGCCGATGAAATTGCAAAGTATGCACAGTTCTTCTCTTTTGGAACAAATGACTTGACTCAGACTACTTTAGGCCTTTCACGCGACGATTTTAACAGCTTTATGCCGGACTACACCATGTACGACCTTATCGACGGAAACCCATTTGCCGTGCTTGACAGCAGGGTAAGGGACTTAATCGAAATTGCAATTCAGCGAGGAAAACTTACCAGACCCGATTTGCATCTCGGTCTTTGCGGTGAACACGGTGCCCGTCCCGAAAACGTACGCTTCTGTATGGATGCCGGACTGGACTATGTTTCATGTTCGTCATATTCCGTACCTATTGCCCTCCTTTCGATTGCACAGGCTGAGTTGGAGAATGCGGAAAAAGCCGGGATAAAGCTTGAGCCTAAAGCTCATGTTTCGAGAAAGCCTTCTTCTGCAGCACCTAAATCGGCCGCAAAAAAGCAGGCACCCGAAAAAAAAGCTGTAAAGGCAAAGCCTGCATCAGCTAAAAAAGCTTCTTCTGCCAAGAAGAAGACTGCAAAAAAATCCAAGTAGTTTTATACGGCTCCGCTTGGAGCCGTTTTAGAGGTTTATGACAGCCTGCAAAAATGTGAATTTTTGCAGGTATTCTTATCTTATTTTTTTAGGGGTATTTTATGGAATACAAAATTATTGGAGATGCTTTTCCCGCCGTTGTTTGTAAACTTAGAGCAGGAGAAAAGATGATAACTCAATCAGGCGGAATGGCTTGGATGAGTTCCGGGATTTCTATGGAAACATCTGCCGGCGGAGTCGGTAAAGCTCTCGGAAGGATGTTTTCGGGAGAAAGTTTATTTTTAAATAAATATACGGCAAATACCGACGGGGAAATATCTTTTGCCTCAAGGTTCCCCGGTGCTATAAAAGCATTTGAAATCACTTCGGGCTCGTCCCTGATTGCACAAAAAACCGCTTTTTTAGCTTCAACTGAAGGTGTTGACCTTTCGATTTACTTTCAGAAAAAACTGGGAGCAGGCTTTTTCGGAGGCGAAGGTTTTATAATGCAAAAACTTTCAGGAAATGGAACGGTTTTTCTTGAGATTGACGGTTCTGCAGTAGAGTATACTTTGGGTGCCGGAGAAACAATGCTTTTAGATACGGGATATCTTGCAGCAATGGAAGAAACCTGTAAGATGGAAGTAGAGATGATAAAGGGTGTAAAAAATATCCTTTTCGGCGGAGAGGGTTTATTTAACACAAAAGTTACCGGTCCCGGAAAAATAATTATACAGACAATGCCTATTCATGCGGTTGCTCAATCTTTGATTCCGTTTTTACCACATGGAAAATAACCGGCTTTAAAGCCGGGCTCTAAAGCCAATTTTTATTAGCCGGTAAGCGATGTTTACCGGCTTTGCCGAGAGATGTCCTTATAGTTATTTTGTAACGTTAACTTAATCTTTGTGTTTTTACAAACGCTTAATTTGGAGAATCCTATGGCTAAAATGCAAATGATAAAAGCCGAAGATTTCGGCTATGATTTTATTGATGGTAAATATTTACCTGATGGTAAAGACGAGTATTATATAAGATTTAATCAAACTAATCACCAAAATCGTAAATACCGTCAATTGAATTCGGATGAAATTGAGCGTCTGATAAAAAACGGAAATTCCAGTACTGATTGGTCGATGATCTTGGTTGAAGATCCCTTTGACACCGATTTAATAACAAACAGTCTTTTTGCCGGTTTGGTTCGAATTGCTTCAACTCAAAATTTTTACTTAAAATATCATGATTTTACGGTTCCGGTCGGGATTACAAACAGCAAGATTATTTCCTGCGATATAGGGGAAAACTGTGCAATTCATTATTGTGCCTATCTTTCGCATTATATAATAGGCGACAGGGTTATCTTGAGCCGTATTGATGAGATGTGTACAACCAACCATTCAAAATTCGGAGAAGGTTTAGTAAAAGACGGTGAAGATGAAAAGGTTAGGGTAACGATAGACACGGTCAATGAAGCCGGCGGAAGGGAGGTTTACCCCTTTTATGATATGATTACGGCTGACGCATTTTTATGGGCAAGGTATAGGGATGATGACAAGCTTATAAAAAAGTGTGAAGAAATAACTCAAAATTCTAAAGATTCAAGCAGAGGTTATTACGGTGAGGTTGGTTCCGATTCCGCAATAAAGAGCTGCCGTATCATAAAGGATGTTAATTTCGGTTCTTCGGTATATGTGAAGGGAGCAAATAAGCTTAAAAACTTGACTATAAAATCAACTGCTGAAGAGCCCTCGCAGATAGGGGAGGGAGTAGAGCTTGTAAACGGTATAATAGGCTTTGGTTCCAGAGTGTTTTATGGAGTAAAGGCAGTACGCTTTGTTCTCGGCAATAACTGCGAATTAAAATACGGTACACGCCTCATTCATTCGATCGTTGGAGATAACTCGACCATTTCCTGCTGTGAAGTTCTCAATGCTCTTATCTTCCCGTACCATGAGCAGCATCACAATAATTCTTTTTTGGTTGCAGCTATGATTCAGGGGCAGTCCAATATGGCTGCAGGGGCTACTGTGGGTTCCAATCACAACACAAGAGGAAACGATGGCGAGATTATAGCAGGCCGGGGATTTTGGCCGGGGCTTTCTTCAACTCTAAAACATAATTGCCGTTTTGCTTCATTTGTTATTTTGGCAAAGGCGAATTATCCGGCAGAGCTTGATATTCCTTTTCCTTTTAGTTTGGTTTTAAATGATCCGCATGAGGATAGGCTTGAAATTATGCCTGCCTATTATTGGATGTACAATATGTACGCTCTTGAACGCAACAATAAAAAATTCTTAAAACGGGATAAGAGAATAACAAAGACCCAGCATATTGAAACCGCCTATCTTGCTCCCGATACAGCTGCCGAAATTTTAAATGCCCGCACTCTTCTTGAAAAATGGATATGCGCAGCTTGGATTGAGGCAGGGAACAAAGCTTTAAGCATAGACACAATTTTAAAAGATAAAAAAGATGAGGCAAAGAATCTTTTTGTAAAGGGTGAAAATATCGAAAGGTCTAAACGCAGGGTAAAGATAATCAAGGCGGTAGAATCTTATGCGGCTTATCAAGATATGCTGATATGGTATGGGGTTACAACTTTAGCCGAGTATTTTGATAAGGGTTTGGATAAGATTGGAATGAGTATTGAAGAGTTTAAACTTTCAAGTGATTTTGATTTTAACTGGGTAAATATGGGCGGTCAGTTAATCCCCGAAAAAAAACTCAATTCAATTAAAGAAGACATAAAGGCCGGTAAACTTAACACTTGGCAAGATATTCATAAATCTTATGATTATGCCCATGATTCTTATTGCCATGATAAGGCTGAAAATGCTTATGCTGTTCTTTGCGAGCTTATGAAGGTTGAAAAGATAGATGCGGCCCTTTGGAATAAACTTTTAGACAAGGCAGCCGCAATAAGAAAATATATTGAAGAACAAATATTCTATACAAAAAATAAGGATTATAATAATCATTTTAGGGATATAACTTACCGGAATTCTGAAGAAAGAAAAGCTGTTTTGGGAAGCGTAGAAGATAACGCCTTAATTATTGAAGCAAAAAAAGATACGGAATATTATCTTAAACTTTTTGAAAGGCATAAGGCTTAGATAAAAATGGAAAAAGAAGTCGAAAGTTTTAAAGGAACAAAAACGGCCGAAATGATTTTGCTTTTGGACAAGGTCTATAAAGAAATTGAAGAAGCCGAGAAGGAGTGGATGTCAAAATGTCCTATTAAGTGTATAGACGGGTGCGGAGCCTGCTGTGTTCATTTTGAACCGGATGTTTATGAGGTTGAGGCTCTTTATCTTGCATCTTGGCTTCTCTTTCATCAAAGAGAACGGGCCTTGCAAATACTGGAAGGCCGTTTTAATGAAAATGTTTTAGATAAAAAAAACGGATGCCTCCTATTCGATATAGATAATCCTTATCATTGTACCGTATATGACGGCCGTTGTTTAATATGCCGCCTTTTCGGTTATTCCGGAGATCACGGCAAAGACCGAACCGTGCGCTGGCGTCCGTGCAAATATCTGGTTTCCATGGATAAAAATCTTTCTGCTTCAACCATTAAACAATACTCATAAGAAGATTTGCTCAATGTTTTTGGTACACTGCCTCCGGTTATGAGCGATTTTTCTTCACGGATATTGTGTTTTATGACTGAACAGGCGTCTCATACCCTTCCGCTTCGGGAGGCTTTACCTGCTGCAATTTCTAAAATTCTCATGCTTGAACGATATTCCAACAATCCGGAATTTGAACCTGATACTGATCCTGAAACTCCGCCTCTGGCTTCTTAAAATAAATCGGTTGAAACCTTATTCCCTTTTTTTCCTCTTTGTGTTAGTATCGCGGTCATGGAAAATTCACAGTTAAATCAAGGAGCCCTTGAAACGGACTCCATTAAGAAAACGAATTTCTTGCCGGTAATTTCCGGACTCTTTGTAGGCGTTTTGGTTTTGTCGAATATTCTTGCGGCAAAGATGGTACAGCTTGGGCCCTTCGTTTTTGACGGAGGCACTCTTCTTTTTCCTTTTTCTTATATTTTTGGAGATGTTTTGGCTGAAGTCTATGGTTATAAGGCTTCAAGAAAGGTTATCTGGACCGGTTTTTTTATGCTTCTTATTATGAGCCTCAATATCTGGCTTATAAGTGTTCTTCCTGCCGAGGCAGAGTGGATATTTCAAAAAGATTTTGATAACATTCTTTTACAGATGCCCCGTATTTGCGCCGGCAGTCTTTTCGGTTATTTTATTGGAGAGTATTCCAACTCGGTTGTTTTGTCTAAGTTAAAAGTAATAACAAAGGGCAAGTACTTATGGCTTAGAACTATAAGCTCGACATTGGTTGGAGAATTTTTAGACAGTGCCGTTTTTGTTGCTATTTCTTTTTTAGGCCTTTACAGCATAGATATTCTTATTATAATGGCTTTTTCAAACTATCTTTTTAAAACTTTTATCGAAGTTATATTTACGCCTTTCACTTACAAGATAGTTGCCTTTGTAAAAAAACATGAACAGACAGATGTTTATGACTACAATGTAAGCTATAATCCCCTTCCGGGAAAATAGGTTAAAAAAATACCCATCCTTAATTCTTTAAGGATGGGTAAAACCCATAACTTTGTTACCTATAACTTTGTTACTTGATGCTAAACTTTAAATTTCATTACTTCACCAGCCAAGCCTTCTATGCTTTCTTTATTCTTTTGGGTTATGCCTTGAACTTCTTGAACTGCATTATTTATTTGTAATGCTCCTGAGGCCATTTCATTCATACGATCTGTAATTGTACGGGTAAGCTCATCAAGTTTACTCATTTCTTGAGCTATACCTTCTCCTCCTCTAAGCATATCTTCAGAACCTTGTTTGACATCCTGCGTTACGGTATTGATATTCCGGATTGCAATTAAGACTTCTTTGCTGCCGTTTTCCTGTTCAGTCATTGCTTCCATAATGCTGTTGCTCATCTCTTTTACGTTTTCTGCAAGGGTGAAGATTGAGTTGAATTTTCCTTCAACGGTTCTAGCTGATTCAGCCAAGACCTCTATCTCTCCCGAAAGGTTTTTAAGGGTAGAGGTAATGCTTTTTCCTTGGGCGCTTGATTCTTCTGCAAGCTTCCTTATTTCGTCAGCTACTACTGCAAAGCCTTTTCCGGCTTCCCCTGCATGGGCTGCTTCAATTGCCGCATTCATCGCCAAGAGGTTTGTTTGGCTTGCAATATGCTGTATAACATTGGAAGCTTCCATCAAACTTCCGGATTCTTCGGCTATTTTTTGGGTTACATTGTTTGCCGTAGAAACATTATCTTTTCCCTCTGCTGTAGCATCTGCCAGTTCTTTTATAATATTATCGCTTTTACCCAGGGTTTGTGTAATCGACGCAATATTTGCAACCATTTGTTCTATAGATGAAGATGATTCGGCGACGCTTGCTGCCTGTGTTTCTATGCTGTTGTTAAGTTGTTTTATTGTGTGTATGATTTGCTCAACTGTTGCGGCTGTCTCTGTTACGCTTGCGGCCTGCGTTAAGGTTTGCTGCTTTATGCCGTCAATATTAGAATTTATTTCATCTACGGCACTTGCCGTTTCGGTCATATTGCTTGCAAGTTCGCCTCCTATAAGCTGCATGGTGTTTGTATTTGTTCCTACGGATTTGATGGAATTACCTATCTTTTCAATAGTCTGGTTAAAATATTTTGACAGTAGAGTAACTTCATCATTGCTTGTTACAGGAAGTCTTACCGTTAAATCCCCTTCTCCTTGAGAAATATCTTTTAGAGCCAGAACAACTTTTTGCAGAGGCAAGATCATTCTGCGTGTTACAGCAAATGTCGATACTAGGGCTGCACCCAAAAGAGTAAAGCCGGTTACAACCATCATGTATTGCAGACTTGCTACGGTGTCCAAAAAATCGTTGACAGGAGCCCTTATTACTACCATCCAGCCTGTAGATTTCATAATAGCATAGGAGCCGATATTTTTTTCTCCGTTAAAAGTGTAATAACCGATAGATGTTTTTGTTGACTGCATTGCTTGTTTTGCAAAATTTGCAATTGATACCAATGCAGGATTTGTTTTGGCATTTTCTTGAAAATTGTCTTGATTTAGCACAAGGTCTCTGTTGCGGTGGGCTACGGCATTTCCTGTTTTACCTAAGATAAAACAATATCCGGTTCTTCCGACAGTGATATGATCTATGTCTTCTGAAAGCTTTGTTCCGGGTGTATCTGCTGCGAGCACACCGATGATTTTATGCTCATAGTCGTATACGGGAACTGAGATTGTATTTACCAGTATTCCTTCGGCCTTTGAACCGTAGGGCTCGCTCACGAAGTGCTCTCCTGCTAAGGCCCTTTTAAACCATTCTCTATCATTTACATCAAATATCCGTCCGTCAAGGGTGTGACATTTTCCGTTTATATCCGTTATTGAAAACTCTATTATTCTGGGATTAAAAGCCGCTTCTTTTTTTAAATAGGCTATTTTGTCTGAGTAGGACGCATCTATATCCCTTAACTCGGATGCTCTGGAAGCACTCGAAACAAAATTCAAAAAAGAGTTGACCATTGAATCTATCAGATCGGCAGTGTCTGCGGCCTTGTCCGTCAAATGCATCTCTACCTTTTGAAGGATTGCCCTTTTTGACATAACGGCTCCTATTATTCCCTGCGTAGATACGGAAATAACAACAATCAAAGCGAAAAGAATAAGAAGTTTCTTACCCATTGAAAAAATCTTATCTTCCGATACACCATCTCTCATAACTAATTTTTTTTTTGCAGCAGGTTTTGCAACAACTAATTCTTTATCCTTCATTTTTTCCTCCTAAAACATATTTTTTAGATTATGTCTTATAAATAGTCTACACCCATATTGTAAATAACGCAAGGCTTTATATTTGAATTTTTAAAGATTTATATTTTTTTTGACTTTTTTGCTAATATTTCAATATTTTGATTTTTTATCGCTAGTTGACGAAAATGTCTAAATATGTAATAATGAATTTCTACTAGGAGGCTTTAAATGCTAGCACTTATTATTGGTATTGTTTTAATCGCTTTTACGGTTATTGCAGCCCTCCCCATGGGCTTGGCTTGGGGACAGGATATTCTCTTATTCTTAAGAGGCGGTTTACCTATTTTTGCAGCCTTTGTCGGTCTTATTTCCGTATTTATCGGAATTGCAGATATTAAAGATAAACAGGATGCAAGAAAAGAAGAAGCGGCTATGAAGGCTGCCGAAAATAAAACTGAGTAGGTTATTGACACTTATTCTATATTTAGTTACAATATCAGAACCCACATTATCTGCATATATTGTTGTAGAAGGTATACATTAAATGAAAACTATTTTTTTTAAAGAACATGAAGCGCCGCGCTCTTGGTACCTTATTGATGCCGCCGGGAAGCCGCTTGGCCGCGTTGCTGCTAAAACTGCAGCTATGCTGAGAGGAAAACACAAGGTAAGTTTTGCACCTCATCAGGAAATCGGTGATTATGTCGTTATTATTAATGCCGAAAAAGTAGCCGTAACAGGAAATAAGGCTAAGGATAAGATGTACTATACTCACTCCGGTTATGTAGGCGGTTTAAAGTCTATCAACTTTAACGGCTTAATCGCTAAAAAACCGGCTGAACCCTTGATGATTGCAATTAAAGGTATGCTTCCTAAGGGACCCCTTGGAAGAAAACTTTTAACGAATGTTAAGGTCTATGCAGGCCCCGAACATCCTCACCAAGCACAAAACCCCATAGCGGTTGAAGTATAAGGAGCGTAAAGTGAAAAATATTGGAATGGGAACAGGCCGACGAAAAACTTCAGTGGCGCGAGTATACATTCGGGATGGAAAAGGTCAGTTAACGGTCAATGATAAGGACATTAACGAATACTTTGCTACTCCGGAACAAGTCCAAAAAGCAAAAGAACCATTAATGGTTACTGCGGGTGAATCTAAGTATGATATTATAATCACTGTACGAGGCGGAGGTCTTACAGGCCAAGCCGGTGCGTGCTCTCACGGAATTGCAAGAGCTTTAGCCCAAGTAGATGCATCAAATCATGCATCCTTAAAGGCTAACGGATTGCTTACACGTGATTCACGAATGGTTGAACGAAAAAAATTCGGTCAGCGCGGTGCAAGACGAAGATTCCAGTTCAGCAAACGTTAATCCTTTTTCTATTGCGGATATATGCAGCACTTCTTCAGATTTGGTGAAAATCATCAATTCTGAAGGGGTGTCTTTTGTAACACGGCCTGATTATTTTGATGAAGATGATTTTGATGGCCTTGTTGGTGAGTGCGGTTGTCCTATAAGCGATGAATCGCTTGAGGCACTGCTTAATGCAGTAAGAATTTATGAGGCTGAGTGTACCGCTTCGGCCTATTTATACAGAGCTGAGCATTCCCGTTTTCAGTTGGAATTGAAGCTCAAAAAAAAAGGCTTTTTAGCTTTTGAGATTAATCCGGCACTCGACTATCTTATGGGGATAGGTTTGCTTGATGATGAGCGGTTTGCCAGGGCTTGGCTTAATACCAGAGTTATAAGTAAAAAAGAAGGCCGTAATAGATTGGCCTCCGAGCTTGCTCAAAGAGGAGTAAGCTTTAAAATTGTGGAAGATGTGCTTAATGAGTTTTTTTCGGAGCATTCGGAAGAAGATATTTGCCGAGAAGCTTTGGAAAAACAACTGATAAATAGGGTGGATAAGTCTCGGTTAATGCGTAAAATGTATAGACTGGGCTTTTCCGTTAGCACTGTGAATATATGTTTGGAGGGACTTGAAAACATTACCGACTCTTTTTGAGGTTTGTTTAATTGTTATACTATGGGAAAAAGCGAAAGTAGAAGACGAGTTAAAATGTACTCCGCTCTTGAAGTTGCAAATATCTGCGGAGTTGTAAATCAGACTGCCATTAACTGGATTAGAAACGGTTATTTAAAAGCTTTTAATACGCCGGGCGGCCAATATAGGGTATATTATGAAGACCTGCTCCTTTTTATAAAAGAAAGAGGAATGAAAATTCCTCCTGAGTTGCAGGATTCATTGGATGATGCTCATTGGAATTCTATCATAGTTATAGATGATGATGCTGTTTTAAATGAGGCTATATCTTCATTTTTAAACAAAAATCTTCCTAACTTGACTGTATATAAATCCCTTGACGGCTTTGATGCAGGCGCTCAACTTGTAAAGTATAAACCCGGCTTTGTGATTTTGGATATAGACCTTCCCGGAGTCAACGGCAAGGAAATATGCAAAAAAATAAAGACCGATCCTTTTTTTGGGCAGCCTTATATAATTGTTATTACAGGACTGGATGACGAATCTTTAGAAAAGCAGATGAAAGATTTGGGTGCCGACTCTTTCTTTAGGAAGCCCATAGATTTTAATGCTATATTAAGAGAGATCAACGAGGTTGTGAGCTAGAGCTGATGACCCTTGATGAAGCAAAAAGTATCATAATAGAGACGGGAAAGAGGCTTTTAACGTCCGGTCTGACGGTACGTACATGGGGAAATGTAAGCGCCCGTATAGATGCCGATACTTTTGCTATTACCCCTTCCGGCTATGGTTATGAGAATTTAAAGCCTGAACATATAGTTGTTCTTAAAATAAATAGGCCTGAAAGTTCCGGACCTGTCAAACCCTCTTCAGAACGTTTTGTTCATGCAAGCCTTTACAAGGCCGACCAAAATATAAAGTTTATAATCCATACACATCAGAAATTTGCCTCAGCTGTTTCGGGATGCTTTTCTTCCATACCTGTTGAAAATGAGGAGCTTCATTCCGTCTTAGGGGAAGCCGTACCTGTGGCAAGATATGCTCCTGCGGGTACAAAAAGAATAGCCCGTCATATTGTAAAATGTTTAACAAAACCTGTCGGAGCAATAATAATGGCCCAACATGGGGCTGTCTGTTTCGGTGCTGATGCGGCGGAAGCCTTTGCCCAAGCCGAGGCTCTGGAAGACCTTTGCCGTAATTTGATTTTTGCTGAAGTTCCGGCCCTGGCCCTTGCTTACCGGCGATATGAAAGAAAAGCCTTACAGCCCTTGATTAATTTTTACGCAAGCTGCCGTGAAGGCGACTCATGCACCGTTTACGATAAAAATACCGATATTACCATTTGCAAGATGGATATAAAATCCGGAAATATAACTGAAGGCCTTTTTGATTTTCAAGCCGATTTACATAGACATATATATGATACCTATCCGGATATTAACTTTATAGAGCAAAGCTCTCTGCCGGCAGCTCTTTTTGTTTCAAAAAAAATGAACATAGACAACTGCATACCGGCTTTTTTGGATGATTTTGCTCAGATTGCCGGCGAAAATGTTTTTTTGTTTCCATTTTTTGAGAACCGGGCTGAAGAGATGAGCACGGAAATTGTAGATGCTTTAAAAAACCGCTCTTGCGTTTTGGTAAATGAAAGCGGAGCCCTTTGTTGTGTTTCCGATAAGAATGATATCGGCGCCTTAAAAGAAATCTTGGAAAAAAATCTTTTGGCCCTTGTTCTTTCATGGAAATTTAAAAATTATTTTCCGATAAGCCGTAGGAGTGCTCAAAGAATGAGAAGAGGTTATATCGGAGGATATTCCAAAATGAATTTACAAATTTAGGGGATTAAATTAAGATGAAAAATATAAAAAAAATATTGCTTGTGGTTTTTGTCGGCCTTTTATTCGGCTGTAGACGCGAAACGTCTTTAGAGCTTGAGAGAGAAGAAAAGTTTACCCTTAATTACGGGCTTTTTGAAAACGAGCTCAATCTTTTTAATTTAAACAGTACTTATTCACGTCCTGATACACAGATTTTGATGAAAGAAGGTATATTTTACATAGTTAATTCGGGCGGCCAAAAAATTTTAAAGCTTTCGTCATTCGGGGACTTACTTACCTTTTTTTATAACCCCGAGTCAAACATGGAGCCTTCCTTTATGCAAAACGATTCTCAGGATGTTAAGGCAACTACAAGAGGCGCCATAAAATATCCCTTTAATCATCCTGCTCTTTTAACCGTAAACTCTTCCAAGCATCTCTTTGTTGTAGATTCCGTTTTGGATGAAAGAATCGAGTACGATCATGAGGAAAATTTAGCCTTAAGGGATATAATCCTGCATTTCGACGAAAACGGAACTTTTATAGATTATCTGGGACAGGAAGGTTTTGGCGGAACGCCTTTTCCGTCTATTGAGGGGATTCATACGAATTCTTCCAACGATATAATAGTCGTTTGCCGAACACAGACGAGTTTAAAAATTTATTGGTATAACAGGAAGGGAGACTTGCTGTATAAGATACCTATCTTTTTTAATGCAGTACCTAATCCATATGAAAGTTCCAATAAAATATTTTCTTCGATAGATAAGATAATTCCCGACTTTAATGATCTTTATTTATATATTAAAATTGATTACTATCTTGAAGAAAAGGATGCTGCAACTAGGGCAAACCTTGGGGTAAGTTACGATAAAAGCTGTTTGTATTTTTTAAATATTAAAACCGGTAAGTATGATAAAAAAATGGATATAGATGCTTATGAGGAAATTGAAACATCGGGAACCGAAACTTTTACTTTTAAAAAGGTTTATGAAATGATGGGCATTACGGAAAGTAATTGGTGTTACTTATTGACTCCTACCACTAAAGGTTATGCACTTGAAATGATGAATTTAAAATCTCAAAAAAAATATAAAAAAGATTTGATTGTTTCAAGTGATGAAACATTTTACAATACCTTCCATGTTTCCTCTAAGGGAATTATTTCGGCCATTCTTGCCCGAGACGACAAGGCCTTAATTGTATGGTGGCGTGCCGATAAAATTATCGGGGATAAATAATGAGTGATGATGATCTATTCGAAAAAAGGGATTCTTCTCCGCGTGAAGTTTTTACCCGCTATAATAGAGAAGATAGAATTAAAAATGCCTCAGAAAAGGTCAGGCAATTACACGATCCGGATTTTGTAAGAAAAAGAAGTTTTATAAAAAGTGTAACCGAAAACCGGGGCTTAAGGTCGGTGTTTTTTGTTATAGTTGTTCTTGTAAGTATTAACATAGCCTTTTTTATTACCCGTTCCGACAGAAATAGCGGCAGGATTTATGGAATAAAAACTGAGCTAAAGTCCTTTATTTATCAGGATAGGGCCTTGGCAAATTTGCGTTTGAGTGAAAATACTAAATTTTTAGAAAGCTTAAAAGAGAGTGAAGAAAAAGACGGAGCCCTGGTAAGAGTAAACTTTATTTTTTTAGATGATAAGGGAAACAAATTATCGTCTTCGCTGCAGACAGGTATTTATACGGGAGGAGAGCTTAGGTTTTCTTCTCAAAATGAATCGGGCAATGCAAAAAAGGTTCAAGCCGAAATTTATATTAAAGAAAAACTTTTGGTTTTATTGTCAAAAATAAAATGAGAAAATAAAATGAGTGTGAACAAAAAATATAAGTGCCGATTATGTAAGGAATGTAACGGAAAAGCCTGCATAGGAGAGCTTCCCGGAATGGGAGGTGTCTTTGAAAGTGCTAATTTTATTTTAAACTGTGCCGAGTGGAAAAATTATTATACATCTGATTTCTATCCTCTGCCGAGGCTCCGCCTTGCTCCTATGACGGGAGCCGTAGAAAATGTCGGCTATGAGGACGAAAGGCAGTTTTATTTTGACCTTATAAGGGCATCGGTTAAGGCCGGCCTGGCTTTAAGCATAGGGGACGGCTATCCCGACTTAAAACTTTTTTCAGGGATCGAAGCCTTAAGGGATGTTAAAAAAAAGGGAGCGGTCTTTTTAAAACCATATCCTCAGATGAAGCTTTTTGAAAGAATTGAGGCCTCAATGGAGTCGGCGGAAATTATCGGGGTAGATACGGATGCTTATAATATTGTAACTATGCGGAATCTTGTTCACCTTGAAAAAAAGAGCGCAAAAGATTTGGCTGCTTTAAAAAAATATGCCAAGCTCCCCTTTGCAGTTAAGGGTATTTTTACCTCCTATGACATTGAAGTTGTGAAGGAGCTAAAACCCGACATTGCCATCATTTCAAATCACGGCGGCCGTATCGAAACCGATAGGGGGAGCGTTGCCGCATTTGTTAACTCTCATTTAAAAGAAATAAAAAAATATTCAGGCGAGGTTTGGGCTGACGGCGGCTTACGGAAAAGAGAAGATTTTATGGCTGCTTCTTCTTTAGGTATTGAAGAAGTTTTAATAGGCCGTCCCTGTATTACCGCCCTCCTTAGAGATAGGGAAAACGGCATAAAAAATTTTATCGATTCTATTTTAGGTAAAGATTTAACTAAAGAAGCTTGCGGCTCCTTAGGGAGCGGCCCTTTAAGGAGCTTTGAAAAACCTTGAAAACCCGTTTGGATAGAATATTGGCCCTCAGCGGTTTAGGCTCCAGGAGTGATGTAAAAAAAATGATACGCAAAAAAAACTGCTGCGTCGACGGGGTGCGTATTGTTTCGCCTTCCTTTATTTTAGACACTGACCTAAATAAAATAACTATAGACGGGGAGCCTCTTGTGTTGAGGACAAATGTTTATCTTATGTTTAATAAGCCGCAAGGCTGCGTAACTTCGACAAGCGATCCCGTACACAAAACCGTAATGGATTATATAAAAGCTCCCTTTGACAGGATGACGCTGTTCCCTATCGGCCGGCTGGATATAGACACTGAAGGCCTTTTGATTATTACCGATGACGGCGAGATTACCCACAAGATTACCTCGCCTAAGTCGGGAACGGTAAAGACTTATTATCTGGAATTAAGCCGAGAGCCCTCCGATGAAGAATTTAAAAATTACTGTGAAGAGTTTGAAAAAGGAATTGTGTTAAAAAATGGTTATAAGTGTCTTCCTGCAAAATTCGAAAAATGTGAAAACAAAACCGGTTCTTTTAGAAGCGGATTTTTAATGCACATAACCGAAGGAAAATTCCATCAAGTTAAAAAAATGTGCTTAAGCGCAGGGAACGAACTTTGTTACCTGCGCCGTATTGCAGTCGGTTCAATAGTTTTAGATGAGACCTTGAAGACCGGAGAATACCGCGAGCTTTCTGCCGAAGAGATAGATTCGCTCAGAGATTATTGAGGGTCTCGCTAAAAGCATCGGATTTTATAGAACCTCTAAAAACTAATGTTTTTAGAGAGTAATCCTTTTAGCTGAAAATTATCCTCATAAATCGTTTTTTACCTGCACGCAAAATCATCTCGTTGTCCTTGTCGAGTTTTTCTTTTCCGATTAGAGCCTTGATGTCCGAAATTTTTTCTTCGTTTATAAAAGCTCCTCCCTGCTCGACAAGACGGCGGGCATCGCTTTTGGTGGAGGCAAGTCCTGCTTCGGCAAAGAGGTCAATAATACCGATGCCCTCATTTAATTTTGAAAGACTTAAATTCGCCGTGGGCATGGCATCCTTATTTCCTCCGCCCGAAAAAGCCGCCCTTGCTCCTTCCAAGGCTTTTTCCGCTTCTTCTTTTCCGTGAATGAGGGCTGTAACTTCAAAGGCTAATCTTTCTTTAGCCTTGTTTATGTCCCCTGCACAAACCGATTTTATTTCTTCTATAGAGAGGAATGTAAAAAGCAGCATAAACTTTTCGACATCGGCATCGGCTGTGTTTCTCCAATATTGGAAAAAATCGTAGGGAGAAACAAGGGCAGTATCCAAGAAGATCGCACCCTTTTCGCTCTTTCCCATTTTTTGGCCGTCGGCTCTTGTAACCAGAGAGAAGGTGAGGGCAAAAACTTCGCCGCCTCCCTTTCTGCGGATAAGGTCGCTTCCTGCAACCATGTTTCCCCACTGGTCATCACCGCCTATCTGGAGTTCAATATTGTAGTTTTGATTGAGCATTAAAAAGTCATAGCTTTGCAAAAGCTGATAATTGAATTCCAAAAAGGAAAGCCCCGTTTCCATTCTTTTTTTGTAGGCTTCAAAGCTGAGCATTTTGTTGACCGAAAAGTGAGAACCTATATCGCGTAAAAAATCGATGTAGTTTAAATCGGCAAGCCAATCCTTGTTGTTGACAAAGCGGACATTCTTAATATCTTTCGCTAAAAATTTTTCAATCTGTTTTTGAATTGAGGCCGCATTTTTATCGAGTTCATCATAAGAAAGCATCTTACGCATTTCTGTTTTTCCCGACGGGTCTCCTATTCGCGAAGTGCCTCCGCCGACTAAAACGACACCCTTGTGCCCCTCACGGCATAAATGCTTTAAGGCAAAAATCGGAACCATGTGCCCTATGTGCAAGCTGGGCCCTGTCGGGTCGGTTCCTGTGTAAAAGGCGATTTGCCCCTTGTCCATTCTATCGGAAAGGGCTTGCAAATCGGTACATTGCTGAATAAAGCCCCTCTCCTGTAATATTTTTAATGCTTTGTTCATGTTTTGACTATACAATAATTTTTAGCTTAGGTCAACAGATTTATTAGGATTAAAATTTTGCTATTTATTGAAAACAATTTCTATAATAATTATGAAAGGGGAAAATTTTTCTTCTTTTCAAATAATTTTTATTAGAGGTAAAAATGGAAAAATTGTTTAAAATAACCCTCCGCAATGACTATGCTTTTAAACGAGTCTTCGGAGTAGAGGAAAACAAAGATGTTCTACAGGACTTGCTGGAATGTATCCTAGACATTCCGCCTGAAACAATCGCGGGCTTGGAACTTTTGGATAAGGAGTTTCAGAAAGAGCTTTTAACTGAAAAGCTAGGTATTTTGGATATCAAGTTAAGACTAAACGACGGAACCTTTGTCGATATTGAAATTCAAAACAACTGGCATTTTGATTTTCCTGAAAGAACCTTATATTATTGGTCTAAGATGTACAATGAAAACATAAAACAAGGTCAAGACTATACAAAATTGCCAAAGTGTATTACAATAAACTTGATAGGAAAAGGCTTTGATAAAAATAAGCGTTTACACAACAAGTATCTTGTTTTAGAACAAGACACAAAAGAGCCTTTAGTTTCAAAACTTGAGATTCATATATTGAGCCTTGAAAAGGCAAGGCTCTTAAAGGATGGTCAATGTAAAGATAATAAAGCGAAACATTTATTACACTGGCTGAAATTTATTGAAACCGATAACAAGGAGGTACGTAGTGTGCTGGCACAAGAATCGACGATGATGGCAAAAGCAAATACCGCTATTTCTGTAATGGAAATGAGTCCTAGAGATAAATGGCTTTATGATTCCCGTATGAAATATGAACACGATAGAGCATCATGCATAAGTGAAGGTTATCGCCAAGGTATTGATAAAGGTGCTCACCAAAAAGCTCTCGAAACGGCAAATCTTATGAAAAAAGCAAATTGTGAAGTTGACTTTATCATACAAATGACCGGTCTTAGCAAAGAAGAGATAGAGAAACTATAATAAATTTTGGGAATGGACTACAACCAATGCAGCTTCAAGGCAAAGCTGTTCTGTCGGATTGTCTTTCCACAGTTTAATGATGTATTAGAAAAAGATTAAAACCAAAACTTAACCTTTATTCGCTGGGTTTAATTACCTTTCTCGGACGGAAGTTTAAGCAAAAAAGAATAATTATTGGTGTGATAAAATGAAAAAAAATATTTTATATTTTGTATTTATATGTCTTATTGTTTTTGAAGTATATTGTGAAAAATTGCCATATATAAAATATGCAAATAATTATAATGTTTCAGAGCATGATATTAAATTCAATATAATTGACACTCTCCGCTTTTTTTGCTATAATAAACCTTCGTTTGCCCCGATGGTGGAATTGGTAGACACGCTAGTTTCAGGTACTAGTGCTTAACGGCATGGGGGTTCAAGTCCCCCTCAGGGCAAAACTTCAAAACCTACAATGACCGTCATAAGGATTTTTTATGGATGCCGGAGCTTTAACAGACAAAATAATTATTATTCGTTTACTTTTAAGCTTTTTAGCAGGTTGTTGTATAGGTATGGAGCGTTCCGGTAAAAGGCAGGTAGCGGGCTTACGCACTCATATCTTAATTTGTGTGGGAGCATGCGGGATGATGCTGATATCCATATGGCTTCCTCAAATGAGCGGTAAGGGCGATACGGCCAGGATCGCCGCTCAGGTTGTTTCGGGCATGGGTTTTTTAGGTGCCGGAGCTATTTTGAAGATAGGGGCCAACGTAAAAGGGCTCACAACAGCGGCTTCAATATGGGTAATTGCCGGAATAGGCTTGGCTATAGGAAGCGGACTATATACGGCCGGAATAGTGATGACCGTTATTTCTTTAGTGACTCTTTCACTTGTAAACAGACTTGAGCTTAAAATTTTCCCTGTAAGGCAAAACAAATTTTTGGAAATATATTTTCACGGAAATAAACCTCCTATGACGGAGATAATAAATGTTTTATCGGATTATTCTGCATCCATTGTATCTACAAATGTCCGCTCGTCAAAATCGTCCAAGGAACATTCTAAGGTCGTTCTTTTTATAAATGTTCCTAAGAGGCTGGATATTTCCAAGATGACCGAAGACTTTCAAAAAATAGAAGAAGTAGATACAATAGTACTGCGAGAAAAAATAACCTAAAAAATTCTTAAGGTAAAACAAGAGGTATTGTTAATTGAAAGACACAAACAACAGCATAAGTATAAATGCTGAATTATCCAAAATGATATTATCCGCCTCAGGATGGAGGAAGGTTTTTGCCGACTCAGGAAAAGAAGAAGACGAAAGCCCAGACATAAAATATGAAGATTCAATACTGGTATGTCATGCGGCTTTGGCCTTCGCTGAATTTTTAAAGACAAATTTTCCTAAAATAAAGACGATAGTGATCGGTAGGGACAGCCGGCCTACAGGCGTTGCTATCGAAGAAGTGTTTATAAAAACTCTTATTTCAACTTCTTATGATTTAAAGGTTGTAGGTTGTACGGCTGCTCCCGAAATCATGGCTTATGCAAGATCGATAGGTGCGGCCTTTGCTTATATTTCCGCCAGTCATAACCCGATAGGACATAACGGTCTTAAATTCGGCTTGGACTCAGGGGGCGTTCTTGACGGAGATCAAGCTAAAACCTTAATCAACATGTTTAAAGAGAGGCTCAAAGCCGATGATGCCGAAGATACTGCTTTAAAATTTCTGCATGATTATAATTTAAAAAAAATGCAAGATATAAGAAAGCAGACAGTCTATGTAAAAAAAGAAGCATTGGATGCTTATCATAATTATTCTAAGGCTGTAATTACAAATTCGGCTGATCCTAAAACACAAAATAAATTTTTTGATAAAATAAAACAGGCAGTTAATGCTGCAAAAAGAGAAGGTCAGCCTATTTCTATAGTTGCCGATTTTAACGGAAGTGCAAGAGCTGCCTCCATTGACAGACAGTTTTTTACGGACAATGAAATAGCATTAATCGGTATAAACGAAGTACCCGGAAATATCGTACACGGGATATTGCCTGAAGGAGCTAATCTGGATTTTTGTGCAAAAAAAATGGAACATCTTCACTTGGATCCGGATGCAAGCCCGTTGGATAAAAACTGCTTTTTAGGTTATATGCCTGATTGTGACGGCGACAGAGGAAATATTATCTATTGGAATGAGGAGCTTAATAAGGCTGTTCCTCTTGAAGCTCAAGAGGTATTTGCTCTTTCAGTGATTGCAGAGACGGCTTATTCTTTCTATTGTAAGCGAGGTAATAAAAAGCCCGCTATTGTTGTAAACGGTCCTACATCCTTGCGGATTGAAGAAGCTGCAGCCTGTTTTGGTGCCGAGGTTTTTAGAGCTGAAGTAGGCGAGGCTAATGTAGTTAATCTAGCCGCCGAATTACGGGAAAAAAATTATGATGTTAGAATTTTAGGAGAGGGTTCAAACGGAGGAAACATTACCCACCCTGCAAAGGTAAGGGATCCGATAAATACCATTTTTGCAATTTTAAAACTCCTTTTAATAAAAACGGAATTTATGAAAAAAGGGCTTTTCCATATTTGGTGCGAAAAGTCAAAACAAATGGATAAATATAAACCCGATTTTACCTTGACCGATATTTTAAAAACCTTGCCGCAATATACAACAACTCCCACCGGAGAAAAAAGAGCTATTTTAAAAATCCGTACTGAGGATCATTCCGTTCTAAAGGGCAGGTACCAAAAGATATTTGAAGAAGAATGGGCTAAAAAGAAAGATGAACTTAAAAGCAGATTCGGTATTGTAAGATTCCGCAGTTTTTCAAATAACGGAACAAAGCAGACTGAAGACCTTAAAGACTTTTCCGTTTCGGGTAAGGGCGGCCTTAAGATTCAATTTTATAATTCAAAAGATGAGCCTTTAGGTTTTATCTGGATGAGGGGTTCCGGAACGGAGCCGATATTCAGAATAATGGCCGATATAAAAGGCTTGTCGCTTGAAGATGAAAAATACTTGGTTGAATGGCAGGGTGAGATGGTAAGGCGTGCCGATTTAGGCGCATAGTTTAAAAAGAATTATTATTGGAGAAAATTATGGGAATTAGAGGTGAACTTTTTACAACTCAGGTTTCGGCGGAAAACCGGACTTATTTTTTTAATGTTAAAGAAAATACAAAGGGCGACGTTTTTTTACAGGTTGTCGAAAGCAAGGTTTCCGAGGGGCTTGGCTTTGACCGCCATGCCGTTGTCGTATTTGAAGATGAAATGAGGCCTTTTTTGCAGGGGCTGGATAAATGTATAGAATTTATCGAAAAAAACAGAAAGGAAAAAGCAAAGGCTAAGGCGAAGAAGGTTAGCGATGCAAAAAAAGCTGCCGAAAAAAGCGATAAGCCTGCAAAGCCTCGTGCTTCCAAAGGCCAAAGTGCTGAAAAGAAAGACGGGGAAAAATCAAGGGTAAAAAAAGTAATAAAAAAGAAGACCCGCTGAGGCCGTTAAGCTGACAGAAAGTTGGTCTGTAATTTTATATTTGAGTTACTTGTATCTTGTTATATCGCCTGTTTTATGATAAAATAAACATTATATGAAAAATTGGCTGCTTGTACCTTTAGTGTTTATCTTAAATTTTGTCTTGGCTGTTTTAGCATTTTCTATATCGGTTGGAATTTGGCAGTCGCTGATGTATGGAGATGTATCGGGCATATTTTTCTCTTCCTTTTTACATTGCCTTTATCTGATACTTCCCATAGCCTGTATTATTTCGATATTCGCAGTCTATGTTTTTATGATGCGGCATTCCGAAAAGCGGGGCCTGTCTTTTTTAGCCTTGATTATATCGTTTGCACTATTTTTTGCTTTAATTATTCCGCTTGTATACTCTCAGGGAGAAAAAATCAATCAGGCCTTTAACTCAAAAGAAAAGGTATCAATTGATGATAAGCACCTGGAAACTTTTATAGAACGGCCTGTCTTTGTACAGGCAGCAGGCAGCATAGTCCGCCCCTTTGTTCATGATATATATGAACAGTATAAAGCTTCTTACACATCCTATCTTATTTTTTCGGGCTCGATTTTTTTGCTTATATTTTCTCTTTGGGTATTTACAACAATAACGGAATGGAAGATAGTCAATTTTACTCTTTTACCTCTTTTATTAATCTTAATACTTTATGCTTATAGTTATATACGGACTGATGACTTTATCCTGAGCATAGAGGATGTGCTTCCTTTTGCAATTCCGAAGTTTTGGATAAGGCCTGTTTTGTTTTGTCTTGCGGCATTATTAATCTATATTTATACAATGATGTTGCTGCTTGTAAGGCGTGCAAAAAAAATGCCTAAAAAACAAAAGATTAAAAAACAAAAAATAAATGTCCCTAAAGTAAAGAAGCCTAAGGTTCCAAAAATTAAAATGCCGAAACCCGTTAAGCCTAAAAAAGGCGAAAAAATAAAAGAAGAATTTGAGACATTTATTCCCGATAATTTAGGAGACTTTGGAGAGGCGGATATTGATGCATAAAATTTCAAGATTTTTTCCTTACCTTTTTGTTCACTTTTTACTTGGTCTGATTGCTTCCTTTGCTTATGTTTTTTTTATGCCTATAAAAGAAACCGTTCTGCCGGTATCTTTATTTTCATGGAAGATTCGTGAATCGATATTATTGTTTATTTTTTATTTTCCCTTTATCTATACGTCTGCATTAATTTTTGCTTATCCTATTATTTTCGGGAAATTCGGACCGGCAAAAATGCAGAGGCGGTCATCCGCTATGATTCGCTTTATTCAGCATTTTTTTATTTTTTCTCTTGCTGTTTTATCTTTCTATGTGGTTTTGGCCGAAGCCGTTAAGCCTATTTTAATGGAATACCAATCGCGATCCGTTTATCAAGCTCTTACACATAAAGAATATACTAAACTTGCAAAAGAAGCCTATGACAGGAATGATTATAGCCAAGCCGGAGATCATATCGATAGGGCTTTAAGTATATGGCCTCAGTCGGAAGATGCCATGAAACTAAACGAGATGATTAAGATTGCCGGAGAAAAACTTTCTCTTGATAAGACCGATTCCGTTTTAAGGAAAAATATTTCAGAGGAAGATAATATAAGCATGACTGCCGAGGCGGCCTTAAAAAGAGCGAAAATGGCTGCTCTTGCATTTGATTTTTATACGGCTCACTATTATGCAAAACTCGCTATGCAAACTTTTCAGGATGGCAATCCTTTAAAAATTGATGCCGAAAATCTTGCGGTGCGGGCTTGGGCCGAGGTAGAAAAAGGTTTGGCTTCATATAAAGATGCTCCCTCCATTGCCTTATATAAAAGTAAAAAGGCTGCCTATGAAACTTTACAGAGAGGAGATTATATAAAGGCTTATTATTCCTTTTTGCAAATTGATTCATCTATGCGGGCTTCAAATCCCGATAAAAAAGATCCTGAGGTTGAACGGTTTTTAAATCTATCTAGGGTTGAGCTTGAAAAAAATGTCTTTTTTACCGATGAGCTTAAAAATATTCCCAACTTTATAATGAGGGGGGACATAAGTTTTACTGTCGGAGAGCATAGTCATGAATGTGCCGTAATAAAAATACACGGAATCTCTCATGGAAGCTCTACTTTACGTAATGAAATATATCTTATGAATGTTTTATATACACGTTTAGGAATATCCAATGCCGAAAAATGGTCTATAATTATTCCTTATGCAAAACTTATAGAAGTTGTAGACGATGAAGGAAAAAACAGGTTAATGCTTCAGATTTGCTCGGTTGATAGATATTCTGAAGAAAATACCGTTTATCCCAAGGTTTTGTCTGGAGAACTCCCAAGGGAAAATGCTCATAATATTTTGCTCCCCATGACCATGACCGATTTTATTTTAATTGAAAAGTCTATAAGCGGACCTTCGGCTATGAAGATATCCGATTTGTACTATTTTAGTTTGATAGCCGAAAAGTACGGTTTAAAAAAAGAAGCCTATTTGAGCGAGGTGCTATACCGCTTGACTGAACCCCTTTTATTATTGATAGTTTCTTTACTTGTGCTTATATTGGCTTGGCGCTTTAGAGTTTCACCGGGCAGGCGGTTAAATAAACGCTTATTTTTATTTTCACCCCTTTGTCCGTTTTTATCTTACATCTTGATGGAAACTCTTAGATATATCTTCAAACTTCAAATTGCCTTTTTTGTTTGTTTGACACCGCGGTATGTATCTCTTATAGTTTTTGGTTTGCCTGTCATAGCCCTTATTTTTCTGATTATTACGCTTGTATATCAGCGTTCGGAGTAAAAGGCCTTACAATTCTTTCAAAACTATGATAGAATACCGAATATAATTTTAGGGAGGCTTTAAAATGTCTTTATTGTTTTCTAGTTTTAAAATTAAAAATATAGAGCTTAACACAAAATTGGTAATGCCTCCTATGGCTTCCGAAAAGGCTGATGCCGGCGGAATTGTGAGCCAAGCCCTTTGCGATTATTATGATGAAAAAACGAAAGGTTCTTATATCGGGCTTGTAATAATAGAACACTCTTATGTAAGTCCCCAAGGAAAGGCCAGTGCCGGTCAGCTTTCTATTTCAGATGATTCTACAATAGAAGGTTTTAAAAAACTGGCTTCCGTTTTACATAAAAACGGAGCGAAGGTAATAGCCCAGATTTCCCATGCAGGTGCTGCTGCAAGACATAAAATAACAGGATATGATGTGTTAAGTTCAAGTTCCGTTATGATTCCGCGTAAAGCTCCTGATTATGAACTACCTCGTGCGATGACGCAAGAAGATATAGATAAGGTTATAAACGATTTTGTTCAGGCCGCAAGGCGTGCGAAGGAAGCCGGCCTTGACGGCGTGGAAATACATTCTGCCCACGGCTATTTATTGAACCAGTTTTTTTCACCTATTATGAATAAACGCACAGACAAATATAACGGATCTTCCATTGAAGGCAGAACAAGACTTCATATAGAAATTATAGAGGCCATTCGTAAAATGACCGGCCTCGATTTTTTAATTGCCGTCCGTTTGGGGGCCTGTGATTATATTTCCGGAGGAAGTTCTCTTGAAGATTCAGTAGAGGCTTGCCTTCTTTTTAAAAAAGCCGGAGTTGACTTACTTGATATTTCGGGAGGTTTTTGCGGATATACTAATCCCGAACTTGAAGAAGAAGGATGGTTTAGCCGTATAACTCAAGCCGTAAAAGAAAAAGTAGGAGCGCCTGTAATTCTCACCGGAGGAATTGTAAGCCCCGAAGCTGCCGAAAAAATTCTACAGGAAGAAAAAGCCGATCTAATCGGTGTAGGGCGGGCTCTTTTAAATGATTCCGACTGGCCTAAAAAGGCAAAACAAAAATTGGAAGGCTGAAGAAATAAATAAATTATTGAGAATAAATTATTAATCATTGACAGATGCACATACCCATAGTATAATTTTATCGGAGTATGCGCGATAAAATCTTTGCGGTAATTATATTTTTAATTACTATCCTTTTATTTATATTTATGCCTCAAATTCGGGACAGCTTAGGACAAAGACCTATGTTTATTCAGGAGTTTGCTGTAGGAGTGGTTCAAGATGTCTTAGAAGAAGATCTTACTGAGGATCCCATAGTTACCGGACGTTATCGCGGAGTACAAAAAATTTCAGTGAAAATTTTGGATGGCAGTAAAAAAAATAATGTTTATGAAACATATAATACTTTAAGTGCTCTGCATAATACAAGGGCCTATAAGGATTTAAAGGCTGTCTTTACAATCAGGGTTCAAGACGGCAAAGAAAGTATTTGGTTGTACAATCAAAAACGGGATACCCATATTTATATCTTAGTCTTGCTCTTTGCCCTTTCTTTAATTTTTCTCGGCAAAAGGCAGGGCTTTAAGTCTTTACTGGGTTTGGTTTTTACATGTACAGTTATTGTGAGCCTTTTAGTTCCTGCTTTATTTGCGGGCTTTGCACCTATTCCTATTTCCATTTTACTTGTTTCGGTAGTCACCTTCGTAAGTTTTATTTTGGTAAGCGGTTTTTCCCGTAAGACCTATGCTGCAATACTCGGGACCATTTGCGGAATAAGTATAGCAGGGCTTATTTCGATAATAGTTTCCTATACGGCAAATCTTTCGGGTGTGAATATGGAAGGAGGAGAACAGCTTTTGAATATTGCCCCTGATTATAATCTAAAATTAAACGGGCTTCTTTTTATTTCTATTTTAATTGCTTCTCTTGGGGCTGTAATGGATGTAAGTATGTCCGTCTCCTCTTCGATGCACGAAATATTAACAATAGATCCTACAATCGAAAAAAAGAAATTATTTAAATCAGGCCTAAATGTAGGAAAGGATATAACCGGAACTATGAGTAATACTCTTATTCTGGCCTTTGCAGGGACATCTCTGCCTTTGATAATGATGATATGGGGATATGGCATGAGTTTAAGGCAATTTATAAATATACCAAAAATTGTAATACATATTGTACAAGGGCTTGCCGGCAGTATGGGTATAATAACATCTGTTCCATGTACGGCATTTTTTGCGGCAGTGCTTCCGCGTAAATAAGCAGGGAGGCATGATAAACAGTTCGGTAGAAATTTAGCCCCGCTGTTTATCGTGGTTGTATGTAGTTTTGCAAAGGCAAGACTTCTCGAAAAAAGTTTTTATGGGAGGAGAACCTATGAAAAAACGATTGACGTTTATTTTGATTTCCGTCTTTGTTATTTTTTCTTTTACCTCGTGTTTGGAGACCCGTGTAAAAGAGAGCGGTGTAAGGTCAAAGAGGGAAATGCTTGCAACAGGCAAGCAGTCGGATGAGGTTAAGTTAACTCATGCAGTAATTAGAAAGGGTGAAGCGGGAAAGGACAATGTAACCTTGACCTTCGGTGTAACCGGAGATGTTCACGGCAGACTTTATCCTTTTGAATATGCTGTTTGCGAAGAGGTACCGGGCGCGGGTTTTTCAAAAACATTTACCTTGGCTCAAGAGCTAAGAAAGGAAAATCCAAACACTGTTCTCATTGATGTAGGCGATACCGTTCAGGATAACAATGCCGAGCTTTTTAACGATTTGGAAACCCACCCAATGATTCAGGCTCTGAACTACATGAACTATGATATTTGGGTTTTAGGTAATCACGAATTCAATTTTGAAAAAGAATTTCTTGCACGTAATATCCGCAATTTTAATGGGGCAGTTTTGAGCGCAAATATCAGGAATGAAAAGGATAAGAGCTTTTTTGTTTTGCCTTACCAGTTATTGGAAGTTGAAGGGGTTAGAATCGCTGTTGTAGGTCTTATTCCGCCCCATATTCCGATGTGGGAATCTTCTTCGCCTTCTCACTTCAAAGGGCTGACATTTGAAGAACCCTTGGATGCTGCCCGCCGTACCGTTGATTCTTTAAAAGGTCAATATGATGTTTTGGTAGGCGCCTTTCACTTAGGCCGAAATGCCGAATACGGTTCTACAGGCGGAGTTATCGAAATTGCCAAACAAATCCCCGAATTCGATATAATTTTCGGAGGCCATGAACATGCAAGGTATGCAAGTATAGTTGACGGCGCGGACGGCGATAAGACATGGATAATAGAGCCCGGTGCCTATGGTTGGGCCTTGGCTGTCGGAGAGATAAAAGTTAAAAAAGAAAAGGACAAGTGGAAGGTTGTTTCGGTAAAGGCTGAGAACAGAGAAACAAAAAATGTTCTGCCTAATAAACCGATGGAAGAAGAATTCAAATTTGTTCATCAAACTTCTTTAAGCGATGCAAATACCGTAATAGGGAATATAACCGAGGACTTTATAAAGCGTGTCGATTATATTACGGGCGAGGATAAGGTTACTACAATGCCTACAATACAGTTGGAGGATACGGCCCTAATAGACCTTATAAATAATGTTCAGCTGTATTATACCAAGGCCGATGTATCGTCTGCTGCGGCCTTCCGTTCGGATATGAATTTAAAGGCAGGCCTTTTTAAGAAAAAAGATGTAGCCTTTATTTATAAGTATGCAAATACATTGATGGGAGTAAATATAACCGGTGAGAACCTTTTAAAATATATGGAATGGTCAGCTTCCTATTATAATACTACCAAAAAAGGTGATGTAACAATTTCTTTTGATCCTAAGATCCGAAGCTATAATTACGATATGTTTGAGGGTTTGACCTATGATATTGATATCTCTCAAGCACCTGAAAACAGGATTAAAAATGCAAGGATAAAAGGAAAGCCCATCGATCCGAAAAAAAACTATAAGTTGGCTGTAAATAACTACCGTTTCGGCACTTTGACAAAACTTGGTCTTATAAGCGAAAAAGATGTTTATTACGACTCCTATATGAAAATGCAGGATGCAGGACGTATAAGAGACTTGATAGTAAAATATGTTAAGGAAGTTTCAAAGGGTGTTATTAAACCTGTAACAAACAATAACTGGAAGATTATAGGCTTTGATCCCGATGTCAAGGGCAAGGAAGAAATCTTAAACAAGATTAGATCGGGCGAGATAAAGATTCCTAAATCGGAGGATGGAAGAACCCCGAATGTAAAATCCATAAATATCTATGAATTAAAATAAATAAACTTATTTAAAGTTCCGGCTGTCTTTTGGGGGGCGGCCGGAGCTTTTTTTCTGTAGTAAAACAATAAAGGCTTCTTGCTTTTTGCCTAAAAATTCTATATAATAAATAATCCTTTAGCGGTTCTTCATATTGGCCGCATTTGGTCAAGAAAAATTAAAACTTTTTTTTTAAAAAAGGAGAAAAAATCTTTTTTATTTATACAATATTAGTAGAATAAGAAAATTTTTATAGGAGAATATTGTGGCAAAAGCAAAAAACGAAGTACCGGCAGTTGCAAACCCGGATGATAAGTTAAAGGCTCTGGAGGCTGCCCGCCTTCAAATCGAAAAACAATTCGGGCAAGGCTCTTTGATGAAGTTAGGGAATAATTCCGCTATCGGAAACATAGAAATTATTCCTTCGGGAAGCATCCTTTTGGATGAAGCTCTGGGAATCGGCGGTTATCCCCGCGGCAGAATTATCGAGATATTCGGCCCCGAATCTTCGGGTAAGACTACGATAGCTCTTCATGCCGTCGCCGAGGCACAAAAGCAGGGAGGCATAGCCGCCTTTATCGATGCCGAACATGCCTTGGATCCCCAATATGCAAAAGCCTTGGGAGTAAATATTGATGAGCTTTGGGTTTCCCAACCCGATACCGGAGAACAGGCCCTTGAAATAGCAGAAAGCCTTGTACGCTCCGGAGCCGTGGACGTAATAGTAATTGACTCGGTCGCAGCCCTAACGCCTCAGGCAGAAATTGCCGGAGAAATGGGAGACTCTCATATGGGCTTACAGGCCCGCTTGATGAGCCAAGCCTTGAGAAAACTTACCGCCATTATAGGCAAGTCCAACTGTATGATAATATTTATCAACCAAATCCGAATGAAGATAGGCGTTATGTTCGGAAGTCCTGAAACAACTACGGGAGGAAATGCCCTTAAATTTTACGCCTCCGTCCGGCTGGATGTACGGAAAATTGAAACTCTCGGCAAGGACGATGATGAAGCATGGGGAAATAAGATTCGTGTAAAGGTTGTAAAAAACAAGGTCGCTCCTCCTTTTAGAAAGGTAGAAATGGAAATCCTTTTTGGAAAGGGCGTTTGTCCCTATGGAAGTCTCTTGGATTCTGCTGTCAAACAAGAGATAATAGGCAAGAGCGGGTCGTGGTATTCTTACGGGGACGACAAAATCGGTCAAGGCAGGCCCAATGCCGTTAAATTCTTAGAAGAAAACATAGACATAGCTCAAAAGATTGAAAAAGAATTGAGAGAAAAACTCTTCCCGGGCAGGCCCTTTGTTTCAAGTTTTGTCGAAAAAACAAAAGAACAAAAAGAAGCCCAGGAAAAGGCCGTAGAAGCTCTTAAAAAAGAAGAGGGTTCAAAGGAAGATGCTCTGACAGGCAATAAAGATGAAACCGATGATTCCGCTCAAAAAAATTCGGCCGCTTCAAAGGCAAAAAGGGCTGAAGTTGTAGGCCTTCCGGCGGACGACAGTCTTTTTTAAGTTTTAAAAATTTGAGTTTTTAAAAAAAATGCCGAACAATAAAAGAGGAGCGGCATTATGAGTACACAAACTTTGAGTCATATTGATACACAGGAAGTAAGCTATTCCAATACGGAATTTAAGGTGCATAACTTTGAAGGCCCATTGGATCTTCTTCTTTTTTTGATAAATAAAAACGAGGTAAATATCTACGATATTCCGATTGCAGAAATAACCGAACAATATCTGGAATACCTTGATTATGCAATTGAACCCGATTTGGATAACCTTGTCGATTTTTATTCGATGGCCGCTAATTTAATTTATATAAAAAGCAGAATGCTTTTGCCGGTTGAGGTTTCGGTTGATGATGAAGACATCGAAGACCCGCGTTCCGAGCTGGTCGATAAGCTCATCGAATATCAAAAGTACAAAAAACTTTCCGAGTTGATGGAAGAAAAAGAAAGCGAAGCGGAATGGTTTTTTGAAAGAAAAAAAATTCAGCATGCCCTGCCTTTTGGAGAAGAAGAACTTTGGGAGCGGGTAGATACTTGGGATCTTTTAAAAACCTTTTCCCAGCTTATGTCGAACTATAAGGCCGAACACATCTTAGACCTTTATGAAGAAGTTTCGGTAAACGAGAAGATTACCCTCATGAACGAGTTTTTGGAAAAAAAAGGTGAGTGTATGTTTACCGACTTGATTGTGCGCAAAGGGAATTTAATGGATGTGGTCTGTGCCTTTATGGCAATTTTAGAAGCCGTTAAATTTAAGATGGCAAGCATCTGGCAAAACAGAATGTTCGGCGATATAAAAATACGCCCATGGGAGCAGGATAATGGTTCAGAATTATAATTTGGAAAAAGAAATCTCCTTGGTTGAAGCTATCCTCTATTTGGAAGGCGACCCTTTAACCGATGAAGCTCTTTGTAAAATTTCAGGGCTTTCGCCCGAAATCGTGAGCGATGCCATCAAGGCCTTGCAGGAATCCTATGCTTCTCCCCAAAGCGGAATCGAACTTGCTAAAATGATGGGCGGCTGGGTGATAATGCCTAAAAAAGATTTGTGGGAACATTTAAAAGACCGCTACGGTAAAAAAAATGAAGGCCGTCTTTCCCGCGCAGCGATGGAAACCCTTTCTATAATCGCTTATTCCCAGCCGGTAACAAGGGCCGAAATCGAAGCTATCCGCGGCGTTTCAGCCGACAATATGATTCGCCTCCTTATTGAAAAGGACCTTATAAAAGAAGTCGGCAAAAAGGATGTCCCCGGGAAGCCTGCAATGTTCGGTACCACAAAGGAATTTTTAAAAATATTCAGGCTTAACAGCATTGCCGATCTTCCCAAGCTCGATGAAACCGAAAGAGAACGGTTTGAGCTTGCTCGATAAGAGAACCTTCGATTAAGAGAATCTTTTAGTTTTTATGATAGACGAAATAAGACTTCAAGTTTATTTAGCCCGCTGCGGAGTAGCTTCACGCAGAGCCTCTGAAAATCTCATCTTAAACGGAAGAGTAAGCGTTGACGGCAAAATAATAACCGAACTCGGTATAAAAGTTTCGGGTAAAGAAAAAATCTGTCTTGACGGAAAACAAATTTTCCCCGAGGCCGAAAAACGGTATATTCTATTGAATAAACCTGAAGGCTATGTTTGCTCATTGGCCGATGAAAAAGATAGACCCATCGCCGCCTCTCTTTTAAAAGATACCTATACCGAAAGGCTTTACAATATAGGCCGCTTGGATATGCTTTCCGGCGGAGCCATTCTTTTTACAAATGACGGAGATTTTTCTGCAAAGGTTGAGCATCCTTCTTCCGAAATCGAAAAAGAATATGAGGTAATAACCGTCTTTGAATACCCAGATGAAATCCTCCAAAAATTTTTAAGAGGGGTGCGTATCGAAGGCGTTTTTTATAAGGCTCTTTCGGCAGAACGCATATCCAAAAACAAAATGCGCATCGTTTTAATTGAAGGTAAAAATCGAGAAATCCGCCGAGTCTTAAAATTCTTCAATATAAAAATAAAAAAACTGACACGGGTCAGAATAGGCTGTGTGTATCTGGCAGACCTCCCCTCCGGCAAACACCGCCCCTTAACTTCTGAAGAGATTAAGGGTCTATTGGGGTAGGGGTGCTTTTATTCCGGAAAAATAAGTTTTATTTTGGGGCCATCAGGCTGCAGAAAATCGAGTCTTTTAAATATAATTGCAGGCAT
The DNA here is from genome assembly GCF_000008185.1 of Treponema denticola ATCC 35405. NCBI lineage: Bacteria > Pseudomonadati > Spirochaetota > Spirochaetia > Treponematales > Treponemataceae > Treponema > Treponema denticola. The sequence goes on from NC_002967.9 coordinate 898,420, forward strand.
AGATAAAAACTAAAAAAGCATTTCAAGTTTTATTGCAGGAAAAATTGAAGTTATTTTTTTTATCATTTGTAAAGACGGATTTGATTTTTTTTCCAAACGCTGATAGCTGTATACATTTTTCATTCCGACTTTTTCAGATACTTGTTTTTGTGTTAGATTTACTATAAAATCTTGACAAATACTTCCGTTTTGCATTAGTATATATATCTAGAAGAAGAAAATAAACATTTTAAGGAATTTGAAACGATAAGAATGTATTCGTATGCGAAATCGGTTTAAGATTCTTTAAATACCGGGAGGATTTTCAATATGTTTAAGTTTAAAAATTTTAGATTCACAACAGCTGTGTTATTTTTATTTTCAGCTCTTAGTCTATATGGGGCTGATTTGGAAATAAAAGCTGAGGGGACTGTTCTTGCGGGGACTTTGCTTTTTCCTAAGGCAGAAAAAGCCGTCTCCGTTTGTATCATTGTTCCCGGTTCAGGGCCTATAGACCGAGACGGAAACAGCGGCTTTAATCTAAGAGCCGATACTTATAAACTCTTAGCAGAGGGACTTGCCGAAAACGGAATAGCTTCTTTTCGATACGACAAGCGCGGAGTCGGTAAAAGTCTTCCGGCTCAATTTAAAGAAGAAGACATTAGATTTGAAACAAATGTTCAAGATTTAAAGGCTATAATTTCTCATCTAAAAAGTCTTAAAAAATTTAAAAAGATATTTTTAATAGGCCATAGTGAAGGTTCTCTGGTTTCCATTCTTTGTGCAAAGACGGAAAAAGTTGACGGTTTTATTTCGATTGCAGGGGTAGGAAAAAATTCTGCAGACCTTATTTTGGAACAAATCGAAAAAAATCCCGCTAATCCTAAGGCTTTGATAAACTCTTCCAAACAGATTATAGAAAAACTAAAAGGCGGTAAAATGGAAGAAAATGTTCCGCTTGTTTTAAACAGCTTATTTAGAAAATCGGTTCAGCCCTATTTGATTTCTTGGTTTAAGTATGAACCCAAAAAAGAAATTGCTCAATTGAAAATACCCGTTTTGGTTATTCAGGGCGGAAATGACATTCAGGTAGGAGTTGAAGATTCAAAGCTTTTAAGCTCTGCAAAAGAGGGTATAGAATTAAAAATTATCGAAAAGATGACTCATACCTTAAAAGAAATTAATTCTCCTCAGGAACAAATGAAAACTTATATAGATCCGTCTTATCCGATTTCAAAGGATTTAGTTTTAGCCATTACGGAGTTTGTCAATAAAAATTAAGCCGATTTAAAAAATCATATTGAGCTAAGTAAATATTTAATGCCGAATTATTAAGCAACCTCCTTGATTTTACACAATAATATGTGTAAAATATACTATAGAGGTAAATGCTATGGCAACTAATCTTGCAATAAATGAAGAGCTGCTTGATACAGCCTATAAGATAGGCGGATATAGCACAAAAAAAGAAACGGTAAATACGGCTCTTGAAGAATTTATTAAAAGACGAAAATCCGAAGATCTTATAAAACTATTCGGGCAAGTAGAATATGATCCTCATTATAATTATAAAAAAATGAGATTGAGATGAAATTTGTATTGGCCGATACTTCAGTGTGGTCTCTTGCTTTTAGAAAAAAGCAGCTTACAAGTGATGACAAAAAATTATTGGATTATCTTTCTAATATTGACTTGGCAGATATTGGGAGACCTTTATGAGTATTTTAGAAAACACATTGAATTCGATCAAACCCGTTTCGGAAGAAGAAGGAAAAAAGGCCAAGCTTTTTTGGGACAGCCTTGCTCATCCGCCGGGCTCTTTGGGGGCTCTTGAAGAGATGACGGTCAGACTTGCAAAAATCAAGGGCTTTGACAATTTAAAAATCGATAAAAAAATAACGGCTGTTTTTTGTGCGGATAATGGGGTTTATGCGGAAAAAATTACCTCCCAGCCCCAGATTACCACCTTCTTGCTTGCCGAGATTATGCACACGGGAAAAACAGGTTTAGGAACAATTTCAAAATGGGCAGAAAGCGGTATTAGGGTTTACGATGTCGGGATGATAAAAACGAGCGAACGGAAAAATGTCATCAATAAAAAGATAAAATTCGGTACGGAAAATATAGCCCAAGGTCCTGCGATGAGCCGCAAAGACTGTATCCGCATGATTGAAACCGGAATAGAGGCGGCCTTTGAAATCGCTGATGAAGGCTTCGATATTGCAGGAATAGGGGAGCTGGGTATTTGCAATACTACCACAACGGCGGCTGTGCTTTCAGGCCTTTGCGGAGTAGAGCCTGAACTGACTGTCGGCCGCGGGGCTTCTACGACAGAGGCTATGTATGAGCTCAAGATTAAGATCGTAAAAAAAGCTATCGAAATAAACGCCCCAAAAAAAGGCGATTCAATCGATTGTATTTCGAAAGTCGGAGGCTTTGATATTGCGGCAATGTGCGGCTGTTACATAGGTCTTGCCGCCCGCGGAATTCCTGCCGTAATCGACGGTTATATTTCGAGTCTTGCAGCCCTCTGTGCCGTAAACTTAAATCCTCTTGTAAGGGATTACCTTTTTGCTTCTCATAAGTCGGAAGAAAGGGGAGCTAAGATATGCACCGCTGAGCTTGGAATCGAGCCCGTCTTAAGTATGAAAATGCGTTTGGGAGAAGGAAGCGGCTGTCCTCTCTTATTTAAGATGCTTGAAGGGGCAGTCTTTACCATGCAAAATATGGGAAAATTTACCGAAACCATGATAGACGGAGCCGATTTAGTGGATATCAGGAAGGAACAGAATCCTTAAAATTCCCTATTGACTAATTCTCTTCTTTATAGTATTATGCGTTCTTACTCGTATTTTCATTGAAACACGGGTTTTATATTGAAATTTTGGGTTAATCCCGGGAGGTTTACGTGGTAAAAATCAGACTAAAAAGACTCGGAACTAAAAAACGCCCTTATTATCGAATTGTTGTTCAGGATGTAAGAGAACCCCGAAACGGCAAAACCATCGATGAAGTCGGCATTTATCATCCGATCGAAACGGCAGAAAAACAGATTTCTTTTGATGCCGATAAGGTTAGAAACTGGTTGGGAAAAGGTGCACAGCCTACCGACACAGTTAGACGCTTACTTAACAAAAAAGAATTCACTCTATAAGTGTAAAATCACTTGACAGGTGAAAAGGAAAACAAAATGCAAAAAGATTTAATAGAATACATTGCCAAATCCCTCGTTGACGATCCTTCCGCCGTAACGGTATCGGAAAGTGAAAACGAAAAAGGAACGGTCATTGAGCTTAAAGTAGCCTCAGGCGACATCGGCAAGGTAATCGGAAAGCAGGGAAGAATCGCAAAGTCGATCAGAACCTTGCTGAGCGCAAGTGCAGGAAAGTCGGGAAAGCGTTATTCGCTTGAAATTGTAGACTAATAATGGATTTGCTTGCAACAGGACGAATCCGCGGTACCTTCGGGATCGAAGGGTTTGTAAAAGTTGAAAGTTTTTCCGGAGAATACGAGCATTTTTTAGGTTTTGACAGAGTTTTTTTAAGTATTCTTAAGGAAAAATTAAGAGAGCAAAAATATAAAGACGGCTGGTTTGAAATTGAAGAAGTTAATTTAAGAAAGGCCGATGCTCTTGTAAAATTTAAGGGGATAGACAACCCCGAAGCCGCCAAGTGTTTGACGGGTTCGGAATTGTTTATTCCTAGGGACAAGGCCGCCCCCCTTGATGAGGGCGAAGTTTATGTCCATGATCTTTGTAATTGTAATCTTGTATGCGAAGGAACTCTTGTTGGAAAAATAACAAGTGTAGCAGAAGGCGGAGGCGGTTACCTCTTAGAAATAGCCGGAAAAACCTCCGAGGCTGCTGCGGAATCGAGCTTTTATGTTCCCTTTAACAAGGAATTTATCGGAAAAATCGACTTAAAAGCCAAAACCGTGGAGCTCATGCACCGCTGGATTCTTGAATGAGATTCGATGTGCTGACCTTATTCCCCGAAATACCCGAAGCTTTTTTTAAAACTTCGATTATGGCCAAGGCTGTAGAAAAGGGAATTATTAGCTGCAACTTGGTAAACATCAGAGACTTTGCTTTCGACAAGCACCGCTCATGCGATGACATCGTTTACGGCGGAGGGGCCGGAATGTTACTCTTACCGGAACCTTTGAGCCTCGCATTGGACTCGGTTAATGCTTCTTCAAAACGGGTAATATATGTTACTCCGTCCGGGAAGCCTTTTAACCAAGAGCTGGCAAAAGAGTTTTCTTCAGAAGAAGCTCTCGTCTTTGTCTGCGGAAGATATGAAGGAATCGATCAGAGAATTATCGACGAGTATGTTGATGATGAAATCTCGGTCGGCGACTATGTTATGTCCTCAGGCGAGCTTGCAGCCCTAGTGATAATCGATGCGGTTTACCGCCTGATAGACGGAGTTATTTCCGGCGAGTCGCTTGAAGAAGAAAGTTTTTCAGGATTTTTGCTTGAGTACCCGCAATATACAAGACCAAGAAATTTTAAGGGAAAAGAGGTTCCCGAAGTGCTCCTTTCAGGACACCATCTAAATATCCATAAGTGGAGGCTAAAAAAGCGTATCGAAAAAACGCTTAAAACTAGGCCCGATCTTATCGAAAAGGCAAGAAATTGCGGGATGTGGACAAAGGAAGCAGAAAAAATACTTAAGGAGTTTGAAAATGAGTGATCTGATTATGAAAATTGAAGCTCAGCAAAAGGCTGAAAACCCTCCCGTTTTCCGTGTAGGAGATACGGTTAAAGTTCACTTTAAAATCGTTGAAGGAAAGACCGAGCGAATTCAGGTTTATGAAGGCTTGGTAATCTGTTTTAAAAATTCCGGAATCGGAAGAACATTTACCGTACGAAAAAATTCTTACGGTGTAGGGGTTGAACGAGTTTTCCCCCTTCATTCACCTCGAATTGCTAAGGTTGAAGTTGTACGCCCCGGAAAGGTACGCCGAGCTAAACTTTACTATATCAGGGATAAGGTAGGTAAGGCTGCTAAGATTAAGACCCTTATCACCAAAAAGAACTCATAAATTTCGAGTTTAAACTTTTAAATCGGCAAAAAATTTGTGATTTATACGGACGGTACAAAAGTTTTTTTTACCGCCTCAAGACGGGCTGCCTCAGGTTCGATGAGCTTAAAAAACGGCGATATTGTAAACGCTAAAATTTTAAGCTTAAAGACGGATGGAGCAGCCCGTATTTTTTTTAACGGAAATATTTTTGAGGGAAATGTTTCAGGAAGCCTAAAGGAAGGCGACAGTCTGAAAATGAGAGTTGTCATCGACTCTGACAAAGTTCTTCTCATTCCCGAAAAAGGAGATGACGCTTCTTCTTCAAAAGACATATTTTCTAAACTTGGACTTCCGCAAAACGAATTGACTTCAAGTATTCTTGCCTTTTTTACGGCGATAGAAAGCCGCCTTGATGAAAAATCGATAAACCGCATTTTTAACTTTTTGCACAAAAAGACGGCAGGTAAGGCATCAGACCGAGCCTCTTTAAAGGAAAAGGAAAAAAGCGCCTTTGCCGCCTCTCTTATCGAAAGCAAGGGCATTGAACTTTCTGATGAGCTTTTTTCGCAAATCTATGAAGCCATTTTCGGAGGCGGCAAAGAAAAAAATGATGATGAAGTTTTGGAGATGATAAATCACTTAAAAGGTGATGGCCTTCATTGGATAATCCTTCCCTTTGACAGAGAATTTGATTCTTCCAAGGCCTCAGGCTCATTGGCTCTTCTATTGGATATAAGTTTAAAAGAACTTAAGTCTCTGGTACTTCGCTGCAATTTTAAAAGTTCCGGCGAAGACGAATCTTGGATTTTTTCTTTGAAGGATAAAGAGTTTACATTTATGCGTGAAGATACCGAGCTTTCACAAAAAGAAAAAACGAATTTGGAAAAGCTTTTTACTTCCTGCCTAACGGAAACAGGCTTTTTCGATTCGGATACCGCCTCCGTTTTTGTCCGCTATGGAGAGCCGCCAAAATACGAACCTCCTCTTTCAGTCGATTTAAGAGTTTGATTCTTTTATAAAGAATTGTTCCGGCGTAAAGACTTGAACTCTTGCCGATTTAAAATCGCCTAGATTTCTCGAAATTATATAGTCAATACTATTTTTTACGGAACTTACTTCAATTACAGCATCTTCGTAATCCTTAACCGGAGAAAATAAAGCTTCTCTTAAAATTTTTTCATCAATAGGGATTATATTAAACATATCAAGAAGAGCAGAAATAATATCAGCTGCCTTGTTTTTATCTTTTTTTTCTTTTAATAAAAAATAAGATAGGGTTGTTATTTCGTGAGCAGCAATGAAACCGAATAGCTTTTTTTCGACACACATATTTATAATATTTGCCGCTTCCTCGTGAAAATTACGTTTGTTAAGAAAATCCAAAATTATATTTAAATCAATTAGAACCTTTTTCATAAAATTCTTTCCGCAATTCTTTTTTATCCGGTATAGGACGTTTTTCAAAGATTCCATACAAGGCGGCTGTTTTGGGGTTAAGCTTGTGTTGCTTATCGGCATTTCGTAAATTCATAAGATATTGTTCAAATAACCTTGAAATAGATATTCCGCTTTTTAGGGAGTAAAGATGGGCAAAATCTATCAGTTCATTATCTATACTTAGAGTAAGTTTTTTTGACATATTTACCTCCATACGTATTAAGTATATATTATTACGTATTAAAAGTCAATATAAAATTATTCTAGGGATAACTTTTTTGATCGTATTTTTGTCAGATTTATTTTCGTAGGCTTGACAAAATCTTAGGGCTGGCTTAGAATTATACTATAACCGGAGGTAGTGTTATGAAAAAGATGTTTATGGTTACAGTGCTTTTGCTTATAGGTTTTTATTTGTATTCCGAAGAGACTGTGAAACAAACTAAGGAAGATGATGAAAGTTTTTCTTATTATTTAACTGTGAATCAACTTATAAGTAAAAACCTTTTTAAAAACAAAGATTTAATCTCTGAATATTCTCAAAAATTAAATAATGAGCAAATTTTATTGATTCAAAAAAAATACCAAAAAGACTTGGCTGTGCCTCTTTTGTTAAATGGATTTGTAGGGTTCGGCAGCGGTAATTTTGCTTGCGGAGATATGCTGGGCGGAGGCATTCATGCCGCTATCGACGGTTTATCGGTATTATCTATGCTTACTATGCAATTTATTAATTTGGTAGATCTATTTTCCACCACTAGTTCAGACCCTCTGGCATCTATAGCCAATATTGATAGGAGAATGAAGATATTCAGTTATGTGGCCTATTCAGCCGGAAGTATTATGCTTGTTAACCGTATTGCTTCATTAATTACAGCGAGCTTATATGTAAAAAGGTATAATCAAACCTTAAATGATGTGTTAATAAAAAAGATACCTAAGGTTTCATTTACTCCTGTTCCTGTCATTAGTCCTGAGGGAGTAGGGCTTGCTTTGAATATAAGATTTTAGATTATTTTGGCATAAAGTATTGTTCCGGTGTAAAGACTTGAATTCTTGCCGATTTAAAATCGCCTAAATTTCTTGATGGTGCTTTCATACTTGTTTTTTTTCTTTTTTTGCTATATTATTAAGCTATGATTTTTGACTAAAATCGGCGGCTTTTTATGGAAATAACGGAACTTGAAAAACAAGTCTTAAAACAAGAATATCCTCAGGTGAGCCTTTCGGAAGATCTTGATATTGAAAGGTATTTTGAACTGAGAAAAACAGGGCATTTGAATGAAGCTCTTTTATTGTACAATGGAAAATTAAAGCGTAAATATCCGGATGATTCTATGCGGTATGAACTGATGTCTTCGTATAGACGGAGATCGCATAGGTTTCAGGAATTGCTTACTGAAAATTTAATCAACCTTGCCCAAAAAACTATAATGCAGATTAAGCAGGTTATAGGGTTTATTACCGAAAAGATAGCTAATCTCGATACAAATGATGTCTACAATGTTATTCAAGAATGTGAAAAAATAGTATCGGCTGTTTCTTCCGATAGATTTGCTTCTATTTCGTTTACCGAAAAATATGCACGCTATGCCGACATCATAGGGTTTAAACAGGCTGCAATGAAAAAATCGGCAGAACTTATCCGCCTCTATGTAACCGACACCCTTTCATCGGTAAAAGCTTATAGAGATGAACAGGATGAAATATTATCCCGCCAAAAAAGAGAACGGGCTGCCTACAGGCCTCCCACTACCCTTGACTTTTCTAAGATTATTTTTACAAAAGAGCAAGTAGATTCAATAATTATTTCTCCCGATATTAAACGGGTTGAAGATCAAGTTATTGCTTACACTTTAAAGTATTGGCCTGTTTATGCTGACGGCGGATTTGAAAATATCGTTTTATTGTACAGCCGGAAATACAGGACCAATAACTTTAATATTTTTCAGGCCGTAAAAATCGGAAGATTTAGAAGCTGGAGGGATGAAGAAATCTTACAAGCAGTCCTGTTGAATTTAGTAAACGGTTATTACTACAGCATAAGCGGCGATCTTTATCTTCAACGGGAATGGGCTAGGGTAAAAGTTTCGATAGAACCTGTAAAAAAGAAAGAAGAACTTATTGATGATGTTTCCGATGCAGAGGCTGTTTTAGAAAAAAAAGTAAAACCCAAAAAAGAAAAAAAGACTTCCGGTAAAAAAGCTGAAAATGTAGATCTTAAAAAACCGGTTCAAAAAGATGCTGTTTTTGAAACAAAGAAAGCTAAAACGGAAGAATTAAATTTAGAAAATAAATCACAAAACAAAGAATCTTTACCCGACAAAAAAACGGATAAACTTAAAAAGTCGAAACTTGAAAAAAACAAACTTAAAAATGAAGAACTTAAAAACGATAGCATAAAAAAAGAAAACCTTGTAGAAGTTCCAAAAGAAGAATCAAAATCGGAGGCCTATTTTGAAAGGCCTAAACTTGAGATGAATCCTTCAGGTTCAATATCGGAAATGATTAAGACTATGAGGGGAGATAAATATCAAATTCATAAAGGTCTTTTTTTTGAAGGGATAAGACCTTCAATCAGGAAGGTGCTCGAAAAGTCCGCCGTTCAAAAGATTTCAATGTTCGGTAATGAGCAAAACGATGCCGAGAACTATATCTACGATTTCTTTGATCAAAACTACGATAACCCCTACCAAAATTGGGGCATCTCAGAACAGAGAGTTCAAGTATTAAAATTAGGCTTCGAGATAAAAACCTTGGAGCCGATTATAGCAGATTGGATTAAGGGACTTAAGTTTTAGAAACGGTATATTGACAACTGTGTGTTTTTCTTATATTCTGGGCGTATAAAATTTATATATTTAGAAAATGAAATTTGAACGGATTCTCGAAATAATTATATACTTATTGAACCATGAAAAGGTTTCCGCAAAATATTTGGCAGAGTATTTTGATGTGTCGGTCAGGACTATTCAGCGTGATATGGTAAGCATAGCCGAAGCGGGTATACCCGTATATACCTTGGGCGGAAGGTATGGCGGCTATGCCGTTTTGGAAAATTATAAAATAAAAAACATCAACATCAAAAACAGCGAACAGCAAATTATTATAAGTGCTTTGGAAAGTCTTGCTACTTCATATACAAATGACAAGCTCAATTCCTTAATCGAAAAATACAATGCCATTATCGAAAAAGAGGGCGGGCAAAAAGTTTTTTGGGATTTTAGCGTTACAAAAGAAAATAAAAAGGTGCAAGATTCCAATATGCTTTTGGAAAAAGCCATCGGCGGTAAGAACTATATCGTTTTCGATTACCGCAATTCCGAAGGAAAAAGTTCGCATGTTTGTGCGGAGCCCCTTGCAATTCATTATAAATGGTATGCATGGTATTTGTTTGCATACCCTAAAGAAACAAAAGAGTATCGAACCTTTAAGGTTGCTCGGATGCAAAACCTGGTCATCTCAAAAGAAAGATCATTTATAAAACACGGCGATATACAACAAAAGATGAAAGAAGCCGAGCTAGCGTATTATAAAACCTGCATCAATATAGAAATTATTTTTTCCGAAAAAGAAATTCCGCTCATCGAAGAGTATTTTCCCGACTCCGTTATCGAAAAACTTTCTTCTCAAAAATGTAAAACCCATATTCATGTTCCTGCAAAAGAACGGCTGTGGAAGGCCTTACTCCTTAGCTTCGGAGATGCTGTAACCGTCGTTTCCCCAAAAGATTATAAAGAAGATCTTATAAAAACCGCTGAAACTTTTTTATCTAATTACGACATATAGCTGTCGCCGTCCTGTGATAATGTATTAGGTATAGATTATTTTGGACGGATACAGTGCGATGAAAAAATATCTTTTAATATTAAAAGCCTATTTTAAAGGTTCTCTTATGAACTTAATGGAATATAAGTTCAATTTTATAAGCGGCGGAACCTTTGAACTCGTATGGCTCTTTATGTATCTCATTTTTATAGATACGATTTTTATTCATACCGAAACGGTAAACGGCTGGGATAAGTACCGAATGCTGATGCTGACCTTTCAAGGCGGACTTATGGATTCCGTTTTTACTTTTTTGATAGTGCCTGGATTAAAAAGATTGCCCGAAATGATTAATGCCGGCACCTTGGATTTTATATTATTAAAACCGTTGAATCAGCGTTTTACTATTTCATTTAATGAGTTCGACATTCCGCAGATAAAAAATATTATCATAAATATTACCGGTTTGACGTATTGTTTTATAAAACTGAATATACGGATGACTCCTTTAAAATTATTACTGTATATTTTACTTTCGTTGAACGGCTTTTTTTTGATTTATTCGATTATGTTTATATTGATGAGTTTGGCTTTTTGGTTTATGCGGATGGATATTGTTATGGGCATAGGTTCCGAGCTGATTACCATCGGAAATAAACCTATGCAGATATATCCGCGGCTGCTTCAAAAAATTCTTATCTTTGTCATTCCGCTGTTTGTATGTTTTATTTTTCCTATTTTGTTTGCCGTTAAAGACTTATCCGTTAGTTATATTCTCTATTCTTTTGCGGCAAGTTTTATATTTTTTTTATTATCGAATTTTATTTTTAAAAAAGGAGTAAGGCGTTATGTCGGATCGGGCAGTTAGTAACGAAAAAATTATTGTTGCAGAAAATATCTGCAAAAGTTATGCATATTATCAAAAAGATGCAGGACTTAAAGGCAGTATCAAAAATTTGTTTAAACGTAAAAAACTATATAAACCTGCGGTTAAAAATCTTTCCTTTGAAATTGCTCAAGGTTCGATAACGGGTTTAATCGGTTTAAACGGTGCAGGCAAAACGACAACACTTAAAATGTTATCCGGTTTGATATTGCCGACGGAAGGAAGCCTTACCGTTTTACAGCATAATCCTTTTGAAAAGAAAAAAGAGTACCTCCGGCAAATTTCAATGGTGATGGGAAACAAGAGTCAGCTCTGGTGGGATTTGCCTGCCGTTGATTCTTTTGAGCTTAATAAAACCATTTACGAGGTTGAAGATGCCGATTACAAAAAGACGCTGCACACAATGATTGAAATACTCGGCGTACAAAAACAGGTGAATGTTCAGGTGAGAAGACTGTCTTTAGGAGAGAGAATGAAAATGGAATTGATAGCGGCTTTAATTCACAAACCGAAACTTATTTTTCTTGATGAACCGACAATAGGTCTTGATATAATTACGCAATATAACATAAGGGATTTTCTAAAACATTATTGCAATAAATATCATGCAAGCCTCATACTGACAAGTCATAATTTTAACGATATTGTTTCCCTTTGTACGGAATTGATTTTAATAAATAAGGGAGAAAAAATATATTCCGATTCTTTTATTAACTTTAAAAATGAATTTTTAAATAAAAAATATTTTATATTAAAATTAAAATTATTGAAAGCGGATAAAATTATAAAAACCTTGCAAGAAAAAGGTAATTTTTTTGCAGAAAAAACTGCAAAAGATACGGTTAAAATTTCTGCTGACTCAACTAAGAGTTTGGATATATTAAAAAATATTTCCAATGATTTTATTGAAGAGTTAAGCGATATTACCATTGAAAATATTTCGATGGAAGATGTTATCAGAAGATTGTATACATCGAGTGAGTCTATACTATGAATGCATATTACAAAGTTTTTAAAATAAGTTTGGCAAATCAATTGGAATATAGAGTTAATTTTATTTCCGGATTTTTATTTTCACTCTTTCCTTTTACAGTTAATGTATTGTTATGGATTGCCGTCAGTTATCAAAGTAAAGATATGCCTTTTAAAGCAGACGGTATAGTATCGTATTACTTTTTGACTTTGATAACCTACAATATTACTTCAACGGTTTCCGTATTTAAAATTTCCGATGATATAAGGCTCGGCACACTCAATCAGTATCTTATAAAACCGTATAATTATGCGCTGTATCAACTTGCTTCCGATTTGCCTCATCGTTTTATTTTCATTGTTATGAATGCGGTTTCGATTACGGTTTTATATTTTTTGCTGCAAAGATATTTTGTGTTTACACTATCATTATGGAAGGCTTTATTTTTTGTGCTCTTTTTGATCGCAGGTTATCTCATCAATTTTTTTATCGATTTTTTGATAGCACTCTATAGTTTTTATTTTTCGCGTGTTTCTTCACTCTATACATCGATACGGGTACTTAAAAATATTTCCGCCGGTATTATTTTCCCGCTTGTCCTTTTACCCGAATCGGTGTTTAGTCTTTTAAAGAACTTACCCTTTGCCTTTATTTCCCATATTCCGGTAAGTCTTTTACTCGATGATGTTCCGCTATGCACCGCTTTTATTTCCTTATGTAAAAGTTTAGGCTGGATAACGCTGCTTGCTATTTTCTGTGCAGTAGTATGGAAAAGGGGAATGAAAATCTATTCCGCCTATGGAGGATAGTATGTATAAAAATCAAATTACAAATCCCTCCGCATCCGGCTTGGCGTAATGCCGTAGGTTTCCTTAAAGGCTTTTTGAAAATAGCCGTCCCCGTAATAACCGACTGCTTGTGCTATTTCTATAATGGATAAGGTATCATCATAAAGGAGTTCGAGGGCCTTTGTCATTCTTATTTTTTGAGTGTATCCGTTTATTGTTGCGTTAAAACAATCTTTAAAACCGGTTACCAGTTTTTGTTGATTGATGGCAAACTTTTTGGCAAGTTCGGCAATCGTAACATGATCTGCAAAGTGTTCTTCTATAAAAGTTTTTACTTCTTTAAGGACGGCCTTGTCTTTTTGAGAAAGGTGTACATTTATTGCCGGTTTTGCTTTATAAATATAATCGTATAGAAGAGAAAAAACTTCCAAACATTTACCTTGAATATAGAGCTTTAAAGCCCCTCCTTCCAATGTACATTCTTTAAGGCTGTTGCAAATTGCGGTTATTTTCGGAATGACAATCGGCTCGGGATTAAGTACGCATGCAGCTCTTTCAAAAAAATCCTCTTCCAATGTGATAGGTAAAGAAGAAAAAAACTTTTCCCGAAAGCCGAAACCTATATTGATAAACCGTACATGAGGTTCAATCCTCTTATATCCGTAAAAACTAAAAGTATTGACATAGGCATTAAGCCCGTATTCAAATTCGCAAGACTTTTCTTTTTTTTCATAATAAGAGGCGAGCCCGGTGTAATATTGCCCAAGTTCGATAATTCTTTCATTTACATTATCCGCCTTGATAACAAGAGGCCGGTACAGTGTGCAATCGGAAATAGTCGCCACAGCCGTTTCGGTATCTCCCAAGATGGAAAAACCGCCTGAGCCTTTTTCTTCATCCAATATATAATCCCTTCTTCCATCTTTTAAATGCTTGATAAAGCCGAAATGTTCAAAGTCCTCCCAATAATCTTCAACCGTACGCATGTTTACACCTCTTCTCTTTTTAAAGTTTTTCTGTTCTATTTGAAGATTATAATAGTATATTTGACTTAAAAAGTCAAGTATTTTTATATTTTCTTTCTTATTTGAAGAAATTTTTATTGACAAAAATTCTTATAACAGCTAGAATAAGGTAGTAAAATAAGTTAGCGATGACTAACCGGGTTTTTTGAAATGGAGCATTTTATGAATAAAAAATCAAAAGGAATATTCGACAGTGTTTTTTATTATTCAAATGAAGGAAAACCGTTTCTTATTGCAAGCATTTTTTTATCTACGGTAGGAATGTTATGCAATGCCGTTCCATATATATCGGTATATTTTATAGGCAAAATATTTTTAACCGGCGGAGAAAGGGGCGGTGTTTTCTTTTGGATAATGGTTGCAGGTGCTGCCGTTTTATGTAATTTAATTTTTTCATTTTTAGGCAGTTTGGGCTGCCATAGGGTGGCGTTTAAAATTTTATATAGGTATCGAATTAAGCTGATGGAACATTTAGGAAAATTACCGCTCGGTTTTTTTTCCAAAAACACAAGCGGCTCCATTCAAAAAATAATGGATGAAAATATCGAAAAATTAGAAGGGGTTATCGCTCACATGTTGCCTGATTTGACGGGTTCCTTTGTTGTGCTGGTGTTACTCTTATTAGGAATTGCCTATCTTAATTGGCTTATGGCAATTACGGTGCTCATTTCGTTGGTGCTTGCCTTTTTCTTTCAGGCTTTAATTTTTGGCGGAGAAAAAGCAAAAGAAAGATATGCAAACTATATGAAACTTTCAGCCGATATTACCGGTCATTTTTCAGAGTATGTAAAAGGAATGGCGGAAGTAAAACTGTTTGGACGGGCAGGCGGCATATCAAAAAATTTGGAGCACAGCCTTGACGGATGTCTTGACTGGGAAATAACCAATTATAAAAGATCCGCTTTTTTTATGAGCATGTATAAAAGTATTATCCTATCTCTTCTTAGCTTTGTCGTTCCGGTCGGCGGTTTTTTGATTTTTAAAAATCCTGCAGGAGATACGGTTTTATCGGTTATTATGGCATTGATTATCGTGCCTGCACTGTACGACCCGCTTTTAACCTGTATAGATTATGCAAATCAAATCAATTTTGCAAAAGCAGGTCTTGCGCAGATAGACGGTATTTTAAATGAGCCCGTTTTTAAAGCAAAAAACAATGAGGAAAAAGAAAAGGGGGCATCAGTGTATTTTGATTCGGTTTCATTTTCGTATCAAAGTGAGGCAGACCCCTTACGGAAGCAAGCTCTTGATACCGTTTCATTTACTTGCAACGAAAATGAAATGACTGCTTTGGTCGGAGAATCGGGAAGCGGAAAATCCACCATAGGGCAACTGCTTTTGCGCTTTTGGGATGTGCATGAAGGAAGTATAAAGATCGGAGGAAAGGATATAAAGAGCTTTGATACGGAAGACTTAATGGAAAAAATCGCCTTTGTTTTCCAGGACACTCATATCTTTTCGGATACGGTACGAAATAATATTTCGATGAATAAAAACTGCTCCGATGAAACGATAATCGAAGCGGCTAAAAAAGCGAGATGCCACGATTTTATTATGAACCTTCCCGATAAATATGACACCCTAATCGGTTCGGGGAATATAAAGCTGTCAGGCGGAGAAGCTCAACGGATTTCGATAGCAAGGGTTTTTTTAAAAGATTCTAAAATAGTTATTTTGGACGAAGCCTTGGCCTATACCGATGCGGAAAATGAAAACTTGATACAGGAAGCAATTAGAAATCTTATCAAAGATAAAACGGTCATTGTCATTGCGCACCGGCTGAAAAGCATTATGGATGCGGATAAGATTATCGTTTTAAGAGAAGGAAAAATTATAGAAGAGGGCACGCACAAAAGCCTTATGGAAAAAGACGGAGCATATAAAATGCTGTGGGATTTACAGTTTGAAGCGGAAACATGGGAAATAGCAAGCAAGGGAGGTGAACTGTAATGAAAGAACTGATAAGAAAATCTACAATGGGGCATCCCAAACAAATGACGGAACCGGTGATATGGTATTTTTTGGAAGGCTTTACCGTCGGTTTTCCGGCAGTAGCGGTTTATTTTGCAATTAATCTTTTTATTACATATTTTAACAATCCTTCAATCATCTTTGATAAGGGATATTGGAATATAGCCCTCTGGCTTGCAGGGTTTTTCCTTTTGCAGTTGACGGTCAGTACGGTTACCTTTTTAAAAACCTTTCTTCCCGGTGCCCGTAACTCTGCACAGAACAAAAAAGACTTTATTCAAAAAATAAAAAGATTACCGCTCGGTTTTTTTTCTAAAACTCGTTCCGGAGAACTTATCAATACATTTACCGGAGATTTTTTAGCGATTGAGCAGGGTATGGTCGGCTCTTTTACGGGATTGTTCGGTGTTGTTTTTTCCTGCATCTTAACATCGGTTTTTATGTTTTGGTTTAATTGGAAAATGGCGCTTGCCTTTTATATTGCACTCCCGATTTCCGCGATTATTATTTTAATTTCTTTTAAGGTATTGGGAAACTTAATTGTAAGCTCAAGAACGGCAAAAGATAATACTGCAGAAGCGCTCAATGAATATCTTTCCGGTATGAAAATTCTTAGGAGCTACAATCAAATAGGAAAGGGTTTTTCCAAACTTGAAGATGCCTACAAAAACCTAAAAGATATCAGTATAAGAGGAGAAACATTGGGCGGCTCCTTTTTAGGTTTTGCCTTAACATTTGCACGGGCAGGTCTTCCGCTTATGTGTTTTGCCGGAACCTATCTTATTGTCGGCGGCGAAATAGGCTTAACCGAATTTTTAAGTATCATTATTATCGGCACCAAAATCATAAGTCCGCTTCTTACATGGATTCGGTACACCGCCGTTCTTAGAATGCAGTATGTCAGTGCAACAAGAATCGACAATGCTATGAAGAAAAAAGAATTAAGCGGTGAAAAGTCAATACAAGTAAAAGATTTGGGCGATATTGAGTTTGCACATACGAGTTTTTCATATTTACAAGGGAAAAATGTTATTGATGATATATCCTGCACTTTTAAGAAAAACTCGCTTACCGCCATTGTGGGGCAGAGCGGCGGAGGAAAATCCACCATATTAAAACTTATCGCACGGTTTTGGGATGTAAAGTCGGGAAGTATAAAAATCGGCGGTGTTTCACTCAATGAAATAAATCCCGATCAGTGGCTTAAACATATTTCAATGGTACTGCAAGAGGTCTATCTTTTCCATGACACTATAAGAGAAAACATTATGTTCGGAAACAAAAACGCAACGGAAGAAGATATGATTCGCGCTTCAAAATTAGCAGGCTGTCATGAGTTTATAGAAAAACTGCCTGAAGGATATAACACCATTGTAGGTGAGGGCGGTTCCACCTTATCGGGCGGTGAAAAGCAAAGGATTTCAATTGCCAGAGCAATTCTTAAAAACGCACCGATTTTATTACTTGATGAACCTACAGCGAGCTTAGACTCAAAAAATGAAGTATTGGTTCAAAAGGCCATATCAAACTTGGTTAAAGATAAAACCGTCATCATGATTGCTCATCGCTTAAAAGCCATAAAGAACGCCGACAAGATTATCGTATTGGATAAGGGCCGCATTGTGGAAGAAGGCAGGCACTCCGAACTGTTGGAGAAGCAAGGCCTGTACGCACGGCTGTGGCATTTACAAAATAAATCAAAAGAATGGAAGATTTCATTATAGAACTTCGGGAGGAATACAAATGAATAAGAAAATCGGATTAAAGGATATTGTCCTTATTACATTGCTTACCGCCATTATGATCGGCATACAAACGGTAGTATTAATGCCGTTTATAACAAATCTAAAATTTGTTATTTGGTTTGTAGGCGGAATCGATGGGGTATTGTGCGGCATCATTTATTGTTTGATGATAGCAAAGGCTCCTAAATTGGGAACGGCTTTTATATTCTCGTTTATTTTTGCCGTGTATTATTTTTTTGTAAACAGTATGATTATCATCAGTGCAATGATAGCCGGTGCAGGCTTGGTTATGGAACTTATCCTGTGGAACAACGGCTATAAGAATAAAATAAAAGCAACTATTGCATATGTACTGTTCGGTTTGACGATAATGCTGGCTCCCAATGTGCTTATTTTTTTGCAAAAAGATGCGATGATTGCAGGATTACAGGCAAATGGATTGACACAAGAATATATTGATTCGATATTCGCAGTTTATAGTGCTGAAAATATAGGCATCGGTATGCTTCTTACTGCTATCGGCTCCATTGCGGGTACGCAAATCGGGTATCGACTATTGAATAGATATTTTATTTCCGGCGGAATGGTAGAAAAATAAGGTATGCCGGCAGAAAACAAAAAATATATTCCCGATATAAGAGTAAACCTCTTTCTTGCCGTTGCCGGCAGTATAGCCGTTTTGACCTATAAAAATGAAATTACTTTTATAGCAGCGTTTGCTGTTTCCATAGTTTTTATTTTAGTTCAAAGAGAATACAAAAAGGCATTCACCTTTGTTTTAATTTTTTTGCTGCTCTTTTTGTTTTCTCACCTTACGGTCGGAATAACAAAACTTCAAACCTTATGGCTATTCGCAGCCGTTACAAGGCATCTTTTAATCCCGCTTTCTCTTGTGTCGGGAATTTCGGATAGACCTCCGGGAATGCTTCTCGAAGTTTTTCATCGGCTGCATTTACCGAAAGGGTTCGGTATTTCAGTTATTGTGTTATTACGATTTTTACCCACGATTAAGTATGAATTAAAAGCGATACGAGGTGCCTTAAAGTTTAGGGGAATAGGAATATCGCTATTAAACACGGTTTTTCACTTACCAAAAAATTTTTATTTAACATTGATACCGCTGCTTATCAGAACCGTGCGTATTTCGGATGAAATAACAGCGGCAGCACTTACTCGCGGAATTGAGGTGAACAATGCTATTGTCAGTTTTTCGGAAGTTTGGTGGACAAAAAAGGATAGCGTTGCATTGGTAATGTTATTAGCCGGTTTTATCTGCCTAAAAATTATAGAAATAAAATGGGGTTGGAAATGGCGGTAGAACTGCAAAATTATTCTTTTTCCTATGACGGTAGAACACAGATTTTGAATAATATAAATATAAAAGTCAATCAAGGTGAGTTTGTTGTCATTACCGGTCTTTCAGGCTGCGGAAAAACGACCCTTATACGTGTATTAAACGGACTGTGCCCGCATTTTTATTCCGGTACGGTACAGGGAAGATATGAGTTATATGGTAAAGATGCCAAGAATATGAGCATTGGTGAGCTTTCAAAATATTGGGGCTCTGTGTTTCAAGATCCGCGAAGTCAATTTTTAGCAAGAAAAGTGAAAGATGAATTAGTCATTGCTATGGAAAATGCTTGTGAAGATAGGGTTTTGATGAAGAATAAGCTTGAAGAAGCCGCAAGGGAGCTCGAAATAGAAAAGATTTTAGATACTGATATGATGTATCTTTCAAGCGGAGAAAAGCAAAAAGTTGCAATAGGCTCCGTATTTTGTACACAACCTAAAGGCTTCGTGTTAGATGAACCCTCTGCGAATTTAGATAGTGCGGCGACAAGCGGATTAGCCGAATTTTTAAAAAGAGTCAAAGAAAAAGGCTGTACGGTTGTTATTTCCGAACACCGTTTACATTATTTAAAAAAATTAATAGATCGCTTAATTATAATGAAAGACGGACAAATTATAAAAGACATGTCAAAGCATGAAATACATTCTTTAAATAATTTTGATTTGAGAAACCTTGGACTGAGGCAATTTAATTTACCTAAAATAAATGTAGATAAAAAGGTTAATGGGGATAATTCTTTCGCTGCTTGCAAAGGGATTGTTTATATAAAAAATTGTTATCGCATATTAGAAACTGTTGACCTCAATTTAGAAAGCGGAAAGGTTCATGTTATTGTAGGAGAAAACGGGGCGGGGAAAAGCAGTCTTTGCAAAATCATTACCGGTTTATACAAGCAAACGGAAGGCGGTATGTATATCGATACGGCACCGGTAAAGAAAAAAGAGCGATTACAAAGAACCTTTTTTGTAGGACAGGACATAGATTATCAGCTATACGGTTACTCCATAAGAAACGAATTTCAAATCGGAAATAAAAGGCTTACCGATGAAAAAATAAAAGCTTGCCTTGATGAACTACATTTAAAAATTTCCCTTGATACAAATCCTCAGGTTCTTTCAGGAGGGCAAAAACAAAGATTGCTTATTGGAATAGCTTATCTGAGCGGACGGGATATTATTGTCTTTGATGAGCCTACTAGCGGGCTTGATGGGTTCCACATGAAAATCATTGCTGATTTGTTCCGGTATCTTGCAGAAAAAGGAAAAACTATTATTGTCATCACACATGACATCGAGTTTACCGCAGAAGTCGCTGATACCATTATATACATGAGTAAGGGGAAAATACAGTATCATAAATATATTACGAATGAAAATCGATGATGTAAGTATGTTCAACTTGCGAAGTGCTTTAAGTTTTCATGCGGACGATAAAACTTTGTCTTGACAAATACGTGTTTTGAATATATAGTAAGATTCGATGATTAACTTAAGAATAATTGATGAGAATAATTTTCAAGCATGTATAAATTATAATGATTTACGGTATATTTTATTTAGTATATTTATAAAAAAATGATTAAGCTTTTTTAAGATGTTCTAATAGTTTTACTTTCATATCATATAATTCTTCTGATGTAGGACGGTTTGCAGCATCATACATTTTATCTATTGGGTACCACCATACAGGCCCCTTACCATGAAGCCCATGTCCTTCTAAATCTCCGTTTATTCTTGGGAATAAATGCCAATGTAAATGAGTATCGCCATTTCCTAATAATTCGTAATTCATTTTTTCAGCATGGAAAGCTTTATAAACCGCTTCAGCTATAATTGACATTTCTTCTAAGAACTTCATTTTAAAATCATTTTCAAGCTGAAATATTTCGGTCTTATGTTCTTTGCAAAGAAATAAAGTATACCCTTTAAAATGTTGATGATCCCCAATAACTACATAACCGGTTTCAAGTTCTTTTACATAATATGGATTATTTCCATTTTTTATCATTTCAATTCTTTTGCATATTAAGCACATGTTTGTCTCCAAATACTTGTTTTTTATAAAAAATATTTATTACAACTATAAATTATTATAACTTTTTAAAGAGAAGATATACGGCCGCTGCCTGAACTTTTAGTCTCAATAACAGGATTACCCTTATAACGGACGGAACCGGAGCCGCTGATATCGGCTTTTAAATGCCGTGTAACCCATACTTTTGCAGAACCGGAACCTGAAATTGAAATATCAGCCTTTTCAGTTTCAAAATCGGTTGTTTTTATATCCCCTGAACCGGAGACATCCGCTATCATATTTTCGGCTTTTCCCGTTGCGGAAAAATCGCTTGAACCGGATACGTCCACCTTTAGAGTGTTTACTGTAATATCGCGTGCGGTAATATTACCGCTGCCTGAGATATCTATCGACATTGAATCTTTAGGCATATTGAATGATGAAATGGTACCGGTAAGTGAACCGAACGTCTGCAACTTTATTAAAGAAGGCATTGTAATAAAGACTTTACGGCGAGTCGGTGATATGCTGTATCTGTATCCAGACTTAAAACCGATGTTAAGAGTGGTACCTGTAAGTGATATATCCAAATAGGGGAAAATATTTTCATCCGTTTCAATTTGAATGGAAAAGGTTTCGCTATACCTTATATCGGCAGTCCAGCCGCCCTTGATGCAAACAGCATTAAAATCGCTTTCTGGGAATGATTTAGTTTCTATCTTTCCGTTTCCTTTAATGACTTCGTCCGAACCGGAAAAAGATTGGCAGCCGATACAAATAACCAAAAGAGCTGTTATCACGGCAGCTTTTACAATACCGATTAGTTTGACTTTATTCATAAAAACTCCTTTATATAAGTTTCTTTTTCTTTATAATAATACTTTAAAGTCTCGGACATGTCAATGCTGAAAAAAACTTTGTAAAATCTGCTTAATCAATCTCTTCTTGCCAAATTTCCCGTTTTTTGGTATACTCACCCCTCCTATGAATGAATTTACTGAAGGTCTTAATCCCGAACAGTTTAAAGCCGTTACTACTATTAACGGGCCGGTGCTTATAATAGCGGGAGCCGGTTCGGGGAAAACACGCGTTATCACTTTTAGAATTGCACACATGCTCGACAAGGGAATCCCTCAGTCTCAGATTTTGGCTCTTACCTTTACCAACAAGGCTGCCAAGGAAATGGCCGATCGGGTAAAAGAGCTTACCGGTAAAAAACTTCAAAATCTGACTGTCAGCACATTTCACGCTTTTGGAGTTAAGGTTCTGCGTTCCCATATCGATAAAATAGGCTGGAGAAGTAATTTCAGTATTTATGACGAAACCGACCGCAATCAGTTAATTAAAGAATGCGGAAGAGAACTTAAATTCTCGGCAGATGCCTTGGATGTTTACAAGGTAGGCATTCTTTTTTCCAATATCAAAATGGGAAGAAAGGATTGGACAAACGAGCATGATTCGTACAAGGCTCTTTATAAAGAATATCAGGATGGGCTTAAACTTTATAATGCAGTAGACTTTGACGACCTTATAATGCTTCCCATAAAAATATTTAAAGAACATCCCGAAGTCTTGGCGGAGTACCGCGAAAGATACCGATATATAATGGTTGACGAATTTCAGGATACCAGCACACAGCAATATAATTTTATGAAGCTCATCGCCGACAAAAATATCTGTGTAGTAGGCGATGACGATCAATCTATTTATTCTTGGCGGGGTGCCAGTTTTGAAAATATCCGCAACTTTGAAAAAGACTTTCCCGAAATGATCGAAATAAAACTTGAACAAAACTATCGTTCAACAGGGACAATTTTGGCTGCCGCAAACGGTGTAATTTCTCATAATGTAAACCGCAAGGTTAAAGCTCTTTGGTCAGAAAAAGACTCGGGGCGCCCCATCGAAATTTTTATTCCCGAAAACGAGGCGGCGGAAGCCGATTTTATTTCGGACATGATTTTAAGCTTAAAGCAAAGAGAAGGTTTTAAGTATTCCGACTTCGGAGTTTTAATCCGTGCCAACAGTTTAAGCCGCCCATTGGAAGAATCCTTTTTGGAAGTAAACATTCCGTATAGAATGTCGGGGGGGACAAGTTTTTTTCAGCGGAAGGAAATAAAGGACCTTATAAGCTATCTGCGTGTTGTTGCAAACCCCGACGATGATGTAAACCTTCTGCGCATTATCAACACGCCGAGGCGCGGCATAGGCAAAAAAACTCTTGAAACACTTTCCGCTCTTGCAACGGAAAATTCCTGTTCGATGCGGACTGCAATCCGCCTTCTTCTTGAAAACCCGCCTGAAGATATGAGGGGAAAAAGCATCGAAGATTTAAAAGAATTTGCCGAGCTTATAAGCACACACCGAACCCAGCTTCTTTCTGGGAAGGGCCTTGCCCAAAAGGTTAGAAAACTTTTGGACGACATCGCCTATAACGAATACCTTATCGCCGAATACCAAAAAAGTGAAAAGGCTGCTCAATTTAAAATGATGAATATCGAAAGTTTTTTGCACTCGATGGACGATTGGGAAAACAATCCCGACAACTTGGACGGAAGTCTCTACGATTATCTTAACCGCATTACCCTTTTAACCCGCGATGATACTGAAGAAGAAAAAGGCGAAGTAAATATTATGACCATTCATTCTTCAAAGGGCTTGGAGTTTCCTGTGGTTTTTATTGCGGGAGCGGAAGACGGCCTTATTCCCCATGCAAGGAGTGTCGAAGAAAATGACGGAGATGTCGAAGAAGAGCGCCGCCTTTTCTATGTGGCTATTACCAGAGCCCAGCAAAAACTTTTTATCACAAGCTGCAGACAAAGACGAAAGCAGGGCGGCATAACCGAATGTGCTCCGTCTCCTTTTTTGGATGAGATTCCTGCCGACCTTGTCGAATACCACGAGCCCGATGCCCAAGCCGAAGAAGAACGCATCGCCGATATCTTCAGCCAAATGAAAAAAAAGTTTTCGATGTAGGGAAGATCGATCTACGCGGTTCCGGTCTGCGATACAATCACAACATATTTTTTTCGGTAAGGCGGAAATGTTTTTATAAGCAGAAACTTTTGTATAAGAAACGATGAAAATTCAAGCCAAAAGCCGTCAATCTTAGCCAATCTTTTAGCTGTTTTTAAGACAAAAACCTCTCGCTATTGTAAAATCTTCATACAAATAAGGGAAAGTTTTACTATATGCAAAAGATTAAAACCACCGTTGATGTTAGAACGCTTCTTTTTTTAGACATAGTGATTATGGTTTTTATGCTGATTTCAGGAAAGGCGGAGGTAACGCTCTGCTCTTTCATCGTTGCGGCGGCGGTGCCGGTCATAACAGGATTATACGGTGTCTTATTGTGTTACACTGTTTTGTTTGCAGTGCTTTTTTTCTATTATCAAGTGATTTTGCATTTGCATTTTCCGATGTTTCAATCCGCGGTTTTTTCCGTTATAGGAATACTCGCTTTTATCGTGCAGCGGATTATTCCATTTACGCTGTTGGGAACGGTAATTCAAAAGCAAAAAAATATTTCGGAAATTACAATGGCGCTCGACCGTATGCGGCTGCCGCGAGGCGTTATCCTCAGCATAGCGGTAATGTTCCGTTATTTTCCTGCAATAAAAGATGATTTTCTGATTATCATCGATGCGATGAAACTGAAAGGTCTATACACTTCAAAATGTGCGGCTATTCTCCATCCGATAAGGACGATGGAATTTATAATCGTGCCGATGTTGTTTAAAAGCCTAAAGACTGTGGAAGAACTTTCCTGTGCGGCGTTGGTTAAGGGCATTGAAAACACCGATAAAAAAACATCGTACTTTGATGTCAAACTTCGTCCGATAGATGCCGTGTTTCCGCTTGCTGCAATCATAGTGTTGACGGCAAGTATGTACGCAAAATTATTTTGAATGAGAGCCTCGCGTATGATCAATCTGAATGATGTAAGCTACAAATATAACGATACTGCGGCACAGGCAATTCAACATATATCTCTGTCCGTAAAAAAAGGAGAATTGGTTGTTATTACCGGAAAAAGCGGCTGCGGAAAAACAACGCTGTTTCGTTGTGTGAATGGGCTGTGTCCCCGTTTTTATGAAGGAGAAATAACCGGAAGTCTTACATTAAACGGCAAAGTTCTTTCGTCGATGCGTATATGCGATATATCAAACATTGCAGCGTCCGTTTTTCAAAATCCTGAAAGCCAGTTTTTTACCACCGATGTACTTTCCGACCTTGTATATCCGTGCG
This sequence comes from Treponema denticola ATCC 35405, assembly GCF_000008185.1. Taxonomy (NCBI): domain Bacteria; kingdom Pseudomonadati; phylum Spirochaetota; class Spirochaetia; order Treponematales; family Treponemataceae; genus Treponema; species Treponema denticola. Next base: position 923,629 of record NC_002967.9, read on the forward strand.
AAAATTGCGGTATAGAAAAAGAAGAAATACAAGAGCGGCTGCACCGTGTTACAAAACTGCTATCGCTGGAACCGCTTTTGAACAGAAAGCTTTCGGAACTCTCAGGAGGTGAAAAACAAAAGATTGCAATCGCTTCGGTTTTAATGTTGGACACGCGCGTTGTACTGATGGACGAGCCGTCTTCCAATCTCGATTATCAATCCGTCGAATTGCTTACACAAATACTTGCACAGCTAAAATCAAAAGGCTACACGCTGCTCATCATTGAGCACCGGCTGCATTATTTGGCGGAACTCTGCGACCGGCTCATTGTAATGGAAAACGGGTCCATAGTACGGGAATATGAAAAAGATTTGTTATGCACTATCGGTAATGATGAGTTCCATAAACAAGGACTTCGCGGCTTGCATTTATTTCAAAATAACAGCAATACACTGATTACTCCGCAGCGGCAACATACAGACAAACGGTTATTGACGCTGCATGATATTCATTTTGGCTATCGGAAAAACACTGAGGTTTTAAAAGGAATACATCTTTCGATATATCCCGGAGACAAGATTGCTTTAATCGGTAAAAACGGCTGCGGAAAAACAACGCTGGGGAAAATCCTGTGCGGATTAAAAAAGGAACAGAGCGGTACCGTTTTGTTGGACGGAAGATCATTCCCTGCAAGGGTGCGCAGTAAGACCGCCGGTTACGTGATGCAAAATGTAGACTTTCAGCTTTTTGGGTGCAGCGTCTATGATGATTTATTGCTCGGTAACGAAGCACTGCCCGACAAAGAAAACCGAATACAAACAGTGCTTGAAAAGCTCAGTCTTTCGGCCTTGCAAGAACAACACCCGACAACGCTATCGATGGGACAAAAACAGCGCTTGGTAGTCGCCGCATCATTTTTACAAAATAAGCGGCTCACTATTTTTGACGAACCGACAAGCGGTTTGGATTACGGCAGTATGCAAAATGTCTGTGCGTTAATCGATTCGATAACGGGCAAGACAAACGCCTCCGTTATTATCACGCATGATTATGAGTTCATTTTAAACACCTGCAATAGAGCGGTTCTTTTGGAAGACGGACAAATAAAGGAAGATTTTCAATTGAACGGTTCGATGCAGTTGGAATATATTTTTAAAGAGAGGTTATAAAGGTATGGAAACAAAAACCAATCACTGGAAAATCAGTCACTTTGTTTTAATCGGTTTAATGGCCGCAATTTATGCAGCCGTTATTTATGGGGTCGGAATGCTGACAGCCGTTACTATCCCCGTTATGCATGTATTTGCGCCCGGTATGACAGGATTTTTGATGGGGCCTATCGTGCTTTTTGTTGTAAAGACTGTGCGGAGATTCGGCGTGTTGACGCTGCTTGCAGGTTTAGGTGTTGCGCTTTTTACGCTGACCGGAATGGGAAGTATTAACTGTTTAATTTTTGTTGTCATTGCGGGTTTGATAGCCGATGTGATTATCGCAAAAACAGGATTCAAAACGCTTTCGGTCGGTATTGGTCACGGACTTACACAGGCTGCATATTTTACCGGAGGCGTGTTCCCTTTCCTTTTCTTTTTGGAACGGGAATTGGCAAAGTGGCAGGAAATGGGAATGAGCCGAGAAGAGATACTTGAATATGTGAAATATTTTACCGGAACCTTCGCCGTAATCGGCATAGTATCCGCTATCGTTTTCGGTATTGCAGGCGTCTATATCGGAAAGCTCATCTTAAAACGGCATTTTAAGGATATGGAGTAGAGGATTGCCAACCATGCGATTTAAAGATTTTATTGTGCCGAATATTCCTGCGTATACGGTGTCCGTAAGTCTTGCGGTGCTGGGTGTCGGCTGCGGGATGGTGCCGTATATCACGGTGCACCGTCTTCTTATGCGTTTGGCAAAAGGCGGAACTTCCCTTGCAGAAGTGTCGGCTTATGTAGGCGTTATTATTGCAGCCTTTGCTTTTCAACTGGTGCTGCACAGCATATCGACGGCGATTTCGCACAAGACAGCCTTTTCCGTTTTGGAAAAAATAAGGCTTGCCCTTACCGAAAAGATGATAAAGATGCCGCTGGGTTTTACGCGGAACAAGGGCGCCGGCTATTTTCACGGAATGCTCATCGATAGTATTGAACGGCTTGAATTTCCGCTTGCACATGCACTGCCTGAAACCACCTCGAATATCCTCATTCCCTTGAGCATTACCGCGATGCTTTTTGCAACAGATTGGCGGCTTGCTCTTGCCGTTTTGGTACCCGCTGTAGCAACCTTGATTTTTTATCTTCCGATGTATATCGGCATTATGAACGATTTTGCAAACACCTATTATGCCGCCCTCGAAAACATGAACGGCAGGGTTATCGAATATATCCGCGGAAATAAAGAAATTAAAATATTCGGCACCGAAGCAAAGGCCTATTCTCAGTTTGAAGATTCCATCGACAATTACGAAAAGTCAACCTTAAAGCTCTACAATAAAATGTATTTTGTAAGCGCTCCGGCCTTTGTACTCTTGTCGTCGATTACGGTGAGCGTGCTTTCAGCCGGCGGACTGCTTTTTACTTCCGGTTTGATTGAAGCGCCGCTCTATCTTTTTGCTGTCATCATTGCAGAGGGCTTGGGCGTTTCGCTTTTAAAGTTCACCGAATTTATGGACAACTTTTATCACATAAGAAACAGTAAAAAGCTGATTGAAGAAGTGCTGTCCGCTCCCGAATTGGAAGAAACTGCCGCAGCAGCTGCTCTGCATATTCCGAATAACGAAATTGTGTTTCATAATGTGTGCTTTTCGTATGATGAAATTACGGCTGCCGATAAAACCGGCAATGAGAACAATGCTCCTAAGGGGAATGTGCTGCATGATGTATCGCTCACTTTTAAAGAGGGGAAAAAGACGGCGATTGTCGGGCACTCCGGTTCGGGTAAGTCAACAATAGCCAATTTGATTGCCCGCTTTTGGGATGTTTCAAAGGGTTCTATCACAATCGGCGGAATCGATTACAAAGATATGTCCCTTGCGCAATTAATGGAACATGTCAACTATGTTACACAGGACACTTTTTTATTCAATATGAGTATTTTGGAAAATATTCGAATGGGTAAGCCAGCCGCCTCCGATGAAGAGGTAAAAGAAGCTGCCCGTCTTGCACAGTGCTCGGATTTTATCGAACGGCTTGAAAAGGGCTGGAACACTCATGCGGGCAATGAAGGAACAAAACTGTCTGGCGGGCAGCGGCAGCGTATTATTATTGCCCGTGCAATTTTGCGGAATGCACCGGTGCTTATATTAGATGAAGCGACTACTCACACCGATGCGGAAAACCGTCGGCAGCTTCAGCTTTCATTACAGGAACTGTGTAAAAATAAAACCGTTATCACGATAGACCACAACCTTTCCACCGTTAAAGAAAGTGATTCAATCATCGTTATGGAAAATGGACGGGTAGAGGCTCAAGGTACACATACGGAACTGTTGGAGCAATCACCGCTGTATGCAAAGCTGTGGGGAAACACAGGTGCGTAGCTGGAACGGGAAGCAGGAAAGAGGCGTGGAGGAGTAAAGGACGGTAAAAGGGATTTTCCGGTATTTCAGCGACTATCAGGGGGCATAGAAAAAAACAGCGGAATGTGATAGAATAGTACTTGATGTTGTGGTTACTTTAACGGCAAAATTGGGAGACACTATGCAAAATGAACTTTTCGCTACAGTACAGCAGGACGATTTTATCTCTATCCCCGAAGCGGGTCATTGGGCTACGGTACTGCTGGGGAAGCATGTAACCAACTCAAATATTACATATCTTATTCAATACGGACGAATAAATAAATTTTTTCATAACGGTGCCCCGGCAGTTTCAAAAACAGAATTACTTCATTATTATCAGTCGCGTTCCGGTAAACGGCAGACGGATTGGGAAGAGACGCTCGGTGAAAAATTGAATTGGACGTTGTCTTTCGAACAATATAAAGAAGCTGAAACGACAAAACATGTTCATAGGCTGCATCCTTATAAGGGAAAATTTATTCCGCAGCTTGTCGAATATTTTTTAGATGAGCATACTGACAGCTTTAAACAAAATGTCTTTTTTCATAAGGGCGATGTTGTACTTGACCCTTTTTGCGGTAGCGGAACAACGCTTGTACAGGCAAATGAACTAGGTATTCATGCAATCGGCGTGGATATTTCGGAGTTTAATACAGTCATTGCAAATGCCAAAATACAAAATTGCGATTTACAAATGCTTGAAAATGAACTTTCGTTTATAACAAATACACTTCGTGATTTTACCGCTGCTTCCTCCATACCGGAATTTGAAGATACGCTAAGTGCTGCGCTTTTAACTTTTAACAATAAGTATTTTCCGTCGCCGCAGTTTAAAATCGATGTACGGCAAAAGAATATCGATGAAAAGACCTATGGAGCTGAAAAAGAAAAAGAATTTTTTCCTCTTTATGAAAAACTTGTCCATACATTTAATATTCAACTAAAGCAAAAAGAAACAGATACATTCTTAGATAAATGGTATGTGCAGAATATTCGGAACGAAATTGATTTGGTCTTTCAGCTTATTGAAAAAATACCGAATGAAACTGAAAGGAATATCGCGAAAATAATTTTAAGTAGAACAATGCGCAGTTGCCGAGCAACAACCCATTCAGATCTTGCGACAATCTATGAGCCGATAACCGTTCCGTATTATTGCACAAAGCATGGAAAGATTTGCAAGCCGCTTTTTTCGATATTGAGATGGTGGAATACTTATGCAAATGATACCGTCAAACGCTTAGCTGAATTTAAAATGCTCAGAACGCAAACTTTTCAATATTGCGTAACCGGAGATTCCCGCACAATCAATCTCGATGAAAAAATAAAACAAAACAAACCTGAGTTATATGAATTAATCCGGTGCCATAAAATTGCAGGTATTTTTTCTTCTCCGCCGTATGTCGGATTAATAGACTACCATGAACAACATGCGTATGCGTATGACATATTCGGCTTTACCCGTCATGATGATTTGGAAATAGGCCCTTTATTTAAAGGAAAAGGAAAAGAAGCCCGCGAAAGTTATGTGGAAGGTATTAGCGCTGTTCTAAATAATGCAAAGCCCTATTTAGCGGCAGACTATAATGTATTTTTGGTTGCAAATGATAAATTCAATATGTATCCGCTTATTGCAGAGAAAGCCGGAATGCATATCGTTAATCAATATCATCGTCCGGTTTTAAATAGAACAGAAAAGGATAAGGGCGCTTATTCCGAAACAATTTTTCATATGAAGGAGAAATAAATGGCACAGAAGTTTGATATAGGACTTAATGCAAAAATAAATGATTTTGCAAAAAAGTTTAACATAATTAGAACAGATGATAACGATGATGATGTTTTTGAAGATTTTAGTAATTATGTTATTGCTTCAAACATTTTAGAAGAGGAACTTGATAATGTAAAATCAGTTTCGACAAATAAAGCACAAGGAATTGATGGTATCGTTATTGTTGTAAATAATAAATTAGTTTCTGAAGAAGCTGATTTGGGAAAATTTGGACCAACGGAAGCAATTCAAATAAAAATTGGATTCATCCAATCAACAACTCAGAGTAGCTTTGACGAAAAGAAATTTAGTGCCTTTACCGATGAAGTTGTAAAGTTCCTTACGCTAGCAACAGATATTGAACCTTATTCAACTATTTTTAAAAAACTACTCGATGATTCAGGAAGCTTCATTGATAGAATTTCGGAAACACCACATATTTGTTTATTTTTTGTTTCTGCGAGAACATCACATGAACTTACAGATGAAAAAATAAATGCGGAAACAAGAAAAATTAAATCAAGAACGGAAATAGAAAATAGATGTAAATTGGATAAGATTTTAGTTCTTCAAAAAGATGAAGTGAAAATCGAGTATGAGAAAATTTCAAGATTCCACACAGCACAATTAAAACTTGAGAATAGTATACCTCTTTCATCTATTGATAATGTTGAATTAAGTCTTTTGGCAACGATAAAATTTTTCGAACTAAAAAAATTAATTTTGACTTCTGATAAAAATTTAAAAGAAAAACTTTTTATTGAAAATGTTAGAAATTATATTGGCTCAACTCCTGTGAATATGGATATAAAAAAAACTTTAGACTCTAATTCAGAAAGAAATTATTTTCCATTTTTGAATAACGGTTTAACTATTATTTGTAATAAAATTGAGCGTCATCCTGTAAAGGAGAAAGAATTTACCTTAACCTTTCCAAGAATCATTAACGGCTGTCAGACTACAAATGAATTATTCAAAAAATACAAAGAATCTAGTGATGAAAATAGCATTGATAACATTGAAGTTGTTGCTAAAATAATTTCTACAAAAGATAATAGCTTAAAAAAAATGATTATTTACGCTGCAAACAATCAGAATTCAATCGACAAAGATTTACAATCTTTAAATGATTTTCATGAAAAAATTGAAACCTATTTCTTAGGTAAGGAAGAGAATGATTTTCATTTATATTTTGAAAGACTTAGAGGCCAGCATGTAAATGTTATTCCACCATATAGTAGAATAAATATTGAAACATTAGCAAGAGTATTTATTTCTGTGTTTTTGCAAAGGCCTCATGAAATGAAAAGTAATGCTATTTCTGTAATAGAAAAGTTTCAAAAAGAAGGTAAAATTTTCAATGGCTCTAAACATGAGGCAAATCTCTATTATTATTGTGCTGTCTTATGGTTTTGGTTTAACCATTCTTTAGTTAATGGTAATATAACAATGAAATCGAAAACAATGGACATGCATATACTAATGGCTTGTAATATTCTTCTAGAAAAACATCAAAACTCTATTAATGAAAAAATAAAATACTTAGGCATAAAAGAAAATGCTATTAATGTTTTTAAAAATACAGTTACCATTTTAAATAGTAAAAATTACTTATTTGAGAGAAGAGGTTTATATTCAAAACCAAAGACAGAAAGACTAATAGAGGAGATACAAAATGTCACTATCTAATCAACAAATAATACAGGTCGAAGATATTTTAAAACAAAGCTTACGACATAAATTTCAAAATTATAATCCCGAACCTGCCGTAATGCCTTTTCATACCCGCTTGTTAGGAAAAGATAGAATGGCATTGTTTTCGTTTATTCATTCCCTAAATACGAATTTTGGTACAACTATTTTTGAACCGGTAGCGGTTGCTCTTGCAAAAACAACATTTAAAAGCGCTGAAAAGCAACAAACAGCCGGAAAAACTATTTCAAGTGAAGCGCAAAATGTCATTCAAACCATTATGGATGACCTTACAACCGGACGGCAGCTACCGGATAAGATTCAAGAAATCGAAAGGATACGTGCAGTATGTCAAAAAGGGGAAATGAAAGAAGTAAAACCGACGAAGGTTGATGTGAAACTTGTTTCAAAGAATGATGAAATGTTTCTTATTGATATAAAATCGGCAAAACCGAATATCGGTGAATTTAAAGGATTTAAACGTACCCTTTTAGAATGGGTTGCGGTAACACTTGCCGAACATCCGAAAGCTCATATCCATACATTTCTTGCAATTCCGTATAATCCGTATGAACCGAAAGAATACAGCCGCTGGACAATGCGAGGGATGATTGATTTGGAATATGAGCTAAAAGTTGCGGCAGAATTTTGGGACTTTTTAGGCGGCACCGGATTATACGAAGCATTGTTGAATATTTTTGAGAAAGTCGGAATTGAACTGCGTCCAGAAATCGATGCCTATTTTGCACAGCATAGATAGAAAAAATCTGGATTTGTGTATGTATGGTAGATAAGAAGATAAAAAAGTTCAATTTAGCCGCAGTTACAGAGTCTCGATTGGCAGAATTGAAAGCCTTTCGGTGCAACTTGCTCCTATTGATAAGCAGCTGAAGGCTGTCAAAAAGATAGCATTCTACGAATCCGAGAGCACTGCTGCAAAAGCGGTGACGGTTGCTTGAGCAGAAAAGAAATGACATTGGGTAAATGGTTGTGAGGTAATATATATGTAAAGTAGTAGAGAAAGAACAAAAATCATTCAAGGCAAATTCTACATAGTGTATTATGACGAAGAAAAATAGTATTTTGTATATACATAATAGTTAGACTGTATTTTTCTGCAAAATTGATATTTTGCAAAACAAAGCCGTGTTTTTATTCATTGCTTATCAATATCCTTATTACTTTCAGAATTATCTCTTCCAGCCAAAATACTGAAATTATATCTGAATGATTGTGCTAAATCTGTATTCAAATAATATTCTACCCATTTTCTATTTAATAATCTGTATTGTTTATTCAAGTCCCAGAAAACTTTAAAATTTTTTTTATTTCCGAAATCGGTAGAATCCTCTAAACAAAAGGGAACAATAAAGACAAATATAAACATACAAGTTTTTAGTTCTGCATATAAATATGGATATTTTTTGTCATCTGTTTTACGTGTGTATAGAACAATTTCTGGTTGCTCAAAATAATTCTGCCTATCCAAAAAGCACATTACGGGTGGTAAATTAATTGTAGAACCATCATTTTTTATATTATTTATCCATTCAACGGTTTTAATAAATTTTGACAACTCGGAATTATCAATTAACCCTAATGCAAATTTCACAAGGCAGCGATAAATGTTCATTGGATTGACATTTGTATCAGACTCTAATTTAAGATGAAGGTCTCCTTTTTCATTTACAGCAGGTTTATCTGTGCGATGTCTAATAATAGGACAATTCTTCTTTTTATCATACTCTATAGTTATTCCATCCCTATAATGCAAAGTTGGAATACCATTTTTCCCTTTGGAGCCATATATAGTCCTATAGAGTTTTATCAATTCAAAAAAATCTTTTTCGATCGTTCCTGCAAATCTTGAATTACACGCATCACATTCCTCTGTACATATAAAAATTTTATTTCCAATGCTTTCGCTTATTGCATGAGCTTTTTCTTTAAATGTAGTGCCATCTGCTGCAGAACGACCACAATATCTACAAACTCTTTTAGTCCTATCTTTTTCACCGATTACATTCTGTATTCTCGTTGAAAACATAATAAATTCATATTTTTTTTCAAGCTCAGCAAAAGAATCTGTATAATCCTTTTCAAGTTTTACGATTTTTTCCTTAAATATTTCTTCTGAAGCATTGTTATTGATGCATTTAAGATATTCAAAAATTTTTAATATTTCTAATGGATCCATCAATAGATAAGGTATGATTATAAAAAATTGATTATTTGGTATATCCTTTATGATTTTGTTAAGTTTTTGTATTTCGGGTTTTATTTTTGATTTTTCTTGTGAAAAATTAAACATTCTATTTTTAATTTCATTAGACATGCAAAGAGGACTTTTGATATTAATTTTGTGATTTACAGCATCTACATCCGCAAAAACTTCCATTAACTCTAAATAAAACTCAAATCCTGCTTTATTATTATCAATTAACAACTGATGGTCGCCATCAACCGTGTATATGTTAAGAACTAATTTATCATCAAAACTATTAGTTGAATTCATATAATACCTCTAAAACTACTCATCTTTAAGCATTATAGCATATTCTATTTCTTTGTTAAAGTTAAAAATATATTTTGACCAGAGATTTCGCATTATAAAGCCTGCAAGGCTCTTTCGAGGCAATCTTCCCGTTTGTCGCACAGATATTGCTTATGACAAAGCGGCATCTTCTTTGCTTTTATAATATCCGAGAAATTAATCATAATATCATAATTAAAAAATATAATTCTGCTTATTGACTTTCCCCCGCCTTTGTTTTCAGCCAAAATATATCGCCGATAGACAATGTTTCGTTTATTGTATGGACGCCGGGCGGGAGAATAATTAAAATCGGAGTAACCTGTAGGAGGCTCTATGCTAAAAACGGTGCGGGCTTTTTTGACCCTTATGCAAAATCAAAAAAAGGAAATTGTTTTTTCCGTTGTATTAAGTTTTATCGACGGCTTTTTTATAATGATACCTTTTATCATCGCCTTTAAAATTGTAAACGCCGTACCGCTTTTTAATCCCGCCGCTTCGGGAACGCTTGATGTCCGCACTATGTACCGGTACATCGGCATTATGGCGGCAGCGGTTTTTATTAGAATTGTACTGCGTTACTTTACGCTCTATTTCCGCGGCGGGGCAGGTTATAAGGCAATGTGCCGCGAGCGTAAAAACTTAGGAACACGATTACGAAAGGTATCGCTCGGCTTTCTCAATGAAAAAAACACGGGCGACTTGGTTTCGACCATTACTTCCGATGCGGCGTTTTTGGAAATTGAAGGCATGGTCGTTATCGAAAAAATCGCCGTGGGTATTCCTGTTTTTGCTATCGGACTTACTGTCTTGCTTGTCTTCGATTACCGCATCTTTTTGCTCACCGCTTTTTTGTTTATTCCGGTATGGTACATGTACAGAAAATTATCTACATTGCAAGACAAGTTAAAAATAAACCGGCAGGACTTTATCGGAAAAGTTACCGCCGATATTGTTGAATTTATCAACGGGATCCATGTGCTTAAAATATACAACATGGCGGAAAAGCGGTTTTCAAAAACGGCTGAAGCGGTAAAGAATTTACGGGATTTTTCCGTCCGCGCGGAACTTGCTCATATTCCTGTCGTCTCTCTTTTTCAGTTTTGCTTACGGCTTGTTACGGCGGGAATAGTTTTTTCTTCCGCCCTGCTTTTTTTACGGGGAACACTTTCTTTTGCACAAATCTTTTTGCTGATGACCGCCTCTTTCAGTTTGTTTAGCGGTATTGAAGCGATGGGGATTTTCAGTATCTTTTCTAAAATGACTCAGCAGTCAATCGACCGTATGAATGCCATCAAAGCGGTTCCGGAAATGCAAAACCTTTCAGGGAACCTGCTGCTCGATCCTCAAAATCCGCACGCCTTCGATATTCAATTTGAAGATGTTTCTTTTGCCTACGCCGAAAAAGAGGTGCTGCATAATATCAGCTTTTCAGTTCCAGAAAAAACGGTAACCGCTCTTGCAGGTCTTTCGGGGAGCGGCAAGACGACTATTGTGAATCTGCTTGCTCGTTTTTGGGATATAAAAAAGGGGCGCATCAGTATCGGCGGCACCGATATTAAAGAACTCAATTACGAAAACCTTTTGCACAATATCAGCTTTGTGTTTCAGGATGTGTTTTTGTTTAACGACACGATATTGAATAATATCAGGCTCGGCCGGGAAACCGCTTCTTTGGAGGAAGTGTATCAGGCGGCTGAGCGTGCGGGCTGCACCGATTTTATTATGCAAAGTGAAAAGGGCTACGATACGGTTATAGGAGAGGCGGGCTTGCGGCTTTCGGGCGGAGAAAAACAGCGCATTTCGATTGCCCGTGCTTTTCTTAAAAATGCCCCGATTGTACTATTGGACGAGGTAATCGCCAATGTTGATGCGGAAAACGAAGCCAAAATACAAGCCGCCTTACAGGAATTGCTCAAAGATAAAACCGTCATCATGATTGCTCACAATCTGACAAGTCTCCGCAACGCCGGCCAAATTCTGGTCCTCGAAAATGGGCACATTGTTCAGTGCGACAGGCATGAGGAGCTGATAAAAGAAGAAGGTTTATATAGAAAATTGTGGGAAGAATCCAAGAACTGACGGCAGTTTTTTGTTTGTAAGTATATCGGGGAAAACCTATATTTTCGTCTTACTATCAAAATCGTATCTCATGCCCTCTTTGTTTTTTTGCATAAAACGGGTATAATAAAACCGTTGGGTATTTTAAGAGAATTTAAAAAAATGATATTGTAAAAAGGGTTGTAGAGGGGCAATGAAAATTATTAAACAAATTTTTAAAAAAAATAAAAGCTTGAAAAGGGATAATGTTATTCCTGCAAAGCAAGATATTATCCTATTTAATAATTCTCCAATCGGTAATTCAAATAATGATATATTTGATTTAAAGATTAAAGCACAAGCCGTAAAAAAGGCTATAGATGAAAAGGCTAATACAGTAGCATTAATTGGTGAATATGGAAGTGGAAAATCAAGTCTAACAAACATTCTATATGAAGATAATAAGGAATGCTTTGAGAAGCCTATTTATATCAATCTTTGGGATTGTGTTTGTAAACATGATAATGAAACTTCAAAGAATCAAAATCAAATTGATATATTCACGAAATCTTTTTTATATCAATTTGCAGCGGGATATGGTAATAAATCATTTTCGAAATATATAAATCAAAGATTAAGTAAAAACTATGGTAAACTTTCGCTATCAACTTCGGGATGGAAAGGAACGAAATTCTTAATCGGGATTGCTTTGTTTTTATTCTTGGTGCTATTCATCGGAAAAATTCCAATAAGTATACCTATAAGAAACTGTAATATTACTATTCCATACCAATTATCTCTTTTTCTTAGTCTTATATTATTATGGTTTACTTTAAAAAATGAGAATTTTTTATTTTCATTGTGGGATTCACAAGGAAAAATAGAGCCATCCGATACTGATACATTTGAAGTATTTAAAGAAATTATCGTAAAATTAAAACCGAAATTAAAAAAAAGACTTATAATAATTGAAGATTTAGATCGAACTGATGACGCTTTTATAGTAATTTCACTTTTAAAAGAATTATATAGATTTATTAATTTGCTTTCCGATGATGAAAAAAATAAATATGTATTTATTGTCTCATTGAAATCGGAAGAATCTCTAGTTTCACAAAAATCTAATAATGAGAATAAAGAAAGCTTAAGTATTTATTCAAAAATTTTTGATTACACAGTTTGGATTAGACCACTCCATTTTGAAAATATTAAAGACATTTTTAAACAATTATTAGAATGTCAACGTTTTGATGAAGATACAGTAAAGAATATTCTGCCTCAACTTTATTGGATTATGCAAGGAGAAGGATTGTCTATTCGTGAAATAAAAGACCGCCTGAATGAAACTTTTCTATTGTATAGCTCTTTACATAATCGTGATTCTTCAAAAGATTCCGTAAGTTATAAAAAATGTGCAGCCGTAGTGTATCTCCAACGGCAATATCCGAAAATTTTTCAAAAATTAATACAGGAAGAAAAAAGATTCTCAGAATATGTCAACAATTTTTATTATAATGATTCTAAGTTAGATATTTCAATCTTTGACTCTGAAAACAATGCAATTTCTGCAGAAGAAAGAAAAGAAAAAGAAATGTTTGATAATGATTTTAGTAAAATGTTTGAAAATAAAGATATTGAGAATGATTATTCAATGTATTTTTATAATTATCCATCCAATGCATATATCAAGACATCGGAAGAAAAAACTGTTTATGATGCAATTATAAAAAATGATGTTGTATTCATTGCTGCTGAGAACAATAAAAAAATCATTCAAAAAGTTGTAACAGAAAAAGAATCAAAAGTAATATATGATGCTTGTAATGAATTAGTAGAATATAAACGTTTTTATGGTGAAATCGTTTTTGAGTTTGAAGAAATATTTGAGGCAGCATTTCAAAAACAAAAATATTATACAATGAAATCAATCTTTGAATTTATAAAAAATAACATAGAACCGAATAAATCGATTGTTTATGGAGCTAAAATATGTTCATATAACTGTATAAAGAATAATGAGGAGCAAAGAAATACACTTATTAAGTTTTTGATAGAAAAAATAATAGAAGAATATAATAAAAAAGGAAATGTAGAATTTATTGAAGGATGTAGAATAAGTGTTATTAATTATTTTCCTAAAAATATTGGTAAATTTAAAGATATATTTCTTAATTCTGCTTTACCTATTATAGATATTTCAACTATAAATTTAATAAAAGATAACTCTGATATTTTCAATTGTCTTAATTTTGAATCATTAAATTCAAGCAATTACAAAGATTTCTTTTTATTTTTAGAGGATAAAATATTTACCGAAGAAGAAAAAGAAAATCTAGTAGATTGTTTAACTAAAATAACAAACTTTGAATCTTTTTCAGATATTGGAATTAATCTTAAAAATTTACTAACTAAACATAAAATATTTAAATCTGAATTATTTAATATTATTTATGAAGAACTCAAAGAAAATGCTAAAGAAGAAATTATTGATTATGTACAAGCTGTAGGTTGCTTTAACCTTACCGCAGATAATTTGAAACAAATAAATGACTTATATACTGGCAGTATTACTGATATTGATCTCATAGAATCATTAGAAAAGAATAACCTTTTCAATTCTTCGGTATATTCAAGAATAAAGATAAATAATTTTGACTCATTTGATTTTGATGCCGAGTGGATACAAAAGAATATAAGTGAAATTGCTAAAATTATTTATAATGAAGACTCTACTCTTATTTATAAACTAAGAGAAAAATTTATTGAAAATCAAAAAATTTCAAAAATATATCAACTCTTCAATGAACCATTTGAATTTTTACGTTCGGAAGAAATAGATTTAATAGAGTCGTCTGACTTATATTGGGCAACTGACTTTGATAGAATCCAATTATCCCATATAGATTTATATTCAAATTATTGTAATCAAAAAGAATTACAGTCAGATCAGCTATTTTCTTTTTTTAAATCTTTATTTTTTCACGATAATACAAGCAATAGGATTACTGATAAAGATTTAATAAACGATTTATTATCTAAAATTAATTTTTCTGTATGTAAATTCAATTTGCTGACTATAGAACAACAGAATAAGATTATTGATGTCTTTATGCCTATATTAAATTTAGATGATTATAAATCTGCAATGGAATTTATACAAAAAATAAAATGTCATATTGATAAACTGGATAGTTCAATACAAAAAAACATTTCTATTGGTGAAGAAATATTTGATGTATATATCGAAATTTGTAATGATATTTCAGCCCCTACAGAGATTGTTTTGGAATTTTTAAATACTCAAAAAATAAACTCATCGCTTACTGAAGCAATTACTTTAAAACTTTATGAAAAAGAATATTTTGTTCCATATATTATTGGAAAATCACTTTTTGAGAATCAATTCTTCTATGATCACAATATACCACTTATTGAATTTTATAAAGCTTATTGTAAAAGTGTCAATTATTTTGAACTAGTAAAAAATTCAGATTTAATAAATAAATTCTATGAACAAGAACTTTATAATAGTAATTTAGATATGGAACGGATCAAACCTTTTATGAAATTCAGACAGACCTATAAACTTTTGGAGTTAACATTATTTTTACTAAGAGATAATACTGATCGAAAAAAATATATATCTGAAATAACTCATATTAATTCTTATGGTGACTCAAAGCAATTCATTAGCTTAATAACACAAGAACCATATATTGAATTGTTCCATAATGATGTTGAATTGAGAAATATTGTGAAAGAGAAACTTTGGGAAATAGACCCTACAGGAAAAGCAAAAAAAAGGTGTTTTAAAAAGAATTTTTACAAGTCGATTAGATAAAGAATTGGTCAAAAAATATGGAAACAAGAATTAATATTTCTGTATGTATAATGAGCCTAACTATAAGTGGCTTGAAAGTTATAAAATTTATAAGCAACGCTGTGAAGATAGAACCGGTATGTATTACACCGAAGAAACCTAACCTTTCACCTCTTTCTATATTCATTCGGGAGCATACCTGTGTACTTTTCAAAGCAGGCGGAAAAATAGCCGGTGCTGCGGTAGCCGAGACTTTGGGCGATGTTTGCAACATACATATTAGTATTTAAAAGCAGGGAGCAGGCTTTTTCCATCTTTTTATTAACAAGATAATCGGTGAGCGAGAAACCGGTAACGGCTTTAAAAACATATTTAAATTTTGAAGGACTCATACACGACATTTTTGCAAGCGTTTCAAGCGGCAGTCTTTTGTGTAAGTTTTTATTTATGAACTCAATCGTTTGCATAATAGCTGCATGGTCGGCTGAAAAAACGGAGTGTTCCGCTTTTTGTATGTTTTCGGTTTTTCGTAAAAGAAGGGCGGCGATTTCGTCAACTTTGCTTTTAAAAAAAAGTTTTGCACTCGCTTCGGTTCCCGAGAATTTCCGTATCTGATTCAATATAAAAGAAATTTCAGGGATATAGTTTTCTTTCGGCAAGAGAGAAATTTTTGTACAAAAATTTTCTTCCGTAATGCCGAAGGTGTTTTTTAAATATGCACCGTAATATTCGGGGTTTAATTGAAGCCCGATAATACATGCAGGGGTTTCCTTTTTTATAACATACTGAACCGCTTTGACTTTAGTGTAATGTTGAATGTATTGCATTCCGGTATACACCCTTCCTGCAGGATATTTTTTGTCGGAGGCAATAGAATCATATTGCTGAAGATAAATACCTTCATCCGATGGTACCGTATATTTAAAATCCTCATAGTAAAGATGATCGGCAATACAAATATGTGCATAAGAGCCTACATCATAAATAGCAGAATAGCCTTTTCCTATTTCGGAAGAAAATGCATAGGTTTTAAAATGCGGATACGGATTATCTTTTTTTACGATATCAGAATTAGTATGGTTTAAAAAAGCGTAATAACTTTTTTGCATAATTTAACACTCCAATCATTAGTATACAATAAAAACAAATTTTAAGCTATAGCTTACATTTTCAGAAAACTTATTCCTACTTTTGCAGTCTGTACCATTCGGCGTATTTGGAATTTAGGGCAATAAGTTCTTCATGAGTTCCCGATTCCAATAATTTGCCGTCATCGATTACGTTTATTATATCCGCATTTTTTACAGTAGAAAGACGGTGCGCGATTATAAGTGTTGTTCGCCCTTTCTTTAAAACTTCGATACCTGCATTTATAAGTTTTTCGGTTTCGGTATCAATGTTTGCCGTAGCCTCATCTAAGATTAGAATTTTAGGATCTCTTACCATGGCACGGGCAAAACAGATAATCTGCCTCTCTCCTTCCGAAAAGTTTTTTCCGTTTTCGTTCACTTCAGCATCCAAACCTTTTTTCGAATGTTCTATAAGATTTGTGCCGCCTACAGCCTTTAAAGCTTTTTCGCAAGATTCTCTATTTATAAGAGGATCGTTTAAACTTATGTTGTCAAAAATCGTTCCGCTAAAAAGATAGGGTTCCTGCAAGACCACTGCAATCTTGGAACGCAGGGTTTTTAATTCAAGAGAGCGTATATCCTGCCCGTCAATTAAAACCTTACCGCCGGAATTTTCATAAAAACCTAAAATCAAATTCATAATCGTAGATTTTCCGCAGCCGGTCTTTCCGACAAAGGCTATGGTCATCCCGTCTTCCGCATTAAAATCAAGTCCTTTTAAAATTGGAATGCCTTCTTTGTATTCAAATTGAGTGTTTGAAAATTTTATATCTCCCATGGGAGAATGAGGAGTGCCGTTTGTTCTTTCATGTTCAAAATTGATTATCTCCGAAACTCTTCCCGCCGCAACAAAAGCGTTTTTGTAAATATTTATCTGCATAAATAATTTTAAAAAGACATCGGTTATTTCCTTATTATAACTTATAACGATTACAAGAGTACCGACAAGAAAATGAGCTCCCTGAAAATACAGATATCCGAACACTCCCAAAAGGGCGGCGTAAATTAAGGTTCTAATTCTTGCAATAATATTCCAAGAAAAAAGCCCCGAGAGTAAAACCATTTTTCGTTTTGAAGTATATGCCGGGAGATTAAATTTATCGAACTCTTTTTCTATTTTTTCCTCTGCACAAAAAGCTTGCACGGTTTCAATAGAATTAATGCTTTCGTTAAAAAATCCGTTTAATTCTCCGATTGAATTTCTATAATCCCGTGTCGGCTTGTCGCTCTTTTTTAAATAATACCGAGCAAGAAAATAAACAACCGGCAGATAGGCAAAACTAGCCCCAAAAAGATAGGAACTCATAAGTGCCAAACGGATATATAAAACTATACATAATAAAATTACACTAAATACCTCGCCCAAAACCAAAAAGTATAAATCGCCTACTGCATTTACATCGGAAGAAAAACGGCTCATTATATTTCCCGAAGTCATTTCATCAAAATGTTTCATCTTTAAATTTAAAAGATGACCGGCCATATCCATTTGAATATGTTCACAGGCGGTATTTGCAATTTTTCTAAAAAGCAATGTTTTTACATACATCGATAAAAAAAATAAAAGGGCAGTCCCCAAAAACAAAAGGGCATGTTTAATTAAAAAATTTTTTAAGCCGGGCATATTTACAAGGTCGGCATTTATAACGCTTGCCGTAATTGTAGGAAGATAGGCTGAAGATGCAATAAAAATTCCTACTACAACAAAGGCTGCTAAGACATAAGTCTTGCAGTATTTTAGGTACGAGAGAAAAAATCTATAATTTACTTTGAGTTTATTGGTCTTATCTTTCATCTTTTTTTCCTCCGTCAATTTGTAGGTCTGCATCTTCAGCTTGCATAAGTTCCGCAGAATGGCTGTGCTGGTATTCAAACTGCTCCGCATACCAGCCGCCTTCTTTTATAAGTTTTTCGTGCGTTCCTTGCTGAATAATTTTACCGTCATCCAGCACAATTATTTTGTCTGCATGCTGAACAGCCGAAAGACGGTGTGCCGATATAATACAGATATTAAATGAAGAAGATTTTTTTAGGTTTTCGATTATCTTAACTTCAGTGTCCGCATCGACGGCAGAAATGGCATCATCCAAAATCAAAACTTCCGGTTCTTTAAGAAGAGCACGGGCAAGGGCAATTCGTTGCCTTTGCCCTCCTGAAAGCATAACACCTTTTTCTCCTATTTTTGTATCGATCCCGTTTGTAAGTTTTTCAATGTCGCTTTTTACATCAGCCGCTTCCAAAACCTTTAATATTTTTTCTTTTTCAATTTCCTTTTCATAAAAGCATAAGTTTTCACAAACGGTTCCCGATAAAAGTTGAGGACGCTGACTTACATAAGCGGTCTTGTTTCTAAAAGAAAAAATATCGCAATTTTTTAAGGGAATATTATTTATGAAGATATTTTCATTTTGAGGATACAGGCTGAAAAATTGTTTTATCAAACTTGTTTTACCCGAACCGGTTTTTCCGGTAATTCCTAAAATTTCTCCTTGTGAAATTTCAAAGGAAATATCCTGTAAAACTTTCTTTTCGGAATCGGAATATGCAAAGCTGAAATTTTTAAAAGAAATTTTTTCTATTCTTTCGATTTTTTCTTTGTTTCCCATGGACGGAAATTCGTTGTTATCTCTTATAAGAGCATTTATTCTGTCGATAGCTGCATCTGCCGACTTTTGAATTTGTAAGTAAAAGCCGCTTGCCATTCCGCTCCATGCAATCATTCCGACAAAAACAAAAAACGAAACAAGATTCCCTGAAGTAATTTCTCCTATATGTACAAGGTAACCGCCGTAGCAAAAGGCTATTATGATACAAAGATTTGTAATAAAGGCTGTACATGGCTGCAAAATAGAGGTTAGTTTAACTTGTGCATAAAGAACCGAAAAATAATTTTTAACAATGGAAGAAAGTTTTTTTAACCTGACTTGCTCATTCACGTAACAGCGTATAAGTTTTATTCCTTCAGCGAGCTCCAAAATACCTTGGTTGACCTTGGAAAATTCCGCATAGGTTTTACCCGTTCTATCTTTTATTGCTTTACCTAAAGAAAAATAAATAATAGTTATAAGCGGTATTGGGAGGACGACTGCAAGGGTTAACTTCCATGAAATTAAAACCGACATCATAAAAATTGCAGCTCCGGGATATGCAAAGGAGTCCATCAGCATTATAAAACCGTTAGCAAAATAATTTTCTACGGCAGTGACATCATTTGAGGTGCGAGCCAAAATATCGCCTGAAGTATATTTTTTAAAAAACGGCGGAGTCTTTTTTAAAACAGACGAAATTATTTTTTTTCTAAAAAGATAAGCCGCCCTGTTTCCAGAATTGTGAATAAAGAACATAAACATGGAAGAAAAAAAATATCCCATACAGGTGAAAAAAATTATTTTTACCACATACGCAATAAGGGCACTTTGTGTCATAGTAGAATTTTTTAATTCATCGACGGCAAGACCTATGTAGTATCCCGGCACGACCGTCAAAAACTCATCTGAAAGTAAAAAGAAACCTCCAAACATTCTTTTAAGCCTGATAGATTTAAAAATCTCTTCGGCTTCCTTTTGTATCTTAAACATAACTACTCCGATGTCTCTAAAATATTGTAAACTTAATCTTACAAAAGAGTATAATATATCGGAACCGATATTGTCAATAGTTTAGATATTTTTTATTAATAAAGGAGAATATTCTTAACTTACAAATAGGCGGAACAGATGCTAGGAGCGCGCAAAAACATCGCTGCTGCTTAGAACCACCGACCTCCATGTCGGTACTGACACACCCGGCGACGTAAATAGAGGGAGTAATCTACTCAACTTGCAAATAGGCGGAACAGATGCCCGCATATTTGCAAGTTATGCCGACCATTGATCGCTTTCTCTCTGCAGCCGATACATCTCCCGATAAATACCGTCCTTCTCCATCAACTCGGAGTGGGTACCTGTTTCGGCAATGGTTCCCTTGTTAAGCACTATAATCTTGTCGGCAGTTTCTACCGTTCGCAGTCTGTGAGCGATGACGATAACGGTTTTATTTTTTATCAGTGTGCTGATGGCATGCTGAATGAGCGTTTCGTTTTCGGGATCGAGGGCGGCAGTTGCTTCATCCAAGAGGATGATTGGCGCGTCCTTTAAAAGTGCACGGGCGATGGAAAGCCGCTGGCGCTCTCCGCCTGAAAGGGTGTAACCGTTTTCGCCGATTTCCGTGTCATAGCCTTGCGGTAGTTTTTCGATGAACGAATCGCACTGTGCGGCTTTTGCGGCAGCAAGCACTTGTTCTCTTGTAGCGTTTCGATTGCCGATTAAAATATTGTTGTATACCGTGTCATTGAAGAGTACGACATCTTGAAACACAATTGAAAAAGCTCCGAGCAGAGTTTCAGGTTCCACCGTGGAAACATCGACACCGCCTATGCTGACCGTGCCCGATGAGGCATCCCAAAAGCGTGCAGCCAAGCGTGCAATCGTGGACTTTCCGCAACCTGAGTGCCCGACAAGGGCGGTAATTTCGCCCTGCTTTGCGGTAAAGCTTATTCCTCTGACCGTATCTTCTTCGGTATTGTTTGCTGTACTATCTGCCATTGAATTATCGTCGGAGCTCCCGCCTATGCCGCCTGCACCTTTGCTGGTCGATTCATTATACGAGAATGAAACATTATCATAGGAAATGTCGTAACCGTTCGGATTGAATGTTTCGCTTCCCGTCTGGGCCGGATAATTAACAATCGCCTGTTTCCGTTCAACGGCAATCAGCGTATAAAAGAACTCGGCGAGCAGCATAAACACCGTTGTCAGCGGATCGAAGATACGGCAGGAGACCAGCAAAAAGACGATATATGTCAACAGTTCAATTTGCCCCTGCGCCAGCAAAAACGCCCCATAGGAAATAACCAGCGGAAAGCCGAAGCGGATAAACATCGCTACACCGAACATAAGCGCTCCGATCGACGCTTCCGATTTGAGCGCAGCTCCTGTCGCTTCGGTAATATCGGTTTTGAGCTTCTGTACATACTCCGCTTTTTTATCGGAAGACTTCAATACTTTGACGTTCTCGATCATCTGCTGGAGGGAATCGTATATCGAATCTTTGCGGACTATGACGCTTTTCATCTTTTTTTCCGAAAGCCTGCGGCAGCCGACGACGATAAAAAATCCTGCAAAGGCACAAACAAACAACGCAATGGTCATCCGCCAATCCAAAAGGGCAAGAAGACCGGCTGCAATCAAAATCGAAATAATACCGCTGAACATCTCCGGCACGACATTGGAAAGCGCTTCTTCAATCGTCGTAACATCGTTCAAAAGCGTCGAGGTTAAATACGACAAATCCTGCCTGCCGAAGTAGGACAGCGGGAGCTTTCTAAGCGATTCTGCAAGCGAAATACGCACATTCGCCGCTTCTTCATATGCACCGTTGTACATCCTGCCGTACTTCAGTTTTTCGAGGATGAACAGTACAACAATAATCGCAAGAGCGGCTGCAGACACCGCCCACACATTCGGTACTTGAAAACCTTGCTGCATGATGCGCGCCAAAAAATACTGCAGCACATACAGCGAAAGTCCCAGCGGTACCATCAAAAATAAATTGATAATGACACCGAGCGTAATCGACGAACGCAAATTACGCATTCCCGCATCAGATAAAGCAAAAAATCTTTTTAACATAAAAACCTCCCCAAATTATCTATACTTTCCACTCGATGCCTTTTTGGAAATTATCCCACATACTTGCGTACAAGCCCTTCCGTGCGAGCAGTTCGGTGTGCGTGCCTTCTTCTTCAATTTTGCCCTCGTTGATGACACAGATTTTATCGGCGTTTACAACCGAAGAGAGGCGGTGGGCGATCATGATGACGGTTTTATCTTTGAGCAGTACGTCGAATGTCTTTTTGATTTTGTGTTCGTTTTCGGCGTCGGCAAAGGCGGTTGCTTCGTCCAGCACGATAATCGGTGCGTCCTGCAAGAGGGTGCGGGCAATGGCAAGCCTCTGTGCTTCTCCGCCTGATACGTATGTGCCCTTAGTTCCGTACACGGTGTCGATACCGGCAGGCAGTTTTTCGATGATGTCCATGCACTCGGCTTTACGGAGGGCTTCCATCACTTCTTCTCGGCTTGCGTCTTTTTTGCCGTAGCGGATGTTTTCAAAAATACTTTCTTTAAAGAGCTTATTTTCTTGAAACACAAAGCCGACGGTGTGCAAAAGGTCGCTTGTTTTAATGTCGCGGATATCGACACCGCCGATACTGATTTCCCCTGAATCAATTTCCCAAAAGCGGCCGAGCAAATTGACGAGGGTCGTTTTGCCTCCACCTGAAGGTCCGACAAGAGCGGTAAGCGAATGTTCGGGAATATGCAAGCTGATGCCGTTCACTGTGGCGCGGCCCTTGTTCCCTGTGTCCGTTTCCGCAGATCCCGCCGTTTCCGTTTTATAAGAAAACACTACGTCTCTAAATTCTATATCGTATTTTTCGGGCAATACGGACTTTTCCGGTTCTTTGGTCAGCGGCGCTTGCAAGATATCTTCAATACGGTTGAGCGCATCGTTTGAGCGCTGATTGAATGAATTTGCATACATAACTTTCATCAGCATGGTGTAGGTAACCGGTGCAAAGGCAAGATAAAACACAAAACTGTAAAAAAAGCGAGGATCGAGCGTCGCACTGCCCGCTATCAACAGAGCGGCAGGCAGCAGGAATAGAAAGCCCGCTTTAACGAGTGCGAGGAAAATCGAATAGCCGTTTTCCCACGACAGCGAATATTTATACACAAATTCTTTGTAGTTCATAATAGAAGTGTAAAAGTTTTTGAAATAATACACGGACTGATTAAAGGTTTTGATAACCGAAATGCCGCGTACGTATTCGGTGCCCGCATTGTTCATCTGCTCAAGTGCATTTTCGTACTTTTGCATAAAGCCGGAATTTGAACTGATTTGCATTAAAACCGCTTGCAGCACGAAAGCAAGCACAAGCGGCAATAGGGAAATAAGTCCGAGCCGCCAATCGAATACCAACATGAGCGCGAGTATCGCAAAAGGAGACACCATGTTCTGTGCCGTATCGGGCAGGTTATGAGCGATGAGCGTTTCAAGTTGATTGACGTTTTTTTCAAACACTTTGCGCACCTTGCCGCTTACGTGCGTGATATGCCAGCCGATGGGAAGTTCCGCCAGTGCTTCGGCCATCCGTATCGAAAGGTTTTCTTGAATGGTAAATGCCGTCGCATGCGAAAGCATGAGCGCTGCATAATACAACACAAAGCCCGCCGCCGCGGAGCCGACTGCCCACAGTCCGTAGCGTGTAAGGGAGGCGGCGTTTACCGCTTCTTTTGCTACGGCGGCGGCAATCACATCGCGCATTACAAAGAACACCATAATGTACGGCACAAAGCTCACAAGGGCACTCAAGCCTGAAAGCATAAGCGACAGTGGCAAAAGCCCTCTGCTTTTTCCCGCGTAGCTTAAAAGTCGCTTGATGGTTTTCTGTTTTGCAGGGTTTCGTTCCGCCTGCTGCTTTGCCGGGTCTCGTTCAGTATTTTTCTGTGCCGGCCGGTTTTGTTTATCATTCATAGAGAATCCTCCATTTAATTATTTTATCCTAAAAAATTAGCCATAGTAAACATACTATATGTTATACAATCTTAACGGTTTTGTCAATATGACGGTGCCGTCACTTATTTGATAAAAAAATATATACAAACAAAAACGGATTGTCAAGCACTTTAGATACTTTGTGTCAAAGGACGGTGTGGAAATTTTTCCCCACTTTACACAAGGCTGCAAAAGTGTTAGGCTGTTCATCGTAAACTATAATATTTTTACAGGAGACATTATGGATTATCTTAAAAGATTTCAAAAATACATTTCGATGGACACTAAGTCCAACGAAGAAAATGAATGCTGTCCCAGTACTCCAGGACAGCTTGAGCTGGGAAAATACCTTGTAAAAGAATTGACCGAGATGGGCTTAAAGGCTGAGCAGGATAAGCACGGTTATGTTTATTCGGCCATTCCTGCAAACACCGATAAAAAGGTTCCCGCAATCGGTTTTATAGCCCACATGGATACGGCTCCCGATTTGGACGGCAAGTGCGTAAATCCGAAAGTTTTTGTGTACAAGGGCGGGGATATTAAACTCAACGATGAGTACACCATGACCGTCAAAGATTTTCCCTTCTTAAAAGAGCTTGAAGGTCAGGAGATTATTACAACCGACGGAACAACCCTCTTGGGTGCAGACGATAAGGCCGGTATTACAATTATCATGGGCGCTATAGAATATCTTTTGGCTCATCCCGAAATTAAACACGGCGAAATAAAAATCGGCTTTACTCCCGATGAAGAAATCGGAAGAGGTGCCGATCTTTTTGATGTAAAAAACTTCGGAGCGGACTTTGCCTATACCGTAGACGGCGGCCCCTTGGGTGAACTCGAATACGAAAACTTTAATGCCGCAAGCGTTAAGATAGAAATTCAAGGAAAGAATGTGCACCCGGGTTCTGCAAAAAATATGATGGTTAACTCTCTTTCTGCGGCAAGAGAATTGGAGAACATGCTTCCCGAAGAACAAAAGCCGGAATATACCGAAGGCTATGAAGGTTTTATTCATTTAACTTCTATTGAAGGGAGCGTTGATTTTACAAAGATGTCTTATATTATCCGAGATCACTTTATGGAAAGCTTCCTTCACAAAAAAGAACTTATGAAGACTGCTGTCGATTTTTTAAATAAAAAATACGGCAATATAATCAAGATGGAAATAAAAGATTCTTATTACAACATGAAAGAAAAAATCGAACCGCACATGGAAATAATTGAGCTTGCAAAAAAATCTATGACTGATGTCGGTATTGAACCCCATATAGTCCCGGTCAGGGGAGGGACTGACGGAGCCCGCCTTTCTTTTATGGGGCTTCCCTGTCCTAACCTTTTTGCAGGCGGTTATAATTTTCACGGACGCTTCGAGCTCATCCCCACAAAATCAATCGAAAAGGGAATTGAGCTTGTTGTAAAAATTGCAGAGAACAACGCCAAGTAGTTCTTTTGTTTAAAAGTTTTAACGGAATGTTTAGCGTGGCAGGAGAAAAAAGCTCTTTTGATTTTTCCTGCCCCGTTAAACTCAAAGGCCTAATGTCTAATCCTGTTTCTTATCCTTGTCGAAGATATTTCCAAAATAATAGCCGTTCCGAAAATAAGATAGGATATAAAGCCGACTTCACTCATATTAAAGTTTAAAGAGCCTGCCATAAAAAGCTCGTAACCTATTCCGCCGGCCCCTGCCGCAGCTCCTACGGCAACAGCATTTCCGAAGTTAATTTCAAATCTAAAAAAACTCCACGAGATTAGATTGTTTATCGAAGCGGGGAGAACTGCCTGACTTATAATTTCGATGTAGCTTGCTCCGCAGGCTCTTAAGGCCTCAATCGTTTTTTTGTCTATGCCATCAAAGCTTTCCGAAAAGCCTTTTACGAGATAGGCTGTGCTGTGAAAGCTCATACCGAGGACGGCGGCCTCTGCTCCTATGTTTGCAACTACCGAAAATATTAAAACCCAAATAATTGTCGGCACGGAGCGGATAAGGGACATTGCCGTTCTTATGATTTTTACAAGATGCTTGTTTGAAAGATTTTCCGAGGCGGCTATCCCTAAAAAGAAAGCAAGCACAACTCCGAAGACGGTGGTTAAAAGGGCAAGGCTTAAACTTACCAAAAGAGAAAAAAATATGTCCGCATAAGAATATTTTTGCGACAGCTTAGGGAAAAAAAATAAATCCTTTGAATATTCCGTAAATTGTAAAAAAGCTTTTTGAATTCCATAGTCGGGCTTTTCCATTTGAAATAAGCTTATAATTGTAAGGCTTGATAAAAAAATAAGAACAAATAAAATTAATACTCTTTGCTTTGAGAATCTTCTTATTTTTATTTTTTTTGTTGTTCCAATCATAAAAGAATCCGCCTTATTTTATTTGAAAGAATATCGATGAGTAAAACTATGATTACAAGGCATAGAATAATTAAGCCCGCACTGTTATAACGGAAACTTTTAAAATAAAGGTTAAATAAAAAACCTATTCCCGTTCCCGTTAGAATTCCTATTAGAGCGGAGTCCCTCACATTCGTTTCAACCGTGTATAAGAGCCACGAAACAAGACCGGGTGCTATGCTTGGGAATACGGCATTAAAGAGAGCCGGAAAATACGGAACGCCTGCAGCCCGCAGTGCCGTAAAAGATTCTTCGCTTGTTTCTTCTATCATTTCCTTAAAAGCTCTTACCAGATGACCCAAGGTAATTATAAAGAGAGCTAAAAAACCGGTAAAATTATTTTGTTTAAACGAAAACAATAAAAGCATTGCCCATGCCACCAGCGGAATGTTTCTTAAAAACGAGGCTGTCATGGTAAGGATTATTTGAAAGGGCTTATTTATTCCTGTGGTTTGAGAACCGAGGAGGGCTAAGATAAGGGCAAAAAAAGCCGCAGCGGTAGTTGCAGAGGCCGCTATTACACAGGTTTCGCCCAAGGTTTTTATTATAATCGGAATATGTTTTAAACTTTCATTGTCGGGTTTAAAGTTTTTTATAAGCCAAGCTATTGCAAGGGGAAATTTAAAAATTGCTTTAAGGTCTTTAAAGCCGGTTATATTTGATGCAAAATAATATATTAAAATAAGACTTAAAAGAATAATAATTGCCTTTAGTTTTTTCTTCGCAAAAAAGAATTGTTTTTTTTCCCAAGAGTATGAAGTTTCTTTTTTATGATAATGTCTTTTCTTTTTTTTGTCCTCAGAATAAATTTTTAAATCAAACTTCATAGAGATTTTTCTCCGCTGTCAATAGAAACATTTGTAAAAATTTCTTTGTGCAATACTTCATCGTTTAAGGAATCGGGTATTCCGTCAAAAACTATTTTCCCGTTATTGAGAGCGATGATTCTATCGGCATATTTTTTTGCAGCTTCCATTTGGTGTAAACTTATAAGGCAGGCAATGTTTTTGTTTACTGCGAATTCTTTGATATAATTTAAAACCGTTTCTGACGACTGCGGGTCAAGGGAGGCTATGGGCTCATCGCATAACAAAAGCTTAGGGCTTTGCATTAAGGCTCTTGCAATCCCTATTCTTTGTTTTTGACCGCCGCTTAATTCGCTGCATCTTTGAAAGGCAAATTCTTCCATGCCTACGGTTTGTAAAAGAGCAAAGGCTTTTTCTTTTTCTTCTTCGGTATAAAGGCCTAGGGCTCCGCGGTAAGAAGGAATTGAACCGAGGCAGCCGTGCAAAACATTTTCGACGGCATTAAGACGCTCGACCAGATTATAATTTTGAAAAATCATTCCTATCTTTGAGCGGTATTGTCTTAATTTTTTTCCTTTAAGCTTGTTTATTTTTTCTCCTAAAAAAATAACTTCTCCCTCATCCGGCTCGACCAAGCGGTTTATACATCTAAGCATTGTAGATTTTCCGGCTCCCGACAGGCCTATGATTGCAAGAATTTCTCCTTCTTCTATTTTAAAAGAAATGCTTTGTAAGGCCCTTCGTCCCGAAGGATAAGTTTTTGAAATGTTTTTAAGTTCAAGAATCACAAGGCTTCCCTCCAAAAAAATTAAAGACTCTTCCTAAAGTTTTTAGAAAGAGTCTAAGGTTAGCAAATATAAAAAAGATTAGCACATTGTGGCATACATAACAGCCTTGATTGTATGCATGCGGTTTTCGGCTTCATCAAAAACAACTGATTTATGAGATTCAAAAACCTCGTTTGTAACTTCCATTTCGGGAAGACCGAACTTTTTGTTAATCTCCTGACCCTTAGTTGTCTTTAAGTCATGGAAGGAGGGGAGGCAGTGCAAGAAGATTGCATCCTTGTCTGCATTGTCCATAGCGGCCTTGTTTACCTGATAGGGCTTTAAGAGCTTAATGCGTTCTTCCCATACGCTGTCGGGTTCTCCCATAGATACCCAAATGTCGGTATAAAGAACATGAGCGCCTTTTGTGCCTTCGCTTACGTTTTCGGTAAGGGTTACGCTTCCGCCTGTTTGGGCAGCTATTTTCTTTGCTTCGGCTACCAAGTCTTCAGTGGGGAAGAGGTGCTTGGGTGAACATGCCGTAAAGTGCATTCCCATTTTTACGCAGGCTATCATGAGGGAGTTGGCTACGTTGTTTCGTGCATCTCCCATGTATGTAAATTTAAGTCCTTTCAAATAGCCGAATTTTTCTTCGATTGTAAGAAGGTCTGCAAGCATTTGAGTCGGGTGGAAAAGGTCGGTTAATCCGTTCCATACGGGAACACCGGAATATTCGGCCAATGTTTCTACAAGCTCTTGGCTGAAGCCTCTGTACTCGATACCGTCATACATTCTGCCTAAAACACGGGCTGTGTCTTCGATAGATTCTTTATGTCCCATCTGTGAAGAATTGGGATCAAGGTAGGTAACGCCCATTCCAAGGTCATAACCTGCAACTTCAAAAGAGCATCGTGTTCTTGTAGAGGTTTTTTCAAAAAGAAGAACGATGTTTTTTCCTTCTAGGTATCTGTGAGGAATTCCGGCCCTTTTCATGTCTTTAAAATTTTTTGAAAGGTCAAGTAAATAGCGGATTTCGTCTGTAGTAAAATCCAACAATTTTAGAAAGCTTCTTCCGCGCAAGTTTTTTGCGCTCTTTCCGCGAATTTCTTTAAGCATAGTTTTAACTCCTTAAGATGCTATTGATGAATGGGAACAATATATCAGCTTTTTCAAAAATAATCCAGTACCTTTTAAGATTGTACTTTTTTTGTTTTAAGCTGTGGTTATTCGCCTATCCTTCTCCAATGCCAGCCGAATACGGAGTGGGCGTTTGTTACAACCATAAAGGCTTTAGGGTCGTTTGCGGCAAGATAGCTTTTTAACTTTACAAAGTCCCTGCGGCTCATAACGGTTTGAATAACCGAGCGTTCGGCTCTTGTGTAAGCCCCCGTTGCCTTATATACGTTTGCAGAACGGCCTAGTTCCACCATAAATCGGCAAAGCTCATCGGGCTTATCCGTATTTATAACGCAGTATTTACTCATGTTAAGGCCGTCGATTGTAGAGTCGATTACGAGCCCGTTTATGATTACACCCACCAACGAAAACAAGGCTATTTCCGGGCCGTAAGCAAAGCCCGCAAAAACTGTAATGGTAAAGTCCGTAATTAAGCAGCCTTTTCCCAAGTCGAGGCCGAAATATTTTTGCAGAATCATTGCAAAGATATCGCTTCCTCCGGTTGATGCATACTGATTTAAAACTATGCCTACGCCTCCCCCGTAAAGGATGACGGCAATTACCAGCTGTAAGAATTTGTCGTTTACAATCGGTCCCTGCAATGGAACAAAAATTTCTAAAAGCCATACCGCTCCTGAAAGTCCAAGGCTCGCACAAACCGTTTTAAGACCGAATTTGTTTCCGATGATTAAAAAGCCGAGAGCAAACAGAAAAATGTTTACTACAACAAGTAGGGCTCCTGTAGAAAGCGGAAGGTATTTTGACAATACCAAGGCCATTCCCGTAGCCCCGCCCAAGGATAATTTTGAAGGCAGCAAGAAAAAATGAATACCTGATGCTATCATCAAAACTCCGCAAACAATGTAAAAAAAACTTAATAATTTTTCTTTCATTTTTTTTCCTTATAAAAAAATAGAATTTATTTGAATTTGAAAAAGCAAACAATTACAATTTAGATCATTTGCTTATTTTTTTAAGTTAAGAATTTCGGCCGTCTTTTTTTTCCATTTTCCTGAACAATAGTAAAAGAGTGTTAAAAGAAAGCCTGCTGCTGATCCAACCGAAACGGCAAGCCAGATCCCATCCGAGCCTAAATATCGAGACAGAACGGCTGCTGCCGGTACTCTAAACACCCACATAGCCAATAATGTTGAAATCATCGGAAAAACAGTTTCTCCCGCTCCTCGTATAACTCCGTTTAGAGTAAATGTTATTGTATTAAAAAAATATGCAGGTGCAACTATTATTAAGTATCTTGCGCCCAATTCAATTACTTCCGGATTATTTACAAAAAGGAACATAACTGCTTTACCGAAGATAACTATTGCCGTAGTAGCCGTAATTGTAATTCCTAGTCCTAAAAATAATGAAGCCCGCAAACCTTTTTTTACTCTGTCTAATCTTCCGGCTCCTATGTTTTGGCCTGTAAAGGATGAAAGGGCAACGCCTATATTTAGGGCTGGCATTACAATAAAGCCGTCAAGTTTACCTGCGGCTGAATAGGCTGCTGCCGTTTGTGTACCGAAGGTATTTACAATCGAAAGGAGGGCCATAAAACCTCCTCCGACCAAGGCTTGCTGTATTCCTGATGGAAAGCCCATTTTGACGGACTGAATACAAATAGTTTTATCGAATTTTAATTTAAAAAAGTTTACTCTAAAATCCTTATATTTTATTCGACAATAAAATATAAGCCAAAAACAAGAAATAAATTGGGCTATTATGGTTGCTATTGCAGCTCCCGCAATACCCCATTTGAATACTATTACAAAAAGACAGTCAAGACCTATATTTATTATTGTAGAGATGATTAAGGCATAAAGGGGTGTCATTGAATCCCCAAATCCTCTCAGCATTGCAGTAAAGGCATTATATATAAATAAAAAAATAATTCCGGTAAAAATGAGTCTTAAATAGATAAGGGCTTCCTCAAAGACATCGGAAGGAGTGTTCATTATTTTTAAGATATAAGGCGCAAAAACAAAGCCTATAGCCGTAGCGATAAGCCCTGCCCAAAATAGAATTAATATACTTGTTTGAATTACCTTACTTATTTCTTCTTCTTTTTTTGCTCCGACAAATTGAGCTATTAAAATATTACAAGCCATAGTAAAACCTATGACAAGGGATATAAAAATAAACCATACAGGGAAAGAAATACCTACGGCAGCAAGAGCATGATCGCCTATACTTTTTCCGACTACAATGCTGTCAACAACATTATATAACTGCTGAAAGATATTACCTAATAGCATCGGTAATGAAAAAAGAGTTATTTGCTTTAGCTCATCTCCTTGAGTTAAGTTTTTCATATTATTGTCCTTATAAATTAAGAGATTTATTTACTTGTCATGTTTACAATATCGCTGTGTGTTGCCGCCGTTTCAGCGTCTGCAAGAAGCATCTTCATTCTTTCAACATACATCTTTGAAGGCTCGTCATCGGGAGAGACTTCCAAACACTTGTTAAAAAGATTAAGGGCTTTTTGATATTCTCTTTGGCGGTAAAAATCTATTGCGTTTTCAAATATGCCTACGAGCTGTACCATTTCCGCATAGGCTTCGGATTTGACTGCCATAACATTGTAAAGCTGAACAGGGGTATTGATACCCACAACCCTTACGCGGTCGAGGCGGCGGCCAAGGAAAGCATCATTTGTTTCGTTCCATGTAGATTCGGAAGCTAAAATCCATGTGCCGTATTTTTTGTTTACACCTTCAAGACGGGCTGCAAGGTTTACGTCATTTCCCATAATTGTGTAGTTCATTTTTTTTTCGGTGCCCATGTTTCCGACAACCATTTCGCCGGTATTTATTCCTATGCGTGTAAAGATGGGCATGGGAATGTCGCCTACATCATAAAGCTGTTTATTGAGTTCGGCTTCAGCCTGTTTCATTCTGATTGCCGCAAGACATGCCCTGTATGCATGGTCGGGCAAATCCATCGGTGCTCCAAAAAAAGAAACGATGGCGTCTCCTATGTATTTGTCAATCGTGCCTTTTTCTTGTAGAATTAAATCGCTCATTTGTGTGAGGTATACGTTTAAAACCGAAACCAAGTGTTCGGGCGTAATTTTTTCCGAAAGGGTGGAAAAAGATTTTATATCGGTAAACAGAGCCGTAATTCTTTTTTGTTCTCCTCCGAGAGTGAGCTTGTCGGGGTCGGCAATAATTTCATTTACAACATCGTCCGAAAGATAAACACCGAAGGCCTTTCTTAAAAAGCCCTTTTCTTTTTCGCTGAAAATAAAGTTTAGTAAGAGGATAACTATAAAACTTATGACGACCGTTATAACCGGAAGAAATAGCTGTAAGTATATTTTTCCGAATACGAATAAAAGAATTCCTATAGAAAGAGTTAAACTCAATAAAACGATTCCAAGAAGAACCTTTATAAATCCTCTTTCTATCTTTTTCATCATAAAGGCTGTAAATATTGCTATTACAAAGGCAAGTATTATTGAAACCCATTTTGGAAGAGGTCTTATAAAGTCCTCATTCATAATCGTGTTATAAATATTGGCATGGGTACCTACATTGGGGTAAGATTTCCAAAAAGGGTTTACGCCTAAATCGGAGGTGCCTACGCCGCTGTATCCTATAATTGCAAATGCGTTGTTGCAAAAGCCGTTTATATAGTTTATATGTTCCGAATAGTTTTTATATTCTTCTTTTGCATTTTTAAAAAGTTCGGTAACATAGGCATCTATATCGTCATATTGATTTGAGCCGTTCTGCTCTTTTATTTTTGCAAAAAGGCTGTGTATTTCTTTATCGAAATCTCCGCTTAAAAATTTACTGTAATTATCAAAAAAGGAACTGCGTGCCGCAAAGTATTCTTTAAAATCCTGCTTGTCCTTATTTAGAAGTTCTTTTTTCCATTGGTCAAGCCTTGCGTATTCACTTTCTAAAGAAGTAACCGCATTGTGATAAGAAAGATAGCCGTCTGCAGTTCTGATTTGCAAATCTTTTATGGCTTCTAAAAGTGAAATTAAATTCTTTTCCATTATGTCGGCGTAGGTTAGGGCATAGACCGATAAGCTTTTAAAGCTGCCGTTTTCGGGATTTTCCGTGTCGGCAAAGCGTTTTTTTAGCCAGTTTATTAAAAGGTTTCCTTCTTCATCCAGAGGAATTGTAAGGTCTTTTCTTTTTTCCAAATCGGACGGATCTTTGGCATTTTTTAAAATCAGCTTCCTTCTCGACCGGATAATTTTTTCGGGTTCAAGGATGTGAAGGATGGGAGTAAAGACCAGCTGGCCTATGTACCTTCCTTCGTATTCGGTTAAAAGAGAAATGCGGCGGCGTACACCGTCTTCGTCTATAACCACGTTCGGAAAACCTGCTCCTCTTGCGTATTGCAGTATGGGCATAATCGTCGGAGCCATTCCGTATTCTTCATTTGCCGCCTTGCGGTTTGCTAATGTTTCCTTTTTAAAAAGCCCTGTTTTATCTTCTACATTGGTAAACAAAAAATTATTGTAGGCAAAATCTTTTAGTTCCTTTGTTTCGCCGCCTATGTTTATATTTACCGCATTTATGGTTAAAAAAGCATTTTCAAAAAAGCCTACAGCAGCTCCCATGTAGGCATCATTATCTCTAAAAACATTTTGTTTAATTGAATCGGAAAGTTCATCAATTCTTGATTTAAAATAGTCGGACATATCCTGTCCTATTGTTTTTACTTCGGAAAGCGGAATGTTTTTACCGGCCACCGCATCCGAAAACTCTTTTATATATTCTCCGAATTCCTGACGCACGGCTGTATATTCTTTGGGCAATTCATGTTCTACATAGGCATTATTTGCACCTGCCCTTCCTGCAGACAGGTACTCAATATCGAAAACCGCCGCCTTACCGCCTGATTCTTTTAAGCGGATTAAAACATCGGCTAAGACGTCCCTTGACCAAGGCCAAGAGCCGATTTGTTCTATAGAAAAGTCATCGACATTTAAAAGGAGAATTTCGCTTTTTTCTTTGATTTCCGGTTTAAGTTTTAGCATGGCATCGTAGACTTGGTTTTCTATATTTCTTCCAAATTTAATAAAACTAAAGGCAGTAAAAATTAAAAATACAACTATTGCTATTATAAAATTAAGATTCTTTTGTAAAAAAACTATAAATGCAGATTTATTTTTTTCTTTTTCGACCATAAATTTCTCCCGAGCTGTTTATCATATTTCCTTTGTTTACATAAAATCGGCAAGTTCAATTATAATCTAAAAATTATTAAAAAACAAGCCTTTATATCGATAGACTTTTCTTATATTTTAGGGTATTATACAAAGTAAGATCACTTCACATTTTTAAGGAGATATATAATGAAGATATTGGTTATCAACTGCGGAAGCTCTTCTTTAAAGTATCAGCTAATTGATATGACTAACGAAGATGTTTTGGTAAAAGGCCTTGTCGAAAGAATCGGTATTGAAGGTTCACGTATTAAACACGAAAAAAAAGGAATGGATGCCGTTTTAATTGAAGAAAAAATGAATGACCACAAAAGGGCCATTCAGCTTGTTTTGGAAGCCCTCATCGACAAAAATCACGGTGTAGTAAAATCCATGGATGAGATTACGGCTGTAGGTCACAGGGTAGTTCACGGCGGAGAAGAATTCAATAAGTCCGTTCTTTTGGATGACAGGGTAATGGCCGGTATCAAAGAATGTATCGACCTTGCTCCCTTACACAACCCTGCAAATATTATGGGAATCGAGGCTTGTAAGGCTCTTATGCCGAAAACTCCGATGGTTGCGGTTTTTGATACGGCCTTCCATCAAACAATGCCGGCAGAAAACTATATCTATGCTCTTCCCTACGAGTATTACGAAAAATATAAGATACGCCGCTACGGTTTCCACGGAACATCACACCGCTTTGTTTCGGAAAAAGCCTCCGAAACCCTCAAAAATAATTCGGCCGATTTTAAGGTTATTACCTGCCACTTAGGAAACGGTTCCAGCTTGGCCGCTATCAAGGGCGGAAAATGTGTAGATACCTCGATGGGACTTACCCCCCTTGAAGGTTTAGTCATGGGAACCCGCTCAGGAGACCTAGACCCTGCAATTCTTCCCTTTATAATGAACAAGGAAAAACTTTCAGCCGATGAAATGAGCAATGTTTTAAACAAAAAATCCGGCGTTTTTGGTATTTCCGGTGTAAGCAGCGACTTCCGTGATATTGAAACCGCTGCAAAAGAAGGAAATAAGAGGGCTCAGCTTGCCTTGGATGTATTCTGCAACAGGGTTAGAAAGTACATAGCTTCTTATGCAGCCCAGCTCGGCGGAGTGGATGCTCTGGTATTTACAGCCGGCATAGGTGAAAACTCTATCGAGCTTAGAGAAAAAATCTGTCACGGTTTGGAATTCCTCGGTGTTGAACTCGATTCCGAGAAAAACAAGGTAAGGGGAAAACTTACCGATGCAAGTAAGGCCTCATCAAAGGTCAAGGTTCTTATCATTCCTACAAATGAAGAACTTATGATTGCTAAGGATACGATGGCTTTGGTAAAATAAAGCTCTTTCAAGTAAAAAAACGGCAGGTTTTGTTTAAAACCCGCCGTTTTTTAATCAGCTTTTATCTGTAAGATAAAAACGCTAAACCTTATTCTACAACAGCAACCAAATCATTTGATTTTAAAATCAAATGATCTACACCGTCAATTTGAATTTGAGTTCCGGCATATTTGTCGTGAATAACTTTTTGACCGACTGAAACCTTAATCTTTTCTTTGTCGTCACCTACAGCCACAACAACACCTCTTTGTGTTTTTTCTTGAGCTGTGTCGGGAATGATGATTCCGCCGGCAGTTTTTGTTTCTACGGCATCCGGTTTTACTAAAACTCTGTCTCCTAAGGGTTTAACTTTCATCAAAAGACCTCCTGAAAAATTAAAAGAACACAAAAAGCAGTATTTGTGCCTTTTTGGCACTCTTTTTTGTGTTTTATTTCGGGTTGTGTCATTTCAATACATAAGTCCCGAATACCATAAAATATAAGAAAAAAGAGCTAAAAAGGCAATAGGTTTTGCTCATTTTTGGTGCCGGATGTTGAATTTTATAAGTCTATATCGAATATAAACTTATAGTTTTAACTCTCTTTTTTTTGATGGTTTAAAAATATTTTTTGAATATTCGGCTTTTAGCATGGTTTTTGCTTGTATATACCGGAGGTCAAAAAGACTTCCCAATTTTATACAAGGAGTTAAGTTATGTATAACAGGACAAAAAATAATTATGACGCAGAAATGAACTCGTTGGCTACTTATTTAAAAGAAATCAATCAGATACCGCTTTTAACAGCTGAAGAAGAAATAAAATATGCTAAACTCGCCGAAAAGGGAGATGAAGATGCCAAAAATATGTTGGTAAATTCAAACCTCCGATTTGTTGTAAATGTAGCAAAAAAATATCAAAACCAAGGTCTTCCCCTTATGGATCTTATCAGCGAAGGAAATATAGGCTTGATGAATGCCGCCGAAAGATTCGATGTTTCAAAGGGCTATAAATTTATTTCTTACGCTGTTTGGTGGATTAAACAATCTATCTTAAAAGCTATTTGCGAAAAATCAAGGATGATACGCCTTCCCTTAAACAGGGCAAACGAGCTTGTTCAAATAGAAAAGGCTAAAAAAGAAATCGACTTTTCGGGAAACGAAACTAAGGAACTTAATGAGATTGCAGGCATCTTAAATATGGACAATTCTATGGTTCACACAATTATGAATGCAGCCAGAGAGCCTATTTCCATAGATGCTCCCGTTTTTGATGAGCCCGGAAGCTCCAGTGTAAACGACTTTTTACAGGACGAAACTCACCAAATGCCTGAAGACTACGCAATGGATATGAGCCTTAGAGATGAGGTAAACGAGCTTCTTAAAAACCTTGACGATAGGGAAGCTGAGATAATACGTTATCGTTTTGGGCTTGGCGGTTATGCTCCTCTTTCGTTAAAAGAGGTAGGGCTTATCTTTAATCTTACAAAAGAAAGAATACGCCAGATTGAAAAAAAGGCCTTGCAGCAGCT
Organism: Treponema denticola ATCC 35405; assembly: GCF_000008185.1. Taxonomy (NCBI): domain Bacteria; kingdom Pseudomonadati; phylum Spirochaetota; class Spirochaetia; order Treponematales; family Treponemataceae; genus Treponema; species Treponema denticola. Next base: position 960,906 of record NC_002967.9, read on the forward strand.
TAAAAAGCCTGCCGAAAAACAGAAACTTGCCGTTTACGTTGCGTAAACAATTTACGTCGCGTAAACGCGCTTTATATAAAAATTGGTTCCATGCGATTAAATTAGGGCTGCTGAAAAGCAGCCCTTTTTTGTAAGCTAAACCGGATTTTACTCCATAATGTACAAGACGGTTTCCATGTTGCCGCCTCGCAGGCTGTGTTTTTTTAAGACGGCATCCTTATTTTGCTTACAGAATATTTTTTCGAATTCTTTTTTGCTTGTGATAAAGCCCAGCTTCCAGTTCGGGAAATGCTGAGGTATTTCGGCCATCCGTTTATAAAGCTCAAAGGCTTCTTCCTCGCTTCCGAGCCTTTCGCCGTAGGGCGGATTCGATAAAAGGATGCCGCTGTCGTATGGGGCTTCCAGTTCAGAAAAGTCCGATTGAATAAAGTCGGGACGTTCTATGTGATGGGTAATGCCTGCTGCATGAAGTTCCCTTCCTGCGATGATGCAGGCTCTTTCGGCATTGGCCTTTGAAAGAGAAACTGCTTCTTCCGAAATATCAGAGCCCGTTATCCTTGCAAGGCAGTCGGTGCGTACCTCCGAGGCAGCTCTTTCTTTTTCTTCCTTTAAGACGGCTTCTATTTTTTCTTTTTCAAAACAGATAAAGTTTTCAAAGGCAAAGTGACGGGCAATCCCGGGCGGAATATTATAGGCATACCAAGCGGCTTCAATCGGAATAGTCCCGGAGCCGCAAAAAGCATCGTGGAGGGGGATTTTTCTTTTCCATTGCATTAGCTGAATTAAGACGGCTGCCAATGTTTCCCTCATGGGGGCGGCCCCTCCGCTTAAACGGTAACCCCTTCTATAAAGAGGTTCCCCGGATAAGTCCAGACAGACATAGACATTGTTGTTTTCTATATAAATGCGGATCATAAAACGGGTTCCGGTTTCCGGCAGGGAATGCATATTCCATTTTTTGCACAGCTTGTCGCAGACAGCCTTGTGGACGATGGATTGAACGGCATGTTCCGAAGAAAGCTTGGACTTATATGTTCTTACCTTGTCGATTGTAATTCGGGCATCTCGCGGAAAATAGTTGTGCCAGTCTATCGAAAAGACCAAATCAAAAAGGTCATCAAAATTTTCGGCCTTTGCGGTATTTATAAGCATAAAAACCCTGTCGGCTGTGCGTAAAAAATAATTTGCCTTAAAAAAAGCTAAAAGAGGTTCAGCTTCGGCTGAAGTAAAAAATACCCTTCCGGGTAACCTATTGTAAGGTTTAAAACCTAAAAGTTTTAGTTCCCTTGTAAGTACAGGTTCTGCACCTACGGCGCATAGTGCAATAAAATCATTCATAAGTGTTTTGCAGTATAGCATTTTTTTAAAATTTTTTATATACTGTAAATCATGAAATAATCGTTATAAAATAATCTAATTAAATTGGAGAATATATGAAAAACCTTAAAAAAATCTTGACAGCCGCTTTGGCTTTTTTGCTTATTTTTTCTTTTTTAGTCTCTTGTAAAACAAAGGATTCAAATTCGCAGGCTGACGGCGAATCGAAAGCCGTTTTAATAAAACATCCTGAAAGGATGTTTTGGGAAGTAAAAAAAGGAGATGCTTCAATCTATGTTTTGGGTACAATCCATGTTGCAGACAAGGATTTTTATCCATTGGAAGATAAGATACTGGAAGCCTTCGATAAGGCCGATAGACGGGTCAGTGAATTGGGCGGCAAAAAAGAAATGGAAATGGTTCAGGAAAAATTACAAATTAAGATGCTTCAACATTTTAATATTAGTCCCGAAAAAGATTTGTCTAATTTTTTGTCCGAAGATAAAATAAACGTTGTTAAACAAGAATTGGGAGAAAACATTGCCGTTCCTCTATTTAAATTTAATCCATGGATTCTTACAATCGCTTTAAATCAAGTACTGTATACAAAGGCCGGATTAGATCCTCAAAACGGTATAGATATGCATCTTTTAAACCGTGCCGGTAAGAAAAACATTGAAGCCCTTGAAAGCATTGATGAACAGCTGGATCTTTTATCTTCAGGAACTTTTGAAGAACAGCTAAAGGCTCTTAAAGAAACTATAAAAGAATTACAAAATACGGATAAAGCGATTGACTGGCTTACAAAGTTAAAAAAGCTTTATTTGGAAAACAATACCGAGGAATTAAAAGATTTTATAGGTTCTCTTTTGGATATGAGCGACGGTATATCTCAAGATGCTCTTTTAAAAGATCGAAATATTGTTTGGGCTGACAAATTTGAAGAATATCTTAATAAAGGCGGAACAACCTTTGTGTTTGCAGGCCTTGCTCACTTTTTAGGAGAGGACAGCGTATTTGAACAAATGAGGATCAAAGGAATTTTAGAATAGAATGAAAAAGTTGCTTGTTTTTGTAGTTTTAATGCTTTGCTTTTTGTCATGCAAGACAAAGCAAATTCAGCCTAAAATTGAAGGAGCTTATATACAGCTTACCGACAAGGCTCAAATCTCTTTTAAGGACCTTCCATGTACTGTCTTTTTTTCGGATGGGACTGAGGAAAAACATCTTACGAATGAAGACGGAAAGGTTGTAGTTCAAGTTATTGAGGGCCGTATAATAACCAAAGTTGTCTATGATTTTTCGGATTATAAAAGACCTAAGGGAAAACTTTTGGCAAAGGAAGAGTTTTCAATAATAAGAAAACTTAAAATAAAACCCAAATCCTTGATACAAGAATTCAATATCGACCTTGAGCCAGTAAAAGGAATGCAGCTGATAATAATCTTGAATGTTTTTAATATCGAATTATAGGCCTTTATTTTTGAACCTTATTCGTTAAAAATATCTTCCGGATCCAAAATACGGCCGGCAAAGCGGTACGTGTCTTTCCAATATTTTTCATCAAGAGAAGAAATTATTACACCTGTATGTTTACCCTGCGAAGCGGAATGGATGAATTCCCTGTTACCTATGTAAATTCCTACGTGTGATACTTTGTTTCCCACAGTATAAAAAAATAAAAGATCGCCGGGTTGAACTTCTTTGTCCGAGATCCGTTTAGCAAAGTCTGCAAGACCCTTTGTGCTTCTGGGGATGCTAATTTCGAGAGCGTCAAGAGCTGCCCTATATACAAAACCTGAACAATCCATTCCGGCCTTAGTAGTGCCTGCATATTTATATGGAGTTTTTAGGTATTTATATGCAGCATTTATAAAATCGAGACGCGGAGATTCGGGCGGTTGAGCTCCAAAAGTCATACATCCGTTTAAAAAAAAGCTTAAAAGAACAAAAATAAATATTTTTTTCATAAATTCTGCAACCTCCTATCTCTTATCGGGTCTAACTATAAGAGAATTTAGCTAAATTTATTTATAAAAGGAAGATCTTATGGCAAATCTTAATAAAAAGCCCTGGGCATTTTTAGATGAATGGAGAGGCTCAAAGTTTAAAGGCGAATGGCCGACCCTCCCCGAAATGTTTGAAATTACTGCGGAACGGTACCCTGACAGGAATTGTTTTACGGTCTTTGAACCGGATCGTGTTACCCTTTCTTATTCGGAAAGTCTAAAAGTAGTAAAAGACTTGGCTTATTGGATGACCGAAAACGGTGTTACAAAGGGAACTCATGTTGCCGTTTCAGGCAAAAACTCCCCGGAATGGGCTGTCGTATACTTGGCAAGCCTTTTTGCAGGAGGAATAATAATTCCGATAGACTATGGTCTTCATAATGAAGAGATTGAAACTCTTTTAAAAACGGCGAAACCTAAATTATTTTTTGTGGATGAAGAAAAATTCGATTTTTTTGCAGAAAAAGCAAAAACCGAGAGTTATATAGGTTCTCTTTATTCTTTAAGTAAAAAACATCCTGAAATTTATGTTTATAATCTAAAGCCTTCCGGAAGTCCTGAGCTTGCAAAGGCTCAAGAAAACGATACGGCTGCAATTCTTTTTACCTCAGGTACAACGGGAAATCCCAAGGGGGTTATGCTCAGTAACAAAAACTTTGTTTCGGACTGCTATATCGCCCAGTCCAACCTTAACATTTACCATACGGACGTATTCTATGCTCTTTTACCGCTTCATCACTCTTATACGATGCTTGCGGTATTTATCGAAGCCCTCTCGGTTGGTGCAGAGCTGGTATTCGGCAAGACCCTTGCCGTATCAAAAATGCTTGCCGAGCTTAAAGCCGGAAAAATCACAATGCTTTTGGGCGTTCCGCTCTTGTTTAACAAGCTTCTTGCAGGTATTTTTAAGGGCATTAAGGCAAAAGGTATTGTAGTTTTCGGTATTATCAAGACCTTGATGGGTATCTCTTACTTCTTTAAAAAGGTCTTTAAGGTTAATATAGGAAGCAAGCTCTTCCACGGCATCTTGGATAAGGCCAGTTTAGGAAATGTCCGTATCGCCATATGCGGAGGTGGCCCCCTTGCGCCCAACGTATGCAGGGCTTATAACGAATTCGGTATCGACTTTGTTCAAGGTTACGGTTTGACCGAAACCTCTCCCATTATTGCTCTTAATCCGAAAGAACACTTTAAAATCGCCAGTGTCGGACAGTACTTTATTTCTTGTATGGAAATGAAGATTCTCGATCCTGATGAAAAGGGAATAGGTGAGGTTGCCGTAAAGGGGCCGATGGTTATGCAGGGCTATTACAATATGCCCGAAGAAACAGCCGAAGTTCTTTCTCCCGACGGCTGGTTAAAGACAGGAGACCTCGGCTGGCTTGATGATGAGGGTTATCTCTACCTTTGCGGAAGGGCTAAAAACCTCATAGTTACCGCCGGAGGAAAAAACGTCTTCCCCGAAGAAATCGAAAATATGTTCCAGCTTTACTATAATGAAATTGAACAGATTACCGCTGCAGGCTATCAGGCTGAAGAAGGCGAAGAAGTTGAAGCTCTTGTTTATCCTGCCGATGAACTTTACAAAAAGCTCAATATGACACGCGGCACAAGCGAAGGAGATGCAGCTGTTCAAAAAGAAATCGATGCCATTATCGAAACCGTAAATAAGAAACTTTTACCTTATCAGCGCATTACAAAAACAACTTATCTATCCGAACCGCTTGAAATGACTACTACCAAAAAGGTAAAGCGTTTTAAGAAGTAGGTAGTTATAAAAAGGAACCTCTAAGAGCTTCAGTTTTTTAGAGGTTCCCATATCTTTATAAGATGGAAAGATGTTTGAAATGGGCCTTGCAATATGCAGCAAAACCGTGTATACTAAACACCAATGATATGGAAACGCATCGCCGGCAGTTATAAACATTCTCACAAAAAAATTACAAAAAGTTTTGAAAAAGCTCTTGACATAAAGTACCGCATAAGGGCCGTAGTACGCTTTTATGCGTTTTTTATATTACACCGCAAGGCACGCAAAGCGTTGAGCTTCGCTCAACTTCGCAGAGGATTATTAAGGATGTCCTTACAAAGACTCCCTTAAATCTCTTTGCGTCCTTGGCGTGCTCCGCGGTTAAATTAAAAAAGTCATTAGGAAGTGCACTTACGCCCCAACACCTTGACCAAGGACAACGACAGGGACTGCATAGCGGATGTTCATGCACATGCTGCTACGCAGAGAAATGAGGACATTGCGGAAATGATCACCAAAGAACGCTCGGAATTCAGCAAGGAAACAATTATCAACATTCTCAACATGAGGGATAAGGCTGTAAAAGACCTTATCCAAGAAGGTTTGAGTTTTATGGACGGTCTTGTACAAATTAGCCCGCGTGTATCGGGTGTATGGGAGACGGAAAATTCTTCTTACGATGAAAAAATACACAAGCGTACCGTCGACCTAATCCCGACTGCGGATTTACGCACAACCCTTGATGCAATTGGTGTTAAAGTGCTGGGTGCAAAAGAAGAAACTGCCCGCATTACCGAAATAACCTATACTGCAACGGGCTTAAAAGACGGTTCTCTCACAATCGGCGATGATATTATAATCGAGGGAAGCAAAATCAAGGTAGACGAAACCGATCCAGCTCAAGGCGTGTTTTTTAAAGCCGCAGACGGCACCGAATACAAGACTAACCGCCGGCTTTCGGTTAATAACCCTAGCCAAATCATCGCCCGCGTGCCTAAAGAAGTACCGGAAGGAAAGGTAGAAGTAATGGTGCGGACTAAATTCAGCACTGGCAATAAAACTCTTTTGCAAATACGCGAAATAGTATATGGCTATCCTTGCAAGGCAAAGGCATAGGAAGTTTTAGGAAAGGCATTTTCCCCGCTAAGGGAAGGGTTCATTCCCCGTACAGGGAAGCCCCCCTTCCCCGAGCGGGGAATGACCGGTTTACTGTACGGTGAAGACCTTATTCAGAATTAATGGATTTTTCCTTTATAAACAGCATATCATTTTTTAGGAGAAAATATATGATAAAATTAAATTTGAACAAGAGCTCAGCCGCTTCAAGCGGCAGGCTCTGTGCACTGAAAAGAGCCGCGGCGCTCATCATAGCCGCGTTGGTGGCGCTCATCATAGCCGCGTTGGTGGCGCCTATAGCGCTATTTGGAATGACCGGCTGCCCGAATAATGCGGGCGGAGGCGGTTCGCCGCCCAATGTAGGTTCTGTTGAAGACACAGGCGACGGCTTTATAAAAATAACCCCTCCTGCAAACGGCATTGTAGGCGTTGCCCCTAACTACGCCTTACCCGGAAGTGAAGCTTGGTGGAAAGGCGTATTTATTAAAGACCGTAAGGTAAAATTAAGCCCCTACAAGCTCGGCAAAACAGAGGTAACCTATAAACTGTGGAAAGAAGTTTACGACTGGGCGACTGGTCATGGATATACATTTGCCAATCCGGGAGTAAAAGGTAAAGACGGAAGCGGAACTGACGATGAGCCTGTAACGACTATAAGCTGGAGGGACTGCATTGTGTGGTGTAATGCGTATACTCAAATGAAGGCTGAAGGTAAAGCCGATACCGAATGCGTATACCGCAAAAAGGACGATCATACGGTTGTATTAAAAGACGCGACGGCAACAGCTGATTGTGATGCAGCGTATGCTGAGATGGGTAAAAAAGGCTTTAGACTTCCGACAGAAGCCGAGTGGGAATATGCGGCTCGCCGGCAGGGAAGCGATACAACAAATGCGGTGCAATACAGCGATGTGTACCTTACCAAATTAAACAGTGCAAGCGGAGCGAAAGCTGACTGGAATGATGCTGCGGAAACAGGAGCGGTTGCATGGTATAGTGGTAATTCAGGAGGAAAAACTCATCCGGTCGGAGAAAGGAGAGCGAATGCACTCGGTTTACACGATATGAGCGGTAATGTCTGGGAATGGTGTTTTGATTGGTACGACGATATAGAGGCTAACACAGTTACCGATCCTCAGGGTGGTGCGTCGGGTTCTTACCGCGTCCTACGCGGCGGCAGTTGGTACTTCTACGCGCACTACTGCACTGTAGGCGTACGGGGCTACTACAGTCCTGACTACTGGAGCTTCTATCTTGGCTTCCGCTTGGCTTGCCGGCCTTGAGTTCACACATTTTGCCGGAGAGGTACTCAAAATCGGACGTCCTTGTCCGATTTTGAGTTTCGAGTTTTGCCTTTCGGCAAAACATCGCAAGAATGTAACCACCGCCGTCCGTGGCGGTAAAGCGGTGAAACCGAATAGGCAAAATGTGTTTTGTGGTGCAGAACGTATTGTAATAGAGTTTTATGCCGGTAATGCTGCCGGCCGAATGTCAATGGCTTTAAACAGTATCAAGTTTTTCAAATCAACAACTTCGAGGCAGAGTATTGGAGTTGTTGATTTGATTGTGCTCCCTTTACCAATCCACTATCATGTCAACCGGTTTCTGCTCTTCGCTTTCGGTATGCAGCAAGTTAAAATGCCGCATCTAAACAAAAAAAACACCCCATCGTTCCTGATAGGGTGTTTTTTTGTTTAGGCTTTAGCCTATTCTTCTTGTTCTTCCATAAAGGCCTTGGCCTCAGCTATTATCTCATCGGCAATCTTACCTGAAATCGGATCATAGTGGTCAAAGGACATTTCAAAAGAACCCGTACCGCTTGTCATCGAGCGGAGGTCTATTGCATAGCGCAAAAGCTCCTTGTGGGGAACCTGTGCCCTGATTTCTTCAATGCCGCTGGCGGGAGAGGACTGGCCTAGGATTCTGCCTCGGCGTGAAGAAAGGTCGCTCATTATATCTCCGAGATATGAGGTTTCGACAAATACGGTCAGATTCATAATGGGCTCAAGAAGGATCGGGCCTGCATTTCGCATTGCATCCTTAAAGGCATTTCGAGCTGCAATCTTAAAGGCCATTTCCGATGAGTCTACGGGGTGTTCTTTACCGTCGAGAACGGTTACGGCAACATCTACTACGGGGTAGCCTGCAGAAACGCCTTTTTCCATAGCCTCAATAACGCCCTTTTCAACGCCGGGTATGTAGCCCTTGGAGATAGCTCCTCCGAAAACCGCATTGGTAAATTTGTATTTTTCGCCTCTGGGGAGGGGTTCGATTGCCAAAACAACCCTGCCGAATTGTCCGTGGCCGCCCGACTGCTTTTTATGCGTGTATTCGGCTTGGGATTTGCGCTGAATCGTTTCTCTATAGGCAATTCGGGGAATGGATGTTTGAATTTCTATCTTGGACTGATTTTTAACCTTATCCAAAACTATGCTCGTATGTAAATCGCCCATACCCGATAGAACATTTTGCTTTGTTTCGGCATTGAAAGCAAAGGAGAGGGTCATGTCTTCTTCGCAGGCCTTAAACAGCTGCTCGCTGACCTTATCGTCATTCTTTTTGTCGATTGCGGAAACCGCCAACGAATAGATGGGCTCGGGAGTTCTGAGTCTTACAAAGGGTATTACATCGGCTGATGCGGCTAAGGTATCGTTTGTCTTTGTGCTTGTAAGCTTTACCAAAACGCCTATATCGCCTGCTGCAATTTCTTTTACTTCCGTAAGTTTTTTACCCAATGTCTTATAAATTTTACCGACCCTTTCCTTTTTTTCTTCTCTAAGATTGTAGACCTCGGAATCGGCTGAGAGAGTTCCCGTAATAACTTTCACATAGGAAAGTCTGCCTGAAAATTGGTCGTTGGAGGTTTTTACTACAATGGCCGAAAGAGGAGCTGAAGAGTCCAGTTTAACTGAGATTTCTTCTCCTTCCTTTGTAACTCCTCTTTCCAGGGCTCCTTCAGGTGAGGGAAGAATTTCGCTTATAAAGCGTAAAAGAGAATTAAGGCCTGAATTATTTATTGCAGAGCCTGCAAAAAGAGGAACAATTCTATTATCGGCCATGGCGAGGGTAAGACCTCGGCTTATTTCTTCAGGAGAAAGCTCTCCTTCATCTATAAATTTTACGAGTAGTTCTTCATCGCCTTCGGCGGCAGCTCCGGCCAAAACTTCCAGAGCATCCTTGTATTTATCCTGATATTCGGCAGGGATTTCCGTTTCTACTTCTTTTCCGTCTTCGATTTTATAGGCCTTGCCGTGAAGAACGTCTACAACACCCTTAAAATTATCTCCTGTTCCCATGGGAAAGCTTACAGGGAAGACATCTACCTGAAACTGCTTTTTAACATCGGCTATACAGTTATCGAAGTCGGCTCTGGCTTCGTCCATCTTGTTTGCAAAAACAAGGCGGGGCTTGTTTCTTCTGTCAAGGTCGCGCCAGTACTTGATTGTTTCAATTTGTACGCCCGATCTTCCGTCCAAAACTATGAGGGCTGCTTCGGATGAGCGGAAAGCAGCTATTACCTCACCGATAAAATCAGAAGCTCCGGGAGTGTCCCAAATATTTATGAGCTTATCGTCTTTTTGTAAATTAACTAAGGTTGAGTAAATAGATATTTTTCGATCGATTTCTTCCTGACTGTAGTCCGTCACGGTTTTTCCCGAGTCTACCGATTCTGCCTTAGCGATAAGGCCAGAAACATAGAGCAAGTGTTCCACAAGACTGGTTTTGCCCGATTGTCCGTGTCCGGCAACGGCGATGGTTCTGATTTTATCCGTTGTAAATCCCATAAAAACTCCTTTTTATATAAAGCCTAAAAGCTTAAATTTGATCACAGAATAAGTTTGATCACAGAATAAGGATACACTATATTTTTAAAAATTGCAAGGTTAAGAATGCAAAATTGCAAAAAATGCCCACAGCATTTGAACCTCATACTTTGACATTTGCACTTTGTTACAGTTTTTCGATTTCTTCACGGCTTAAGCCGGTTCCTTCAGCTATTTTATCAATATCAAATCCAAACTGCTTAAAAGCCTTAGCTATTTCGATGGCTTTTTGGTACGCTCCATCAGAAAAGCCTTGCCGTATTCCTTGTTCTATACCAATTCTTAGACTTTCTTCCCTTTGTACTGCAATGTCCGTATCATAATCATATTCTGCTACTAACATGTTTATTACCTCCCGTGATTTTCTCATTAAGTATTCTTTTAAGATCCCTTTTTCTATACATATTTTTATTGCATTGGTAAAACCATTTTCAGGGTCGAGTTGTGTTTGCTTTCTTACCTCTTCTACGAATAGGCTGTATTCTTCGAGCGGTTTACACGCCGTTAGAATTTTGTTTGCCTTATCCGTATTGATGTTTAAAACCTGTACTGTCAGTTCCAACGGCGCTTGTTTAGGTTTTGTAATAAAGGCATCAGATAATTTTAGAGCTGTAGTTTCAGGGTAGTCTTCCTTGCCGTTATAAAAGACATAGAACTCAGGCGTAGGTATTTTAGATAGCTTTTTTAAATACCTGTCTGTAGGTGCTTGCAGTTTTTCATAGAGCCTTGCTATATATTCTAAAAAACGCAAAGGCATATTCTCGTTTATTGTAGACTGGTGTTCAGCAAGAATAATAATTTTACCATCTACAAGGCAGGAAACATCGTTGATTATGTTCATATACATAACATTATCGAGCCTTATATTTTCTACAGGACAAGACATCGGTAGATTTGTACCATGCAAAGCATTGTAAAGAGATAAAAAATTCTCCTTAGCCCTTTCGTCTTCACTAAAAAGGTCTACAAATACTGAATCTTTGTATTTTCTGTTTGAAGTACTCATAACTGTTTCCTCATTGGTTGTATTATATCACACTTGCAGCAATTTTGTAAGAGAATATTTTTTTTATTTGACCTCGGATTTTCACCCCCTTTTCTTTTGAAAACGGTGAGGGATATCATGAATTGTGTATAAAAAACTTGGATTTGAATAAACATTTTCGACCTTGATTTTATTTTGGAATAAGAGTAAAATTAAATATCGGCTTATCTTAAGGGGGTTAATATGTCTGATATTATTTATATTGAAGGCCGCGAGATTTTGGATTCGCGGGGAAATCCTACTGTAGAGGTTGAGGTTCAGTTAAGCGATTTTAGCTACGGCCGGGCCTGTGTTCCTTCGGGAGCTTCTACGGGAGAATATGAAGCTTTGGAAATGAGGGACGGCGATAAAAGCCGCTACATGGGAAAGGGTGTTTTAAAGGCTGTTGACCAAGTTAATACGGTTATTGCCGAAGAACTTGACGGGGCTGATGCTTTGGATCAGGCCGAAATAGATAATATGCTTATCAATCTTGACGGCACCGAAAATAAATCCAAGCTCGGAGCAAATGCTATGCTCGGTGTTTCGATGGCTGTAGCCCGTGCCGCTGCCGACAGTTTAGGTTTGCCGCTTTACCGCTATTTGGGAGGCGTTCATGCAATGCAGATGCCGGTTCCCATGGCTAATATCATAAACGGCGGCCGCCACTCCGACAATAAGATAGATTTTCAGGAGTATATGATTATGCCCGTCGGTGCTCCGTCAATCCGTGAAGGCATAAGAATGACTGCCGAGGTTTTCCATGCCTTAAAGGATATTCTAAAGAAGGAAGGCCATGTTACGGCTGTAGGCGATGAGGGCGGTTTTGCTCCCAATATTGAAAATGTTCAAGCCTTGGATTATATAATGAAGGCTATCGAAAAAGCAGGCTACAAACCCGGAAAGGATGTGGTGATAGCTTTGGACTGCGCTTCTTCAGAGCTCTTTGATGCTGGAGACAGAAAGGGTTACAAGTTCTGGAAGTCGGAGCCTTCTAAAATTTTAAATGCCGACGAGATGGTTGACCTGTTTAAAGATTGGATAAGCAAATATCCGATTGTTTCTATTGAAGACCCGCTCGATCAAAACGATTGGGAAGGCTATGCAAAGATGACAAAGGAATTGGGAAATCAAATTCAGATTGTGGGTGACGACTTTTTTGTAACAAACACAAAACGGCTTGCCCGCGGTATTGAAGAAGGAGCCTGCAATTCTATTTTGATAAAGCTCAACCAAATCGGAACCGTTACCGAAACAATCGATGCCGTAAGAATGGCTCAAAAGGCCGGCTACACTGCGGTTATTTCGCACCGCTCAGGCGAGACCGAAGATGCCTTTATTGCAGACTTGGCTGTTGCCCTTGAAACCGGACAAATTAAAACCGGTTCAATGAGCCGCAGCGACCGCATTGCAAAGTATAACCAGCTTATGAGGATTGAAGATGAGCTCGGCTACAACGCCCGCTATGCAGGTATGGCAACCTTTGCAAACCTGATAAAAAAATAAAAGGATATAGACTTTTAACCGGCATGGTTTATCAAAGCCTTGCCGGATTTTTATTATATGGGGATTGTATATTTTTATAGGAGAGAATAAAAATTAAAACAATTTAAATATTAAATAAAATTGAGATGTGATTTTGAGTTTTTATTATAGTTACAGGTATAAATAATATGGGAGATAAAAAAGTGAGAAAGAAATTTAGTTTGCTATTAATTGTTGTGTTAGGATTTATGATTATTTCATGCTCTACATTTTCCCAAAGAAAAAAATATGAAAATTTTAAAAAATATATGAAGTCGAATGGATGGTCAGAAGTTAATTATGATCCTGATTTTCGTGATATTCTTGAAACTATATATTATCTTGTGTATCAACAACCTCCAAAACGTGGAGTAATATCCTGTCATTACTATGAAGTTGATAATATTACTTTGCACTTTATAAGTGATGTAAGCAGACCTGATGATCCTAATTTTATGATATGGTTCCATATAACGCATGAAGGTAAAAGACATTATTTTATGAAAATAAATTATATGTTAGAAGTTGTTGATACATATACTTCTGACTTATATGATATCAATGGTAATTTTATAAAGGAAGAGACACGTAAAATATTTTATTAAATTGTTGTATAAAATCGAATATACAATTTGACAATATTTTTACAAAAAATTATTGAATTGAGATAAATGATGAAATGAAAGTAGAGGTTTGCATTTATTCACAGCTTAACTATCTCCCCCGGACAGCGATTGAAACCTTACGGAGAACTATGGACATGCGAGTCAAAAACTTTTAAGGAATTTACGGATGCCTGATAGGAAAGGTGTGTATTTTGATATTTACAATGATAAAGATCTTATATTTATATTTGAGGGCGTAGGTAAACGGATTATAAAATAATCTTCCCATCTTGAATTCCTCTCTTTTTTTTGCTATATTGTCAGCCATGAGAAAGATTATTAATTTTATTTTATTTGCTTCTTTTCTTTTAGCTGTTTTTTCATGTGCAAAAACTGAAAATCTGCAAAAAGAAAAAGAAATCGCTATTGCGGTTTTTGTTCCCGGTGTCAGGGCTGAAAGTCCTGTCTATGATATGTTGTCTTCCGGCGTAGAGGAAGCCGTTGCTTCTGCAATCGGAAACGGCAAAAAAGTAAGTTTAAAGATTTTAGAAGCCGGAACCAATCAGGCGGAATGGGGAACAAAACTTACTTCTCTGGCCGTGGACGGAAAATATGATTTGATTGTTTCTTCCAATCCCGCTATGCCCGGTATCGCAGCTCCTATTTCTAAGCAATTCCCCAATCAAAAATTTTTGCTCTTGGATGCATACTCTGAAGGAAATCCTATGATTACTACCTTTAGATACAATCAAAGAGAGCAGGCTTATATAGCGGGACATATTTCTGCCTTGGTAAGTTTAAGCAAGATGGAATTTGCAAATCCCGAAAAGAAAATCGGACTCATAGCAGGACAAGAATACCCTGCAATGATGAATATAATTTTACCTGCCTTTATTGAGGGAGCTAAGGCCGTCGATCCCGAATTTACAGTCGATTTTAAAATTGTAGGAAACTGGTATGATGCAGCGAAGGGAGCCGAGCTTGCCCGTGCAATGTATAAAAACGGAGCGGATGTAATTATGCCTATTTCGGGCGGTGCAAATCAAGGTGTTCTTGCGGCTGCCAAGGAGTTGGGTTTTTATGTTTCATGGTTTGACGATAACGGTTATGCAAAAGCGAAAGGCTATGTAATTTCAAGTTCCGAAATGAAACAAAAAAAACTTGCATACGAGCAAATTTTGAACTTCATCGACGGAAAATTACAGGAAGGAACAGCTTCTACCCTAGGTATCAAAGAAGGTTATGTAAATTTTGTTTCGGATGATGAGATTTATATTCAAACAGTTCCCGAAGAAATCAGAAAACAACAAGATGAAATTTTAAAGAAAATAGTTGACGGTTCTTTGGACTTGTCGGTAAAATAAATTTTAAAATCGGATTTTGTTAAGTGAAAAAGACTACGGCCGAGTTAAGCGGTATTTATAAGATCTATGAAACGGAAAATAATCAAACCGGCGAGGTCTATAAAAATGCCGCTTTAACTAATGTGAACATAGAATTTTACACTTCCGAAGTTCATGCCCTCCTCGGAGAAAACGGAGCCGGAAAATCTACCTTGGTAAATATTTTTTCGGGTCTTCTTTCTCCGACGCAGGGTTCAATAAAAATAGCGAATAAGGTTTTTAATTTTAATTCCCCGAATGATGCTTTAAATGCGGGCGTTGCGATTGTTCATCAGCGTCCCCGCCTTGCCGCAAATGCAAGCGTTTTTGAAAACATAATGATAGGGACAAAACACAGAGGCTTCTTATCGTTTATAAATCTTCATGCCGAAAAACAAAAAATAGAAAGTTTAAAATCCAAATGGAATTTGGATTTGGATTTAAATGCCAAGATAAAAAATCTATCCGCAGATAAAAGATTTTATACTGCAATGTTTTCAGCCCTTTATACTAATCCGCAATTTTTAATTTTAGATGAACCTGCTTCCGTTTTTACGGATAAAGAGCGGCAAACTTTTTTTTCAGTATTAAAAAAAACATGTGCGGAAGAAAAAATAGGCGTTATTTTAATTACTCATAAGGTCGAAGAAGCCCTAAACTTTGCAGATAGGATTTCGGTTTTAAAAAACGGAAAAATGCAGGGCTCTTTTTTAACTGAAGATTTGGGAACCGATGATGAAGCCGAGCTTTTTATAAAAAAACAAATATTTTCAGGAGATAAATTTTTAAAGAGCGAAAAAGAAAAATCCCATGATAAGAATATGGAAGAAAACAAATCGGATTCCGGTTGCGGTTTTGAATTTTGTGTTTCTTTTAATTCGGGATTCGGTTCCGAAATAAAAAATTTTCAGGTTAAAGCTGAACGCGGAAAGATTACCGGACTTGTAGGCTTTCCTAACAGCGGTATCGAATACTTGGAGGATATTCTTTCGGGAATGGCTATGGGTAAGAAGACCGGTATGAGTAATAGGTTCCATACCGGAAACATAGTAATTGAAAATCCTGAAACGGAAAAAAAAGTTTTTAGCTGCGAAAAAATTACTCCATCCCTTCTTTTAAAAAATAAAATAGGTTTTATTCCTTCGGATAGAAATTTACGCGGTGCTGATGTAAATCTTTCAATCGAAGAAGTTTTAAATTGTTACCGCTTTAAAAATAATTTTTTTGATAAAAAAAAATCCGATGAATTTATTTTATCGTTATTGAAGGCTGAAAATATAGCTGCCGATAAAAACCGTTTAGCGGATACGCTTTCAGGCGGACAGCTCCAGCGTCTGATATTGTCCCGCTGTCTTGCTGAAAATCCTGAAATCATAATAGCTGCAGAACCTGCATGGGGCTTGGACCTTTTGAGCACGGAGCTTCTTATGAATAAGTTTAGGGCTCTTGCCGAGCAGGGGAGAACCATTATAATATTAACAAAAGAATTTGATACGGCTTCTTATAAAAACGCTTTTGATGCCGTTTATTTTTTAGGAAAAGAAAATTGAGAAGGTATAAATTTTTAAGTTCGGTAGCGGCATTTTTTCTCGGCACTCTGGTAATAATTATCTTTATTTCTCTGGGTTCTCAAAATCCTAAAGAAGCCTTATCCGAATTTTTTTTAAAACCTTTTTCTTCCGTTTGGTATTTTGGAAACATGCTGAACAAAACTTCTCTTTTGTTGTTTGCTGCTTCAGGTTCTTTATTTGCTTTTAAGTGCGGCTGTTTTAATTTGGGCGGGGAGGGACAAATATATTTTGCAGGGCTTTTGACCGGAATACTTTTACAAAATACTTGGACGGAGCCAGTAATACAACTTGCTCTTACAGGATTAATCGTTTTTTTTGCTTCGGGCTTAATCGGTCTTGTTTCAGGATTTTTAAAAATTAAATTTAATGCCGATGAGCTTTTAACTTCTTTTTTAATTTCTGCAGCTATATTGCCTGTCGTAAACTATCTTATCGGTAATCCTCTGCGGGATACATCGGGAAATTTACTTGCCCTGCCTCCAATAGCAGAAATTTTTGAGCTTAAAAGTTTTTTGCCTCCGTCATCGTTAAATATTTCCTTTGTGTTTTCGATTATTTTGGTTTTGTTTTTTATTCTTTTTTTTACTAAAACAAAGTGGGGGTACCGCTTGCGGCTTTCGGGAACGGCTCCTGAGTTTTCCAAGTTTGCAGGTTTTTCGGTTTATGCTCCGCCTCTTGCAGGAATGGGTATTTCTGCAGGGCTTCACGGCTTAACCGGATTTTTTGCAATTACAGGAACTTGGTATATTTGTCATCTTTCTTTTTCTTCAGGAATGGGATGGGCTGCCCTTGCGATAGCCTTAATTGCAAAAAATAGTTTCTTTGCAATTATTCCTGCCGCCTTCTTATACTCATGGATACAAAGCGCTTCCGATGCCGCAGTAATGTCCGGCTCATTGGTTTTTGATACGGCTGTATTTTTACAGGCCGTAGTTTTTCTTTTTATTTCTGCAAACCTGTTGAGCCTACGCTTTACTTTAGGATTAAGTAAAGATATTTCACGGATAAAGACGCTTCTTTTAAAAAGGAAGGGAATATGATTGAAGCCGCATTAGTCATCTTAAAAATGTCGGCTCCTCTTTTGTTTTTGGTTTTGGGAGCTCTCCTTACCGAATATGCAGGTTCCCTTGCCGTTTTTATGGAAGGCGCCGTTATCTTGTCTGCATTTTTTTGTGCTCTTATAACTATAATAAGCGGCAATCCCTTTTTGGGTTTTATAGTTTCCGTTCTTTTAACTTCTCTTATTCTTTATTTGCTTGCATTGTTTACCGTTAAAACAAGGGCAAATTCTTTTTTAACCGGCCTTTCTTTAAACCTCTTTGCAGCCGGCTTTGTGCCTTGGGCATCGGAACTCTTTTTAAAAAAAGGCGGAGTGCTTTCCTTTGAAGACTTTGAAGCCTCCTCCCATCTTGTTCCCGTAAATAACCTTAATCCGTTTTTTGCCGGCTTAATTTTGGCCATTGTAATCTTTGTGCTGTTAAAATACAGCTCCAAGGGAATCAGCTTAAAATATTCAGGTGAGGCTCCCGACGTACTAATTGCTCACGGAATAAATCCCAATAATTATAAAATATTTTCATGGACCATCGCAGGTTTTTTTGCAGCTTGTTCAGGATCGACCCTTGTGTTCCGTCTTGCCGCCTATACTCCGAATATAAGTGCGGGAAGAGGATGGACTGCCTTAGCTGCAATTTTTTTAGGAAATAAAAATCCTCTTTTATGCACTCTCGCTGTCTTGCTTTTTTCTTCAGCTGAATACGCTGTAAATATCATGCAGGGTGCCGTTAAAATTCCATCGGGTATTCTATTGTCTGTTCCTTACATTGTTGCCCTTATATTTTTTATTGCAGCGCCTTCCGTTAGAAAAAAATAAACTGAAAAACTCAAGGGCTTGTTTTTTTATCCGTAATTTGTTAAATTAAATATAACTTATTTTAGCATTTATGGAGGCGTTATGGGTAAGGGTTTAAAAATCGGATTGATTATTGTGGCTGTCGTTCTTGTTTTGGCTTTCAGCTTATATAATTTTTTTGTAGGAACATATAATTCTATTGTTAAAGCAGAAGAAGGTGTAAAGTCTGCATGGAGTCAGGTAGAAAATGTTTATCAAAGACGTTTTGATTTAATTCCTAACTTGGTAAATACTGTAAAGGGCTATGCAAGCCATGAAGCTAAGGTGTTTACGGATATCGCAGAAGCAAGGTCAAAGGCCGGCGGTGTTATGCAGGTTTCCGATGAGGTTTTAAATAATCCGGAATCATTTGAAAAATTTCAACAGGCTCAAAGCGAACTTGGTGCAGCCTTACAGCGTTTGTTGGTTATTACCGAAAACTATCCTGAACTTAAGGCAAATCAAAACTTTATGGATTTACAAACCCAGCTTGAAGGAACGGAAAACCGTATTGCCGTTGAACGCAAAAGATATAACGAAGCCGTTCAATCATACAATGTTTATATAAGACAATTCCCGCGTTCCATTATTGCAAATATGAACGGCTTTAGAGAAAAGGCTTATTTTAAGGCTGATGATCAAGCATCGACCGCTCCTAAAGTCAACTTTTAAAGAGTATGCAAAAAGATAAAATCTTAAAAAAGATAATTGTTTTATGTTTTTTTATCTTTTATAATTTTAATTTTTTCGGCTTAGCCGTTCCTTCGCTTTCCGGTCCTGTAGTTGACAAGGCCGGAATTCTTTCGAGGAGTGAATTCGAAAAAATAGAAAATTTTCTTTTGGATTTGGATCAAAAGTCTAAAGTGCAAATAGCGGTTCTGATAATTCCGTCCTTAGAAGGCGAATCTATCGAAGATTATTCTATGCAGGTTGCCGAAGAATGGAAGTTGGGTGATAAAGAAAAAGACTCAGGCGCTCTTTTGGTGGTTGCAGTTAAGGATAAAAAGCTTCGTATTGAAGTAGGTTACGGACTTGAAGAAAATCTAACCGATTCAAGAAGCGGCCAAATCATCCGAAACTTTATCGCTCCTCAATTCCGTTCGGGTAATTACGGTGAAGGAATCTATGACGGGATTAAGGCCATGGCGGCTTATGCCTCAGAAGACGAAAGCCTATTAAAAGAAATCGCTGTCTCAGATGAAGATGATGAAGGCGGATTCCCGCAAGCCTTATTGTTTTTTCTTTTTGTCTATCTTATGATTTCAAAATTTTCTCCGGGCGGGCTTTTTTGGATATTCTACTTGCTTTCCCGAAGCGGCAGAGCGGGGCGTTCTTTTAACGGAAGATCATCTTCAAGAGGTTCCTTTTTTGGCGGTTCAATAGGAAGATCGTCAGGCCGCGGTTTTTCGGGAGGAGGATTTTCAGGAGGAGGCGGCAGCTTCGGCGGAGGCGGTGCCTCGGGAGGTTGGTAGTATGAGAAAGGTTCTTAATTTTGCCCACAGAGGTTTCAGAAGTAAGTATCCTGAAAACACGATGCTTGCTTTTTCTAAAGCAGTAGAATTAGGTGTTGACGGTATAGAGTTTGATGTTCATCTTTCTTCCGACGGTGTGCCCGTTATCATTCATGATGAAGCATTGGATAGAACCTGTAATGCTTCAGGTCTTGTAAAAGATTTTTCCTTTGCAGATTTAAAAAAGATAAATGCTGCAGCAAATTTTAAAAGTTCGGAAGCTGCAAGTGGAATAAAACATTTGGATGAAAAGATTCCTTCTCTTGAGGAGTATTTTGATTTTATAAAGAATAAGGATATTATTTCCAACATCGAATTAAAGACAGGTGTCTTTGAATATCCTGGAATAGAAAAAAAGGTATATGCTCTTTTAAAAAAATATAATCTGCAAGACAAATGTATTATTTCTTCTTTTAATCATGAAAGTGTTTTGAGAATGAAAAAGATAGATTCTTCTCTTGTATGCGGCTTTTTGGTTGACTCTTGGGATTTACATCCGGCCGCTTATTTAAAGAAGTACGGTGTAGAATGTTATCATCCCCCTGCATATAGGCTTACAAAAGAATTCGTAGATGAGCTTCATAATGAAGGTCTTAGGGTCAATGCTTGGTTCGGCTCAATCCAAACGGACTATGCCCAAGTTTTAAGCACAGGTTTGGATTCGATTATAACGGACTATCCCGATAAGATTGCCGCTTTATTATAAAGGTTCCTCTAGTATAAATTTTAAAATATAGATATAATTATATTATGAAATGGGCATTGGTTTTATCGGGCGGAGGCGCAAAGGGCCTTGCCTACATAGGAATGTTTAAAGCTCTTGAAGAATTGGAATATCCGCTTCCTGATTGTATTGTCGGATGTTCCATGGGAGCAATTATCGGCGGGCTCTATGCTTCAGGCATGACCGTAGATGAGATGATTTCTTTCTTTTCAAAAAATTTTGAATTGACAGATTATCTTGATGTATCGCATTTTGGTTTTGGGCTGACTAAGCTGACAAGGTTTTTACAAATAGGTGCAAGTTTAAACAATTTAATTTCTCATCAGGGAGCAGACTCCGGTGAACGGAGCTTAACTCTTTTTAAAAAACTTTCCTGTTATCAAACCTTTGATCAGCTTAAGATTCCTTTCTATTGTAATGCAACCGATTTATGTGAAGGGAATGAAGTAGTTTTTGATAAGGGCTTTTTGGCTGATGCGATGCGAGCTTCATACTCCTATCCCGGTTTTTTTGCTCCGTTTAATTATAACGGAAAACTTTTTGTAGACGGTTGTGTAAAAAACAATACGCCTGTTTGGATTGCCAAGGAGAAAGGTTTTAAAAATATCTTGGCTGTAACGCTTGGGACTTTTAAGACGATAAATAATGATGATCTGGATTCTTCAATTTCAGTTTTAACAAGATGTTTGGAAGTGGCTGCGATAAGATCCGATTATAGTGTATGCAATACTCCAACCCATATCCTTGATATTGATACCGACACAGTTTCTCATGACTTTTCGGATCCGCTCTCACAAATTCAAATGGGATATTCCATAACTATGAATAATAAAAAAGAGCTTCTTGAATTTTTCCAAAAAGGACTTTCCGGCTTTTTGAACCGTAGGCGCATGACCAAAAAAACTGCTAAAAGGCTAAAATATGAAAAAGTTTTTTAAAAGAATTAGGCTTTTTGATGTTATAATGCTTGCTGTAATTATTGTATTTATAACTTCGACAGCTCTTTTTATATATTCGGCAGACAGCTCTACTCTTTATCTATCGGTGCGGACACCAAAAGGAGATTGGATATACCCTATGGATACGGATATATCTTTTGTTGTTGAGGGTGAAACAGGGCCTGTAAGTATCAGGATCGAAAACAATGAAGCCTTTGTTGTCAGCTCAACTTGCTCGAATAAAACCTGTATAACGGCTCCGAAATTAAAAAATCACGGTGATTGGAATGCCTGCCTGCCGAATAAGGTATTTTTATCCGTCGAGAAAAAATAAAGCTTTCTTAATATTTTTTTAATATGCCGGCATTTTAGCATATCGGCTCCCTTGTTTTTTTTTAAGATTTGATGTAATATTTTCCATATTATGTGCGGGAAATACGGATACTTTAAACTCGGTTCGGAAATTTTTT
The DNA here is from genome assembly GCF_000008185.1 of Treponema denticola ATCC 35405. Classification (NCBI taxonomy): domain Bacteria; kingdom Pseudomonadati; phylum Spirochaetota; class Spirochaetia; order Treponematales; family Treponemataceae; genus Treponema; species Treponema denticola. The sequence continues at coordinate 982,562 of NC_002967.9, forward strand.
CAGTAGAAAATCCTCTTACGATTGCCGAAATAGGAACAAGTCATAACGGATCTATTCAAAAAGCAAGGAATTTAATAGATGTGGCTGCTGAAGCCGGAGCAAAGGCTGTAAAATTTCAAATTGTTTATGCCGATGAAATTCTTCATCCGAACACGGGCTATGTGGATTTGCCTACGGGGAAAATTCCTCTATATGATCGTTTTAAAAGTTTGGAACTTCCTGTAAGCTTTTACAAAGAGCTTGCCGAATACAGCCGATCAAAAAAACTTTTGTTTTCGGCCAGCCCCTTCGGATTTAGATCTGCTGAGGAACTTGCCGCATTAAAACCCGATTTTATAAAAATAGCTTCACCAGAACTTAATTATGTACAGCTTTTAAAATACTGCGCTGGTTTTAATATCCCTATGATTTTATCGAGCGGGGTTTCCATTTTAAAAGATATTGAAAAGGCTGTCAGTTTTTTACGTTCTGAAAATAAGGATTTGCCTCTGGCCCTGCTTCACTGTATTACATCTTATCCTGCACCCGAAAAGGAATACAATGTTTCGGTAATAAAAAACTTGAGCCGTATCTTCGGTATTGCATGCGGAGTAAGTGATCATTCTTTAGATCCGATTTTAGTTCCGGCCTTAACGCTCGCAGCAGGCGGTTTTATAATAGAAAAACATATCTGTCTTTCCCGTAAAGAAGAAGGCTTGGATGATCCTGTTGCCTTAGAACCTGATATGTTTAAAAAAATGTGCTCCGCCTTAAATTCCTTTTCAAAAAAAACTTATGATGAAATTATAGAGGGTTTAACAAAATTAAACTATTCTATTGAGCTTATAAACGAAGTTATAGGATCGGGAGAAAAAAAATTGAGTCCGGCTGAAACTAAAAACTACGGACGCACAAATAGGTCTATTCATTATCTTAACGATTTAAAAAAGGGAGATGTAATAACCGATAAGGATATTGCCGTTTTAAGAACGGAAAAAATTTTATCGCCGGGGGAGGCTCCTGAGATGTTCGATAGTTTTATCGGAGCCGTTTTACAAAGAGCCGTTAAGTCCGGTGAAGGATTGTTAATGGAAGATTTTCTTACAAGGAAATAAGATATGAGTAAAAACTATTATAATGATATGGGAAATATTTTACGGGATGCTCTTACCTCTGATGACGATCCTTTTGAAGCGGCTGCTCAAAGATCAACCGGACGCTACCGTACAATTGGAGGACGGATGGAGAGGCGGCCGCCGCCTAAAGTAAATAAAGAGGCTTTAAGAATTCCTGTTCCTCCTGAACTTATAGAAGATTTTGCCGTTTTAAATGTTTTATCGGGAGTGCCTCTTGATGAATGTAAAAGATCATGGAAGCGCTTAATAAAAAAGCATCATCCTGATGTTCAAAGCTCGCCTGCAAAGCAGGCTGAAGCCAATATGATAATAAGACGCATAAATAATTCTTATCGTAAAATAGAAACTTGGTTTAAGACAGGAAAGATTTTATCCGAAAAAGACTTAAACTCATAAGGGATTACAAATTGAAAAGGACTTTTTTTTTAATTTTATTATTTTTTTTCTTGCAGACTGTATATTCAGAAAATACAATTTATGAGCTGGGCCCTAAAAGTGAAAATGTCATTGTTTTTACTGCTGCAAGGAACCAAAATAATGAGTCAACCTTTTCTACAGAACTTTTAGAAAATTTTGCAAAAGAAGTAAAGGAGTTGCCTCTCCAAATACGTGTTATAATTGCAATTACCGATAATGATTTTCCTGATCTGCCTGAAAGTATCAATATAATAGAATCTCAAAACACAAAAAAACTTATTTCAAAAATAAATGAAAGTAAATCACGCCTTGTGTTCGTTTTATCGGATGGTCCTTCCGATAGAGCCGTATTAAGTGTAGGAGCTGTAAAAAAGACTTCACCTCCATGGATGTTAAAAGATTTACAGGATATTTTACAAAAGCAGAATATTCCCGTCGGTTTTAAATATAATAATATTATCCTTTATCGTCTTGGTATTATCAGTGATAATATGCTGGCAGAGTATTTAAAAGAAGATATCCCTGCGATAAAAATATCTTATGGAGCCGATATACACCCTGTTTTACTCTCTTTAATAAATACTTACACCCAAGGGATTTCATCGGAATGGGATAAACACTATAATATAAAAAATTTTTTCGGTCTTAGAATTATAAGTGAAAAAACATTAGTGCTTTTAGTAATAGGAGTAACCTTATTAGGCCTTTTTTATATTTTTATATTCAGTTTTTTATTCGACAAAAGAAGAGAAAAGAATATAAGAGATCTTCTGCTTTTATGGCGGGTTCCTGTTTTCTTTTTTATAATTAGTTTATTTGCCCTATACATGGGGGAATATCTTACAACCCTTTTATTTTCTATTAAATTCGGTTTTCAAGATTCTATTAAATTTCTGCCTGTCACGGCTATTTTATTAAAAATATTATTTTCCATTATAATAGTCTCTTTATTTGCATATGTAAACAGATATTTAAAACTGCCCAATAATATTTTTATCTATGGGTACTTGGCAAGTATCGCTTGTTTTTTTAATATATTTATTTTTTCGAGAGTAGATTTATCATTGGCAATTATAGTATTGGAAATTTATATTTTATCTTTTTTTTCTTATCATTTTAAAAGACTATTCGCTCAAATACTCTTCCTTATTTTAAATATCTTATTGTTGGTTTATTATTTTTGGGATGTGCTATTTATTAAAGACAATCTTATTGATATTTTATTTTATGCGAATAATACTTTGGCTGCAATGTTTATTCTACCATATATGTTAATGTTTATACGGTTACTTATGCAGTTAAAAGAAGAACGGCCTGAGATAAAATATATGCATCTTAAGATTATAGGGTCGATAACGTTGTTTACCTGTGTTTTTATTGGTTTGATTTTAATTTATCCGTCATTTTTGCACCAAAAAAATAAAAAGGAATTTATTTTATATAATATTGAAAATGGTCATCAATATATCTCTTTTATTTCCGATATAAAAAATAAAACCGAAATAATAGATGACGATAACGAGCTTTATCGATTATCAGATATTAAGGAAGATGATTTTATAAAAGTTCAGGCCGGTACACAAAATTATCTTGAGCGTATTATAGGCGAAGTGAATATAAATCCGCTTATTAAAGCAGCAGTTATACAGGTTATTATAAGCCGCAGTGACGGGTTCCCTGTTTATGAAGCAAATATGGATTTTAAAAAATCAGATGAAGGGAAAAAAGCTGAATTTATTTCGCCTATTAACTTGACGGAACCTTTTTCTATAAAATTTTCGGGAGAGAAAAATGCCGTATTGCATGTACAAATTCTTGCATGGTTTTATGACAATCCGCTAAATCCTGATTTTGAATTTTTAAACGATAATTTAAAGAATAAAAAAATCATTTTTCATGTTATAAAAGAATTTGATTTGCTGCCTAAAGCGGAGTCTTAAGATGGCGACAGAAAAAGTTTTTTTTCATGTTGATATCGATGCCTTTTTTGCTTCCGTTGAACAGCTTGATAATCCGGAGTATATGGGTAAACCTGTAATTGTCGGCGGTCAATCTGAAAGAGGTGTTGTTTCAACTTGTTCCTATGAGGCCAGAAAATTTGGAGTTCATTCAGCGATGCCTATTTTACAGGCTAGAAAACTTTGTCCAAGCGGTATATTTTTAAGAGGCCGCATGGATCGTTATCATGAAAAATCAAAAGAAGTTATGTCTATTTTTAAAGATTTTACTCCCGAAATAAAACAAATTTCTGTGGATGAAGCATTTTTAAATATGACGGGAATGGAAAAAATATTCGGCACTCCTAAAAATTCCGCACTTCTATTAAAAAAGACTATAAAAGAAGAAACGGGTTTAACCGTTTCTGTGGGCTGTGCTCAAAATAAATATATTGCAAAGATAGCATCCGGACGCTCAAAGCCTGACGGGCTTTTTATTGTAAAGGCCGGTGAAGAAATTGATTTTATGAAAAGTCTTCCCTTAAAGGATGTATGGGGAGTAGGGGGGAAAACGCGGGAAAGACTTATTGCCGCAGGTTTGACTAGCGTGCCCCAAATTTTTAATTCAAGCGAACATCTTTTACAGAGTATTTTAGGAAATGCATCCGGCAGTTTTTTATTTCAGGCTGTACGGGGGGAGCTTTATGATGTTTTTAGCGACGATGTCAAATCTCATTCGATAAGTACGGAACGAACTTTTGAGCATGATTTATTTTCTCATGCTGAGATAGATGATGTTATGTTTTATCTTGCATCTGAGCTTATGTATAGAATATTTGATGAGAAGGTAAAAGGGAAAACCGTTTCAGTGAAAATACGCTATAATGATTTTACTACTGTTTCAGTTCAATCGACAGGAGCTGTTGTCAACGATACTCAGGATTTGTTTGAGCGGGCAAGAGAGCTTTTTTACAAAAAATTCGATAATAAAACGCCCATAAGGCTGCTGGGCTTATGCATCATGAATATTGAATCCGATATTCCCGAAGCACAAACAGAATTATTTTACAGCGAAAAGAATGTAAAAAAAAGAAAGATTGAAGAAACTATGTATACCCTTACAAAAAAAGAGGGAAAGAATATTTTAAAGCCTGCGCGTCTTTTAAAAAAAGATAAGGATGGCCTTGAATGAAAAAAATATTTTCAATTGCGTTCTGTATTTTTTTGTTAAGCTTTGTCCACGGTTTTGAAAATGATGAAAACCCGAATGTAGATTTCGGTATTGATTTAATTAAGAATAGAACAGGAGAAAATAAGGCCGGTCAATATTTTAAAAATTTCGATAAAGAAAATACTGTTCTTTTTTTGGACGGATTTTGGGATCTTGAATTTTTAGGACTTTCAAGCTTTGAATTTTTTGACGGTTATGCAAAAGTAAATTCTTTTCAAGGCGTATTTAAACAAAAAGCCAATTTATCGTTATTGCTGTTATTGAACAATGCATTTTATTTTGAAACTCTTTATAAAGATGATTATAAAAAAAGTACTTTAGCCTTAGGTTATTTTGGAAAAGAAGATTCTCCTATAAAACATATTCGTGCGGGTAACAGTAATATAAAATTCCCGCTTAATTATGGGTATATAAATACGGGAGGCGGTAAGTTCATAAGTCCCGGTATCATGGGGACTTTTGCAGGGGATAAATGGAATGCCGATGTTATGCTAAGATATGAAAGCTCCGAATATAATTCAAAAACATATTACGGCAGTACGGAAGTTATAGAAAATAAAATCTCGATTAATGCTTGGCAAAGAGCGAGACATTTTTATATACCTGTAGATAGCCTATATGGAAAACCCGTCTTGGTTTTTGTTAAAGATTTTGCAGGAGCACAATGGCGGCCGTTAAGTCCCGATGAATTTTCAGTCGACCCTCGTTTAAAAGTTTTATCGTTGAAAAAATCTTACCCCGAAGGAGTGGCTATAAATTATTTTGATTTAGAGAGCAATCCTGCTGATGTGAACAATCCTGCAAATAAGCATTTAAATAATGTCAAAACCTATTTTTCAATCTTGGGCTCTATTCCTGCGGTAACTGAAGTGGTTTCTTCTATTCTTTCTAATGTTATCGGTTATAAAAAAAATATTTTTGGTAAAGATTGTTTGATTTTAAAAGAGAAAAAATTTTCGCCCTTTGAAATTGCATCGCGGTATAATGAACCTCAAGTCAAAGGCGATTCCTCCATATCCGTTGTTGATACGCATAATCAGAGCGTCAATAATGATTTTACTGCGAATATAGAAACAACCGATAATTTTTTAAGCGGTTTTCAAAAGTTACAATTTGTTCAGGTTTTGGATTCAAGCAAGGATTATGATTTTGTTAATCCCCAACAAATGTTTCCTTTCCGCAAGACGGATTATAAGATATATCTTCCTGACAATTCCGATGAAACCGATCTAAGTTTACAAATATTATGTAAAAATTATACGCCAACGGCGGGTTTTATTTTGCCGGATACGGCTATTCCGGGAAGTATTCGTGTTTTAAAAAATAAAATAAGGATATTTAATTTTTCTTATAATGAATCTAATCATACTTTGACAATAAATGAACCTGTTTTTTCAAATGATATTATAGAAATTCAATGGAAGGAAGGTTTGACATATTCGGATTCCGGTACTACAAGGTTTGCAGCAGGAGCACATTGGAAGCCGGTTAAAGGTTTGGATATCTTTTTTGCAGGTTCCGGCGATTGGGAAAATACGAATAAAACTAATCCTATTGATATATATAAACTTTCAAGCGGTATAGATTATCAGAATCAAAAAATAAAAACGGGAACAGCCGTAGGCTTTGAAGCCGATGTTGATCGTAATAAAAAGGCAAGAGAACAAATTTACTCTTTTCAAAACAAAGCATATTTTAATTATAGTTTTGCCGGGTCTTTATATTCTAAAAATGATGTGCCTATTTTTTCTAATCTTTTGTTTAATTTTGAAGAAAATTTTATAAGCAATAAAACATCTTTAAATCTTCATACAAAAACTAATGCCACTCTTGATATTTGGAAGATAAAATTGGCAGGCTTGATATCTTTAAAGGCTGACTTTTTATCAAAAAAATCGGGATTGAATATTATTGAAAGTTACGGTCATTCCGTAATAATACCGATTTATTTTTTTAGTGCTTCAGAAGATTTTTTTGTTAACATATATGATTCTATATTAAGGCGTGAATGTAAAATAGATTTTCAAAAATATATAGATGTAAATTATATTACCGCTATTGATTACAATAAAGACTATACTTCTCAAAAAATATTTACATCAATTGCACCTATTATTCCTCAGGCAAAATTCGGAACAATATATACTCAGATAAATTTTTCAGTGGGACAAAAATATAAAACTATTTTTAATCCTTCATCTTTATCTTATGATGAGGCATGGAAAAAAAGCTTAATCGATATGTATTCGCCGGGTGAAAAAAATGCCGAAAACAGAACCGCAGATATAAAGTTTTTATTCAATTATTTTGCAAATGAAGAAGATAAAACAGGTATTAGGTTATCGGGTTTAAATTTTGAAGCTTTTTCAAAAACGAATTTTCAAAATAAAAAACAAAAAGGATCCGGTGATGAAACGGGTATTGAAATTTCCATACCATTTAATACCGGTAAAATGTTTTTTTCACCTATTATAAAAAGGACAATTACAAAAGAGAAAAAAGCTATAGAAGCTGAAAAACTTGAATCCTATGCCTTGGATTTGAATTCTTTGTTTACAGGCCTAGGCGAACAATATTGGCTTTTTTCAAAACCGTTTTTTTATGATATGTTTGACCAAAAAATAAACAGTCAGATTCAAACCGAGAATAAAAACTTATTTTACAGCTTCTTTAATTCTTACGGGTTTAACCTTTCAAGGTTGATAAGCGGGACTATTAAAGATGTATATACTCCCTTGGAATTCGGTACGGCTGTATCAAGATTAGTACAGTCTTCTCAATTAAATTCCGGACAAAGCAATATATACGGACTTGATTTTTCTTTTAGGTATACGGCTTTAAATATTTCAGGTAAATACGGTTATTTTAGTTGGTTTAATTTTTATGATGAAGATGAATTAAATCGGCTTTATAAATTCGGCTTTTTGTTTGGAAAAGACTTTTTTAAATTTAACTTTAATTCAAATCATAGCCTTTATTTTTTCTTTAACTCAAATAATAGATTGGGTTTTGAAAACGAATTTTTATATACGGCTTCAAAAATAGGTATGCAAAAATTTTTAACGGATGAATGGAAAGAAAAATTCAGCTTGATTTTTTCTTACAAAGGTGGAACATCTCTTCCCCGTTTGATAATAGAAACTTTTTCAAAAATACCTCTGTCCGACAGCAGGGAAGAAAGACTTTCTGTGGAGTTCTCGCAAAATAAAAGTTTACCAAAACTTAACTATAAGTTTTCTTTTAAGCATTTGCAATCTACAAAGATAGGCTCTCATGGCGAGATAAAAATATTTGCAGAATTGGAAGGTGCTTCTACAACATCGAATTCTTTTTTGCTCAATATAAATGCAGGAATTTCAGGAAAGGTAGATTTTTAAAGAGTTAAGAAGTTGTTAGGTCTATGAGCTGATTTGAATTCTTTTTACCGAAACGGCTTTTTTTGTTTCGGTGTCTATCTCCGCAACTAAACCGCAAAATATTGCAACTCCGTCTTCAAGCACTTCTACACGCTGAGGTACCTGACTCTTTGTTCTTGTAATCGCGGTAAAAGGACTTCCTCCGATTACGGACTCCTTGGCGCCGATCATTCCGAGGTCGGTAATATAGGCTGTGCCGTTCGGTAAGATTCTTTCGTCCGCCGTTTGAGTATGAGTATGAGTTCCTGCAAAAACAGAAACCCTGCCGTCAACGTAGAAGGCCAGAGCTTCTTTTTCCATTGTGGATTCCGCATGAAAGTCTATGATGTTAATCGACTCGGATAAATTATTTTCATTTTGCGAAGAGAAAAGAAAATCAATGGACTGGAATGGACAATCGATAGCCCTCATGTTTTCTCTTCCTTGAAGATTTATTACGCTGTATTTGATTCCGTTTTTTTCGATAAGGGCGAGACCTGAACCTTGCGCAAATGGAAAATTATGAGGCCGCAAAACTCTTTTGTCCTTGCCGAAATTCATACGGATTTCAAACCTTTCCAGAGTATGATTTCCGCCGGTTATAATATCAACGCCTGCCTTAAAAAAGGATTCCGTCTGATCGTCTTTTATTCCCACACCGTGGGACGTGTTTTCTCCGTTTACCACACAAAAATCTATTTTTTCTTTTTTTATTATTAAGGGCAAATGTTTTTGTAAGGTTTCAAGACCTAAGTTGCCGCAAACATCTCCTCCCATAAAAATTTTTATAAATTGTTTCATAGGGTTTATTTTAGAATAAGATTAAAAAAAAATCAATTGCCGTCAAAACGGATATTATATGCTTTTTTTAAATTTTCAAAGATTGAATCTTTTAATTCTTCCGCATAATTTTTATAAGTTTTTCCATCATAGTTTAAAAGTCCCTCGGATTGCGCCCTTAATTCTGCAAGAACTGAAAACACTTTTTTTATATCCGTAGGAAGTGAAAATTTTTCTTCTTTTAGACTCATGTATGGGGCGTCGGTTTCGGTTAAAATTCTATCCTCTTCTAAAGTTGCAGCCGTTTCAAGCTGAGCTTTTTGTCCTCGGAGCAGGCCCTTACCGATACAAAAATAGGCATTTACTCCTTTTTTTAGAAATGATCTTGCTTCGGTTACGGAGCCCGCCCATCCGTGAAAGATAACCGCATTTATTTTTTTTAGAGTTTTTACATCATCGAATATGAGGTGCATTCCTTTTCGGCAGTGTACAACTATGGGAAGATTAGATTTTTGGGCAAAAGCAAGTTGGGTCTTCCATACTTTTTTTTGAGCTTCTAATGTGCTTCGATAGTGTTCGTCAAAGAGGTCGAATCCGCATTCCCCAATGGCGGCTATTCTTTTTTCGGTTAAAAGTTTTTCTAAATATGGAATCTCGTCTTCTATCGGGCATTGAGGATGTATGCCGAAAGAAAGAATAAAATGTTCGGAATTTTCCCTGCATATTTTTTCTTGAATTTCAAAACGGCCGGCCTCATTTGCAGAAGCACAAAAAAATATATCCTTATCAAAGGTCTTTAAAATCGAATTTTCTATATTTTGAGAATTTAATTCTTCTATCGTATCTAAAATATGAACATGGGCATCGGTATACATGGGAGTTATTATATCCTAAAGGTATCGTTTTGTATACCGAAAATAGTACTATACGGAGGGAAAGTATGAAATTATATTCAATAAAAACTACTCAAGGCGATGCCTCATATTGTTCTATTTTGCAAGAAACAGATGCCGGATACATCCTGCGTATTTGTATGGATAAAGAGGGTTATCAAAAGGTAAGTGAAGATTTTATAGAAAAGGATCTTTTTGATATGTGCGTCCGCACAGGCTATATTCATGAGCTTTCGGAAGCAGCTTCCGTAGTAGCTTAAGCTTCATTTAATAAGACGGTAATTATGGCTTGGCCCCGTAATTACCGTCCTTTTCCGTAAAGGTTAGCTGTTAACTCTTTCCTGATATTCGTTAGTTTCGGTGTTTACGAGAATTTTTTCGCCCTGTTTAATAAATAGGGGAACACGAACTACAAGACCTGTTTCGGTAACTATGGGTTTTGTTGCTCCCGAAACGGTATCTCCCTTTATATAGTTTTCGCTTTGCTCTACAATAAAAATCATCTTTGTGGGAATCCTTACATCGATAGGTTCATTTTCCCAGATGAGAATATCGTATTCATCGCCTTCTCTTAGATAATGTTCCTTGTCGCCTATTGTTTCGGCAGGTACGGAAATGGATTCAAAACTTTCCGTATCCATGAACATAAACTGGTCTCCGTCTTTGTACTGATACTGACACTTGTGGGTATCTACTACTGCATCTTCAACGGTGTCTGCAGTTTTGATGGTCTGCATTAAAACGGAACCGTCTCTTAGATTTTTCATTTTAACACGGGCAAAGGCCGCACCCTTTCCGGGGTTGACAAATTCCCTCTCAACAACTAAATAGGGAGTTCCCTTATTGAGCAAAACCGTGCCCTTAGCTATATCTCCGCCTCTAATCATTTTTCACCTCATTTAAATTGTGCGATATTTTAGCATTTTTGATGTTTTTATGCAAGAGTCCGCATTGCCTCAAGTTAAAATTTTTTTGCCGATTTAGAGGGTAATTTAACCGCAATGCGAATACTTGACTTATTATAAAACTATGATACAATTATATTAAGCCTGTTTAATTAGGAGCGCTTTGTGAAAAAATCTCGTATATTTACAGTTATAAAATGTTTATTCTTAGCCGCCTTTGTAATATGTACAATTGTTATCTCAAAAAATCGGTATAAAATATCAGGTTTTATAAGTCTTGAAGAGTCCGAAACCGATTACGAAGCTTTTTGGGATTTTATTTATAACGAATATCCTTTTACCGAAGTATGCGAAAGAAAAGGGGCCGATTTAAAAAAAATAAAAGAAGAAGGTTACAAAGAAATAAAATCTTCATCTCCTAGATATAGTCAAAACTCATATATATCTTTTTATGCAAAACTTTGTGAAGATATCACTTCCCGCTATTTTACAGGTCATCTTTATCCTGCATCTATGAGAGATCATGAATATGGTATGACTGTTTCCGATTCCTATTTTAAGTTATACGATGTAGATTTAATGAACTCTTTTTATAGAGTCAAGCCTTCGTATTCCGTTAATTCTTTAATCGGCAGCGATGCAAGAATGGTTAAGGTCGATATAAAAATAATCGAAGAAGGAAAGATTGCTTATGTAAGAATTGATTCTTTTAGGAAAAGAGGCTATGCAAAAGAGTATATACAGTATAAAAAGGATATGAAAAAGTTTTTCTTAGATACCGAAAAATATAAACACATAATAATAGATGTATCCCATAACGGCGGGGGAAGTGTTGAATGTTATGACAGTGATATTTTGAGTTATAATAATATTGGCAGAAATATCCGGCAAAGAATATATTTTTTATGCTCTAAAAATAAATATACCGAGCTTAATCCCTCATTTAAAAACAATCAAATAGATATAAAAGAAGTGCCCAATATAAAAAATGCAAACACTAAAAAAAATACTATAGCTCTTTATGAAGAAGATGCTGCCAGTTTTCAAGAGCTGGCTCCCGGATATGCTCCGCCCAAGGATAGGAGATATTGGTTATTGATAAGCGGAAAAACAGCCTCGGCCGCTGATAGGCTTGCGGGTTTGTGTAAGGCTTCGGGGTTTGCGACCCTTGTAGGCTCTAATACAGGGGGCTTGGGACATAACGGCCGATATTCACCGATTTATATGATGCTTCCGAAAAGCGGACTACTTATAAAATTCGATCCCTTGTACGGTTTAAATTCTGAAGGATATTGTTCAGACGAAGTAGGCATAGCCCCCGATATTTATAATCTCCCTGGTAAGGATGCCTTAGAGACTTGCTTGGAAGAAATAAGAAAGTTAGGGGAAAAGACAAATTAGGGGAGAGGACAAACTTTTGATGGAGCAAAAGTTTTTCTTCTCCCCTATAACCCCTCATCTTTTCAAAACGCCATTTAAGAGGGGGAGCGAACAGGATGTTCGCTGATTTAATCTTACGATGTTTTAGACGTAAGTCTAAAACTCGAAAGCTAAAAAATGTACAGGATGTACATTTTTTAGCTCCCCTCTTAAAAATCTCCCCTAAGTTAGAGGCATGGATTGTCATTAAGACAAACCTGCGGTTTTTCTTAATAATCTTTTCCCTTTGCAAAGTTGGGCGTTAGCTCAACGCTTGGCGCTCACTGCGGTTTATTTCGATCGGTGTTTAATTTAACCGCAAGAAATTCGTCTTATTGCATAATTCTTAAAATTTTAGTATGGTTTTGGAAAAGAGGAGTTTATATGAAAAAATATTTTTTATATGTTAAGAAAGGCTTATTATGGTCACTATCATTTATAATAATACTAAGTCTTATTCATTATCTTCGTGTGCAAAAATTTTATGGATATGACTGGTATTTGCTAGCCATTCCCATAGTTTTGTTGATTGGCGGGCCTCTTTATGCTTTTGCCGTTGAAAAAATAAATAATAAAAAAAACGGCCGTTGATTTTTTTTACCGCTTAATTTAACCGCTCAAGTCCGATTGAAAACTTTCAAAAAATCTGTTATAATCCGCTTATTATGGAAGATATTAAAACTACGTGGCAAAAAATTATTGCCGACACCTTAAACGGGATAGCTCCCGAAACATGCGATAAGATTTTACCTGAACAAATAAATATAGAAACACCTCCTAATCCCGAAATGGGGGATGTGGCCTTTCCTCTTTTTACATTTGCAAAGAGCTTTAAATCCTCTCCTGCAAAGATTGCTTCCGATGTTTGTGCCCGTCTTTTAGAAAACGAGGATATAAAAAAATACGGAATGCCTAAGGCGATCGGGCCTTATTTAAATGTCTTTCTTGCCAAAGGGGATTTAGCCTCGAATGTTTTGGATAAGGTTCTAAAGGAAAAAGAAAACTACGGAAAAACTTCTTCTCTTTCAGGCAAAAGAATTATGATCGAGTTTTCGAGCCCGAATACAAATAAGCCCCTCCACCTCGGCCATCTGCGTAACGATGCCTTGGGTGAAAGTATTTCGCGTATTTTAAAATTTTGCGGGGCCGATGTTTTTAAGGTAAACATTATAAACGATCGGGGCGTTCATATCTGTAAGTCCATGATAGCCTATCAAAAATTCGGCGAAGGAAAAACTCCCGAAAGTGAAAATATAAAGTCCGACCGTTTTGTCGGAGACATGTATGTTGCTTTCCATAAATACAGTCAGGAAAATCCCGAAAAGGCAGAGGCCGAAGCAAAGCAGATGCTTTTGGATTGGGAAGCCGGAGAAAACAAGGAACTAATCGGGCTTTGGAAGAAGATGAACGGTTGGGCGATAGAAGGTATTAAGGAAACCTACAAGAGAACAGGCATCTCTTTCGACAAACTTTATTTTGAAAGTGAAACCTATTTAAAAGGAAAGGATCAGATATTAAAAGGTTTGGAGGCCGGAGTTTTTTATAAGGAAGAGGACGGTTCCGTTTGGGTTGACCTCGCTCCCATCAAGCTCGATAAAAAAGTATTGCTTAGAAGCGATGGAACTTCTCTTTATATGACGCAGGACATAGGCACGGCAATTTCCCGCCACAAGGATTGGCCCTTTAATCAGATGATCTATGTTGTAGGAAACGAACAGGAATATCACTTTAAGGTGCTTTTTTATGTTTTAAAACAGCTCGGCTTCGAATGGGCTGACGACCTCTATCATCTTTCTTACGGAATGGTAAACCTGCCTGAAGGAAAAATGAAAAGCCGCGAAGGTACGGTTGTGGATGCCGATGATCTTATCAATTCTCTTCAAGATGAAGCCTTAAAAAAGATTGAAGAAAACGGAAGAGAAAAGGAAGTGGGTGACGCCGCAGTTGCAGCCGAGAACATTGCCGTCGGAGCCCTGCATTATTTTCTTTTACAGGTAAGCCCCAAAAAAGATATGCTTTTTAATCCTAAAGAGTCCCTTTCCTTTACAGGAAACACGGGTCCCTATCTTCAATACATGGGTGCTAGAATTTCTTCTATTTTAAGAAAGGCCGAAACAGCCGAAGGCAAAGAAAAGTTAAAGGACGGAAAACTCAATGCTTCCCTTTTGACAAATGAATCCGAATGGGAACTGTTAAAGACATTAGAAGACTTCCCCGAACAGGTTGAACGCTCTGCTTTGCGTAAAGACCCGAGTGCCCTTACGGCCTATCTTTATGAGCTTTCAAAAGCATTCAGCCGCTTCTACCGCGATTGCCCCATTCTTTCAGGAGAAGATGCCGACCTTTCTTATACAAGAATGGAATTGGCAAGGGCTACAAAAATAGTGCTTCAAAATGCAATGAACTTGGTACTCATTCCGTTTATGGAAGTAATGTAAACTTTTTATAAATTATTTTTTAAAAATTACTAAAAGATTTATAAAATTATGATAATACTAATGAGGAGTATTATCATGATAAAAAGAATTAAACTAAGAGCTTTGACTTATCTGCGGAATATTTATGCCCGAATAATTTGTCCGCAAGTTTGTTTCTTTTGCGGGGAAGAAACGGGAACGGGTATTCCATTGTGCAGCAAATGTTTACAAAAAGAAATTACCGAACCTGTTTTGTTCCGGCTTAAAAATCCTGAAAAGTTTTGTTCATCTTGCGGAAAAATTTTAATTTCCGAAAAAGAGCTTTGCACGGACTGCAGGGCTAAATTAAGAGAAAAAGAAAATTTAAGAACAGAAGAAAGGGAAAAGAGCAAAAAGGAAGATTGTGCAAAACCGCTTTCCGTTCAATCCGATTTTCTCAAAAAGGTTTACACCATTTATCCTTACAAGGGCAGGGGAGGAGAGCTTTTACGCTTATGGAAAAATCAAAACATGAGGGGCTTTGCGGAAATTTATGCTTCTGCCATTGCTTCCTTTATCGAAGGGATGCCTGAACTTCAAAACGTTCCTATGGTGCCGGTTCCGCCCCGTCCTAAAAAGATTAAAACCAAGGGCTGGGATCAAATAGAAGATTTGTCCCTTTATTTGGAACAGATTTATAATCTTCCAATATTGCGTTGTTTAAAACGAATGGACGGGGCTTCACAAAAAAGTCTTTCCCGCGAAAGGCGTGCAAGCAATCTAAAAGGAAAGATTTTTTTAAAAAGGCAAAAATCTTTTTCAAAATCGGAAGATTTAAAAACCGCCTTACCGGAAAAGCTCATAATCTTAGACGATGTTATGACCACGGGCGCGACCCTTAACTTTTGTGCAGCGGCTCTAAAAGAGGGAGGTTGTAAAGAAGTGATCGGCCTCTGCCTCTTTTTTGATTAAGTAGCCTTTTAAATATCAAACCTCGTTCCGCTTTGGACAAAGCTGAAAAAATTTCCGTTAGGGACTAAGATTATGTGATCCAAAAGCTTGATACCTAAAATTTTTCCGGCCTCGTAAATGCGTTTTGTCAATTCCATGTCTTCACTTGAGGGCTCCAGATTTCCCGAAGGATGATTATGGGCAGCAATTATTGCAGCAGCCCTGTCCTTTAAAGGGTCTGAATACACTTCACGAGGATGCACGATTGTTCTATTGATAGTGCCGACGCTCACAACACGGGTTGCAATAATTTCGTTTGCTCCGTTTAACGAGACGCAGATAAAATGCTCCCTATCCCTATCTGCATAGTGCTGTAAAAGAGGAACTACATCGGTCGGGTGTGAAATCGTGCGGTTCTTGTTGTCATAATACCTCCTTCCCAATTCCATGGCAGCAAGAACCGTTGAAATCTTTGAATCTCCCATCCCGCGGATAGAACGCAGATAGCCCTCAATTTTTTCAGGCCTTGCTCTATCGATGTGCAGAATAATATCATCGGCCAATTCTTTTACAGGCTTGTCCTTAATGCCTGTCCGTAAAAGAATGGCCACCAAATCGGAGTCGCTTAAGTTTTGAGGCCCGTACTCTAAAAGCCTTTCCCTCATATCGGGTTTGTCCGTATTGGACGAATTTTTATAGTCTATCATCAATTATATTGTATGTATTATTTGAAAGATTTACTACTTTTTATAAAACTATAATTTTTCGATTTCGGAAAGCCATGTTACCCCTTCTTAATTAAAGCCATATCCGGTTTTTCCATTTTCATACGTTTGGCTGAAAACGAAGGCGGGGAAACAACCACGGAAATCAATGCGATTAAATTACACCGAATAAAACAGCGAAGCCCGCAAGGGACGCGAAGGGTAAATTAAAGAATGCGTTATCAAAACATCCTTAAATTTCCTTTGCGCCCTTAGCATCTTTGCGGTTAAATAAAAAAACAGCTCTTACAAAATTGAGGAAGTTGTGGTATAATACAATCAATGAGGGGATGACTATGAGTACTTCAAACAGAAAATATAAGGACTCGGTGTTTGTCGACCTTTTCAGTGAGGACGAAAAAGCAAAAGAGAATTTTTTGTCGTTGTATAATGCTCTGCACGGCACGAATCTTCCGCTTTCGTCTCCGGTCGAAAATATAAGGCTCGATAATGTTATGTACATGAACATAATCAATGATGTTTCCTGCCTTGTAGACGGTAAAATCATTGTGTTGGCAGAACATCAATCAACTATAAACGAAAATATGCCCCTACGCTTTTTAGAATACATAGCTAGGCTATACGAAAAACTGCAAGCACCGACTGATCGGTATTTAAGAAAACTGTCAAAAATCCCCACGCCTGAATTCTATGTTTTCTATAATGGCAAGGAAGACTACCCTGAAACTACGGTTCTAAAACTTTCCGATGCCTTTATTACAAAACCTGAACAAATGCCGCTGGAGTTGACGGTGCGAGTTCTCAATATCAACACGGACAAAGCAAATAAAGTTTTAGCAGCCTGCAAACCGCTTGAAGAATACAGCCTCTTTGTTGAAGAGGTAAGAAAGCAAACCCAACTCGACAGCGAAAAAGGTTTTACAAATGCGGTAAAAATATGTATAGAAAAAGGAATCTTAAAAGAATATTTACAGCGAAAATCACGGGAGGTAATAAACATGTTAGTAGCCGAATATGATTACGATGCAGACATCGCAGTACAGAGAGCTGAAGAAAGACAAATAGCTTTTGCCGAAGGAATTGAACAGGGTATTGCCGATGGAGTATACAAAAAAGCTCTTGAAACGGCAAAGCTGATGAGATATGAAAATCTTGGCATTGACTTAATTTCAAAGGTTACAGGGCTTTCCGTTGAAGAAATAAAAGCTCTATAAGAATCAGCCGGAGCAGATTCAAGGCGCAAGAAAAAAACACCCGCAGGCACGCTAAAGAATGAACGTCCGTGTTCATTCTTTAGCTGCGAGTTCGCAGTGCGAACTCGATTTTGCTTGGAGCCACCGCCATCCTGGCGGTACTGATACGTCGAAGATTGTTTTTTTTGAAGCAACGCAGAAGATGCCCGTATATTTTTAAAAGAAAGGTTGAAACCCGCACAAAACCGTGTTATACTGTACACTAATGACAGAAAAACACACTGCCCGCAGTTACAAACATTCTCAGCAAAAAAATGCAAAAAGTTGTGAAAAACACTTGACACGATATAAAGTATCGGTCAAAATTCGCAGCCTCGCAGCCTCGCAGCCTCGCAGCCTCGCAGCCTCGCAGCCTCGCAGCCTCGCAGCTGAGGCCTTCCCATGCCTAAATAAATTTACAATCAAACACAAACAAATTTACTCACATAAAAAACCGCAACGCTCGCCAAGCCTTGAGCTTCGCTCAACTTCGCAAAGGATTATTAAGGATTCCATTACAAAGACTCTCTTAAACCTCTTTGCGTCCTTGGCGTACTCAGCGGTTAAATTAAAAATTAACTTTGATAGGAGGATTGTATGACAAAGTTTAAAACAAAACACAAGGCACACGCCTTGAGAAAAACGGGAGCCGCGGTGCTCATCACAGCCGCACTTTTGGCAGTAGGGCTGCTTTTTACCAGCTGCAAACAGGCATCGGGAAGCAACAGTTCAGATTCCGGCGGATCAAGCGGAGGAGGAACTGTGCCCACACCGCCGAGCTATGACTTTCCAGAAATAACCCCGCCTGCAAACGGCATCGTAGGCGTTGACCCTAACTACCTCCCGACCGAAACTGACGATTATTTGAAAGGCGTATTCCGTGCCGGCCGCAAGGTAAAATTAAGCCCCTACAAGCTGGGCAAGACAGAGGTAACGTATGAGTTATGGCATTCTGTGCGTACATGGGCAGAAAGTAAAGGCTACAGCTTTGCAAACAAGGGACTTGAAGGCTGGGACGGCACAGGCGGTGGAGGTATTTGGCCTAACTATGCAAATATCGGCAAGCCTCCTACAACAAATAAAAATCATCCTGTAACGATGGTAGACTGGAGGGACTGCATAGTGTGGTGTAATGCGTATACTCAAATGATATATAGCTCCGAAGCCGAATGCGTATACCGTAAAAGCGATAGCGATCCTACGGTATTAAAAGATGCAACGGATGGAACTGCTTGCGATGCTGCATACGCCGATATGAATAAAAAAGGCTTTAGACTTCCGACCGAAGCCGAGTGGGAATATGCAGCCCGCTGTCAGGGAAGCGACAACACAAATGCGGCACAATACGGAGATGTATGGCTTACCAAGCTGGACAGTGCAAGCGGAGCAAAAGCGAATTGGTGGTATGATGCCAAAGAAGCAGGAGCTGTTGCGTGGTATAAGGGTAATGCAGGCGATAAAACCCATCCGGTAGGAGGAAAAAGGGAGAATGCTCTTGGTCTATTTGACATGGCGGGAAATGTTTGGGAATGGTGTTTTGACCGGTATGACAGCATAGGAACAGGAGAGGTTACCGACCCGACCGGGGCAGCGTCGGGTACTAAGCGCGTCATACGCGGCGGCTGCTGGAACAGCACCAGCTGGTGCGGCGACAGGAACGACTGCACTGTAGGCTTTCGGGGCGACTGCAGTCCTGGCAGCGGGTACAACAGTGTTGGCTTCCGGCTGGCTTGGCGCCCTTGAGTTCACGCATTTGTGCGTAGGCGGGTAAGCAGTGGAGGGCGCAGCGTAAGCCGCCCGTAACGGCGCACCTGCCAAAGCACAAATGCGTAGATGCGGTGCAGTACATTTTTGAGACAAAGTTTGACCTGCACCGTGTAGCCGCTTTAGAGGCTCGAAAATTTTTTGGCTAAAAACGACGGTCGCATCCGATAATGCCTACCTTTCTTCCCAAGACGGCGTTATCTTTACCAAAGATAAAACCGAACTCCTCTGGTACCCGAAAGGCAAACCGGGTGCTTCTTACACCGTTCCTTCAGGCGTAATAGAATTGGAAGAGAACTCTTTTAGAGACATTGACGCACTGACTTCCGTTACGCTGCCGGACGGCTTAAAGGATATCGATAGATATGTGTTTTACGGCTGTCC
This sequence comes from Treponema denticola ATCC 35405, assembly GCF_000008185.1. Classification (NCBI taxonomy): domain Bacteria; kingdom Pseudomonadati; phylum Spirochaetota; class Spirochaetia; order Treponematales; family Treponemataceae; genus Treponema; species Treponema denticola. Next base: position 1,002,106 of record NC_002967.9, read on the forward strand.
CAACCTTGTAACACTTAACCTGCCGTCTTCGCTGAAATATATCGGCGGCATTTCAATTAGAGGCTTAAAAGTGAGCTCGATGGTTGTACCGGAAAACATAAAAGTTCTTAACTGGTACGTTCTTTCGAACTGCCCTGAATTGACGTCGGTCGAGCTCCCCTCAACGCTTACCATAATGGACTTTTATGTCTTGTCTAGCGATCCTAAACTGAAGACGGTAACGTGCAAAGCGGCAAATCCGCCGGCTATTACGGCAGGCCAGCACGTGTTTGAAAACACGCCCATCGCATCTGCAAGGCTCCGCGTCCCCGCCGGCTCCAAAGCACTCTACCAAGCCGCAGAAGGCTGGAAAGACTTCGGTACGATTGTGGAGTTTTAGAAATTGGTAATGCGCTAATTTATAATTCGGTTTATTCCCGGCTTCTGTGTCGGGGATAAACCTCGAGTTAACTCCTCATTATATTTATACGGATTATTTTAAAAAATGGTAAATATTAAAAAAATCGATAAAAGCCGTCTATAAATTTTCTAAAAGATGAACCTTCTTTTATATCGAGCGGACAGATAAGAGGAATGGTTTTTAGCACAATGTCTGAATCTTTAATTCTATATTCTATACGGCCGATTTGCTGTCCTGCAAAAAGAGGCGCCCTTATTACATCAGGTAAAATTATAACTTGTTCTATATGCCTCTCATCGTTTTTAAAAACCGTAAGATAGTCTTGCGAAAAGTCCTCATCGGCGAGGAGAGGCATAAAGGCTGAAGTTTTTACATTTAGGTTTGAACTTAGAACGCTTACACTTCTTTTAATTTTGTTGTGCTCCCTTATGTCAAAACTTTTAAAATTGTCGAATGCAAAATTCATAAGCTTTATGGAATTTTGCTCCCGCTTAAAAATTCCTTCGGTAAAGTTTTTGCCGTGACCGCCGAGGATGACCGCAATAAAACGCTCTCCGTTTTTTTGAGCCGTAAGCGAAATATTAAAACCGGACTCGTAAATAAAACCTGTTTTTAAACCGTCACAGCCTTCTATTTTTTTTAGGAGGGTATTGGTGGCAGGCTTAATTTGAAAATCCTTTAAACCGTCGGAGTTTTTTTTGATAAGAATATTGTGTTTTTGGGGATAGCTTATCTCATTTACCGAATGAAACTTTTTTAAGTTTTCGGGATATTGTTTTAAATAATGGAGGGAAAATAAGGCAAAGTCCCTTGCCGTGGTTTGATTTTTTTCGCTTAAGCCCGAAGAATCTTCAAAGCGGGTGGATTTTAAGCCCATCGTTTTAACGGCCTCGTTCATTTTAAGCGTAAACTTTTCAATACTTCCTTCCGTAAGCAGGGCCGCCGCAAGGGCTGCATCATTCCCCGAGCAAACCGCCATTCCCCTTATCAGCTCTTCTATACTTAAACTTTGATTTTCTCCCAAGCCCATCCATGCCGCTCCTTTTGGCAGAAAAATTGCCCAAGCCTCCTCAGGCGGAAAAACAACCTTTTCCAAATCTTTAAACTGAGGCTTTTGAAGCATGGTATAAATTGTTACCAGCTTTGTAAGGGAGGCCGGAGGGATTATTTTATCGGCATTGGATTCGGCTAAAATTGTACCGGTGTTTGCGTGAATAAGAATGTAGGACTCGGCATCTATTTTAGGTAATTCTATTTTTTTTGCCGAGGGGGCAATGTTAGAAGATGATGATTTTACGGGCAAAAAATTTTCTATGGAATTAAGGGGCGGAAACTCCTTGTTAATCTTATGCCGGCTGTAAAAGGTTTTAAGAGCTGCCGTTTTTTCTTCTTGTGAAACCTCAAGAGGCTGTGCTTTTTTTAATTCCGAAACATGGAAAAAAATAAAGCCTGCAAGGCTCAATACACAAAAAAGCACAGCCCCAAAGAGAACAAAAATAAATTTTATAATTCCGTTTGTGCTGTGCTTCATTTTTTTAAGGTCTTAAATTTTTTACTAAAAAATTAGAACTCGGCTAATTTCGGTGCTCTGGGGAAGGGGATAACATCCCTTATGTTTCCCATACCCGTAACATAGAGGAGAAGCCTCTCAAACCCGAGCCCGAATCCCGAATGAGGAACCGTACCGTATCGGCGGAGGTCAAGGTACCACCAATAGTCTTCTTCTCTTAAACCCAATTCCTTAATCCTGCCCTGCAAAATATCAAGATTTTCTTCCCTTTCCGAGCCCCCGATTATTTCGCCCAATCCCGGTACAAGCACATCCATCGCCCGCACCGTTTTTCCGTCCTCGTTTAACTTCATATAAAAGGACTTAATCTCCTTGGGATAGTTTGTAACAATTACCGGCCCCTTATAAACTTCTTCGGTCAAAAACCTTTCATGCTCGCTCTGGAGGTCGCAGCCCCAGTAGGGTTTAAACTCAAAGCGGTCAATGTGCTTTTCAAGTTCGGCTATAGCTTCCGTGTAAGTAAGACGAGTAAAGGGCGTGTTTACAACATTTTTGAGCATCTCGATAAGCCCTTTTTTGATCCTTGAATCAAAAAATTCCAGATCCTCTTTGCACTTTTCCAAGGCCCATTTTAAAAGATAGACGATAAATTCTTCTGCCAGCTCCATGTTTTCTTTTATGGTAAAAAAGGACATTTCGGGCTCAACCATCCAAAATTCTGCAAGGTGTCGGCTTGTGTTCGAGTTTTCCGCTCTAAAAGTCGGGCCGAATGTGTAAATGCGCGAAAGGGCTGTCGCATAGGTTTCTCCTTCAAGCTGGCCTGAAACGGTCAAGTTAGCCTGCTTGCCGAAAAAATCTTGAGAATAATCTATTTTAAAAGAATCGGGATCCTTTTTTTCTTTTAGAGCTTTTTTTACGGTTTCTTCTATATCAAAGGTTGTAACATGGAACATTTCGCCTGCACCCTCGCAGTCCGAGCCGGTAATAATCGGCGTATGCACATATTGAAAACCTCTTTCCTGAAAAAAGGTGTGGATTGCATAGGCCATCTGGCTTCTTATACGGGCAACAGCTCCAAAGGTATTGGTACGAGCCCTCAAGTGAGCTATGTCCCTTAAAAATTCCATGCTATGACGCTTTTTTTGTAAAGGATATTTTTCCTGATCAGCATCACCGAAGATATGGATATTATTAGCCTGAAGCTCAACTCTTTGCCCTGCCGCAGGGGAGGGAACGAGATTGCCCGATACCTTTACCGAAACTCCGGTACCGGCCTTTTTTAAAAGAGCTTCAGTATTATTATCGAGACCTGTATCCCTGTCAAAGGTTGCCTGAATGGAGGCAAAACAAGAGCCGTCATTGATCTCGATAAAAACCAAATTCTTGGTTTCCCGCTTTGTACGAACCCAGCCGTAAACATCGATTGCTTGGCCTTTCGGTTCGGAGGTTAAAATATCTTTAATTAAATGTATCATATAGATATATTATATGGTAAATTCCGATTCTGTCAAGCAAGCCTTTTAAAATGGATTGACAAGATTTTATAAAATATCTTGACCCTATACTTGCTATGTGATAAAATCATAAAACTTTAAGATTAACAAATAGGAGTTACATTTTATGAAAAAACTTTTTATCGGTATCGTTTTGTGCTCGTTTTTATTTTTACCTTTGACTGCCCACGAAGAATCTCATAAAAGTCAATCTTCAGAACATTATAGTAATAAAAAAGTTGCCTATACTACAACCATAAATGCTATTGTTACATGGCCGCCTCAAGCCTTGGTAGGCGTAACTCAGAATTTTAAAGTTCCGCTTATGCAGTTTGATAATCCTTTGACAAAAGATAATAATATCAACTTTAAAATCGGGGCGGAATTGAGTCCCATAAGTTTTGAAGGAAAATTCGGCATTGTTTGGACGCCTATTGCTTTTTTGGAATTTTATACCGAGTCCCGTGTCGGATCAGGTTGGAATATTAAGACTTTGTATGGTCTTGCCTTAAACAAAAATAATGCCGGTAAATCAAACTATATTCCGCTCAATTTCAGTAAATCCATATATTCTTTTTCTTTTGGAGGGGCTTTTCAATTTGACCTCGGTGCCGTAATTCCAAATGACTGGTCTCATGTGGTCTTCCGCACAGACCAAGCTGCGCTTTATAAGGCTATGAGCGGTGTAGATTCCGAAACATCGTGGCTTTATCAAGCCGATTCCGGAGAAAACCGTAACGGATGGAAATACCAGGCTTCATATCTTATAGGATATAAGATGCCTATATTTTTAGATTTAATTGCAATGAAAATAGATGTAGAAAAAAAACTGTTTGCTTCTCCCAAAGGGCTCGATAATAAAGTATGGGGTGAAAACCTATTCCTAACTACCTTCGGGCCCATCATTAATTTTAATATTAAAAAAGATTATAATATAATGCTTTTGGCTCAGTGGCAAACCAAGCCCCTTTATAAAGGCGGCGGTGAGGCGGATTTTTACCAAACAAAGATTCTTGATACCGATAAAAAAACTCAAGTTAAATTTTATCAGGTCGGTATCGTTTTTTATATGAATATCAATAGATAAGAAAATCGGCAGGAAATGGGAATGAGAAGTAAGGCAGAAATAATACAAAAAATTAAAAATGCAGGGCTTGCCGCGAGGGAAGGAAGGTCTGCTCCTGTTCTTGCAACCGTGTCGGGTGTTCTTTCTACAAAGCCTAATTTGATAAGGTACTGTGCCGATGAGCTTGGCTTCGGCCTTGTAACCACAAAGAGCTTTCAGGTGCTGCCCAATCCGGGAAATAGAGAACCTATCCTTTGTGAACCCGAATTGGGCTGTTTCGGTAATTCCGTCGGTCTTCGTAACTGCGGAATGGAACAGGCCGTAAAAGAACTAAAAGAGCTCCGCTCCTCATGGAAAACCGATTCTATTTTAAATGTTTCCCTTTCGGCCTCAAACCCTGAAGATTTTATCAGCCTTTTAAAGGGCTTTGAAGAATTAGCCGACTGCTTTGAGCTTAACTTTTCATGTCCCCATGCTTCGGCCGGCTTCGGTGCTTCCATAGGCTGCGACCCTGCGATTGCCGCGGAATACGTAAAAATCATAAAAAAAGCTCTCCCCGATTGTGCCGTGCCGATTTTTGTAAAGCTTACCCCCAATGTAGAAGATATAGGAGCCATAGCTTCCGCCGTAATCGAAGCAGGCGCAGACGGCATAACGGCTATCAACACCGTAGGCCCCAAGGTTTACATTGAGCCCCATTCCGGAAAGCCCATCTTGCAAAATAAACTTGGCGGAAAGGGCGGCATGAGCGGTGCGTGGGTTTTCCCAAGGGCTTTGGAATGTATCGGGCAAATACGGAAGGCTGTAGGAGAAGAAATTCCTATAATCGGAATGGGAGGCGTTATGACGGGTGCTCAAGCTGCCGAACTCGTTAGGGCCGGTGCCGATATAATAGGTATAGGTTCTGCCTGCGGCATGCTTGAACAAGACGATTTAAAACCTTTTTTTCAAAACCTTGCCTCGGATGCTCTAAACTGTATACGCGGTAAAGAAACCGATAAAACTTCTTCCTTTTTACGTAAAAAAAGGGCCTTGGAATACGAAGCAAAGACCATAGTAAAAATCGAAAAAGAAAGTGAAGATATCATTATAATTACCCTAAACGGGAAATGTAAATTCGAAGCAGGGCAGTTTGTGTTTTTATGGATTCCCGGAGCCGGCGAAAAGCCTTTTTCCCTTGCGGAAGCCGATCCTATAAGCCTTATCATAAAAAAACGCGGCCCCTTTACGGAAGCTCTTTTTGAGCTAAAAGCAGGAGATACAATCTATATGCGGGGCCTTTACGGCAAAGGAATAAAACCTCCTAAAACTGAAAATGCTCTTTTAATTGCAGGCGGAACTGGTATTGCAGTCCTTCCTGCCCTTGCAAAACGCTTAAAAAAGCAAGGAGCCTTAGTCTCTACCTATGTGGGAACTTCCGAAGAAATTAAAAAAAAGGAGCCCAACGGTATCGAAAAAATTCTTATTGAATGCGGCGCCTATAAAAAGGTTGCCGACAAGGGTGTTATCGGCAGGGTGCTAAACCAATTCCAAAAAGACAATATTGAAGGAAATACCGGCCTCCCGATTCAGGGAAAAGCCGAAAAGATGGGCAAGCAGGACTTTTTTACGGCCTATCTGGTAGGGCCTATGATTTTTATGCGCAGGGCTTCCGAAATTCTTTTAAAATTGGGAGTCCGCAAATCTCAGATTTTTATGTCATTAGAGATGAACACGATGTGCGGGGTTGGTATTTGCGGAGAATGTTCTTGCGGAAATATCTTGACCTGCAAAAAGGGGACATTTGTCAGTCTTGATCAAATTGACTCCGTTTATTAGCTGCCCTTATTGCAAATTATCCTATGGAATTTTACTTGATACTCTAGACTTTTTTTTTACATTATGCTAAAATGCCAAATGTCTAAGTATGCATATCCCTTACCTCATATAAGATAATCAAGCTGATATAATTCGGTTAGGCTGTGTCGCATATTTAGTATCTTGGTTTTATGGAGCTTTATAATGAATAACTATTTCGTTAGGCGTGCGTTATTGATTATTCCTACCTTATATAGGAATTACTCTGGTTGTTTTTGCAATTACACGTGCCGTACCCGGTGGTCCTGTTGAGCAGACCTTAAATCAGCTTATCTTCGGTCAAGAGGGTAAGAATAATAACAAAGACGTAAAAAATACCAGTGCTCTCAAAGCGGAAATTGAAAAAGAGCTTAGAGCTTATTACGGTTTTGATAAACCATGGTATATTTCTTATGTTCAATGGATGGGTAAGGTGCTTAGAGGTGACTTAGGCCGTTCAACCAAATACGGTGATAAGGTCATAGATATGGTCGGATCCCGTATCCCTATTTCGTTGCGTTTCGGTCTTATCTCGCTGATATTAACCTATTCCGTTTGTATTCCCTTGGGTATGTCCAAGGCCCTTAAGCATAAAACCGTATCGGATAACATTTCATCATTTATTATAATAATAACCTATGCCTTACCGAGCTATGTTGTAGCTATTATTATCCTTACCGTATTTTCTTTTAGGCTCAATATCTTCCCTTCAGGCGGTTTGTATTCCAGAAACTATGCAGAACTTTCGTTTTTCGGTAAGCTCGGTGATAATTTTATGCACATGTTCCTGCCTATGGTCGCCTATACCTTGGGAAGCTTTGCGACTCTTACAATAGCCACCAAAAACTATCTCATGGAAAATATGGCCTCGGACTATGTTAAGACAGCCGTTGCAAAGGGTAGAACCTTTAGGGATGCTCTTTGGAAACATGCTTTTAGAAACAGTATGATTCCTGTAGCTGCAGGACTCGGCGGTATATTGGGTATCTTCTTTGCAGGTGCCTTCCTTATCGAGAAGATATTTAATATAAACGGCATGGGCTTTTTAGGTTTTAAGGCCTTGGAAGAAAGAGATTATGCTATTGTTTTAGGAACCCTTGTTATAACTTCTCTTGTTTCAATGGTTTCAAACATATTAAGCGATTTTATAGTATCACTTGTTGATCCGCGAATTAAACTTGGAAAGTAATTGGAAGGTAAAGTATGAATAAGGCAGATACAAACAAAGATTTTTTGGCTAAATTAAAAGCTTCGTGGAGATTGTTTAGAGAAAGAACGGCTTTTAGCCCCCTTACAAAAATGCGCTTGCACAGGTTCAAGCAGATCAAACGTGCAAGAATTTCTCTTATATTTATTTTGGTAACTTACATTCTTTCACTTTTTGCAGAGCTTTTTATAAATAACCGCCCTATATTGATGAAAATCGACGGAAAATTATACTTTCCTACATATTCAAAGGTTCTTTATGCAAGAGATTTCGGTTTACAGCTTCATCATGAATTGGAAATCGATTATAGGGCTATCAAATCTGTTTTAAAAGAAACGGGACGCGGATGGCTCATAATGCCCCCTGTTCCTTATAATCCCTATGAAACGGACTCAACCGCAGCTCCCCTGTCTTTAAGCAACCTTAACTGTCCCGTTATGGGCATAGGCTTAGACAAATCGGGCGAAATGCCTTCGGATGATGCTGCCGAATATAGGTGGATTGACGTATCCGAAATTGAAGGTATTAAAATTTCTCAAGACGAAGACGGAACAAAAAGATATATTTGGGTTAAATTTACCGAAAATCCCGAAAAAGCCCGTCTTTCGGACTTTGCCTCAATTAAAAGAAAGTATCTCGGTATTGCTTGGAATAAAAAGTCTTCGATTGAATCTGAAGATCCTAAAGATTATACATGGTACAAAATAGGCAGTGAAAAGGGACTAGCCCAGCCCGACGGCAAATATACGTGGATTAGGTTTGCTAAGGGCCGAAGCGGTGAAATGTATCCTCCCCTTGCTCCTTCTTTTAAGACCAAACACTTTTTAGGTACGGATAGTATCGGAAGGGATATTTTGGCCCGTTTGATCTATGCCTACCGAATATGTATGTCCTTCTCTCTATTGTTTGTATTTATTACATACTTAATAGGTATTACAATCGGTATTTTGATGGGTTATATTGGAGGACTGTTTGATACCCTTTTTCAAAGGTTTATCGAAATATGGGAACAAATACCCTTCTTATACATAGTTATGATTCTAGGTTCGATTTTCCACCTTTCATTCGGCTGGCTCTTGTTGGTCTATCTGGTATTCGGCTGGTCGGGTAAAACATGGACTGCCCGTGCCATGACCTATCGTGAAAGAGAAAGAGATTATGTACTGGCCGCTAAATCAATGGGTGCAAGCACCATGCGTATAGTTATGCTCCATATTTTGCCTAATATCATAGTTATAGTTGTTACGGCTCTGCCCTTTGCAATATCGGGCGGTATTTCTTCATTAACCGGTCTGGATTATCTGGGATACGGTTTACGTCCGCCTACACCGAGCTGGGGAGAATTGTTGAGTATGGGAACTTCTATGTATAAGGATGCTCCTTGGATTTTGAGCTCAACCGTTACGGCCTTTGTTTTTGTTCTTATATTGATTACGTTTATAGGCGAAGGTTTACGAGAAGCCTTTGATCCTAAGCGCTATACCGTTTATAAATAGTTTTAAGATGTGCCCTTGCGGGCCTCTTAAGCTAATTATATAAAAAAATTTAGGAGGAATCTTATGAAAAGATTTGTAAAGATTGGAACTATTTTAGTTGCACTTGCTATTGTTCTTTCAAGCTGCTCCAAAGAAGGCGACTTGGCAAAATTGGGTCCTTCTGCCCGATATGAACACCTAATAGCTGAAGAAGCTAAAAAACTTCCCGATTTTAGCGTTAAGGTTATTGAAGACAAAAACCTTAAAGTTGAAGGTCTGCCCGAAGAGGTAGTTTGGCTTACTGCAAATATGCCCGACTTCGGCTCACCGCAGACAAAGAAGGGCGGTACTCTGCACCTTAATGAATCCCAGTTTGCCGAAAACTACCGCTTTATCGGCCCTCAGGGTAACCACTCTCAACGAGACTATATGTTTAGTTCTTCAGCTCTAATGTGGGGTTCTGATGAGACAAAAGAATGGTACCCCGTTTTCTGTTCTCACTGGGCATTCGGTGCCGATAATCAGACCGTTTACTACAAGTTACGCGAAGAAATCAAGTGGTCTGACGGAACACCATGTACAGCCGATGACTATGTATGGGCTTGGCAGATGTGGAATGACCCCCTTTTAGATGCTCCTTTCTACAATAAGTACGGTGCCAAATTCGAAGTTAAGAAGATCAACGATTATTGTCTTGCAATAAAGTGGCTTGAATCCGATAAGCTTACAAAATACGAACTTATCGATAATACCAACTTTGTAGCCTACAACAAAAAATTCTTCAATAACGGACAGCTTTATAAAAACTGGCATGTCGACTTTAACTGGAAATATTCTCCCACAACCCGCCCCTATGTTTTGGATGAAGAAAAAACCGTTAAGGGCGAACTTCTTGTATTTAAGAGGGTAAAGGACTGGTGGGGTGATTCTCTTCCATATTTTAAAAACATGGCTAACTTTGATTATATCGAAATCAAGACCATCACAGGCGGTACCGATGTAGAAAAAGAATATTTCTACAAGGGCGAACTTGACCTCTTCGGTTTGACACGTGCTAAGGAATGGAACGATGCTGCAACACAGCCCAACATAACAAACGGCTATATCGACCGCTGGATCGGAAACTTTACTCCGACACAGGGAACCCAAGGCTGGTTTATGAATGTTACAAGCGACTTCTTTAAAGATAAGAGGGTTAGAACAGCCATGTACTATGCTTTTGACATTCAAGGTATGATCGATAATATCTTGCAGGGCGAATATAAACGATATCACAATATCGGTATCGGACAAGAATGGGCAGGATACAATTTTAACGACAATACAATCCGCAAGCCCGACTTTGATCCCGTAAAAGCCGGTGAACTCCTCGCAGAAGCAGGCTATGATAAGCTCGGAAGCGACGGTATCCGTGTAAACAAAGAAGGCAAAAGAGCCAGCTTTGAACTCTTATACGGCGGTGCTACATCAAATGAGCAGTTTGCTTATCTCAAAGAGCAGGCTAAAAAAGCCGGTGTCGAGATCGTCCTAAATCTTATGGAACAGGGATGGATACCCAAGGTATTTGCAAAAGACTATGACATGGTTTCTTTAAGATGGTCTTATAACTATCAGCCCAGACAGTGGCAGTACTATTCAAAAGAAAATGCCGAAAAAGCCGATACCAATAATATTTGGGGATATTGGAGTGATGAAATGGAAGCCTTGCTTGCTATTGAAAGCGATGACAGTGTTCCTATTTCGGAAAAGGCCGAAAACAATAAAAAGATTGAACGCCTTGTTCACGAAGAAGCTCTTGTAATCCCGAACTATTACACAGACTTTTATAGAACAGCTGCATGGAAGTGGATTAAGTTCCCTGCATGGGGTAACATGAGATTCGTTAAGGGTTTAATCGGTGAAGAATTCTACAGCTATGCTTGGTTTGATGCTGATGTTAAAGAAGAGGTTGAAAAGGCCCGTGCCGAAGGCAAGTCTTTTGAGCCGAAAATCTGGAAACCCAGTACAAGATATGTTGAATAAGCCGGTAAACCGGACATAAAAAAATATGACGGCCTTAGCCTTCCTTGTGAAGGCTGAGGGCTGTCATTAAACTTTGGAGAAATTATATGAGTGATGAGCTTCTTAGAGTTGAAGACCTTTCTGCCGGATTTGTTACTGATGCCGGATATGTTGAGGTTTTGGATAGGATAAATTTTAGTATAAAAGCCGGTCAGACGATTTCCTTGGTAGGAGAGTCCGGCTGCGGTAAGAGTGTTACTGCATCTTCTATAATGAGAATTTTACCGCATCCTTACGGTGAAATAAGGAAAGGTAGGATATTATTTGAAGGCCGTAATTTGCTTGATTTGCCTATCGAAGAAATGTATCAGATTCGTGGTTCTTCAATTGCTATGATATTCCAAGAACCTATGACGGCTTTAAATCCCGTTCACATGGTCAAAAAGCAGGTTGGCGAAGTTTTGGAACTTCATAGACCCGATATTACGAAAGAAGAAATGCCGGCTCATATTCTTAAATACTTAAAGGATGTTGAAATTCCTTCTGCCGAACAGCGTCTTAATAACTATCCTTTTCAGTTATCCGGAGGAATGAGACAGAGGGTTATGATCGCCATGGCTCTGGCAGGTCATCCTAAACTTCTTATCGCAGATGAGCCGACCACAGCTTTGGACGTAACCGTTCAAGCTCAAATTTTGGCCCTAATAAAGGAATTACAGCGAAAAAACAATATGGGCGTTATTTATATTACCCACGATATGGGTGTTGTTGCCGAAGTAAGCGACCATGTTGCCGTTATGTATGCAGGTCAAATCGTTGAAACAGGACCTGTAGAGACTATATTCAAAAATCCGAGGCATCCTTATACAAGGGGCTTAATAGCTTCCATGCCTAAGTTGGATTCAAAGCCTAAGACCCGTCTTCCCTATATTGAAGGAAGCGTTCCGGCTCCTCGTGCATATCCCGCTACTTGCCGTTTTGCAGAGCGCTGCAGTTATGCTACCGATTATTGCAGAGCCAATAATCCGGTTCTTGAAGAATTTGAAACGGATCATGTAATCCGATGTTTTAGAGCGAGGGAAATATAATGAGCAAAGAACCTATTTTTGAAGTTGAAAATTTAGTACAGGAGTTTTCGCAGGGCAGGTACAGCAAGGCTGTAGTTCATGCCTTAAACGGTGTAAGCCTTTCGGTTTATGAAGGCGAAACTCTCGGTTTGGTAGGAGAGACTGGCTGCGGTAAAAGTACTCTTTGCCGTGCTATGATGCGTCTTTATAAACCTACTTCCGGCGTAATAAAATATAGGGGAAGGGATATTACCTACCTCAAAGAACGAAAATTAAAAGACGTACGCAGTGATGTTCAGATGATATTCCAAGATCCTGCAGAGTCAATGAATTCCCGTATGAACGTAGGCTACGTAATCGAAGAGCCTCTAATTATACAGACAAAGATGACTGCCGATGAGCGCAAGGCAAAGGTTTTGCAGCTTTTAAAGGACGTAGGTCTTCCTGAAGATGCCTACTATAGATATCCGCATGAATTTTCAGGCGGACAAAGACAGAGAATAGCTATTGCCCGCGCCTTGGCTGTAGATCCCAAAATCGTAGTCTGCGATGAACCTGTAAGTGCTTTGGACGTTTCCGTTCAGTCGCAGGTTTTAAACCTTCTGCTCGATATGCAGGAAACAAGAAAGCTGACTGTTATTTTTATTTCTCACGGCTTAAACGTTGTTAGGCACATGTCCGACAGAATTGCAGTTATGTACTTGGGTTCCATTATGGAGCTTGCTACATCTTCTGTCATATACTCCGATCCTGTCCATCCGTATACTCAGGCCCTTATCGCCGCTATACCGGATACGGATCCGTCAAAGAGACAAAAACGAATTCCCTTTACCGGTGAAATTCCTTCACCGATCAACCTGCCTTCAGGCTGCCCATTCCATCTAAACTGTACAAAGAAGATAGATAAATGCTCTGTTGAGAAGCCTGTTCTTAGGGACATCGGTGACGGACACATGTGTGCATGTCATCTTGTTTAAGTTAAATGCCTTTGTCGGCTTAATAACAGGTGCCGGTGTACCGACACCTGTATTTTTTTACTCGGATAGAGTAGGTAGATAAAAATGACTTATCGTAAATATTTTAAATCACTTCTAAAAACAGCTTTTTTTTTGACGTTTTTTTTGTTTTTTTCATGTAATGAAATTCTTCCTCCTTCCGGATATCTGGACCAGCCTGCCTGCGATGCTTATGAGGCAATTATAGCCGAAGAGAGTAAAAATCTTCCCGATTTTTCTTGTCCCCCTGTCCTTGTTGAAGATTTTAGCGTTCCCGGCCTCGATAAATCCCTTAAATGGTATACATCCTTTCCTAAAGATTATTCTTCAAAGGCTTTAAAAAAAGGAGGCCGATTTTACGGCTATTTAAACGATATTCCGAATACGTTTAGGTACTTGGGCCCCGGAGCTGATGATAGTGCCGTTAGGATGTTTAATACCCAGATGCCTCTTTTATGGGTTTCTTTAGAAAATTTCGATTTTATGCCCTGTTCGGCGACCCATTGGGCTGTGGATTTGGAAAATAAGACGGTCTACTATAAACTTTATGAAAAAATGCTCTGGTCTGACGGAGAACCCTGTACGGCAGATGATTGGATTTTTGCCTTAAAATTTTTACAGTCAAAAAAAATATTTGATCCTATTAAAAATTATTATTACGGAAATCTTTCAGTAAAAAAAATAAACGATTTTTGTATTTCGGTTCAATATTTGGGCGAGCAATCCTATACGGAATATGAACTTATTGACCGTACCAATTTTAAGCCCATTGCGAGTCATTTTTATAAGGGCGAGGTTCCCGATGATTGGATAGCAGAATATAACCGCACCGTTGAACCTACTACAGGCCCCTATATTTTAACGGAATACGATTATAATCACGGCCTTAAATTCTCTAAGATAGAAAATTGGTGGGCTCATATCTATCCTCATTTTAAGGGAATCGCCAACTTTGACGAAATTTATTACCGCATAATCGTAGGGCGTAAGTCGCCCGCTTTTAATAAATTTTCCTTGGGTCTTTTCGATATTATTCATTTGGATAATCCTTCGGAGTGGGCTAGGGGACAAGACAGCTCTAATGTGCAGGAAGGTTTTGTAAATTTGTGGAAGGGCTATTATGTGCCCGTAAACGGCCCGACAGGTCTTTTTTTTAATACGGCCGCCAAGCCCTTGGATAATGTAAGGGTTAGAAAGGGCTTGTATTATGCTTTGGATATGGAAGGGCTTATTTATACGGCCTTTGAAGGGCAAAGAAGCCGCCTTCATACTCTCGGAACGGGCCAGACTTGGGGTGATGCCGTATTTAATAATGCCGAAATAAAAAAGCCTCCTTTTGACCCTAAAAAAGCTATGGAATTTTTTGCAGAAGCAGGCTACACCTCTTTAAATTCATCGGGAATCTTGGTAAATAAAGAGGGCCGAGAGCTCAGCTTTGTTATTCTTTATAAGGATGAAGCAGAAAGATGGATTTTCGGCTTTTTGTATAGTCAGGCCTTAAAGGCCGGTGTAAGGCTTGATTTTAAGTACTATTCCGGCGGTATGACAGAAAAAATAGCTTCACGTGATTTTCAGGCTTGGTGGGGTGCTCTGCCTGCAAGCCAAATACCCAATAACTATACCCTTTTTCACTCTTCATATGCGGATAAAAAACTTTTTGAAAACTTTTTCTCTTATTCAAACCCCGAAATGGATGCTCTTTTAGAAAAGTATAACGACGGTTCCCTTACATATTTTGAGAAAGCTGCCGTAAACCGCCAAATCGAAAAGATTGTTGATGAAGATGCTTTGATGATTCCATCTTATTATAAAAACACGATACGGGTTATGGCATGGAAATGGATATGCTTTCCTGCTTGGCTTAATATGAAATATCAGGACAACCTCTACGACCCGATGTTCGGATACCTTTGGTTTGATGCCGATATTGAAGCGGAATGCAAGAAAGCAAGGGAAGAAAATAAGATGCTCTCAGATAATACTTATTCTTTGAGTGATAGGTATAAGTAGTAGGTATATAACAGCTATTATTTATGTTTTATGATAATAAAATGAATTACATCTTGACACCATATATGATACCATTTATAATATAAACATGGCTCAATGGGAGAAATTGCTTGAGAAAATAAAATCACTTGATAATAATATGCGTTTTTCGGAACTTGCAAAAGTCTTGAAAACTTATGGCTATATAATGACCTCTCCCCGTTCCGGCAGCAGTCATTATACTTTTCGAAAGAAGGGCTGTAATCCGATTACAATTCCAAATCGTGCACCCATAAAATCTATTTATGTACGAATGGTAAAAGAAGTTGTAGAAGCCGAAGAAAATAATCAAAAGGAGAGATAAAAATGAAAACATTAGAAGAATACATAAAATTGCCATATAAATTGGAAATTATTCCTGATACGGAAGAAAATGGTTTTGTTGCTTCTTATCCGGAACTTCCCGGCTGCATTACATGCGGCTCCTCTCTTGCCTCTGTTGTAGCGAATGCTGAGGATGCTAAAAAAGAATGGTTATTTGCAGCTCTTGAAGAAGGAATTCCAATAAATGAACCAAATGATATAGATTCTTATTCGGGGCAATTTAAGCTGAGATTGCCAAAAACGCTTCATAAAACTCTTGCGGAAGATTCTAAGAAAGAAGGTGTAAGCATGAATCAGTATTGTGTTTACTTGCTTTCTAAGAACTCTTCAGAACATAATGTCCTTTTGAATTCAAAGTAAGGTCCAGGCAAAAAAAATCGAGTCTGCCGAAAAACAGACTCGAAATTAAATAAAAAGGAGTAAATTAAGAAAAAACTAAACTTTCTTTGTAACGTAATCGCTTTTTAAGCATCGAGAACACATTTTAATGGTTAGAGTTCTGCCGCCGATTTCTGTTTTTACATTCACTAGATTGGGCTTCCAAACTCTTTTTGTGTGAATTTTGGACTTACTTACCGAATTTCCTGACAATGAGCCTTTTCCGCAAATTTCACATACTCTTGACATATCGCACCTACCTTTAAAAAATCAGCTGACCTTGGAAAGGTCAGCCGTCATTCGAATAGCTCCCCCGCGCGGGTTCGAACCACGGACCCAGTGGTTAACAGCCACTTGCTCTGCCTACTGAGCTACAGGGGAATGTTTCCAATTAGGAAGTTCCAGGATATTACACTATTTCTTATAAAATGTCAATAGAAAAATCGTATTTTTTATGATTTTATCAAATTTTATTTTAAGCGGAGCTATTTGCCCTGCCTAAAATTAACCTCCGTACAAATAAACTTCCGCTTCCGTTACGACAAGGTCTACAGGATGGTCGAATTCTCCCATGGGGATTGTGTCTAAAATTTGTCCCGAAAAACAAAGCCCTGCAAGGCAGACTTCTTCTTTTTTTATGCTTTTAAAAAGTTTTTCAAAGAATCTATCGTAAAAACCTCCTCCTCTACCCATCCGCTCTCCTTTTTTTGAAAAGGCCCTTCCGGGAACTAAAATCAAAAGGGGAAACTCCAAAGGAGCTGTCTTTTTTTCTTCTTGTGTTTGAGGAAAGAGGTTTAAGGCCTCTTCGGCAGGCTCCATAATACCGAAGGTTCCGATTTGAACGGGCTCTAGCTTACCGTTCCTAAATTCCATTTTTTTGAATACCAAATCCTTACCTAAAACGAGGGGGAGGCCTATAGTCTTTTTGTCCTCTGCGGCCTGCCTTAAAAGCCCCAATGTAGGGAATTCCTCGTTTATGGGATGATAGGCAAAAACGGTTTTGGCTTCGCCGTATTTTGGTATTTTATTTAAAAAATTCTTACAATATTCTTCGGTATTTTGAAGCTCTTCGGTTTTTTGTATCAGGCTTTTAACTTTAGGGCTTTTAAAATATTCCTTTATAAGTTTTCGTACCTTTGCTTTTTCTTCTTTAAGCATTTTTAGCCTATTTCCCGTTGCTTGAGTTAAATTCATCCATGGCTTTTTTTGCAAAACGGTATTCAAAAAAGGCAGGATTTTCTATCGACATTACTTGAACATAGCACTTTTCTGCAAGAGTGTATTTTTTGGTCAGATTGTAAAATTCTCCGAGATAAAAAAACAGTCTTCCTTTTTTTACCATGTCGGTTTCTGCTGTTGCCCTGTTTATAAGCTCGCTGTCACCTGCAAAATCTATAAAAAGGCGGCATAAAAAGTATTCGTTTTCTTTTTCGGTACGATTGATTGATTTTAGATAGTTTTGCATAAATTTTTTTGCATCCGGCTTTTTATTTTGTTTATAGAGGCTTATTGCATACAAAAGCGCATATTGATAAGAGCCCGGGGCCTTGTTTAAGGCTTTTAAAAATGCTGTTCCCGCATTTAACCAGTCTCCTTTTTCCCAAAGCAAGATACCCGCTCCTTCCAGTGCAAAATAATAAGGCGGATAAAGGTTGCATACCTTTATATAATCAGCGAGGGCGTCTTCTTTGTAGCCGAGTTCATCGTTTATGCCGGCACGGTAGATATAGGCTACGTAGGAATCGGGAGTAAGTTCTATAACCTTGTCATAAGCTTTTTTTGCTTCTTCTTTTCTGCCTATTGTAAGATTATAAGAGCCTATATCATTCCAATGGCTGGGATTATTAGGTTCAAGTTCCGCTGCCCTATTTATATCTTGAAGGGCTTGATACATTCTATTTGTTTCCGACTTTATACGGGCAAGTTCTGCAAGGGCTGTGCTGTTATTCGGTTCTTGCTCCAAGACTGCCGTTAGATTTGCTTCTGCTTGGTCAAGTTTTCCTTCAAGATAGTTTATGCGTCCCAGGCCTATAAGGGCTTCAGTACATTTAGGATCAGCCTTATAAGCTTCTATAAATTTTCTTCTGGCATCATTGTATTTTTTGGCAGAGTAAAAATCCAAGCCTTGCTCGGTTAATGCCCTTGAATCCTTGGGATTTATAGCCAATATCTTTTTCAAGTATTGATTTTTCTTTTGTGTATTGTTTTCGGCTTGGGCCAACATAACCTGGGCATAAAGAATTTCTGTATTATTGGGATAGGCCTTGGAAAGTTCATCGGCAAAGGTTTCGGCTTCCTTTGTTTTTCTCATCGAAATGAGGATGGAAAGTTTTAGATATTGTATTTTAAAATCCTTGGTCAGTTCAGGATCAGATTCATCTATTAACTTTAAAATGCCCTCTAAATCTCCCTTTTTAGAAAGGTGGGTAAGTTTATCATTAAATTCTTCTCTCGGACTTTTTTTGCCGGTTTTTTCGGCTTTTTTTGTCTCTTCAGTCACAGGGGATTTTACGGCTTTTTCAGTTGTTTTGCACGAAAAAAAGAGGGCGACAGCCATCAAAAAACTAAAATAAATAAAAATTTGCCTGGTTATTTTCATAATAACTCCTTATAAGTATTGCAATTATTCCTTAGTTTATATAAACTATAACATTATGAAACACAAATCAAGTAGGATGATTGCATTAACTATATCGTATATACTAATTATTTTCGGCATTTTTGTCATTCAGTTTACCATAGGTAAGACTTTTTATTATACGATAGGAGCCATGTCCGTTTCGGGACGGGATGATGTTGATGAAACCGGAAACAGAACGCCTCTTTTACCTCTCCATATAGTTGCGAACGGTTTGGATTTTTACATTACGGATCAGACTCCCATTACTGCAAAAACGAGCAATAATGAAGATCTTAGCCTGAAGGTTTTAGAGTACAAAAAAACCGAAGATTCCTTTAGTGTTATTTGTTCTAACGATGTTTTGATAGATTTTACCTCCTACCTTTCGGAAACAGTTGAAACGGTAAGGATTTCCGTTTCTATGCCGTCAGAGATAGAAACCATTTATTTTCCTTGGAAATTGACTCAATCGGCCCGTCTTGAAAGGCAGGATGAGCAAATATTTTTAAGGTACGGAAAAGATCGGTTTATTTTCAGAGGCGGTTACGGTTTTGGGAATTCCGATGATACATCGGAACTCCCTCACCTTATTCTTTCAAGTTCAAAAAAAACAGCTTTTTATGAAACCTATATTCAATCTGAAAGTTTGGACTTTGATTCTATCCGCCGTATACCGATTGCAAGTGACGAAGAATACGGCAAAACCAAGCAATTATTTAGAGAAAGGGCCTTGGATTATTTTTCAAGCGTGATCTCGTCAAGAAACTATAACGAAGAGCTTTTGACGGCATATATGGCTGAAAAAGCCTTTAACGGTGAATATGCAAAGGCTCTTGTCTCTGCCCCGTCTTCTCTTTTGCCTAAAGAAAAACGCAGCTATATATCGACTACCTTTTATGGCAATCTTGTACAAAACGATAACAGTCTTGCCGCATACCAAAGAAAGCTCTTATCAGGTATTGAATCGGGCATAGCAAGGGCTGAAATTTCCGTATTTGATAGGGAAGCCCTTATTCCGTTTTTGATAAATAACTCAAGAGCAAATTTAATTTCTGCCTTGGAAAAGATAGCTTCTAATGCAAAGCAAGAGGATTTAAACTCTTTTCTTGCCGCAGGTTTGTTGGAAGCTGCAATGGATTACGCTTTTTATTTTCCTAATAAACAAAATCTTTTTATGGAAAATTCCGAACAATATGAGACGGTATTAAAAGATTCTTTGATTTCTATCGATACGGGACTGTATATTTCTTCCGATAAAAAGACCATAGATACCGAAAAAACTCTGAGAACTGCTTCTGTTTTAATCCGTTATGGAAGTTCATATCCCGATAAGGGGACATGGAAGGCTGTAGGTCAGGCACTGTATTCTTCCATCTTTTCTCTTGGAGGAAATTCTTCAAGTTTACCGGCTTCCTTCGATATTCAAGGCGAT
The DNA here is from genome assembly GCF_000008185.1 of Treponema denticola ATCC 35405. Lineage (NCBI taxonomy): Bacteria > Pseudomonadati > Spirochaetota > Spirochaetia > Treponematales > Treponemataceae > Treponema > Treponema denticola. The sequence goes on from NC_002967.9 coordinate 1,021,959, forward strand.
AAGGCAAAGAAGTTAGGGCTTATGGCTAATGATGCCTTGATTCTCCATGCCGAAAAACTGTACCCTGCCGCTGTTAAGGATAACCCCTACTATCCCCATGAAGAGTCCTTGGCTTTAAAGGCAGAGCCCGGTATTTGGGCTTGGACATCTGCACGCGATATAAATGTGCTTAAAAACGATGCAAAAATATTCAGTTTTAGAATTTCGGCTAAGGCAGGAGATACTCATTACATGATTATAAGGGGTATCCGTCCGTTTTATAGGATACAAATCCATGAAATCGATTTTAGAACGGATCCCAGATTTGAGATGTATAATTCTTCGGGCTATGTTTATGATGAAAGAACCCGTACTCTTTTGTTAAAAATGAAGCACAAAAAGGATGATGAAGATATAGTTCTCTTTTTGGGCCGCCCGCCAGAACCTGTCCCTGTGGTGCCTTCAGTTCAAGAGGCTGCTGAAAGCGGAACCGATACTGAAGATGGTACTCCGGCTGAAAATTCAGGTTCCGCCGAGGAAAAAGAAGAAACTTCCAATGCCGGTAATTAATTAAACGAGAGTTTTTTTCAGATTTTAAATTTTTTTTATAAATATTGCTAAAAAACTACCCTTTTTTGTAAAAATATGATATACTATATATTGTCTTGCAAAAAATAAGGAGTTAAGGTGAATAAAAGAGATTTTCCGCGTGTTCATTTTTACGATCAAGATTTCGTGGACATTTACGATAGAACATGGGCTTGGGTTCATGATTTTTGGCATTCGACAGGCGACGGCAAACAGGGTACCGAGGGCTTTTTTATTTATCCCGAAGCGGACGGCAATTTTTTGAATCAATATGAAACTATATTTTCTTCTTTTTTCTTTGTTTATTCCAATAAGAATTATACACCGAATTCTGCTCTCGACTTTTTTTATGACAGGCAGGAAGAAAACGGAGCCATACGCAATAGATATGATTTTGATACAAAGGAACCTGTTTTAAAGAGGGATAATCCTGAAGGGCTGGGTATGCCCCTATTTGCATGGGCTGAGTACAATATTTATCATAAGACGGGAAATAAAAAACGTGTAAAGGATATTATGCCTGTTTTGATTAAGTATATGGACTGGATTGACAAAATGTTTAAGTCGGATAACGGTCTGTACAAAAGCCCCCTTGAAACAGTCAATATGCCTAATACGCCCCGAAAAGAGTCCGTTTTTTTGACCGATTTTAATTCGGCCCTTGCGGTAAATGCCCTTTATATGTCTGCTTTAGGCGATATACTAAACGACAAAGAAATAGACTTTCAGTATAAGAGGTTGTATTTTACAATAAAAACCAGAATCAATTCCATGATGTGGAATGAAGAAGACGGCTTTTATTATGATCTCGATGCTGAGGGTAAGCAGATAAAGAAGAAGACTCTTGCCGGTTTTTGGCCAATGCTTGCTGAGATTCCCAATGAGGATAAGGCTGCTCTTCTGGTAGAACACCTATCCAATCCTAAAACTTTCGGGGTTGATCATCCCTTTCCCAGTCTTGCAGCAAATGAGCCTGAATATGACGAAAACGGAAACGGTGCCTGCGGCAGCGTCTTCCCTATTTTGAACTTTGTTGTCGTAAAGGGCTTGGAAAAATATAACCGCTGGGAGATAGCGAGAGAGTGCGTTATAAGGCACCTTTACTATGTGCTTGAAACCCTTTCGCCCGCAGGCAATTCAAAAAAACAGGGCTTTTTATGGGAGGCCTATTCTCCTGTCAAAGAAGGCCCCGCCCAATGGAAGGGAAAACCTGCCTTTCCGCGTAAACAATATCTTTTGAGCGTAGGCCTTTCTACAATCAGCCTGATGATCGAAAACGTTATAGGTCTTTCGATAAGTCTTCCGCGTAAGACTGTCAACTGGACTGTCCCCAATCTTGAAGTCATGGGTATCGAAAACTTAAGCCTTAAAAGGAATCTGATCACTATTCTTTCGTCCAAGAGCCAGAGGGGATGGGAAATACATATGGAAAGCGAAAAGCTCTATTATTTTACCATAAATATCCTAAACGAAAAGAAGAAGACCTTGCCGATTCCGTCGGGTAAGTGTTCAATGCTGATAGACAAACTTTAAATTGAATTTGTTTCGATTTTAAATTAAAAAAGCAGCCTTAAAATGTCGAGGCTGCTTTTTGTTTATTGACGGTTTAGTTAATTCCCTTAACTTTTTGAGTTTCTACAAGTTCTTTTAAGGCCTTAATATAGGCTGCCTTTCTCATGCTGACTTTATAGGCCTCTTTTACGTCCCATACCAGTTTGAAGGCTTCAATCATCTTATCTTCAAGGCGCTTGTTGACTTCTTCTTCCGTCCAATAAAAGCCTTGCAGGTTTTGCACCCATTCAAAGTATGAAACGATTACACCTCCCGAGTTAGCAAGGACATCGGGCACCGTTATAATATTCTTTTTTTCGAGGATCTTATCGGCTTCAGGGGTGATGGGGCCGTTTGCTGCTTCGATTATTATGGATGCCTTAATATTTGATGCATTTTTTTCGGTAATTTGATTTTCGAGGGCAGCCGGAATCAAAATATCGGCTTTAAGCTCCAATAGTTCTTCATTGGTTATTCTTTTAAAATCGCCTTCAAAAGACTTGAGTTTTTTTCCTCCCTTTTTATGTTTGAGTATTTGAGGAATATCTAAGCCTTTTTCATTGTATATTGCACTGCTTGTATCGCTTATTGCAATTATCCTGGCTTCTTCTTTATAAAAAAGATCTGCAGTAACGCCGCCGACATTTCCAAGCCCTTGAATAACTACACTTTGGTCTTTTAAGGTTTTATTGAGTTTCTTTAAAATTTCCCTCGTTGCAAAAAGAACTCCCCGGCCTGTGGCTTCTACTCGTCCTTTAGACCCGCCGAGAGGAAGAGGTTTTCCCGTAACAACTGCGGGAGTAAATTCTCCTGCATAGCTGCTGTAGCTGTCCACTATCCAAGACATAATCTTTGCATTTGTTCCTACATCCGGGGCAGGTATATCCGTTTTAGGGCCGATAAAAGATGTAATCCGCCTTGTGTAGCCTCTTGTCAGCTTTTCAAGTTCCGTTTCTGAAAGATTTGAAGGATTTACGCAAATGCCTCCTTTTCCGCCTCCATAGGGAATGTCGGCAACGGCACATTTAAAGGTCATCCATGCAGAAAGGGATCGTACCTCATCGATATTTACATCTTGGTGAAATCTTATTCCTCCCTTTGCAGGACCTCTTAGTGTAGAATGCTGAACCCTGTATCCGCTAAAAACCTTGATTTTTCCGTTGTCCATTTTTACGGGTATTGAAACATGCATCTCTCTTTCAGGGCTTAAGAGGGATATGTAATCGTCCTCTTCCAGGTTAGCCGTCTTTGCGGCTTCCGTTATTGTGGTTAAAAGTTTTTCGTATGTACTCGCCATAAAATCCTTCTTAAAAATAGTTTATTATGATTATACATTAAAAGCCGTATTTTTAAAAGTTATCGGGGGGAAAAATTCGAATTTTGGGCTAAAAAAGAAAAACGATTTCGGTCCGCAAAGGGATTTAGATTTCCTCAAAATGTACAACCCAAGGGTATCAGCAGGATGTACTCAAGGCTAAAATGAAGAAAACTTGACAAAATCTTCAAGCAGCCCAAGGAGCAATAGAGGAAATAAATATGATTAACACGATAAATTTTGCTGCAACTCATGAGTCCAAGCAGAGTACAGCACGGGCAAAACTTGTATTTTACCCTTATAGTCATTGGCAGGTCTTACGGCTCGGAGGTCATCATTGATTTTCGCCTTCCCGGAATAAACCAGTGGCATTTTGAAAAACAACTCTCTCACTTACGTCAGCCGGACTGCTCAGGACTTTCACCTGATTCCCTTTTCACTCCTTAGCTAAAAGGAGCACCAAGACCGAAACCGTTATTTAATCATAATTCTATACTTTTATAAAAAATAAGTCAAGATACCAAAATCGGTATTCCAATCTAGATTCAACACACTGATAATTGAAAAATACTCTATTCTATGATATAATCAGGCTATAGTGGTATTAAGGAGGCGTGTATGTCTGAAAAAATGTATTGTGATCCGGCCGAGATTTTGGAAGTTACGGTGCAAAAGGGTATTGCAAAGGCTTCTACTTCTGTATGGAAGCTGCTTTGCCTAGGATTCTTGGCAGGGGTTTTTATTGCCTTTGCTTCGGAAGGCTCCAATATGGCTGCTTTCGGACTTTTTGCCAAGCCTGAAACTTACGGCCTTGGAAAATTCGTTGCTGGGCTTATTTTTCCTGTAGGACTTATCTTGGTTCTCCTTGCCGGAGCCGAGCTTTTTACGGGCAACAACCTGATAATTGCAGCCGTTTTAGAAAAAAAGGTGAGCTTTTCTGCAATGCTTAAAAACTGGATTGCCGTTTATATTGGGAACCTTATAGGTTCTGTTTTTATTGCTTTTTTGATTGTGCAAAGCGGACAGCTTTCAAGCGGTGCAAATCTTTTGGGAGGGATTACGATAAAAATTGCTTACGGCAAGGTTTCTCTTTCTTTTGTGCAGGCTGTTTTTTTAGGCATCATGTGTAATTGGCTGGTCTGCCTTGCAGTCTGGCTTTGTTATGGCGCTAAGGATATGACCGGGAAGATGCTTGCAGCTTTTTTCCCGATTTGGCTTTTTATAACTTCCGGTTTTGAGCACAGTGTCGCGAACATGTACTATATCCCTGCGGGGATTTTTTCGAAAAGCGTTCCGGCCTATGCTGCCGCTTCAGGCCTTTCTGCCGAGGCTCTTTCAAATATAAATTGGGCTGCTTTTTTTATAAAGAATTTAATGCCCGTTACCCTCGGAAACATAATAGGCGGAGCCTTTTTTGTCGGAATGTTTTATTGGATTTGTTATAAGAAAAAATAACTTTTTTCGGAAGCTAGCGCTTCCTTCAAAAAAATTTTATAAGGAGAATTTAAATAATGAAGGTTGAAAATTGCGATGTAGGCTTTATAGGCCTTGGAGTTATGGGAAAAAGCATGGCCGAAAGATTAAGAGCGGCCGGTGCTAAGATGCACGTTTTTACGCGTACAAAAAAATCCGCCGAAGAAATTCTTTCAAAGGGAGCCATTTGGTATGATGACCCGGCAAGCCTTGCTCCCAACTGTAAAATCATCTTTACCATCGTCGGCTACCCGCAAGATGTTGAAGAAACATATTTCGGAGAAAAGGGCTTATTAAAAACCGCAAAGCCCGGAACGATTTTTGCCGATATGACGACCTCAAGTCCGATTTTGGCAAAAAAGATTTATGATGAGGCAAAGAAAAAAGAATGCTTTTCTGTAGACGCTCCCGTTTCAGGCGGCGACATAGGAGCTAAAAACGGAACCCTTTCAATTATGGCAGGCGGAGATGAATCAGCCTTTAAAGAGCTGGAACCTTTTTTTGCCTGCATGGGAAAAACTTGGGCTCTTCAAGGAGGTGCAGGGGCAGGGCAGCACACTAAGATGGCAAACCAAATAGCCGTCGCGGCAAACCTTTTCGGTACTGTCGAGGCTGTCTGTTATGCCGAGGCCGCAGGCCTTGACCCTCACAAAATGCTTTCGGCTATCGGGGGCGGTGCTGCAGGAAGTTGGCAGATTTTAAACAACGGGCCTAAGATGCTTCAAAAAGATTTTGCTCCGGGTTTTTATATTAAACACTTTTTAAAGGATTTAAACATAACCTTAAATGTTGCGAAGGAACTCAAACTGCACATTCCCGTTTTGGAACTTGCACAAAATTTCTTTAATAAGATGAATGAAGAAGGCTATGCCGAAAAAGGAACGCAGGCCATCTATGAATATTATAAAACCCTTTAAAGGAAAATCTTATGCACAAAGATGAAAAGAAAATTGCAGAGGTTCAAAAAAAATATGGGGCGCTTTTGGCTAAAACGGCCTTTGAGTTGGGTGCCTTAAAGCTTTCTCCCAATGAACCCTTTACTTGGGCATCGGGCTACCGTATGCCTATTTATAACGATAACCGCCGTTTTTTAGCCCTGCCTGAGATGCGCCGTACAATAGCAGAAGCCTTCGCAGAGCTTTTAAAAGCGGTTGACTTTGACCCCGAATGGCTTGCAGGAACAGCTACTGCCGGAATTCCTCATTCAGTAAGTTTGGGAGACCTCTTGCAAAAAAGCGTTTCCTATGTACGCTCAGGCGGAAAAGATCACGGCTTAAAAAACCAGATTGAGGGTTTGGGCGCTAATGCGGATTATAAAGGTGCCGATGTGCTTGTTGTTGAAGATTTAATTTCGACAGGGGGAAGCTCCATAAAGGCTGTTGAGGCCGTGCGTAATGCAAACGGGAAGGTCCCATTTTGTTTTGCTATCTTTTCTTACGGATTTGCAGAAGCCGAAAAAGCTTTTGCCGAATTAAAACCTTCCTGTATTCCGGTTACTATTTTAAACTACGATATTATGCTGGATGAGGCTGTAAAGCAAAACTATATAAGCGAAGAAAATAAAAAGAGTCTGGGTGAATGGAGGCTGGATCCTTTCGGTTGGGGCGAAAAACACGGCTTTCCCAAGGTTTGATATTTTTTTTAGATGTTTTTAATAGCCGTAAAAAAACTTAGCTTTTTTTACGGCTATTTAGTTTGTTAAAAATCAAAACTCCTGCAAAGGCAGCGATGCTTCCTATCAAAAACACGGCAAGAGCAAGCCCCGTATTTTTTTGTGCTAAGCTTGTTCCTGCTATTGTTGACGCCAATATAGCCGGAAAACGGGCCAATGTGCTTAGTATGAGCCATTCGCTTAAACGTATAGGTGTAAGGCCTGCCATATAGGTTAATAAGTCTTTAGGTGTTCCCGGAATTAAAAAAACTATAAAAACTATTAGGTGGAGTCTTTTTTTATTTTTAAATATTTTTATGGATTCTATTTTTTCGGGCGAGAAGAAAATTTCTATTGCCGCTTTGCCGAATTTTTTTACAAATAAAAAAATTAAAATACCGGCGGCAGATATTCCTGCCAATGATACTAAGGCGCCCTCTACCGCTCCAAAAGCATAGCCTGCTCCTATTTCGAATGGACATCCCGGGATTACCGCAACTACTACTTGTAAAAAAACGGCAGTCACAAAAAATATACGGCTCGAAAAAGGATGAGATTCAACATAGGCATGTACTTTTTCTGCATCCATAAGAAATTTTATAAGAGGTTGTCCCCAAAAAAAATAGAGAAAGATGCTCAAACACAAAAGAAAAATTATTAAGCCTATAGTAATGATTTTCCGCCATTTATCGGTTAATTTTCTTTTTTTCATTTTAAAATTTTTATAAACTCAGCTTGAATTTTATGTCTTACTATACTAAAAATTACTATACTAAAAATAAAAAAAATAAGCAAGAAATAAAAAAAGCGGTTCTTTTTAGAACCGCTTTTCCGTCAAACTGTTTACAGCTTACCTTAACAAGGTCATGACACTCTGAGTTGCCTGATTTGCCTGTGCAAGCATTGCTGTACCGGACTGTGTGAGAATCTGGTTTTTGGTATAATCTACCATCTCCTTAGCCATATCTACGTCACGGATTCGTGATTCGGAGGCTTGGAGGTTTTCTGCTGCGATATTGATACCTACAACAGTGAGTTCGAGTCTGTTCTGGTATGCACCAAGGTCGGCTCTTTGCTTGTTGATCTTCTTGATGGCTTCATCAAGGGTACCGATAGCGCGGTTAGCTTTTTCGGGTGTTTCGATAGTCATAATCGATTCATCTCCGATATTGCGAACGCCGAGAGCCTTAGCTGTCATTGTTCCAATGTAAGCTCTTGTTCTCTGATCCATGTTGGCACCGATGTGGAACCACATAGAAGCAGTTACGGTATTTTCTCCGGTTTCTTGAGCAAATCTTCCGGTAAGCATATTCATACCGTTGAACTGTGCATGGCTTGCAATTCGGTCTACTTCAGCGATTAGCTGAGATACTTCAACCTGAATGTACAATCTGTCTTCTGCCGAGTAAATACCGTTAGAAGACTGAATGCTGAGTTCGCGGATTCTCTGGATAACATCTGTAGTTTCCTGAAGGAAAGCTTCCGCAACTTGAATAAAAGAAATGCCGTTTTGTGCGTTGGCACTTGCTTGGTTCAAACCGCGAATCTGGCTTCTCATTTTTTCTGATACTGCCAAACCGGATGCATCATCGCCCGCTCGGTTAATACGTAAACCTGAAGAAAGTTTTTCTATGTTTTTTTGGTTAAGTAAATGGGTGTGTCCCAATGTCCTCTGTGAAAACATAGCGCTCATGTTGTGATTAATGATCATATTCCTACTCCTTTGGTGATTTTCGGCAATTCTAAAATTCCCGCGGCATCCCTGCCGATATGTCATTTCCGGATCCTCTGTCATTCCGCAGAAGACGGAAGCACATTAAAATTTAAGCTGTGCTTAGTTCATTTATCGGAGAACTAAAAAAAGACTTAAGAAAAAAGTTAGAATTTTTTTATTCGTGCGGAGGGTCATTCATTAGCGTAATTTTGCAAAAATTTTATATTTCTTTTTCTAAAAAAAAATTTTACAATGCCGAAAATCATATAAGAGCTATGATAAACAGTTCGGCAGAAATTCAGCCTCACTGTTTATCGGTATTATAAGAGGTGGTTATATGGTAAGAGGTTGGTATACTGCGGCGAGCGGAATGCTTGCTCAACAGCGTCAGTTGGATGTTATTTCAAATAATTTGGCTAACTTGGATACGACCAGTTTTAAAAGAGATGTTTCAGTTCAAAAGTCTTTTCCCGAATTGCTTTTAAGAAGGCTGAATGATGACGGCGTAATAAAAAATCCATTCGGTTCATCGGACATAGCTCCCATTATAGGAAAACTGGGGCTCGGTGTTGAAACTAACGAGATTTTTACCGAGTTTGAACAAGGCTCTTTAAAACAGACAAGCTCTCCGGCCGATTTAGCCTTGGAAGGACAGGGCTTTTTTGCCGTTGAAACTCCTTATGGAGAAAAGTATACCCGAAACGGAAATTTTATGATTGGTGTTGAAGGCTACCTTATGACTAAGGAAGGCTATCCCGTTATGGGAGAAAACGGCCGCATCTTTTTACAGGACATGGAATATAAGATCAACCAAGACGGACAAATCTACGTACGCCCGATTACCGAGCCCGAAAGCGATTCAGTTTATCTGGACCGCTTAAAAATAGTGGAATTTGAAAATGACAGATACTTAAGCAAAAACGGATCAAGCTTTTATTTGGATACACCTCTTTCGGGAAAAGCTATTGCTGCCGAGGGACCGTCCCGTCCCGTTGTAGTGCAGGGCTTTATTGAAGCTTCCAATGTAAATGTCGTAAACGAAATGGTTAGGATGATAGAAGTAAACAGGGCCTATGAGGCCAATCAAAAATCCATTCAGGCCGAAGATACTATGATGGCCAAACTATGGAATGAAGCAGTTAAAAAATAAGGTTAAAAGGTAGGATAAGTTATGGTTAGAAGTTTATGGACGGCCGCAACAGGCATGAACACTCAACAGGCAAACATCGACACGGTTGCAAACAACTTGGCAAACGTAAATACAAGCGGTTTTAAAAAGCAGAGAGCGGAATTTGAAGACCTCATCTATCAGACGGTAAAAACCGCGGGTACGCCTGCTACAGAGGATACGATTACTCCGGTAGGAGTTCAGATGGGACACGGTGCAAGGCTTGCCGCTACCCAAAGAATATTTGAGCAAGGCTCCTTGCAAAATACGGGAGTCACAAGCGATATAGCCATTCAGGGTGAAGGTTTTTTTAGGGTTCTTCAATATGACGGAACCTATGCTTATACAAGGGACGGCTCTTTTAAGATTGATGCAGACCGCCAGCTTGTAACTTCAAACGGTTTACGCGTTTTACCCGAAATCATTTTCCCCGAAGGTTACCGGGAGAATACTATTGCAGTCAGCAGGGACGGCCGTGTTACCGTTAAAGTCGGCGATATAGACGATCCGATCGAAGTAGGCCAGATAGAGCTTTACCGCTTCCAGAACAACGCAGGTCTTTCAGCCGAGGGTTCTAACCTTTTTAGGCAGACTCCTGCATCAGGCACGGCTATTCCGGGCCGTCCCGGGTTTACCGGCTTCGGAAGAACCGAGCACAAGTTTTTGGAAATGTCAAACGTTTCAACCGTAAGCGAAATGGTAAACATGATTGTGGCTCAAAGAGCTTATGAGTTTAATTCGAAGGCTATCCAGACAAGCGATAATATGCTTGGTACTGCGGTAAGTTTAAAGCGATAGTTTTTAGTTAATCTTAAAGATAATTTTAGTTAAGGCTTGGGAGGGAAGAAATGGAAGTAAACAAAATAGGAACAAATCAAGCGGGCAGGGAGGATGTAAAAAATTCTTTGATAAATAAAAGTGAAGTCCCTGCATCGGCAAAATCTCAACAAAATTTTACTCAAATGCTTGAAACTCTGCGAGGTTCTGAAAGAGCGTCTTCTATTATTTCCAATATTCAGGGCGAAAGCTCTGCTTCCGTCTCAGGCTTAAAGACAGGCTCCTCAGAAGCCCTCTTTGATACCCGTCTCCCGGGTGATATTTTAAAATCCATGAAGATAGAAAATCCCGTTCCGGCCGACACTCACAGGGAGGTTCAGGGCATAGCCTCCTCCTTCGGAAAATCCGGCGAAACGGTTTATTCAAGATATTCGATTGACAGGACGAGTAAGCTTTACGAACAAGCTCTTGAGTTTGAATCCTACTTTGTAAAAATAATGCTCGACTCTATGCGGAATACCTTGACGGGAAAAACTCTTGCAGGAGACGAATCTTTTGCAGGCAAGATGTACCAAGACATGATGTATGATGAGCTCGGCCGCAGCATGACCAAAAACGCAGGCTTCGGCCTCGCCGATCAAATCTATCTGGAACTTTCAGGCGTAGGGGAGGAAAGACACTTTTTCGGATAAAAGATTTCTTTCCTCCCCTATAACCCCTCCTATCTTCAAAAGAACCGCTTAGGGCTCTGCCCTAAGAACCCGCATTGTTACATAATTTCTAGCTTACTTTTTAGTCGAGATGACAATAAAAGTTTTGGGTTAAATTTAAAAATTAAGCTAGTCAGAAGTAATGCGTTATTATTAAAGCATTAAAAAATTCTTTAAGTCCTTTGTGTTCCTTGCGGTTAAATTAGTTTTATACCTTAAACTTTCCTACCTCTGTAGATAGGCTGTCTATGCTGCGTTTATTCTTTTGGGTTATCTCGCTTACATCCTGTACTGCATTGCTTATCTGAACTGCACCTGCAGCCATTTCGTTCATGCTGTCAGTTATAACGCGTGTCAGAGCATCAAGCTTTTGCATTTCAATTGCAACATTTTCGCCGCCTTTTAGCATCTCGGCAGAGCCGTCATTTACTTGGTTTGTTACTATGTTTATGTCACGGATTGCGGTGAGTACTTCACGGCTGCCGTTTTCCTGTTCCCGCATGGCATTCATTACATTTTGGCTCATTGTTTTTACCTGCTCGGACAAGTTGAAGATAGTGTTAAACTTATCCTCTGTTGTCTTTGCAGCATTCGAAAGCATTTCAATTTCTCCCGAAAGTATTTTAAGGGTTGAGGTAATGGTTTTTCCCTGAGTACTGGATTCTTCTGCCAGCTTGCGTATTTCATCGGCTACAACGGCAAAGCCCTTTCCTGCCTCGTCTGCATGGGCGGCTTCAATAGCTGCATTCATTGCCAATAAGTTTGTCTGACTTGCAATATGCTGAATAACATTGCTTGCTTCCATAAGACCGCCCGATTCTTCAGCTATGCGTTGTGTTACACTGTTTGCTCCGACAACAGTTTCTTTTCCGTCGGCAGTGGCAGATGCAAGGGTTTTTATAACATCGTTTGTTTTATCCAAAGTTTGTGTAATTGAAGCGATATTGCTTACCATTTGTTCAATTGCTGAAGAAGACTCTGCAACACTTGCTGCCTGATTTTCAATACTTCCGTTAAGATTTTTTATTGTTCGGATAATTTCTCCTACGGTAGCAGCCGTTTCGCTTACACTGGCAGCCTGGGTAAGAGCCTGTTTTTTTACTCCGTCGATATTTGCGCTAATCTCATGTACGGCACTGGCTGTTTCCGTCATATTGCTTACAAGTTCCGAACCTGTGTTTGTCATCTCATCGCTGTTTTCCCCGACTATTTTAATTGATGTGCCGATTTTTTCGATTGTCTGATTAAAGTATTCCGATAAGTTAGTTACCTCATTATTTCCGACCAAAGGCAGACGGACTGTCAGATCGCCTTCTCCTTGGGCAATATCCTTGAGAGCGGAAACTACAACATTTATGGGTTTTAGCATATTATACGAAACAATAAAGAGTATAGCCAAACTTACCGCTAAGATAGTAAAGCCTATAAACAGCATTTTGTTGCGTAGAGTATCGATACTTCCCATAAACTGTTTTATAGGTGCCCTTATAATGACAGTCCAATCCGTGTTGCCAATCTTTGCATAGGAGGCTATATAGGATTCTCCCTTATACTCATAAAAGCCTACTTCACTTTTTGTACCGTTTAAAGCTTGTTGCATAAATTTTGCTAACGAGGCAAAGTCTTTGTTTGTTCTTGCATTATTTAAAATATTATCCTGAGAATTTACCAAATCGAAATTTTTGTGTGCTATTATTGTTCCGGTCATACCTAAAATATAACAATATCCTGTTTCTCCGATTATAATATCATCAATATCGTTGGATAGATGTTCTGCACCGATTGTGCAGTTTAATACGGCAACAACATTCTTATCTTTGTCGTACACGGGAACCGCAAAGACGAAAGCAAGTTTATTAAGAGAATGGGATAAAATGGGCTCGGATGCAAACCGTTTGCCGCTTGCAGCGGATTTAAACCAGGTACTATTCTTTATCGATGTAAATTGGTCGTCATTTGCAGTGCTTATTTCTGAAACATCATACAGATTAAGCTCCTCCAATCTTTCATTAAAAGCGACTTCTTTGTCCAATATAGCTGCTTTTTCAGTATGTGAAAGACTTTTATCGGTTAAGATAGGCATACGGGCTATTCCTTCCAAAAATTGGAAAAAAGCCGTAACCCTTCCGTTAATAATTTCTGCCGTGTCGGTTGCCTTATCTTTAAGGTGAATCACCACCTTTTCAGATACGGTTTTCCGCGCCGTGCGTACTCCCAAAACCCCAAGCGTAAAGCCTGCCGTAAAAATCAAAGCACCGACTATAACCAATAGCTTATTCCTTATTGATCCCCTTTTTTTCATATAGGTTTCTCCCTCAAATAAAATAATTTTGAATGTGTGAGTTGTAAAATATGTATGAAGTATCAAGATAAATACTTAAAAGTTTTAATAGTTACACGGTACTTAGTATAAATTTTTAGAAATTCTAAGTATGTGATACTTATTCACAAAACCTCATTTTTTGTGTATAATGTTTACCTTATGAACAATAAAAATCAAAGCGGACACCTAAATAAACTCATCGTAAAGGGTGCCCGTGAACATAATTTGAAGAACATTGATGTGGAGCTTCCCCGTGATAAGCTCATCGTTATATCCGGTCTTTCAGGATCGGGAAAAAGCTCCCTCGCCTTTGACACTATTTTTGCCGAGGGGCAGCGCCGTTATGTAGAATCCCTTTCGGCTTATGCACGTCAGTTTTTAGGCAGAATGGATAAGCCCGATGTGGATTACATCGAGGGGCTTTCCCCCGCTATCTCTATAGAACAAAAAACTACGCACCGCAACCCCCGCTCCACGGTCGGAACGGTAACCGAAATTTATGACTACTACCGCCTCCTTTTTGCCCGTACCGGCCATGCCCATTGCCCTTCTTGCGGAAAGGAGATTAAGGAGCAGACGGTTGACCAGATTATAGATACGATTATGAGCTGGCCGGAAGGAACCCGCGTTCAGATTCTCGCTCCCATTATAAAGGGAAAAAAGGGAGAACACCAAAAGATAGTGAGCGATGCAATAGCCGCCGGTTTTGTGCGTGCCCGCATAGACGGCCTTCTTGTAAACCTCGAAGACGGGGTAAAGCTTGATAAACAAAAAAAACACACAATCGAAATAATCGTAGACCGAATTCAGCTGTCGAAGGATGTGCGGAAACGCCTTTCGGAATCGGTGGAAACGGCCTTGGAAAGTTCCGGCGGAACCCTGCTTGCTACAAGACAGGACGATAAGGATTCTCCCGTAACCGAGGTTTTCTTTTCGCAAAAAAATGCCTGTTCTGATTGCGGCATTTCGATGCCCGAATTGCAGCCCCGCCTTTTTTCTTTTAATAACCCGATAGGGGCCTGCCCCGAATGTACGGGACTCGGAATGACTCAGCACTTTGACCAAGACCTGATAGCCCCCGATAAAAGCCTTTCGTTTAATGAGGGCGTTTTCGTTCCGTATAATCCCGAATCCGATTGGAACAGGGTGCGGTTTGAAGCCCTCGCCGCCCAATTCGATTTTTCTCTTGATACGCCATTGAACAAGCTCCCCAAAAAAATACAGACCATCATTTGGGAAGGTTCGGGCGATACAAAGATTCAGTTTTCTTATACGTCCAAAAGCGGATCGGGGAAATATTCTTATAACCGCCCTTGGCCGGGAATAATGGCCGACATGAACCGGAAATATAACGAATCTTACTCGGCTTCTATCAGAGAATATTATGAAAAGTTTATGTCGATAAAGCCCTGCAAAACCTGCGGAGGAATGAGGCTTAAACCCGAAGTGCTGGCCGTAACGGTGGGCAATAAAAACATTCATGACCTTACCTGCCTTTCCGTCGGGGATTCTATCGAGTTTTTTGAAAAATTGAAGCTGACTGAAACGGAAGAACACATAGCCTTTCAGATTTTAAAAGAAATTAAGGCCCGCTTGGAATTTATGAAAAACGTCGGCCTTGACTATTTAACCTTAGAAAGAAAGGCTGCAACCCTTTCAGGCGGCGAGGCTCAACGCATCAGGCTTGCGACCCAGATAGGTTCAAGTTTGATAGGTGTTCTATATATTTTGGATGAGCCTTCGATAGGGCTTCATCAACGGGATAATCAAAGGCTGATTGATACTCTTTTGTACTTGCGTAATTTGGGGAATACCCTCATCGTTGTAGAACATGACGAGCAAACCCTCCGCACGGCCGACTACATTGTCGACCTCGGTCCGGGTGCAGGCGTTCACGGGGGAAACATAACTGCCCAAGGTACGCCTGATGAAGTTGCAAAAGTAAAAAACAGTTTAACGGGGCAATATCTTGCAGGTACGCTTAAAATGGATATTCCTAAAGAAAGGCGGAAAGGTAACGGAAATGCTTTGGAGCTTTCAGGGGTGAGCGAGCATAATCTAAAAGATGTTTCTATAAAAATTCCTTTGGGAGCCTTTACCTGTATTACCGGAGTTTCGGGCTCGGGAAAATCAACCCTTTTAACCGATGTTCTATATCCGGCAGTTTCAAACAAGATTATGCGTTCCTCTATTCCTGAAGGGGCCTATAAAAAACTGAGCGGCCTTGAGCACATAGACAAGGTTATCAATATCGATCAAAGCCCCATCGGGAGAACACCACGCTCAAACCCTGCGACCTATGTAGGCGTTTTTACGGGGATAAGGGACTTGTTTGCAAGCCTTCCCGAATCGAAGGCGAGGGGTTATAAGCCCGGCCGCTTTTCGTTTAATGTAAGGGGCGGAAGGTGCGAGCATTGTCAGGGCGACGGAACCCTCACAATCGAGATGAACTTTTTGCCCGATGTTTATATAGCCTGCGATGTTTGCCGAGGGAAACGGTTTAACAAAGAGACCCTCGATGTCCGCTATAAGGGAAAAAACATTGCCGATGTTTTGGATATGACCATCGAGGAGGCTTCGGAATTTTTTGCTCCCATTCCTCACATTGCCCGAAAACTTCAAACCCTCTTATCGGTCGGTTTGGGTTATATAAAATTAGGCCAATCGGCTCTTACTCTTTCTGGAGGAGAAGCCCAACGGGTAAAACTTGCAAACGAACTTGCCAAACGTTCTACAGGTAAGACCCTCTACATTTTGGATGAACCTACAACGGGCTTACACTTTGCGGATGTCAAGCAGCTCATGCAGGTTATTCATCGCCTCATAGATCAGGGGAACACCGTTATTATGATAGAACACAACCTTGATGTTATCTTACAGGCCGATAAGATTATCGACCTCGGCCCCGAAGGCGGAACCAACGGAGGGCAAATCATAGCGGAAGGAACACCTGAAGAAGTAGCAAAGATAAAAAAATCCTATACGGGATATTATATAAAGGAAATGCTTGAAAGAGTCAGGTAAGACGGAATAATGAAAAAAGCTTTGCAGGGTTTAATCTTTTTTATGTTTCTCTTTTCGGTAAATATTTTACAGGCTGATGAAAAAACCGGAAAGAAAATAAAGGTTACTATTAACTCTGCAGAACTTACCGAGTATGTAAAGGTTCCGTCTGCTCCTATAACCGAGCTTCCAAACGCAGATTCTAAAGACAATATAGATAAGGCTGAAAATTCCGAACTTGGAAATAAAACCGAAACAGATTCTTCAAAAGAAAAGAATATAAAAAAAGATGAACTGATTATTTTTACAGGCTTTGTTTCAATTTCCGTTTCGGATGAAACTTCCGTTTCGACAATTACTGCCGATAAAATAATTCATAACAAGACCCGTGAAACCTTGACTGCAATCGGAAATGTTGTTTATACCCGAAAGATCGGATCCGATGAAGGTGAGAGTTTTAGAGGGGATGCTCTTATTTTTAATATTCAAAAACTGGAAGGAGTCTTTGTTGACGGAATTATATCGCAGGCTCCTGCAAAAAAAAATCAAGACCCTTTTAGAATTCATACAGGCCTTGCCGGAAGAAATGAGAGCGGTGCCATAACTTTTAAGGATGCCCTGCTTACGACAAGTAAAGAAGAATACCCCTTGTGGTCTATTCGGGCAAGCCGCCTTTGGATTTTACCAGGAAACGAAATGGCTTTTTTTAACGGGTTTTTATCTGTCGGAGTTGTACCTATCATGTACTTTCCCTTTTTTTATTATCCTTCAGATGAGATGCTTTTTCACCCTGTCTTCGGTTTTAAAAACAGGGAAGGAGCTTTTGTTCAAACTACTACCTATATTCTGGGGCGTAAGCCTGCACCTAAAAGCGATGAAGCTACTTCGTTTTCCAATTTTATGCAAAGCGACACGGTAAAAAAACAAAAGCTGGAAGGTTTGTTTTTTAAAAAATTGGATGAGCCGGCTTCCGATACCGGAGGTTCGTATTTAAAACTGATAGCGGATGCTTATTCGGGGCTCGGTTATTTGACAGGACTTGAAGGAAAATTTACTCCCAAAAAAGGATATGTAAAACAAATTGATTTTCATGGATTTTTAGGTTTTTCTTATACCCTGTATCCGAGAACCGGCCTTCTGTTTAGTCAATATGGAGATCCCGGTAAAGAAAAAGCTATAAATAAGGCAAACCTTTTCGGTGCAATCGTACCCTTCAGATATAATTTCAGCTTTAATATGAGTATGACAAAAAGCCCGTTCAATGTTTCGGTTTTATTTCCGTTTATTTCGGATCCTTTTTTTAAAAAAGATTTTATGGGCAGAAGTGAAGATATGAACTGGTTTAAATATTTTTTAAACAAGGATAAGCTGGCAGCTGCCGAAGATACTACATTGGAAAATTTTTATTCATGGAAGGTAGACGGTTCGATCAATCCGAGCTTTTCCGTATTAAAACCTTGGATAAGTTATATGTCTCTTGAGGCTTTTTCAGGGAAACTTAATTTTGAATCAAAGAAAAATGAAAGCCTTAGCGGAAACGATGCTTTATATGCTCCGGACAGATTATTTTATTACCCTAAAAATATTTTACCGGAATTAAGAGCCGGCCTTGGCGGTACTATTTTTTCAACATCTATGCTGTCTCAAAAAAAAGAAAGAAAACAAACACAAAACATAACAGGTATTAAAAATCCTTTTGAAGAAGAGTCAGGCAAGGATAAAAACGATAAAGCAACGAATGAAGCTCCGGCTTTTTCCGTTGACCTGTTTCCTGCATATAAAATTGACGGTGTAAAAACCAATCGTTTTTCGAATTTAATAAACTATGATTTAACCTATAAACTAAACGGCTTTGCATCTCAAGATATAGTTTTTAATCATGAAGATTGGAAAAAGCCTTTTGACATTAACTGGTCCGATTTTTATTCATCCTATTATAAATTAAGCGGACAGGCTAAAATTGACAGCCGTCTTTCGTATAATCAAGGCTTTTTAAATCTATCAAATTCAATTGAATTAAACGGCAATAATCAAAAACATATATGGCATAAAGACAATACGGAGCTTGATAGGCTTCAGTTAAATAATTATAAATTAAATGTTTATAGCATAAATAATTCGAACAGTTTAAAACTTAGTCCGTTTATTTCCAACGATTTATTTAAACCAACCTTTGTTGAATGGTCTATTTCGGAAACCCTTCTTCAAAATAAATTTATCGGAACAGTTGCCAATCCCGAGTGGAAAACTGTTCCTGTAAAATGGGACAAGGAATATATTAAAACTCATGTTGCATCTGCAGGTTTTGGAATAAATTTTAAAAATTATACCCAATTGATTACCACATCCATGAATTTAAATCCTCTTTTGGAAGCCTATTCCTTTGTAGGGAGCTTTGCTTTTCCTTACGGCAAACTTAATATTTCTACAAGACTATTTGAAAAAGAAAATAATGCAAAAAAACGGTTTTGGGATCCGCTCAATATCGGTTTAAGTTTTTCGTTGCCTTATAATATTTCGTTAAGTCAATCCTATGTTTATAATATTGAAGAAAAACGAAGTGAGAGATATGCCGCTTCTTTTTCATGGAAATATATGTCGGCAGTTTATGCAATGAATTATGAAAATCCTTATAAATTAATTTCGGGTACGGGGTGGACAGCTTTACCTTATAAAAAATTTATTCCGAGATCGTTGGATATAAATTTTTCCAACTCATCACAACCTATTGAAATTTATGCTTGGAAAAACAGAATTAAATTGGAATTTTCATTTAATTCGTCTCTTAATTTTAATTTGATAAGAGTAACGGATTCTTCATTTTCATTTTCTCCTAAACTCGTTTTTAAAATACACGAATTTTTGGATATAAGTTTTAGTGCCGTTTCCCGCAATGATGTTATTGCAAGATATTTTCAAGACTCGCTTAATCTTCCGATTGTTATCCCCGGTGAAAAAAATATTTTTAAGGACCTGATTTCTTCTTTCTATTTTTGGGATGAAAATGCAAGATTGCAGTCAGGATTTAAATTAAAATCTCTTAGCCTTGATTTGACCCACTATTTAAAAGATTGGCTAATGAAATTTTCATATTCCGTAAAACCTGTGTTGCGTACGGGTGCGTCAAGAAAATATTATGAACTGGTGCCTACCGTAACATTTTTTGTTCAGTGGAATCCGATAGGAGATATAAAGGTTCAGGCAAAAAAAGAAGACAATGTTTTTTCGGTAACAAGCGGCGAAATAAAGTAAAAGGTTAAAATCCGATACCTGATTTTAAGCCCTTGATTTTCTTTTTTTTATGGTATATACTCGCAGTATTATGGAATTTACAAATGAATTTATTGAAGGCCTCAGTGTAAACGAGGCCGATATTATGAAGAAGATTGCAGAAGAACTTAACATAAAAGTTGCTCAAGTCTCTGCAGTTATAAGTTTGGTCAATGAGGGATGCACCATCCCCTTTATTTCCCGTTATCGAAAAGAAATGCACGGTTCTCTTGATGAAGTTCAAGTCAGGGATTCAGACCGCCTGTTTAAATCTTATACAAATTTGGAAACCCGCCGCCTCGAAATTGTGCGGGGGATTTTTGCTGCCGGAAAGTTGACCGATTCTCTTTATGAAAATATAATGAAGGCCGGAACTCTTACCGAGCTTGAAGACATTTGGCTTCCCTTTAAAAAGAAAAAGAAAACCCGCGGTATGCTTGCCGTTGAAAGAGGCTTGCAGGCTTTAGCCGATTTGATGAAAGAGCTTGAAGCCGCTCCCCTTGAAGAAAAGGCTAAAGAATTTATTGTAACCGATGCCGAAACGGAAGAGCTAAATGTTCCCACGGTCGAAGATGCCCTCCAAGGTGCTGCCGATATAATTGCCGAAGAAATTTCTCAAGATACCGAAAACCGCAAAGCCGTTCATGATTATTTTATAAAGACCGGAAAGTTTGAAGTTAAGGGACTCGGTGATGAAGAGGCTGCAAAGACTTCCGTTTATCAGATGTACTGGGATTATTCCGAAAACTTAAACGAAATAAAACCCCACCGCGTGCTTGCGATTAACCGCGGAGAAAGGGAAGGGGTTTTGGAAGTAAAAATAGATGTAAGCATCGAAGATGCAATTTCTCTTTTGCAAAATAAGTATACACTAAATAACGACTACCATAAGGAAGCTATAGCCGACGGACTTGTTCGTTTGCTTGCTCCTGCAGTTTTAAGAGAAATAAGAAGCGACCTCGCCGACACCGCTGATGAGCACGGTATAAATATTTTCAGTGAAAACTTAAAGCATCTTTTGATGACCCAACCCATCAAGGGCACAAGGGTTTTAGGAGTTGACCCCGGTATAAGGACGGGAACTAAATGTGCCGCTCTCGATGAAACAGGAAAATACCTAGGCTCCTTTGTGATTTATCAGCATAAGACTGAAGAAGCAAAATTCTTGGTATTGGAAGCCGTTAAAAAATACAATGTTCAGCTAATTGCTGTCGGCAACGGCACAGGCTCCCACGAGGTGCAGGAAATAGTTTCCGCCGTTATCAAAGAATCTTGTCCCGATGTATTGTTTACGGTAGTCGATGAAGACGGAGCTTCGGTTTATTCTGCAGGCGATGTCGCCCGCGAAGAATTCCCCGATTTGGATTTAACGATAAGAGGGGCTATTTCAATCGGAAGAAGATTGCAGGACCCTCTTGCAGAGCTTGTAAAGATTGATCCCAAGTCCATAGGTGTCGGTTTATATCAGCACGACTTAAACCAAAAAAAATTAAGCGAAGAGCTTGATGCTGTTGTAGGTTCCGTAGTAAATAATGTAGGCGTAAATTTAAACACTGCAAGTGCTTCTTTGTTAAAATACGTTTCGGGTGTAAGTTCATCTCTTGCAAAAAAAATTGTAGCCTGCCGTGAAGCCGAAGGGATTTTTACCGACAGGGAACAATTAAAAAAGGTAAGCGGAATGGGGCCTAAATCATTTGAGCAGTGTGCCGGCTTTTTAAAAATCCCCGAAAGCTCGAATCCCTTGGACAATTCTTGGGTTCATCCCGAAAACTATGAAACCGGAAAAATCATCTACGATGTAATTCATAAAAATGAAGAAGTTTCGGGTGAGCTTCGAAGCGAAATAAAAACCAAGTACAATATCGGAGACCAGACCATAAACGATATTATCGAAGAATTAAAAAAGCCTAACCGTGATCCGCGCGAAGATTGTCCTAAGCCCATCATGCAGCAAGGCGTTCTTCAATTTGAAGACCTAAAAGTCGGAATGACCGTAAAGGGAAAAATCAAAAACGTAGTAGACTTCGGAGCCTTTGTCGATTTGGGAATTAAGGAAACGGCTCTTTTACATATCTCGGAGATGAGCGATTCTTTTATCTCGGATCCGCTTGAGGCCGTAAAGGTAGGCGACATTGTAGAGTGTAAAATTATTTCACTTGACGAAGACCGCCGCCGAATTTCTTTAAGCCGAAAAACGGGAGAAGGCGGTGCCGATGGCAAAGCCCGGGGTGCATCCCGTCTTACCGCAAAGCAAAAGGCTGAGGTAAAAAAACTTGTAGTCAAAACCAAGGACGGCAAAACGCTTACGGTTAAAACCGCTGCAGGATCTCCGACGGTACAGGGAGGCAAGGAGCTTTCCGAAAGAGGAGAAAGAAGCCCCGCTGCAAGAGGAGAAAGATCTCCTGCACATCGAGGCGATAGAAAGGTGGGTGAACCCCGCTCCCGCAAAGATGATGACGGTACAAAGTACAATCCCTTTGCAATATTATTGCAGGGCAAAAAATAAATCAAAAAGCCGCCAAGCGCAATTTGCTTAGGCGGTTTTTTTATTTAACCGCAAAGGCTTCAAAGAAAGATTAAAACGGTTTACTTTTTATTTGCAAAATAGAATTTTGCCCATTCTTTATCCGAAATTAAGATATGATTAAAAAGCCAATCCCTTAAAAAACGCACAAATGTATTTGGAACAAATTGTTTTCCGTTGCGATAATCGTTGACGGATTGTAAAATTTTCTTTACAAAATTTTCATGATGCTGTTTATGTTCTTTAATGTTCGGATAATTGATTTCTTCCATTATCTTTTCTTCATCTTTAAAATGAATCATTACATATTCTACAAGTTCTTTCATCACATGTTTAAATTTTTCTTCTAATTCCCCTTTTTCGCCGAGACATGCATGATACAACTCGTTTATCAGCTCTACCAATCTTCTGTGCTGCTTATCTACGTATTCTATTCCTAAATCGTAACTTGCATCCCATGAAACAAAATCATCCATAAAAAACCACCTCAAAAAAAATTATCGTTATTATATCTTTATAAGTAAAATTGAAATTACTTTATTGTACGGCTTGCCCTTAAGTTTAGCCATTTTTCAAAGGCCTTTATTTTGTTGACTCGGTCTTGTCTGCCTAAATCTCTTGAAGATCCGAGTAAGAGGCTTGCAAGAATGTCGTTTCCTCTTATGTCTCCAAAGCCGGTTAAACTTTCCCTTGATTGAATAAAAATACAAATAGGAAAAAGGGCGATGTTTTCCGAAAACTTTAAATCTTTTTCGTTTAAAACAGTGTATGTACCTTCCTTTAAGCCTTTAGGAAGAGGGGTGCCTTCGGAAATTATAAAAAAGGCACCCGAAAAGGCATTCGGATTTTTGTTATAGTAGTCTAAAAGGTCTTGAACTTGATCTCCTTCTCCTATTAAAAAGAGTTCCGTATCCCAAAAAAATCGAATAAGAGAGGATAGACTTGTACCTAAGTTTTCATTGCTTTCTTTTTTTGATGTCTCTGCTGTCTTTGTATTAAACACGGAATCAAAGACGGAAAAAAAGATTTCGGAATTTTTTAGCTTGTATTTATATTCCGTCTTTTTAGGAAGGGATAGGCTTGCAATCTTATACCCTTCATTTAAAAGATAGCGGTCGAAGGTTCCGGCATCTTCATTTGGAAAGGGCGGAACTATTATGATTGCTTCTTTTTCGTTCCGGCAAGGTTCCGGTTTATAGTAAACTCCGGCCGTTTTTTCTTTTTCATCGGCAATAAAAGAAACCCTCTCTTTTTCGGCAATAGATGTAAAAACGGGATATTCCCTTTCCGGCGAAAAATAAAAAGCTGCAAAAAAAGCTCCGCTCAGCAGGATAAGGACAAAAATTCTTAATAAAATCGAAGGAATTGTGTAAAAATTATTAGGAACTTGCCTTAAAAACATTACAAATCTTGCAAATTCTGTTATAATACAGATTATTACTATCAGTGCTGTGGGAATTAATGAGAAGATTAGACCTTGGCCGATGATTGAAAGAATTAAGACGATTAAAGACGCAATGGGAAAAAGCGGAATTGCATCAGCTGTTTTAAGAGCTTTTGAGAACGGACGAATTAAGGGTAAAATCAACAAAATTAAAACAAGTATTTCGCTGACAAAAAAATCAGACATAGAATCCTCACAAGTACGATTTTAAGGAGCTTACATGACAGACGGTGCTGCAGAAAAATTAAACCTTGATGAACTGGAATTTTCTTTTCCCGAATCCAAGATAAGGGAACTAAAAAATAACGGAGCCGATTCAACCATAGTAGGTCAAGACCGTGCTCTTAAGGCTATTGAACTGGGCCTCGGTATCGAGGGTGAGGGCTATAACATTTTTGTTATGGGTGCACCCGGAACAGGCCGAAGAACCGTTATATCATCTCTCTTGCAGAATTATAAACCAAATTTTGCAAAACTTCAAGATATAGCCTATGCTTACAACTTTAGCCGCCCGATTGAGCCTGTCGCTCTTTTTTTCCCTGCCGGTGAAGGAAGGCTTTTCCGCAAAAAGATAAAAAAAGCCGTAGGGCATATTCATACACAGACTCTGGCTCTTTTAAAATCGGAGGGCTTTTTGGCCGAGCAGAAAAAAATTGTTACTAAAACCGATAATGAAGAAAATATTCTTTTGATGGAATTTGAATCCAAGATGCTGCATGTCGGTTTTAAGGTATTGCAAATAAAGGATGAAAACAACCAGTCATTGGATTTAATTCCTATCATAAAGGGAAAGGAAATATCCTTTAGCGAGCTTCAATCCAAGGCTGCCCGGAAAAAATTCAGTGAGCAAGAATTGACGGCCTTACGCGAAAAATATTACGCCTCTCTTGATGAAAGTCCGAGCTTTTTTCTATCTTGCGGGATAAAAGAATTGAAATGGATGAAAAGCTGATAAAGCATCAAAAAGATTCCGTTATGCCGATAATTGATGAAGCCCTCGATCCTTTAAGGAAGCTGGTAGATTCCTATACGACAAAATACGATAACCCGAAACAAATTGAAGATAATAAAAAGATTCTTTTATTTTTAAAAAAGACCGAAGAAGATCTAATCAACAGAATGAATATCTACAGTTCGGAATTTAAATCTTCGAGAATAAAGAAAAACTTTTTTGGGCGCTATCTTATCAATCTTATTTGTGAAAACAGTAATGATAAAAATTATGTAATAAATGAGAACCTGCCGAGTTTTACTAATTTGTTCGGTACGATCGAATCTCATTCCGATTCGGATGCTCCCGAAATTAACGGACACCTACGCATAAGAGAGGGAGCTGTCCACAGAGCCTTCGGCGGTTATCTTATAGTGCGTTTACACGATTTACTTGAAGAGGACGATTCGTGGTCTTATTTAAAAAGAGTTTTGCAGTCGGGAAAAATCGAAGTGCAGATGCCTCCTTCAGGGAACCATAGTCCGAGCGTTTTTAAACCCGAAGCTCTGCCTGCAAATTTTAAGATAATCATAATCGGAGGAGAATACACCTACGATATTCTTTATCAGGAAGATCCGGACTTTTATAAACTCTTTAAAGTTTGTGCGGAATTCGATTCGGTTATGCAAAAAAACGATAAAAATATAGCTTCTCTGATTCATTTGACCGAGTATCTTTGTAAAGAAAAAAAAGCTCTTAACTTCGATGATTCGGGATACAGCCGCTTAATTTCCTATGCTTCGGAGCTTGCCGGTTCCCGCCACCTGCTTACGGCTCAATTTACTAAA
This sequence comes from Treponema denticola ATCC 35405, assembly GCF_000008185.1. Taxonomy (NCBI): domain Bacteria; kingdom Pseudomonadati; phylum Spirochaetota; class Spirochaetia; order Treponematales; family Treponemataceae; genus Treponema; species Treponema denticola. Next base: position 1,047,228 of record NC_002967.9, read on the forward strand.
ATTTCCGACCTTATCATCGAAGCCGATTTTAATGCAAAGCAGCAAAAAAAGGATACCATTTGTGCAGCCGTATTAAACGGCACAATCGAAAAAAGACGTTATCTTCATTCTCTGCCTGAAGAAAAATTTGCCGAGATGGTTCATTTGGGAGAAATACTGATAGATGTATCGGGCAGAAAACTTGCAAAAATAAACGGCCTCGCTGTAGAGGAACGGGGTTATCATTCCTTCGGTGTGCCGGTTTCTGTTACGGCCCAAGCTTCGCCAGGTACAGGAGGAATTATAAATATAGAAAGAGAAGCCGGCCTTTCGGGCGAAATCTACGATAAGGCACACCTTATAATAACCTCTCTTTTACGGGAAAAATTTTCGAAGGATATTCCTCTTTCAATTTCTGCAAGTATTTGTTTTGAGCAGTCCTACAGCTACATTGACGGAGATTCCGCTTCCTGTGCCGAATTCTTGGCCCTTATTTCTGCAATAGGCGGTTTTGAAATGAGGCAGGATATAGCCGTTACGGGAAGTTTAAACCAGCACGGTATGGTGCAGCCTGTCGGCGGCATAACCGAAAAGATAGAAGGCTTTTTTAATACGTGTAAAATACTGGGCTTTACCGGAACTCAGGGCGTTATGATTCCGGTCAGCAATAAAAACAATTTGTTTTTATCTAAGGAGGTTAAGGAAGCCGTAAAAGAAGGTAAGTTTAATATTTGGACAATCAAAACTATCGGCGAAGGTATAAAACTTTTATCGGGTCTTCAAGAAGAAGTTTACACATGGATGATTTCTCAAAGACTTGAAGAGTTTTATAAAAAGGTTAACGAGATTTCTTTGAGGAAAGATTAAGATGGCACAAACTTATTCCGTTTATGAAATTACTTTACAGATAAAAGAGCTTTTGGAATCCGGCTTCGGATATGTCTCGATTGAAGGAGAAATTTCCAACTTCCGTCCCTCGGCGGCGGGGCATCTTTATTTTATTTTAAAAGATGAAAAGGCTTCAATTCAGGCTGTAATGTTTAAGGGAAAGACACGCTCTTTGAGCTTTGTGCCCAAGGATGGGATGACCGTAAAAGCTGAAGGGGCAATTTCGGTATATGAGCAGCGCGGTTCCTATCAGATTATAATAGAAGAGATGAGCCTCGCAGGCGAGGGGAATATTTTAAAAATGCTGGAAGAACGCAAGAAAAAACTTGCCGCAGAGGGCATTTTTGATTCTGAAAGAAAGAAACCTTTGCCTTATTTTCCGAAACGAATTGCCGTAATTACAAGTCCCACAGGAGCCGCCGTTCGGGATATTATAAATGTAGTAAAAAGACGGAACGAAAAAATAGGCATAGTTGTTCTTCCTGCAATCGTTCAGGGGGAAGAGGCTGCACCTGTCTTAATCAGGCAGTTAAAAATTGCCGACGAAAAAAACTTAGGCGACCTTATCATAATAGGAAGGGGAGGCGGCTCTTTGGAAGACCTCCTTCCATTTTCGGATGAAGAGCTTGTCAGGGCAATAGCTGCCTGTAAAACCCCCGTCATTTCTGCAGTAGGGCACGAAATAGATTGGGCTCTCTCCGATTTTGCAGCCGACATGAGGGCTCCCACCCCATCCGCCGCCGCAGAGCTGGCCGCTCCAATTTTAAACGATATTATGTACTCCATAGCCGTAAATCGGGAAGACCTTACACAAAATATTGAAAACCGCATCGAAAGGATAAGGCTCATGTTAAATAATTTTAAGCCCGATTCCTTGGAACTGCGCTTTAGAAACATTCAGCAGCCCCTTCTTGCAAGATTCGACAATGCAAAGGAAGAAATCCTATCCGGTATGCAGGAGCGATGTAAGGATCTTAGGCAAAGACTTTTAGTTTTAAACAAGATTTTGGAGGGGGCAAACCCTCAAGGTATCTTGGATAGGGGATACTCCATTGTCCGCAATGCCCAAACAGGAAAAACTATCCGCTCCTTTTCCCAAGTTAAAGAAGGAGAAGCTCTGTTAATTCAGCCTTCAAAGGGAACTATAGAGGCTGAGGTAAAAAGGGTAAGCAGTTAAAATCGGATTTTGCTCTATAGCAAGCAGCCCCTTATTCCGATACAATAAGAAGGACTGTTTTACAGATCTTATTTTTTACTTTATGGGAGGTTCTTATGAAAAGAACTGTAGGTCTTGTTGTGCTTCAGATTGCTTTAGCTTTCTTTTTGATTGTTGCAGGTGTTTTAGGTTTAATCCGCTCAACTGCAGGAGAATTAGGCCAGACTATTGCTCTTTTGGATGCCGTCTTTAGAAGCCAGACAATAACAACGATTATTATAATCACATTGGCTGTAGCAGAACTTATTGCCGGCGTATTTTTGATTGTAGAGTTTTTTTCCGGAGAGATTCGTTTAACCAATGTAATTTTGCTTGTTTTTATGATCTTATGGATTGTAAATATTGTCTTAATCGATATTATCGGTTCTATCAATGGCAATATTTTTACAAGCACAATGTCCGTGTTAAATTATCTTTCTCAGCTTTCAAGACACTTAATGATTTTAGGTGCAATAATAGCCGTAAAATATAAGAGCCGGGTTTAATCTACAAAGACAGTGCTGAACCACGGAATGTACGTAATTAAAAGCAATATAACAAATTGAACTGCCAGATAGGGCAGTATGCTCTTTACTATTTTTATTACAGGCTTTTTAAATGTATAACTTGCTATAAAAAGGTTCATTCCGATAGGCGGTGTCAAAAAGCCGAGAGCCAGGTTAGTTAAAAATATTACTCCGGTATGTACCGGATGTATACCGAAGCTTTCGGCAACGGGAATTATAAGGGGCGATACTACCAAGATAGCCGAATATAAATCCATGATACAGCCTACTATCAACAGCACAATATTTAACAGCAGCAGGAATAAAATTTTTGAACCGACAAAGGTGATTGCAAGATCTGAGAGTATTTGGGGGATTCCTGCATAGACTAAAAAGAGGGCAAGCCCCTTTGCGGCTCCTATTATTACGAGCACTCCTCCTGCGACCGGTATACTTTGTAAAATAACGTGGATGGCTTTTTTTATGCTCAAGTCCTTTCTTATTAAAACTTCCAACACAAACGAATATAAAACCGTAAAGGCTGCGGTTTCAAAAAGGGTAAAATAGCCTCCAAAATATACAATCACTATTAATACGGGAAGAAGAAGCTCTAAAAAACCTGCCTTAAAACTTTGAGCAAGGGCATCTCTTGAAAACCTGATTCTTTTTGATTTTTTATCCTTTATAACTCCTATGACTATCATTGACAAGGCCAATAGCACTCCGGGAAGGACAGCCCCCTTAAAAAGGTCAAATATGTTTACGGTCATAAAGTTAGTTGCTCCATAGACTATAACGGCCAAGCTTGGAGGTAATAAGAGTCCGATGGAACCTGATGCCGTTATAAGGGCTTCCGAGTCATCTTCCGAATAGCCCGAGCCTGTTAAAATTACGCTTAAAATCCCTCCCAAGGCTAATATGGTTACTCCAGAGGCTCCCGTGAAGGTTGTAAAAAAAGTTGCGACCAATACTGCTGCAATCACAACGCCGCCTCTTATACAGCCGACAGAGCTTTTAACAAAATCCAAGAGCCTTTTTCCGGCACTTCCTCCTGCCAAAAGATAGCCTGCAATCGTAAACAGCGGAATTGCAGCTATGGATGTATCCGTTAAGATATTATAGGTTTCCATGGGTATGCTCTCTACATAGCCTCCGGTGGTCATAAAGGCAAAATATGCCAGACCTGAAAGTACAATATAAAGAGGCATACCGAAAAGGCTGAATACGGTAAAAATTAATACAATCAGCCAAATAGCATTTTCAGAAAAAATTTGCACGGAGGTGGAAATACCGCTTAAAAGAACTGCGAGACCTGAATCGTTTATTTCAGGGTACCATGAACCGAATACCAAATTTAAGAGTCCCAAAATAGAGCCCGTACTTATTAACAGCCCTATTAGAAGACCTGCTATGTTTGAAATTATGCACTTGTTTCTCTTTATTTCCAATGCAAGCATTATCAGGTACATCGGAGGGAGTGCAGAGAAGAAAATTTTTATCGGAATATACAAAACATGATCTTCTGAAGAGAGCATATTGTAGTTTGGAAATACGGATAAAAATATAGCTGTAAGGATTGCTGTATTTACGCAGGATAAAGTCACATGTACAATTGATTGATGCTTTTTATTCAATTTGGAAGTAAAAACTTCTATATTCAGTTGTTTTTTTTCTATTGTTGTGATAAGACCTGCAAGACAGGCAAAAACAAAGACCAGCTGAACAATCAACCGCTCATACTCTAAACTATTTCCACCTAAACTTGCAAGTATATGGCTTACAAAAGGCAGTACAATTAGTACTGCCGTAAGAGCTAAAATAAAACCATTAACTAACTTTTTCATTTCAATATAATATACTTATTTTCGGTATGCTTCAAGCTGTTTTGTTATTTTTTCGTATATTTCCGCATTGATGATATTAGGAAGTGTTTTTTGAACTCTTTTCATATCTTCCTGGAATTCTTTTGTCCATTCCTTTTTTTGTTGAGAGTTAAGGCTTATTATTTTTATACCACCTTGCTTCATTTCTTTCACATATTCCCTTTCCATATCCTCAAGGGCTGCATTTAGATTTTTTGTTGTTTTATTCATTGCTTCCAGCATTGCAGGTTTATACTGATCAGGGATAAGAGCCCAAGATTCATCCGACATGACAAAGCCTGCCATTATAGGGCATAGACGTGCATCAAGCATGTAGGATACATCCTTGTACAGTCTTAGCGTATAAGCAAGAATAGAAACCGATGCAAAACTTCTTGCTCCTGCTGCAGCCTTTAATTCTTGAGTAAATTTTGCAGGGTCTACGGGTAGTACATTAAAACCTGAAATTTTTAGCACATCGGTAAAGTCTTTTGTGTCGTTTGAGCATAGCATTTTTATCTTTTTTAATTCGTTAAGGTTTGAATATGAATCCTTTGTATAAAATGAAAGCCATCCTACATTGGACCATGTTATAAGCTTGCATCCGTTTTTTTGAATTTCGTTTTCAAAGGCATATCCGTATTCGCTTAAAACCAGATCAAGTTCTTCTTGATTCTGTATTAAGAAGGGGAGGGAAAGGGTGAAAATTTTAGCATTAGGCGCAAGTTCATTTAAGCCTACCGGACTTAATATGGCTCCGTCTATTTGCGGCCTTTGTCCTGGACGTGAAGGCTTCATCTTTACAACCCCTGCTTTTTCTCCTCCGAGTACAGTCATATCCATAAACCTGACGCTTACAAGACCCTTTGTTATCTTGTTCCACTCTTGGGCCAGCTTTTTTAATTCGATATCCCAAGGAGTCCTCGCGGGGGCACTGCTTGCAATCTTTAAAACAATCTTCTGTTGAGCAAAGATACCTGAAATCATTACAAGTACAAAAAAAGCAAACAATAATTTTTTCTTCATTCTATATCTCCCAATATAAACATGTCTTTATTTTCTTTTAGCCATTCCGCATATCTTTGTGAAATGCTGATGACCAGCTTATTATCCGGATCAGATTCGGGATTGACTGCCAAGGCTTTTTCTATTGCTTCATCAAATCCCTTACTGTCCTGCTTAGGTACACAAAAAGAGAGGGCATAGGTTACATATATTGAAGGACTTTTTCCTTGAGAAAGCTCAAGAGCTTTTTTATAGGCCTTTTCGGCCTTTTCAATATTACCGCCCAGGCTGTCCGGTGCGGATGCATAGAATTTTGCTAAAATTTCCCATGTTGCCCCGTCAGAATAGCCCGGATCAAGGCTGCAAACCTTTTCGAGCATAAGCCTTGCTCCTTGAACTGTTTGTAAACATTGAACATCCAAGGGATCAAGGGAAAATGCAGCTAAAATACCTGCTCCTGCCCAATGCAGGGCTTCCGTGTCATAGGACTTACAGTTTTTTAGCATTGATTCTATTTTTTCCTCATTATCGGAGTTTATAGCTTCGGTAAATCCCGGATAGGCCGTATCCAAGGCTGAAAGAATTTTGTTATAACCTCTTTTATAAAACTTTTTAGCTCTATTAAAAGCCTTGTCTTTTTTATCGTACTCGTCATCTGAAAGATAGTTGGCAGGACCTTCTACAAATACATTTGAATACATTATATAAAGTTCGCCTGTCATTATGGCAAGCCCCCTATGTGCAGGGTCTGCAATATGCATTCCCTCATAGAGTTTTAAAATAACGGGAAAAACTTCTCCGACCAGCTCTACATCATCTTCTCCGGTTAAAGCCGTAATGGGATTCGGGGCATCGGGAGCCGGTTTTATTTTTTTTTCGGGAAGAGGAGCCATCGCATTGGCTGCCGAATTATAGGCCATCTTTTTTATCGAACAAGAAGAAAAAATCAGGCAGATAATAAGAATGAGCGTAAAGATAATCTTATTTTTCATTTTTCCAGTCCTCTATAAATTTCTCATAGGCTGCAATTGAAGCGGAAAGAGCTATTTCATGTACCTTGCTGCGGCCGCCAATATTGTTTCCTTCCAATATATACAGAGCATCTAAGGTGCCTTGCAGGTCTTCGATGGAGCAATCTTTGGAATTTTCCCTTCTTCTGGTCAAAACCCTTATTTCGTCATCAAAGAGTTCGTTAAATTTTTTTATTTCCCAGTCTGTGGTTTCTGACATAGAGACAATATACTCGATTTTGATACTTTTTACAAGAAGTACTCTTTGCCTTTTCAGCGTACTATAAATTGTAAGAGGTATTGCCCAAAAAATACCATTTTTATGAAATTCATGTATACATTTGATTGGCCGTTTTATAGCCAAACATCCGTCTAGGATAATTATTTATCCAATTCTCTACTTGTTTTATTTGTATGTCACTATATTTACTTATATCTGCTCCTTTTGGTATAAAGCGTCTAATTAATTTATTAGCATTCTCATTGCTTCCTCTTTCCCAAGAACTATAAGGATGTGCATAATAACAAGTTGTCCTTTTTTCTCCTTCTTTTAAACAAGAGGTTTCAAGGCCTTCTTGGTCTAAAAATTCAGTCCCGTTATCCATGGTTATGCTTTTAAATATTTCTTTAAACTCATCTTTATATTTCATCTCAAGCATATCTATATTTTTTTTAATACTTTCCTGTTTTTTATCGGGGATTTTAAATATTAATTCTTTTCTGGTAACTCTTTCAGTCATAACTTGTAAGCAGCATCTTCCTTTACCTATCACCAAATCCATTTCCCAATGTCCTTTTTCCTGTCTTTTATTTATCTGTTCACTTCTTTGTTCAATACTGCGTCCTTTTATGTTGTTTTTAGCAATTTTGCTTATTTTTTTATATTTTCGTTTAGTTTTATTGCGTTTTACAGGTAAATCTTTGTTTGTAAGCCTAGAAAAATCCCCTCTGTCTATCATATTGTATACAGTTTTGGTGCATATCATAACCGGAAACTGTAAGCCTAGTTCTTTTATTTGTCCTATAGCGGCATCAGGAGAAAATTTATTATCCGCTATACATGTTTCCAAATAATGTAAAAGTTTTTTATCCTTACCTATTTTTAAACCACGGCCTTTTAGTAATTTCATTTTATCGGCTCTTTGTTGTCCTTTTCGTGCCGAGTAAACTGTCTTTTCAAGATAGTCAGGAACTTTTGGATTACGGCTTACATATGGATTTTCTGTTACTTTTATTACCATTCCCCTTTTTATCTCCCTCTGTATCGTTCTTCTATCCCTATTTAAAGACTGTGCAATTTGCCTTGCATTATAGTCGCTTTTGAATAATGCTTCTATCGCATATCTTTCTTTTTCGCTAAGGTGTTTCCATTTTTTACTTTTTATGGTATCATTCTTCTGGTTCATCTGTTCCCCATTATCTTTGTTTTTCCTAATTTCATTATAATGGTTTTTTGGTTCAGATGAACCTTTTTTATTTATTTTTAGGGCAATTTATTTTACAACTTACCGCCTTTTCAGCGTACTTGACACATCTTCATTTTAAGAATAGACTAGGCCTCAACACGATAAATTTTTTAGGAGGCGGAATATGGCAAGAAAAATTAAACTTGTATTGGGCGTAATAGGCTCTGATTGTCATGCTGTCGGTAATAAAATTTTGGATTACTCTTTAACCGAAGCCGGTTTTGAAGTAACCAATATAGGCGTTTTGAGTCCCCAAGAAGATTTTATAAATGCTGCCCTTGAAACGAATGCGGATGCGATTTTAGTATCCTCTCTTTACGGTCAAGGAGAGCTGGACTGTAAAGGTTTACGCGAAAAATGCGATGAAGCAGGCTTAAAAGGGATTAAGCTTTTTGTCGGCGGAAACATAGTTGTAGGAAAACAAAATTTTGATGAGGTACATAAACGTTTTACCGCAATGGGTTTTGATCACGTTTATCCGCCGGGAACACCGGTTGAAACGACTATTAAAGATTTACATGCCGACTTTCCGGATCATGCATAGGGTTTAAGATCGAACTTTAAGATTTACTTAAAATGAACTGTTATTTATTTGTTGACTTTGGAAGCACGAACACAAAGATAACCCTTGTGGATATCGAAAAAGAAGACATAATCGGTACGGCAAAGGCCTATACGACTGTTGAAACCGATGTTATGATAGGCTATAATAATGCCCTTGAGCTTCTGCACAAAAAAACCGGAACGGATTATACGGTGGTAAAAAGCCTTGCCTGCTCCTCCGCAGCAGGGGGCTTAAAGATAATTGCCATCGGCCTTGTGCCTGAACTTACAAGCGAGGCAGCAAAACGGGCTGCCCTCGGTGCCGGAGCCAAGGTAATTCACACTTACAGCCACAATCTCAACAAGAGTGAAGCTGAGGCTATCGTAAACTCAAATGCGGATATAATCCTCTTGGCCGGAGGCACAAACGGCGGCGATTCGCGCTGTATAATCCACAATGCAAAGATGCTTGCAGATTACGGAGTACGGGTTCCTGTCGTTGTTGCAGGAAACAAGAGCGCCGAAGACGAAATAATCGAAATCTTTAAAGACAGGGTAGACTTTCACTTGGCCGAAAACGTAATGCCCAAAATAAACAAGCTCAATGTTGAAAGTGCCCGCGAAACAATCCGCAGCATCTTTATGAATAATATTGTGCATGCAAAGGGCATGACCCATGTCGAAAGCAATATAGATAATATCCTGATGCCGACCCCTGCTGCTGTCCTAAAGGCAGCTCAAACTTTATCCGAAGGTACTGAAAATGAAGCCGGTTTAGGAGATCTCATTGTCTTGGATATAGGCGGGGCTACAACCGACGTTCATTCTGCTGCTGAAGGAGATCCGACCCAAGGCTCTGTCTTTTTGTACGGTCTCCCTGAAGCCTTTTTAAAACGCACTGTAGAAGGCGACCTTGGTATGCGCTATTCCCTTCCAACAGTTGCTGATGTTCAAGGTCCTCATGGGCTTCGTCATTATCTTTCAAAAGAGTATAAGTACAATATTGAAGAAGAAGTTAAAAAAAGAAATGAGCACACCGATTTTATTTCTGAAAACGCAAAAGACCTTGCCTTTGATTGTGCCGTTGCCAAGGTTTGTGCCGATGTTTCTATGGGCAGGCATGTAGGAGTTTTGACTCCTGTTTATACGGGCTGCGGTGCCAGCTTTCAGCAAGAGGGAAAGGATTTAACTCAGCTGCGTTATATAATAGGGACGGGCGGAATTTTGGTTTATAATCCCAATTATAAGGAAATTATGGAGGCCTGCAAATTCCGTGAGGATGATCCTTTTAGCTTAAAACCTAAAAATCCACAGTTCCTTCTTGATAAGGAGTATATACTATCGGCTATGGGTCTTTTGGCTACCGAAGATCCCGATATGGCTATAAGGATAATGAAAAAACATCTGGTATAAACCGATATTTTATCATCTTTTCAATTTTGTATTGACTTTTTATGCATTTTAGTGTAATATGAACCCTTAAATGTATGGTAAGGCCGCATAATGGTGCGGCAGATACGCTTTTTTAATTTTAGATATTTTGTAGTGGAGGATTGAGTATGGCTGTACCAAGAGCGAATACATCAAAAGCTAGAACAAGACGCCGACGCGGTGTTAATATGCGTTTACAAGCGCCAAATCTTGTTGAGTGTTCCGGATGCGGTAATTTGATTATGCCTCATCATGTATGCCCCAAATGCGGGTTTTATAAAGGCAAGCAGGTTATTAACCCCGATAAATTAGACTAAAGGAGATAGTTTATGGATGATTTATTCAAAAAGATTCAGCAATTAATTGCAGCAAAGTTGGAAATCGACGAAGACAAGGTTACATTGGATTCTTCATTCCGACAAGATTTAGGTGCCGATAGTCTTGACACCTATGAACTTGTTTATGCTCTCGAAGAGGATATGGGTATTAAGATCCCGGACGAAAAGGCTAATGAGTTTGAAACTGTCCGCGACGCCTATGAATTTATCAAATCTCAGCAAAAATAAGTTTTGTTTTAAGGAGCAGCTCTTTGTTTCCGATAAAAAGCGGTCTTGAGCCCAAGAGGAAGCAGGAGCTCCTTGAGTTCCAAAAGCAAGCGGGATTGAAGTTTAAAGATTTACGCTTGCTTGATCTTGCTTTCCATCACAGGTCTTTTTCCAACGAACATAATAATTTCCACGCAAATAATGAACGCCTCGAGTTTTTAGGGGACTCCGTACTCGGACTTGTCGCGGCTTCCTATCTTTATAAGTCTTTTGAAGACAGGCCGGAGGGGGAGCTTGCAAAGATAAAGGCTTCCGCTGTTTCCGAAGATGCTCTTTCAAAGACTGCTTCTAAACTGAATATAAGTAATTACTTGGTTTTAGGAAGGGGTGAAGAAATGTCCGGCGGAAGAGAAAAAAAGGCCATCCTTGCCGATGCCCTTGAAGCCGTTATCGGTGCCTACTATATTGATTCGGGTTTTAAAGCGGCTCAAAAATTTGTTCTAAGACTTTTGGAATCTACCATCCATTCAGTCCTGGAAAAGAAGTTTATAAGCGACTATAAATCCCTCCTTCAGGAATTGGTACAAAAGAAATTTAAAACGGTTCCCAAGTATGAGCTTAAAAAGGCTAGCGGACCCGACCATGACCGTACTTTTTGGTTCTCGGTTTCAATAAACGGTAAGGTTTATGGACCTCTTTCGGGTAAAACAAAAAAAGAAGCTGAACAGTCTGTAGCAAAAGTGGCCTATGAAAACCTGTGTTCAGAGTCTACTGTGTCAAAATAACTCTATTTAAAATGAAATTTTGGCACAATAGTGCTTTTTGTCGCGATTTCATTTACGTTTTCTGTGTTTAAAAATCAAAAATCTGTTTATTTTAATTATTTCGATTTTATAATTCTATATCCAATATAAAATTATAAAATTGTGTCAAAAACCGCCTCTTTTCTTATAGCTTGGCATATAAATTGCTTGTATATAAGTGACAGCTTAAAGAGCCGACTCACAGAGCCGCTCATTGAGCTTGAAATAGTAACTTATAAGCAGGAGGTGCTTTATGAATAGTTTAAGTCTTTTTAGTCCGTCTTTTACGGACAGCGTATTTGATGCCCTTGATAGGAGCTTGGGTCCCAATTTTGGAGTTTTTGCTCCGATCAAGAATGCAAGCTGCGGAATGCCGAGTGTCGATATCCGCGAAACCGAAAAAGCCTATGTTATGGAAGTAGATCTTCCGGGTTACAGCGAAAAAGATGTTGAAATCAGCTTAAAAGATAGGCTTATGACAATCTCATCTTCCAAAAAAGAAGAAAAGGAAGATAAGGGAGCAGAGTACATCATAAAGGAGCGAAGTTCAAGGCATTTTATGAGGCGTTTTACCTTGCCTGAGGATATAAACTCCGATGAAGTTTCTGCAAAATTTGAAAACGGTGTTTTGGTTGTAAATATTCCGAGAAAACCTGATACCCAGCCAAAACAAATAGAAATCAAAACTGCATAAAAAAACTACCTCTGTTCACCAGCTTACCTGCGTCTTGCCTTAGGGCTGGGCGCAGTTTTTTTATAATGCTTTGTGTAAAAACTGCCGATAAAATTATCGATGGTTTCCGTATATAGACAATATGAAAATTCCAATTCCTCTGTTTTAACCAATTCGCTTTTGCGCAGGGAATTTCTTTACGGCCTAAAATTTTTTGCCGTACAAGAGAATTTTATGAGCGAGCAAGGCGCTGTATTGCGTATGAGGATTTCTTTGGCCTGCGTAGAAGCCAGAGCTGTGGTTATTGATGCCTATATTCAAACCGACGGAAACCTGTCATACCTCTTTGTTTTATGCTCATCGATTCTGCCTCCTCAAGTTTTTTCTGAAACCGTAAAAAATATCCTTCCGAATGCGGTTATCGAAGAATTTTATAAGACTCAGGCTGAAGGCTATTTGGAATCGGCCTCTCAAGAGGCACTGACAAAAAAGCCGATCCCGTTTTTTTCACCCGCAGGAGTAAATTCCGAATCAAACCATCTTTTAATTTCTCTTTTTATTGAGCATAGGGCTGTCCTTTTGGAGAATAAAAAAGGCGGTCTTTTGGAAAAAAGCCTAAAAAAAGGGTCTCGAAGTCTTTTAAATGAGGCTTCCGAAATACGCAAATATTCTGCTGCAAATTTGGATGTAGACATCTTGTTGTTTCAAAAAGAAAATCTAATCCTTTCGATTCCGGTTTTTCAAATCAAAAAAATCGATAAGGATGTTTTTCAGAAAAAGTTTATTCAAATTTTTCCCGAATACGGAGGAAAAAAAATCTATGTAGATGATGTCTTTTGTATAAAAAACATAGATCTTTCCAAAGTAAATTTTACCAAAAGGTTGAAAAGGGGTATATATAGAATCACAATACCCGATGCTAAGACAATCTTGGAATTTAACCTTTTAGTTCCTTCGATGTATGAGTGAATCCCTATGCGCTATCCTGTTTCAAAAAAAATGAATAAAATGTAAAAATGCAAGTTCTTAAAAACTTTTCTATATCCCGTCGCTATAAAATAAACAATCCTTTTTTCAAAATTTTACTATTTATTCAACTTAGAACCCTATAATTATGTGAAGACAGGCAAGAATAATTTGCTGTTTTAAGGAGAAAAGTTATGTCAAATGAACAAACTATTTTAAACCCCAAAACCGATTGGGTTTTTAAGCTGATGTTTTCCAAAGGAGAAGAAGGCAACAAAGCCCTTATAAGCTTTTTAAACGCTTTTTTGGAAGATTCTTACGGTAAAATCAATAAGGCAGAAATCATAAACACCGAGCTTATTCGCGATAGGCCTTCGGGAGAAACGTACCGCCTCGATTTTCTGATTAGAACCGACAACGGCCTTATCGTAGACCTTGAGATGCAGCAGTTTTGGAAAACAAATTATCATCGCAGAAGTCAAATGTACCTCATGCGCCTCGTTTCCCGCTTTTTAAAGACGGAGCCCAAAGAAGACGACTTTTTGTACGCCATAAGTCTTTCCGTTTTCGGTTGCGATGTTCCTAAAAGCGCAGAGCTTGTAAAGATGTCTGAGAGCTCAATAATTCAATATCTTTATGTTGAATTAAACGAGCTAATAGTTTATACTATGAAAAAGAGATTGGAAGAGTATAGCTTAAAAGACTTTTGGATAAGATTTTTAGCCAACTATGAAGAAGACAAAAAAAGCGGAATGTTGGAAGAATTGTGTAGACTAGAGGAGGGTATAAAAATGGCAGAAGCAACACTCTTTAGGGTAACGGATGAAGAGAGGCGAATGGCAATAGAACTCTCTGACGAAAAATACCGGATGTATGTGGAAGATGAACGCAGTGAAGCTAGAAGAGAGGGCTTGGCCGAAGGCCGGTCTGCCGGTTTAGCCGAAGGCTCATATCAAGCAAAAGTGGAAGTGGCTGTCTCTTTTAAAAGACTTGGTGTTGATATTGATAAAATAGCTGAAGGTACAGGCTTGAGCCGAGAAAAAATAGAAGCGCTGTAGCTTAAAAACGCCTATAGACAGGTCCTAAATTTTTGTGTAAACTTTATTCCTATGCGCTATCCTGTTTCAAAAAAAATGAGTGAGATTGCTTCCGTTTTTTTCAATGCCGGTTTTTCGGCCTACCTTGTGGGCGGAGCTGTGCGGGACTGGTTTTTAGGAAAGCCGTGCAAGGATTACGATATAGCTACCGATGCCGAACCCAAGGAAGTTCAAGCCCTTTTCCGTAAGACGATTCCCACGGGGATAGCCCACGGTACGGTTACTATTCTTTACAAGGACGAAAAAATAGAATGTACCACCTTCCGCTGCGAGGCCGATTATTCCGACGGCCGGAGGCCTCAGAGCGTTAACTATGTCCGTTCAATAGAAGAAGATTTGAGCCGCAGAGACTTCACTATGAATGCAATAGCCGTTTCTTTGAAGGACGGCTCCATTGTTGACCCTTTTGATGGTGTAAAATCAATAAAATCAAAAACCATTAAAACCGTCGGCTCTCCCCTTGACCGCTTTGGGGAAGACGGCTTGAGGCCTATCAGGGCAATCCGCTTTGCTTCACAGCTGGGCTTTAAGATAGAAGAGGAAACATTAAAAGCGATTCCTTTAAGTATTGAAGTTTGCAAAAAAGTTTCGATAGAAAGGTTTCGGGACGAATTCGTTAAAATGCTTTTAAGTGAGCATCCTATAATTTCTTTAAAGCTCTTGGAGGATACGGGGCTTTTAAAAGTCTTTTTGCCCGAGCTTTCGGATTGCCGCGGGGTTGAGCAAAAAGGAATGCACTCCTTCGATGTGCTTGACCACAGCTTTTTAAGCTGCGATGCCGCTCCGCAAGATAATCCGATTGTGCGTTTAGCCGCCCTTTTCCACGATATAGGAAAGGTAAGCACCAGAGAAAAAAATGAATACGGCGATTATACCTTTTATAAGCATGAGGCGGTTTCGGAAAAACTTACCAAAAAGATAATGCAGCGTTTAAAATTCCCGAATAAGGAAATTGAAGAGGTCTCTCATCTGGTGGGGCTTCACATGTTTCATTATACGGAGGATTGGACCGATGCTGCAGTCCGCCGCTTTATAGTCAGAGCCGGAGTAGAAAATATTCCGAATCTCTTCGATTTAAGAAGGGCCGACGGTTTCGGCATGACGGGACAGGCTCCCGATTTAAGCAATTTGGCGGCCTTTAAAAAAAGGCTTGAAAAAGTCATAGCCGAAGATTCTGCCCTGAGTTTAAAAGATCTGGCCGTCGGCGGCAGAGAGCTGATGGAAATCGGAATTCCTGCAGGCCCTAAGCTCGGCATAATCTTACAAAAGCTATTTGAAGCCGTTCTTGAAGACCCTTCACAAAATACCAAAGCCCAACTTTTAAAAATTGCGGCTGCAATAAATTCCAATTTAAGTTAAATTATTGATATAATATAAAAAATATGATAAGCTAAGATATGTTTGTAAAATTAGATGCAGAATTGACGCCGATTGATCCTCGGACCGAAAAAATAACGGGACCTGTTGCGGGCTATATAAAATTTAAAGAACTCATCGAGCTTCAAGGGCTTTTAGGCCTTGATCCTCTTTTTATCGAGCAATGCAGCGATTTTTCCCAACAAAATACCCTGGGTGTTTGGGAAGACTACAGTTTCGGCGTTATAAATATAGTCGAAATGGAAAACATTTTTAAAGACCGCGATACGATAGGGCTTTATATATCAAAAAATCTTTTTTTGGCCATAGAAATTATCGACAAGGATTACTCCGCTCAAAAAGCTTTTGAAGCTGCCTTACAGCAAACTATAGTTCGTGAAAGAAACATTCCGCGTATTCTTAACCGTTTTTTTAAAGAGCTTATCAAGTCCCATACCGGCGTCTATCACCGTTTTAGGAAAAAAATATCGGAACTGGAAATGCGGGTTTGGGAAAAAATAGAAGAAGACAGTAACTTTGAATCGGAGCTTTCGAATATCAATAATGAGCTTTTAACCCTCTTTAGCTATTATGATCAGTTGGAAGATTTTTGCCAGGAGCTGGCCGAAAACGAAAACGAAATTTTTACCGAAGAAGAATTGACAATCATAAACCTGCTTTCCAAAAGGGTAGAGCGTTATGGAGCAAATATCCGTATTTTAAGGGAGTATTCAAATCAGTTACGGGAATCCTATCAAGCTCAGCTGGATCTACACCTCAATAAGATTATGAAAATCTTTACGGTTGTAACTACAATCTTTCTTCCTCTGACTCTTGTAGTAGGCTGGTACGGTATGAACTTTACCCACATGCCCGAGCTTTCATGGAAGTACGGCTATATTACGGTTATAATACTGAGTATTGCCATCGTTGTTTTAGGACTTTGCTGGTTTAAAAAGAAAAAACTGATATAAAAATTCTTATTGCCTAATTTACTTTAGATACCTTGACAGGTTATGTATATTATATTATAATATACTTATGTTAAACAAGCAGGAGATATTACGCGGACTTACCGATACGCTTATTTTAGGCCGGCTGTATTCTAAGGACAGTTACGGTTATGAAATAAATAAACAAATTCATCAAAAGAGTTCATCCTTATTTCAACTTACCGAAGCAACATTGTACACTGCCTTTAGACGGTTGGAAGCGGCAGGACTTTTAACTTCCTATTGGGGTGATGGCGATACGGGTGCCCGAAGGCGGTATTATTCAATCACAAAAACGGGGAAAAAGTTGTACCGTGAAAATGTAAACGATTGGGAAGAATTTTCCGCTGCTATTTCCGGTTTGCTTGAATTATAGGGATTATATGGATAGGAGAAGAAAATGAACGAAAAAATTAAAAACTATGTAGGGCTTCTTTTTGAAGGAGTCCCTCAAAGCCGCAAAGCTATTGAGCTGCGGAATGAAATTTTGGCAAACTTAAATGATAGGTTTGAAGCATTGCTCGCAGAAGGTAAATCCGAACATGAGGCTTACGGGTTTGCTATTGCAGGACTTGGAGATGTCGATGAACTTATTAAAACGGTTTTACCGAATAAAGAGATTACCGAAAAAATCGATAAAGAACGCAAACGGAAGGGCTTTCTTACCTCAATTGCCGTAGCACTGTATATTCTTTCGCCTGCCGTGCTTATTTTTCTGTCAACATTTCATTATGACAATATTGGTGTTGTGCTGCTGCTTTCTATGGCGGCTGTTGCAACCTCCATTTTAATTTACGCAAATATGAGTACTCCAAGTGAAGTTCAATCTTATTTCAAAAAAGAAGAAAAAATATTTTCGCATAATAATTATGGGTCTAATAAAAACTATTTTTTTACATCGCTTGAAAAATTTTATTGGACATTAGTTCCGCTCGTTTATTTGGCCGTAAGTTTTTACACACACGCATGGCATATTTCATGGCTTATTTTTATTGCCGCCATAGCTGTTTGGCAAGGCGTAAAATTGCTTATTATTTGGTCTAATTATAAAAATGAGGAAAGCAAATGAAAAAAAATATTATTTTGGCATTTGCGTGGTTTTGTTTGGCTTTTGCAGTCATTGCTTTTTTTACAAATGAATTACGCAGATTTAACCGGTTAGGATATAAAGATTTTATGAGATTCGGCATTATAAACGGAAAATTTAATCCACATACTTCCGTGTTAAAAGAAATGCAATTTGATATAAACGAAATACGTTTTATAAAAGCATCGCTTATAAGTGAAGACATAAAATTTATTCCGAGTAACGATGATAAAATTATAGTAAAAATTATCGGCATCGAAGAAAATAAAAAACTTCCCGAAATAAAAAAAGAAAAAGATGCTCTCATTATTAAGGCTTTTGAAACCGAAAAAAAACGATTTTTTTTCGGTTGGGATTATTCGCATAGAATCGAAATTTCCATACCGAGTGCCGAGTTATATATTGCAGAGAATGCCGAAAACGGTAGTGCTGAAAATACAATAAGTGCCTTTATAGAGAGTACTTCTTCGGATATTAGGATTTATGATATTACACTAAAGAATTTACATTTTAAAAGTGTCAGCGGTGATGTGATTTTTAGAAATTCCAAGATTGAAAATCAATTTGAATTTAATACAAAATCAGGCGACATAAGAGGTGAAGCATTCATTTACGGATTTGCCGGAACTTCCGTATCGGGAGATTTTAGATTAAGGTTTTTATCCGCACCTAAAAACGATTCTACATTTAACAGTACTTCAGGAGACTTTTCAATATATTTACCTAAAGATATAACCGGCTTTTCATGCGATTTTAATTCATCGTCGGGTGATTATAAAAATAGTTTTACCGGCTCTTCCGCCGAAAAGAAAATATACGATGTCTATAAAACGGACAGTCCGCGGCTTTTTATAAAAACCGTTTCAGGAGATTGCAGAATTAGAAGCTAAAATATCCCTAAAACAGTCCTTATCATAAAAATTGTTTTCATCGGGGCTGTGATCGTCATACCAAATTTGTGCATAAAAAGGAACCTTCTTTGCCTGTTCATCAAAATTCCATGGAGGACATGCGCATTCGGGGCACCAGTGCCCTGTTTTTAGAACAAGGAAAGGACTCGCTTTAAATTTGTGGCCGTAAGCGCAGCTCCACTCAAGCGGAGTGTAAAGGTCTCCCTTTTTCATTTCGGTGCTTAAGCATTCGCCGCCCCTAAAACGGGCAGCTTCCCGTACATCGCTTATATCGAGTTCGCTTTCTTTTTTGGATTCGTCATAGCCGTGATTCAGCAAAAGGGAAGCGGCTTTTTTTTCGTCTTTTAACTCGGAATAGTTCAGCATTTCTCCCGTTTTCGGATTTTTGTTTTCCGATAAAAGCTTATATTCTTTCCAGTTTTGAGGGATTTTTTCAAAGTCTTCTTTCGAGCCGAAAAAAGCCCTTATTCTGCCTTCAAAATTGTGCTTAACCCAATAAAGAGGGGCATTGCTTGTTTTTAAAAGAGGTTCTATGGCAAATTTTCTAATAAGACGCGGAAATGGTTTTCCCAGCTTAAAATACCAAAACTTTTTATCGAGTTTTTTAAAGAAGTCCTCAAAACCTTCATATTGAAAGTCAAGATAATCATTTAAAATACGGGAATCATAGAACCAGCCGCAGTGAAAATTGCGGGCCGCATTCCAATGGGGTTTAAAAATCTCCTTTGCCGATCTGCCCATAAGTTTAAAGCCTCGGTCGAGGGTTTCATAACCGGTAACCCGAGCCTCTTTTCCGTTTCCTATATTGTAGACCCTCTTCCAAAAATCTTCGGGCAAGGTGCCACCTGTATCTTTTTCGATGAGGTTTTTAAGCATGAGGCCTGAGGTGCGGGCTGTTGCCCATTCGATTGGAGTATTCCAGCCTGTGTGGAACATAAGGCCGTCATCCATGTTTTTAAGCATAATATCATCGTATAAAACTCCCGACTGCCTCAAGGAAACCCAATATTTTAGGCCCGATTCTATTACTTCCCGCTCGGCCATAATCTTAGTGGCCCCGTAAAAGTCAAAGGCTGAACCTATTAAAGGGTCCCCGGTTCTTATCCATGGGTGTTTGAAAGTTCTATTCCCGTATTGAGCGACAGTTCCTATATGAATGAATTTTATTCTGTCTTTTTGGGGCGTTTTTTTTACGGCATTTATCAAATTTAAGGTGCCTAAAAAGTTTGATTTATAGCCTGCATCGGGATTGTGGTCTATTACGGGAGGAATTATCGCAGCACAATGGATTATATAATCGGCATTTTCGACGGCTCTTTCGCAGTCGGCAAAGATTGATAAGTCCCCGAAAATAATTTTTAAAATATCAGGATATCTTTTTTTTAAAGATTTAGCTAAGCGTATATTGGCTTTTTTTTCTCGCAAGATTATGGTAATATCGTGTTTTCCGGTTTCGGCAATTTGTTTTAAAACTTCAGAGCCCATGGAGCCTGAAGCGCCGGTAATTAAAATAGTCTTTTTCATATATCTATAGTATAAAACTTTTTTGACTTTTGCAATAGGAATCAAGAAAAATATTCAAACTTCAATCTAAGCCCAAAAGCGGGAATAAGTATAAGTCCTCCTCTTGAAACAAAATAGAAAAAAAGATATAATCCGCTCTGTAGTAATGGATGATTTTAAGATAATTTCGTGGGAGGGGCTTGTTGAAGCAGCTCAGTCTGTTTTAACGGGTTCGGATTTTTTCCCCGAAGGAAAAGAAACAGCGATTAGTGTGGGCGGTTTTGACGGCCCCCATAAAGGCCATGATAAGCTTTTACGGCAGGTATTGACCTATGCAGCCGAAAATACCCTTGTTCCGGGGCTTGTTACTTTTTTCCGCTCGCCGGCAGCAGTAAAAAATAAGGCTTATTCGGGCGATGTTTCATCGCTCAGGCTAAGATTAAAAAAGTTTCAGGAATTAGGTTTTCATTTCATTGTACTTATTGACTTTTCCGCAAGTTTTGCTAAAATAGAAGGAACTGCGTTCTTTGATATTCTTATAAAGACTATCCGTATGAAGTATTTGGCTGTAGGCAGCGATTTTTTCTGCGGATATCGCCGAGGATTGGGGGTCGACGATTTAAAAAAAATCGCCCCTCAGAAAGGCTTTTGCTTTGATTCCATAGATCCCGTAAATCGAGGCTCCCTTAAGATTAGCTCCAGTGCTATCAGGGAGGCTGTACGTTTAGGGGATTTTTCCCTTGCAAAAGAGCTTTTGGGTTATCCTTTTTTATTTGATTTCGTAAGTTTGCCGTGGGAGGTAAAGGACAAAAACAGCATTTTTGCTCCCAAGGCATATATATCGCAGATTCTTCCGCAGAGCGGGAAGTATAGGGTCTTGGTTCAAAAAACAGACAGGCAAGAACAAGAAGCTCATTGCCTTATAAATGACGACGGGCTGCTCTTGTGTTTTCCTGAAAAGGATTCAAAAGCTTTTGATCTAAAAGACCTTAATAATTTTGACACTATAGAATTTATTTGTAAGGAGTAAGTAATGGCAGTTACTAAAGAACAAAAAGCATCGATCGTAAAGAAATTCGGTGCAAGCGAAAAAGACACAGGCGATGTAAAGGTGCAGATTGCCTTATTGACCGAAAAAATTAACCAGTTGACAAACCACTGCAAGGACCATCCTAAAGATGCAGGCAGCCGACGAGGTTTGATCAGCATGGTAGGTCATAGACGCAGTTTGCTTAAATACTACCGCAGAACAGACATTGAAGGTTATAGAACTATTCTTAAAGAACTTAACCTTAGAAAGTAGTTTGATAAGGTGCAGGGACAGAAAGACTGAATTCTTGTCCTTGCGCCTTTATCTTTATTTATTGAGTTTTAAAATTAACGTAATTTTAAAGAAGAGATTTTCAAAGAGAAAAATAATGAGAAAAAGAGTAACTTATAAAATCGGCGAACATGATTTAATTTTAGAAACCGGTTATTTGGCAAAACAGGCCAATGGTTCTATTTATGCGGAATATGCCGGTTCCGCAATTTTAGCTACAATCTGTGCCTCGGGACAGGCTCAGGAAGGTTTAGACTATGTCCCCCTAACGGTTGATTATAACGAAAAATATTATGCAGCCGGAAAAATCCCCGGAGGCTTTATAAAAAGAGAGGGTAGACCAAAGGATAAGGAAATCCTTGTTTCCCGTCTTATAGACAGGCCCATGCGCCCCTTGTTTAACAAAGAATTCGGACGTGAGATCCAGTTGGTTCCCACCTGTATTTCAACGGATATGATAAACCCGCCCGACATCCTTGCAGTTATCGCAAGCTCTGCAGCTGTTCATATTTCGGATATACCCTTTGACGGCCCCGTTGCAGCTGCCCGTGTCGCCTATAAAAACGGAGAATACATTATAAACCCGACATTTAGCCAAATTGAAACGGCCGATATGGAAATCGTAGTTGCCGGAACAAAAGAGGGCATTACCATGGTCGAAGGCGGTGCTAACGAGGTTTCCGAAGAGGTAATGCTCACAGCCTTGGAAAAAGCCCATGAAATGATCAAGTCTCTTTGCAAGATGCAGGAAGATTTACGCGAACTTGCCGGAAAAGAAAAACTTCCCCTCGTTCCCCTTGAAGCCGAGCTCGAAAATAAGCAGGCAATTTATGACGAAGCCTTCCCCCGTTTAAGCAAAACCCTCTATCTTTCAACAAAGATGGAACGCCGAGAAGAATCGGACAAGGTAAAAAAAGAATTGGCCGAAAAATATGCCGAACAGCTTGAAGACGAAATTCAGCTTAAACTTTTTAACGCCCTCTTTGAAGAGATGGAGTATAATATTTTAAGAACCAATATCTTGGACAAGGGCTTGCGGGTTGACGGAAGAGGCACTAAGGACATTCGTCCCATAACTTGCGAAATCGGAGTTCTTCCCCGTCCCCACGGTTCGGCAGTCTTTACACGAGGCGAAACCCAATCCTTGGGCGTTGTAACGATAGGAACAGTCTTTGACGAACAGATATATGATGACATCGAGGGAGACAGAAGAGAAAACTTTATTCTTCACTATAATTTCCCGCCCTTCTCGGTAGGGGAGGTCGGAAGACTCGGAACGGGCCGAAGAGAAATCGGGCACGGAAACCTTGCACACCGCTCCCTTTATCCGATGGTTCCCGAAAGGGAAAAATTCCCCTATACGGTCCGTGTTGTTTCGGAGGTCTTGGAATCGAACGGTTCTTCTTCGATGGCTACCGTATGCTCGGGAACCCTTTCCATGCTTCATGCGGGCGTTCCCATGAAAAAGCCGGTTGCCGGTATTGCCATGGGGCTTATCACCGAAGGAAATGACCGCTACGCCATTCTTTCCGACATTCTTGGAGAAGAAGATCACTTAGGCGATATGGACTTTAAGGTTGCAGGTACGGCCGACGGAATTACGGGCTTCCAGATGGACATAAAGATTGCAGGTGTTTCGCCTGAAATTATGAAAAATGCCCTTGCACAGGCCAAAGAAGGAAGAATGCATATTCTCGGCATAATGAACCAGTGTATTTCCGCTCCCAATGCGGAACTTTCCCAATATGCTCCAAGGGTTGAGATGATGACAATACCCGAAGACAAGATCGGTGCACTAATCGGCCCCGGCGGAAAGAATGTAAAAGCCATTTCGGATAAGTATAATGTAACAATCAATACCGAAAATGACGGTACCGTAACCATTTACAGCAAGGACGGAACTTCGGATCTTAAAGGCGCAAAGAGTATTGTTAAGGGCATCACAAGCGATCCCGAAGTCGGAATGGTCTATGACGGAACCGTAAAAAAGATTATGGACTTCGGTGCCTTTGTTGAAATACTTCCCGGAAAAGAAGGTCTTTGCCATATTTCAAAACTTTCACGCTCCAGAGTCGAAAAGGTTTCGGATGTGCTTAAAGAAGGACAGGAAATACCCGTTAAACTTTTGGAAATCGATAAGCTCGGAAGGCTCAACCTTTCTTATGTCGATGCTCTTGAAGAGCGTTCCAAATAAAACGGAGCATGGAGCCGATCACTCGGCCCATGCTTTTAAATTTTACGCATGGTGATTTTAGGAGATTGTAAATGGAAGTTTTTACAAAGTTAAAAGAGGGTGCCCTTTTACCGGAATACAAAACGAGCGGATCTGCCGGAGCGGATTTGCGGGCCCTTATTGAAGAACCTATTATCTTAAAACCCATGCAAAGATGCTTAATTCCTACAGGCCTTTCGGTTGAATTACCTAAGGGAATTGAGCTTCAAGTGCGTCCCCGATCGGGGCTTGCCCTAAAACACGGCATTACCGTCTTAAACACTCCCGGCACTGTAGATTCGGACTACCGCGGAGAACTCGCCGTTCTTTTAATAAATCTCGGAAATGAAGACTTTAAAATAGAAAACGGGGACCGCATCGCCCAAGCCGTTATTGCCCAAGCTATTCAGGCTGATTTTCTTCAAAAGGATGAGCTTTCCAATACCGAACGCGGAGCAGGGGGCTACGGTTCTACGGGAATAGCATGATTAAAAAGAGCGTAGTTTATGAGAGGTCTGTCGTTTAATCATAAAACAATCTTTGTATATGTTTTTAAAGAACTCCTTTTATATTTTATAGTTTCTTTTTTGTTTTTCTTTTTTATTTTTTTTGTAAATCAGATTCTTTTAATGGCAGAAGAAATCCTCTCTAAAAAGGCTCCCACAAAAGATGTTTTATTGCTCTTGTTTTATTCTCTTCCGTTTATAATAGCTACAACAGCTCCATATGCAGCCTTAATCGGAACCCTCATGTGCTTAGGCCGCTTTTCGGCAGACCATGAATTTATTTCGATGAATGCTCTAGGAATTTCGACCTCCTTTATTTTGATTCCGGTTTTTGCTTTAGGAGTTTTTGTTTCGGTAGGTTCGTTTATAACAAACGATATTTTGATTCCGCGCGGGACGATAAAATTTAATGAGGTGCTTTACAATATTGCTTCTTCAACTCCTGCTCTTGAACTTGAGTCTTATTCGGTTAAGCGTAATGAAAATTCGATAGTTGTTTCAGGTTTGATAAAGGATAATTCAATCCATGATCTTTTAATAATCGATTCAAGCCAGAGGGGGGCAAAAAGATTTTTATCTTCATCTCAAACCGATGTAAAAAAATCCAACGACAGATCGATTATCATGCAGCTTGAAATGCTCAATCCCCGTCTTTTAAATTTGGATTTAAACAATAGATCTAAATTTGATGTTGTCTATGGGGAAAGTATAACCTACAATGTTCTTGCAAAAGATGTTGCCCCTAAGTTTATTTCAAGTTCAGGCCCCGACAAGATGACTTCTTATGATCTAATAAAAGATATAAAGCAAAAAAAGGAAGCCGGTGATACAAGTCCGCGTCTTTTGAATATCTATATTATGGAGCTTCACCGTAAATTTTCTGTTCCCTTCGGTGCCTTCTTTTTTGTATTGTTGGCTTTTGCTATAAGCCGTGCCGGTAAGACCTATGATCAGAGTACGGGCTTTATCGTGGGGCTTTTAATTTCAGTTGCTTATTGGGCTTTTTTGATAGGAGGGCAAATGCTCTGCCTTGAATCGGGCCTAAATATAAACGGAGCTCTTGTAATGTGGTTTCCGAATGTTTTGTTGGTAATCTGCACGGCTGTGATTGCAATAAAGAGGTTGTTAAAATGAAGCTGCTTCAAAGATACTTGCTTAAACTTTTTATACCAACCTTCGTTGTAGCAATGCTTTTTTTTATCTTGCTTTTACAGCTGGGAGACTTATTTGCCAATATAGTTGCCTATCTTCAAAACGGAGCGCAGTTTAAAGATATTGTAAAAGTTATGTGGCTCTACATTCCTAAATGTATTGCTTATTCCGTGCCCTTGGCAATTCTTTTTGCCGGCTCATATACAATGGGAAATTTATATGCACAAAATGAACTTACATCGATATTTTCGGCGGGAATATCGTTAGGGCGTTTTACTCTTCCCCTTTTGGTTTTAGGATTTTTCTTTTCCGTAGGGATGATTTTTTTTGAAGACAATGTGGTTATAAAGTATTTTTATGAAAAAACGCAGCTTTCAAAAAAACTTTTGCAAGAAGAAGAAAGTTTGGATACTCAAGACTTGGTAATTTTATCCGAACTCGGAAAAATCGTATACACGGCCGATTATTTTAATGCAGAAAATCAAACTCTTGCAAATGCCTACATAATAGTCCGTGATGAGGATGGAAATTTATCGTTGGTTATTAAAAGCTCTCATATGGTCTGGAATGAAGACCGTTGGACTACTGACAGTGCTGAAGTCTACCGATTTGATGAAAAAAATAGTGTAAGCTGCTTGAACAATATTCCCGATAATATAATTCTTTCAGAGCCTCCGGCCAATTTTCAAAAAAATCTAAGCTCGGTAGATGAAATGAGAATTTCGGAAGCAAAAGAATTTATAGCAGCTCTTAAAAAGAACGGCCTTCCTTATTATGAGGCTCTTTCAAAATATCACAGGCGCTTTTCGTTTCCGTTTACTATTTTTATAGTCTTGTTTTTTTCGATTTCTTTGGGCGGTAAATTTAAAAAGAATATCCTGCTGATGAGTATCTTATTCAGTTTGGGAATAGCAACTCTTTTCTACGTTACGGAAATGGTTACTATGTTAAGTGCCAAGTGGGAATATATCTCGCCCCTTGCAGGAGCGTGGACTCCTATTTTTATATTCTCTATTTTAAGTATCTTTTTACTAAAAAAATCGCGGACTTAGGGCCGGGCATCTTGAAAAAACTTCCAAGACTGATTACTTGATAAAAATTAAAAAATAACGTAAATTACGACTAACTAGAGGTGTGAGGATTATGAAGATAATAAATATTTTTTGGATTGTGTTGGGCTTTATTTGTCTGGGCCTTGGAGTTATAGGTATTATTATGCCTATTTTACCGACAACGCCCTTTTTTTTAGTAACAGTCGTATGCTTTGCTAGGGGCTCGGAAAGACTAAAACAATGGTTTATGAGCACATCTTTTCATAAAAAATACATTCAAAGCTTTTACGAAAAAAAGGGTATGACTTTAAAAAACAAGCTTATCATACTTTCCTTTGCCTCAATCATGCTTGTTGCCGCTTTTTATTTTTCGGCTAAGCCCTATGCCCGAATCTTAATAGCCTGTGTATTTTTGGCTAAATATTACGTATTTATCTTTAAGATAAAAACTCTTCCGGATGATGAAAAATCGGCAATAAAAGCAGATGCGGGTTGTGTTGAACAAAGATAAAAAAGAACAAGAAAAAAAGCTCATTGCTATTATGATAGATATGTACCGCTCTTTTAAAGGAAGAGAAATGAGTGATGAGGAGCTTGATGAGCTTTTTTTATATGCATCAAAGAGGATTGAAACCTGCATTTATCGCAGAAATGATGAAAAAAAGCCTTTTTGCAATGTCTGTCCTGTGCATTGCTATAAAAGCGATATGCGTGAAAAAATAAGAAAGGTAATGAGGTATGCAGGACCGAGACTTTTATTTAAACGTCCCATTTTAAGTTTAAAGCACCTTTTTAAGACAATTTATGCAAAAAAACATCATCCGAAGCCTCCGGGGAGATTTAAGTAAAAACACCTTTTTACGGCATTGACTTTTTTTTAAAATTTATGTTATACTGTACTTTCTGATATTCCGTAGTGCTGGCGGATAAATTAAGGAGATAAGGCTTATGCCTACAATTAATCAATTGATAAAAAAGGGACGCAAATCTGCTGCAGTTAAGACAAAGAGTCCTGCTTTACAGTCTTGCCCCCAAAAGCGCGGTGTTTGCACCAGCGTTAAGACGATTACGCCTAAAAAACCGAACTCGGCCTTAAGAAAGGTTGCCCGTATCCGTTTAAGTAACGGAATCGAAGTAACCGCTTATATTCCCGGTATCGGACACAACTTGCAGGAACACTCCGTTGTTCTCGTAAGAGGCGGACGTGTTAAGGACCTCCCGGGTGTACGCTATCACATTATACGCGGTACTAAAGACGCTCTCGGTGTAGAAGACAGAAAACGAGGCCGCTCCAAGTACGGAGCCAAGAGGCCCAAGGCTTAGGGGGTAAAAAATGGGTAGAGGAAAAATTACTGCAAGACGCC
Source organism: Treponema denticola ATCC 35405 (assembly GCF_000008185.1). Lineage (NCBI taxonomy): Bacteria > Pseudomonadati > Spirochaetota > Spirochaetia > Treponematales > Treponemataceae > Treponema > Treponema denticola. Next base: position 1,074,653 of record NC_002967.9, read on the forward strand.
CTGTTGCTCCCGACAGCAAGTACAATAGCGTGGTAGTTACCCGCTTTATCGGAAGAATGATGCTTTCAGGAAAAAAGAGCATTACTACAAAGATCATGTACGATTCTTTTGATAAAATCAAGGAAAAGACCGGCGAAGAGCCATTGGCCGTTTTTTCAAAGGCCTTGGACAACGTAAAACCCGTTGTTGAAGTAAAATCCCGCCGAGTCGGAGGTGCCACCTATCAGGTTCCGATGGACATTCCGGAGGGAAGGCGAGAAGCCTTGGCTATGCGCTGGATTATCGGTGCTGCTCGAAAAAGAAGCGGTCATGAGATGTCCGAAAGATTGGCTTCAGAGCTGATCGATGCATACAACAACACCGGAACAGCCTTCAAAAAGAAGGAAGAAGTTCACAGAATGGCCGAAGCAAACAAAGCTTTTGCACACTTCAGGTGGTAGTTCAAAGGGGAGTTCGGAATACGGACTCCCTTTTTTTTGTCAATATTTTTATCCGCCATGGACGGCGGATGAAAAATGTACAAGGATGTACATTCATAAATGGACACGGATGTCCATGGTTCCAAACTTGAGAGTTTTGCGTAAGCAAAACTCTAAGATTAAAAATGTACAAGGATGTACATTTTTAATCGACCCCCTTGTATATTATTCTTTTTTTTATTATACTGTAACGTCTTGTATCTTGAAAAGTATTATGACTTTTCGGTTTTATAAAATCATTTAGGAGAAACTCGGCAGTTTGCTCCTAAAAATCTATAAAGATGAGGTATTGATTATGGGTAATGATATTTCTAAGATGAGAAATATCGGTATTAGTGCTCACATTGACTCCGGTAAAACAACTCTTTCGGAACGAATTCTTTTTTATTGTGATAGAATTCATGCTTTACACGAGGTCCGCGGAAAAGACGGTGTGGGTGCTACGATGGATAATATGGAGCTTGAAAAGGAACGAGGTATCACGATTCAGTCAGCTTCAACTCAGGTTAAATGGAAGGATTATACGGTTAACGTAATTGACACTCCCGGGCACGTAGACTTCACAATCGAAGTTGAACGTTCTTTACGCGTTTTGGACGGAGCTATCTTGGTTCTTTGTTCTGTCGGAGGTGTTCAGTCCCAATCTATCACTGTTGACAGACAGTTAAAACGCTATCATGTTCCCCGAATTGCATTTGTAAATAAGTGCGACAGAACCGGTGCTAACCCGTTTAAAGTTAGGATGCAGCTTAGGGAAAAACTAGGGCTCAATGCTTATATGATGCAGATTCCCATAGGTTTGGAAGATAAGCTTGAAGGCGTTGTAGACCTTGTTACTATGAAGGCTATGTATTTTGAAGGCGAAAACGGTACCCAGATCCGCATGGCCGAAATTCCCCAGCATCTTTTAGCCGATGCTCAAAAATACAGGGAAGAAATGATTGATGCCGCTACCATGTTCTCAGATGAACTGGCAGAAGCCTTTTTGGAAGGTGCCGAAACCGAAGAAATGATAAGAGCCGCAGTCAGAAAGGGAACCCTGGCAGAGCAGTTTGTTCCCGTCTTCCTCGGTTCAGCTTATAAAAATAAGGGTATCCAGCCCCTTTTGGATGCGGTAGGTTATTATCTCCCCGATCCGACAGAAATCGAAAATACGGCTTTAGATCTCGATGAAAATGAAAAGCCGGTCGTTCTTGGTACGGATGAAAATGCTCCGGTAGTTGCATTAGGCTTTAAGCTTGAAGACGGAAAATACGGACAGCTTACCTATGTCCGAGTTTATCAAGGAACTTTAAAGAAGGGTGAGGAGTTATTTAATACCCGTGCCAAAAAGAAGTTTAAGGTAGGCCGTTTGGTTCGAATGAACTCCGCAACTATGGAAGATATTAACGAGGGTGGTCCCGGCGACATTGTAGCTCTTTTCGGTATCGACTGTGCTTCGGGAGATACATTCTGCGGAGAAAACCTAAACTATGCAATGAGTTCCATGTATGTTCCGGATCCCGTTATCTCTCTTTCGCTTACACCGAAAGATAAGCAGGCTGCCGATCAAATGTCCAAGGCTCTTAACCGCTTTACAAAAGAAGACCCGACTTTTAGGAGCTATGTAGACAAGGAATCGAACCAGACCATTATTCAGGGTATGGGCGAGCTTCACTTGGAAGTTTATATTGAGCGAATGAAGAGAGAATATAAGTGTGATGTTGAAACAGGTATGCCTCAGGTTGCTTACAGAGAAGCTATTACCCAGAGGGCAGATTTTAACTATACTCACAAAAAGCAGACAGGCGGTTCCGGTCAGTTCGGCCGTGTTGCAGGCTTTATCGAGCCTTGCACCGAGCAAGATTATGAGTTTGACAATCAGATAAAGGGAGGAGCAATTCCTTCGGAATTTATACCTTCTTGCGATAAGGGCTTTAAGGAAGCCATTAAGAGGGGAACCCTCATCGGATTCCCGATTGTCGGAACTAAGGTTACTATAAATGACGGGCAGTCCCACCCTGTAGACTCCTCGGATATGGCCTTCCAAGCTGCTGCAATCGGAGCCTTCCGTGAGGCTTACAAGGCTGCAAAACCTGCAATTCTTGAGCCCATTATGAAGGTTTCAATCGAAGGACCTCAGGAATTCCAAGGTAATATCTTCGGTCTCATAAATCAAAGGCGCGGAATTATTATTTCATCAACTGAAGACGATAACTTTACCCGTGTAGATGCCGAAGTTCCGTTAAGCGAAATGTTCGGATTTTCTACCATTCTGCGTTCTTCAACACAGGGAAAGGCTGAATACTCTATGGAATTTGCCAAGTACGGCAAGGCTCCGGCAAGTATTTCGGAAGAACTGATAAAAGAATACGAAGCTAAAAGGCTTGCAGAAAAAAAATAAGGAGGCTCTGTAATGCTTAAAGAAGATTTGATTGAAAAAAGCCCGATGAGAAAACTTGAAAAAGCTCTCGGCGGCGGCTTGGCAGCAGGTGAGGTAGGTGTTGTTACATCAAAAAAAGGTGTGGGAAAAACATCTATTTTGGTTCAGTTTGGTTTGGATAAACTCTTACAGGACAAACCTGTTGTTCATATATCGTTCAGTCAGCATGTAGACTATGCCATAACTTGGTATAACGATATGTTTAACGAGCTGGCAAAGAAAAAGAACCTCGGCAATGCTCCGGAAATAAAGGCGCAAGCCTTTTCAAAGAGGATTGTCTTAAACTTTAATCAAGATACTGTTAGAACTACTCAGATTTTAAAGACAATCAGGGCCTTGTCCGAAGGAGGCTCAAAGCCGTCAGTAGTTATGATTGACGACTTTAACTTTGCAAAAGCCCTGCCTGAAGCAATGAAGGCAATGAAGGCCTTTGCAAAAGAAATGGACGTAGCTGTTTGGTATACGGCTGCTGCAGATGTTGCTTCTTTTGAAATCGATGAGAGCTTGAAGAAGTATATTGATGACATTGATGTACTTCTCTATCTTGAAAATGACGGGGATTTTGTAAGGATTAAGGCATTAAAGGAACACGGAAACGGAGCTTCCGATACCGGATCTTCTTTTGATGCTAAAACCATGCTTTTGAGCGAAAAATAATCCGTAAAACTATCACAAAAAAAACCGTGAAAGGCAGCACCCTTCACGGTTTTTTTTGTGATTATAAAGATTAAGTAAAAAAAGCAGAGCCCTACCAGACTAATTTCTTTTTTACTTCTACCTTAGAGACTCCGAAAAGCCTCTTGATTTGTTCTTTTTTGTAATTTGAATGGGAAATTTTATTATATTCATCAGCCACCTTTTGAAGGTCTTCTTCGGATTCGGTATAAACGGCATAGGCTGCCGCAGCCCTAAAAGCTCCGGATTCTAAAAGTTGGTCAAGATTTTTATTTGAATTTTTTGATAGTCTTGCCTTATCTACTATGGCGGAATTTCCGTCATAACCTATTGTGTTTATAAAATCTTTGATTTCCATAACCTCTCCCAAATTTAACTTTTTTATAAATCAACAACCCCGACGCGAGGTCGGGGTACAGTACTCAATGTTTCGCACTGTATGTTCTCATAAGGTGGTTGCAGTCGGCTTTAATACCCTTCGTTACGACGCAAGCGTCGGGGTATTAAACCCTCCGCACGAATAAAGCCGGCCCCTGTTTTAAAAGCCGGCTCAGTTTTTGATAGCTTAAAGCATCACACCTTTGTAAAGCTTTCTTTTCCTACTCCGCAAAGGGGGCATACCCAATCATCAGGTATATCTTCAAATGCTGTTCCGGGAGCAATTCCGCCGTCGGGATCGCCTAAAGCCGGATCATACACATATCCGCATAAATCGCATACATATTTATCCATTTTATACTCCTTAAATGATGATAAGATCACTCTATGCTTCTATAATACACTTTTTTTTGTTAATCGGCAAGTAATTTATCCAGGTTTTCCGATAAATTAACGAGATTCTTATTTGAAGGATCTAAGGCCAATACTTGACCGAGATAATATTTTGCTTTTTTATAATCTTTAGTTTTTAAATACCATTCATACATAGCAAAAAGAGAGTCTTTGTTTCGCGGATTTGACAGGAGACTTGATTGTAGAAAATTTAAATATTCACTCGAATTCCCTTGTTCCAGTTTTGCATTATAGTAATACAAAATCGATTTAAGCTGAGAATCGGCTCCCTTCATTTTTTGATTTATTACCTGCTTTACGGTTTGATAATCTTTTCCGGCATATAAAGCTTCCATATAGAGATTTATAAAGGAATTTGAAGGATTTTTTGTATTTGCATAAAGCTGCTTTGCAAGGCTGAGAGCTTTTGATGTTTGACCTGCACCAAGGTATGAGGTTAATAGAAGTTCTTTGTTTGCCTCGCTGGGGTATTTAGCGGCTAAGTCTTCAGCAGATTCTACTGCCTGTGCCCATTTTCCGTTATTAATATCGTTTTTTACCAATAGGGCTAAGGCAGCCGTATTTTTCGGGTAAGCTTCCAAGACTTTGCGGATAAAAAAGTCAGCCGGTTTATTGTCTATTTTGGTTGAAGCTTCAAAGCAAATCTCTGCACAGGCTAAAAGAACATTAAAATCTTCAGGGTAGTATTTATAAGCTTCGGTTAAAAATTCGGATGCCCGAATCAGATTTTTATTCCATTCTTTTGTTACACGGGCTCTATATAGAAGATAGTTTTTTGCAGTTTTGTTTTTGGTTGAATAAGCATCCAAAAGAGAGTTTGCCTTTAGGTACTCTTTTTGTTCTATTAATATTCTTATCCGTAAAAGGAGGGCTGAGATGTTTTCAGGCTCTTTTTTTAGGACCGATACAATGTTCTCCGAAGCCTTGTTTAAATCGTTTTTTGCTATATGGGCTTGAGCATATAAGAGTTTAACTTCAGTATTGTCATTGTAGAGGCTGTTTAGTGCGTCGGCTATTTTTAAGGTTTCTGTTCCGTTACCCGATTCTGCAGCAAAGTGCCCGTATTTAAAACCGGCAGGATAGCAAGAGGAATCAAGCTGCCAAGCTTTTTGGTATAGGGTAACGGCCTCGGTCAATTTATTGGTTTTTTCCTTATAAAGACCTAAAAGATAATAGGCTAGGACGGACTGAGGCCTTAGTTTTTGAGCCTCCGTAAGTCTTGATTCTATATCCTCGGAATATTGTGCGAGCGTTGTACCGGAAAAATCATCATTGGCTAAAACCAATGTAGGAATTATAAGGCCTAAAAAACCGTCTTTTTTTGTTGAAACAGGATATAATCCGGATTTTACCTCTTTTAGAGCCTGTAAATAAGGTTCATCTTCGGTATAGGCGGGCGGTTTGACTCCATTTGTTTCTAAAGGATATGCAAGATACATTATATCTGCAATTATTTTTAGGTAAAGTTTGTTTTCGTTTGTGAGCCCCTTGCTGTCATTTTGAATAAAAAGAACCGCCTCTTTTAGGCTTACAGGGGAGCCTTTTTCGATGAGGGCTGCAAGGGTTGAATCGAGCTTTTTTTCGGCAAGTTCATTTTTTCCGGGGAGAGATAGAATGGTGCCTTCCCCTATCGGTTTTAAACCTGCTCCATTTTGTTCTATGGAACCTACGGACTTATCTTCTGCAACCGCTTTTTTTGTGCTTACACAAGAAAAAAAAGACAGACAGCACATTATGACTGCAAAAATGAGGAGAGAACGGCGTTTGACTGCAAAATTTTTTACGTAAAAACTCACTTTTATATTATAATATATTTTAATAATGTTGCCAATATCTTTTTGAGATCTTAATTAAGAATTTTCATTCGTGTTGATTTCAATTTTTTTTCTTTTATTACTAGATAATTTTGACAAAATATATTAAAATGAGAAATAAATATTTAGTTTGAGGCTATCTATAATGAAAATTCGGACATCTGTAAATTTATTTTTGACGCTTACCTTGGTTATTGTCGTATTTGGAGCTTTAACTTCAACCATTTATTATATACGATCATTTATAGAGGATGTTTTTTATAAAAACATTCATTATATTTTGGACTCTTCCTTTTCGGAGCTGCAAAGAGATATTGAAAGCGGTTTAACTATTTCAAGAAATTTTGCAAGGCAGAACAATTTAATAAGATGGTTCGAATCTTATGAAGAGGATGGAAAAGACGGGGAAGATATTAAAGCCATGATGTTAAAGTTGGCAAGCGATGAAAAGTTCAGTACCTGTTTTGCCGCTTCCGGATTGACCGGTTCTTATTATGTAGTTAAAGATAAAAAGATTGTGCGGGATAAATTATCTGAAAATAACGCGGTCGATTCATGGTTTTATGATATTTTAAATAAAAAAGACGAGATCTTTTATAGCATTGACTACAATAAAACTTTAGGAACCGTAAATTTTTGGTTCGATTATAAAGTTGCTAATAATAAAGGCGAAGTCTTAGGGCTTGCAGGCGTGGCCGTTAATTTGGATAAGGCTGTAGAAAAAATGAAACAATCCATGCCCAGTGATAATTCCTGGCTGAGTTTTATTGGAAAGGATGATGATGTTATAATATCCTCAAATTCCGAGTTAATCGGAAAAAAAATAGAACTTATTACGGGCAGCCTTATTCCTGTGGAAGGTGTCTCCGGGCTTTATTATTGCACGGATAAAGATTTAGGTAAGGCCATTATTGCAAAAAAACAATTAAAAAATTTACCCTATTCAATTATGCTTTTTGCTCCTATGAGTGATTTTGTTCCATCTATACTTTTAATTTTACGCCTGCCTATTATTTGGTCATTTGGTATTTTTCTTATTGTGCTATTGCTCAGCTCCTTTTTATTAAGACTCTCTTTTGCCCGTTTCGCTAAAATGAATTCCGTATTTAATAAAATAGCTGAAGGAGATTTTAGCATAAGGGCTGATGTTTCAAATGATGAAGTTGGAAGTATAACCTCGGTTTTAAATAACGCAATAGAGAAGGTTAGTGCTTCCTTGGCAAATATTGGGAAGCATACCGACAAGATGCAGGGGATGTGCGAAAATTTATCTGCCAATATGGTAGAATCCGCTGCCGCCTTAAATGAGATTACGGCAAATATTGATGGAGTTAGAGGGCAGGTTCTCACTCAAAACTCCAGTGTAGAAAATGCGGTCAGCAAGGTGGATGAAATATCCAGAGGTATTTCAGAGCTTGATGTTCATATTGACAATCAAACTGAAAGTTTTATGTCTTCTACAAAGGCTGTAGTAGAAATAGTTTCAAATATTGAAGGTGTAAGAGGAAGGGCGCAAGATAATTTAAAAGCCATTAAAGAACTTGAACAGACAACTCACCAAGGAAAAGAAACCGTAAAATCCGTCGTAGATATTACCAGGATCGTAACCGAGCAATCTGATGGACTTTTGGATGCAATTTCCGTTATACAAAATACGGCAAGTCAGACAAACCTTCTTGCAATGAATGCTGCAATTGAAGCTGCTCATGCCGGAGAAGCCGGAAAGGGTTTTGCCGTTGTTGCCGATGAGATCAGAAAGCTTGCCGAAGAATCCGGAGAGCAGGGTAAAAATATTACAAAGGTTTTGGAAGAATTAAAAAGCAAGATCGAAAATCTAAACGGTGTCGGACCCCGTGTTTCCGAGCAGTTTGAAAAGATAAGTTCTATGATGGATTTTATTTACCGCCATGAAGACGGAATGATAAGAACCATGAATGAGCAGCTCAAAGATGCGGAAGTTGTCTTAAATGAAATACACGGAATGGAAGAGGTAAGCCAAGCTGTAAAAGAGGGTTCCGATGAAATGCTTTTAAAGATAGAAAAAATTTCACAAGAGCTTAAAACTCTTTCTTCCCTTTCGGAAAATATAACTCAAAGGATGACAGAGATGTCGGTTGGGGTAGGGCAGGTAAATAAGAATATTCAGGAAGTAAGCGATACTGCAAGAGTGAATAAAGAAACGGCTTCCGGGGTTGCTTCGGAAATCGCAAAGTTTAAGGTGTGATTAAAATAAGCTATTATCGAACTTGATATAATTTTTTTCTGTAGATAAAATAATAGACCGTAAATATAATGCTTGTCAAAGTCCATGAAATAGGGAAGGCTAGAACAATCATTTCGATTACAGGGTTTATCGGAACAAATAAAAATATCCAGACAATGCGGGAGGCACAAACTCCGAGGAGGGTTATAAGCATGGGCTTAAAAGTTTCTCCCGTTGCATGGATGGCCGCCGAAAAAACTTCGGTAAAGATGAAGACCGTATAAAAGGGCGCAAGGATATGCATAAGTTTTTCGCTTATTATAAGAACCTCGTAATCCTTTGAGTTGATAAAAAGTTTTCCCAAGGGGACATTCCAAAAATAAAGCATTACACAAATGCTTCCTATTATAATGCCGGACATAATAAGCCCTATCCGCACAACTCCGGTAATGCGGTCATATTTTCTTGCACCGTAATTTTGAGCAACAAAGGTTGCAACCGATGTGGTCATGGCTTCGAGTAATATCCAAATTAAAAAGTCCAGCTTGCCGCAAAGCGCACACGCCGCAATGTTGTCCGTTCCCGTACCGTTTACAGTTGCCTGAATTATCATATTGGCTATGGGGAAGAAGGCTGACTGTATGCCGATAGGAAGTCCGAGCCTTGCAATCTTGATAGAAGATAACCTGTCAATTTTTATCTTGCTAAGGAGCAATGGACAGTATCCCGTTTTTTTGGTGAGAGCAAAAAGAATTATTACTGCACTTATAAGCTGCGAAAGCACGGTCGCAAGGGCTGCTCCTCCGATTCCCCACTTAAAGATTCCTATAAAGATTAGGTCTAAGATTACGTTTAATATTGAAGAAACTATCAGGGCATAGAAGGGCGTTTTGGAATTTCCCATTGCACGCAAAATTCCCGAACCGATATTATAAAAAAGGGAGATTCCCATTCCCGCAAAATAAATTCTGACATAGCTCAATGTCATCTCAAAAATATCTTGAGGAACGCCCATCATAAAAAGAAGCAGTGGAGAAATAAGAACTCCGATTATCGAAAGACTTATGCCCGCAATAAGGGTTAGGCCTATTGAAGTGTGGATTGCAGTAAAGAGTTCCTTGATTTTTTTTGCACCGAATAATTGGGAAATAATAATCGTAGCCCCCGCCGAAAGTCCGCTGAAAAGATTTATCGGCAGTTTTAATAAACTTAAAACGGAATCGATTGCCGCAAGACCTTCCTTACCTGTAAACTTCCCCACAATGACGGCATCGGCTGCCGTATATAAATGCTGAAAAAAGTTTCCTGCCAAAATGGGAAGAGTAAATATTATCAAAGTTTTCCAAATTACGCCTTCGGTAAGATCCAAGTCTTTTTTGTACATAGCCTTTTTTCCGTTTTGAGATTCCCTGCTAAAATCTTGGGTTATATAATAAGAATAAAATTAGAGCTTGTCAACGAAAGAAACCGTTTTTTTTTAATTTTAGGATATTACAAATTTGATAAAATTGATATTACGATAAGGTTGATATTTGTGTGGAAACATGTTACACTGTACCGTAATGATAGACAAACACACCGACAGCAGTTATAAATACAATGCACGCCAAGAGTTGAGCTTTGCTCAATTTACCAGAGGCTTATTAAGGATGTCATTACAAAGACTCCCTTAAAACCGCCACGGATGGCGGTGGTTAAGACTCTTAGAGTTTTGCTTACGCAAAACTCTAAGATCAAAAATGTGCGTCCATGCACATTTTTGATCGCTCGGCGGTTAAATTAAAAATTAACTTTGGCAGGAGGAACTTATGACAAAGTTTAAAACAAACAAAAACAAGAAGGCAAAAGCCTTCACAGTTAATGGAGTCGCGGCACTCATCATAGCCGCAATATTGGCACTGGTTTTTATAGCCTGTCCGAACAATGCAGGCGGAAATTCAGGTAACTCAGGTGGAGAAACACCCACACCCTCTGAAGCTACATATGAGTTTGTAGAAATTTCCGAGGTAACCATTACAGGCAAAGAAGTAGACCCCTTAACCTTACCCGGAACTGATGCTTGGTGGAAAGGCGTATTTATTAAAGACCGAAAGGTAAAATTAAGCCCCTACAAGCTCGGCAAGACAGAGGTAACGTATGAGTTATAGCACGAGGTACTCACATGGGCAGAAAGTAATGGCTACACCTTTGCTAATAAGGGAAAAGAAGGCAGTCATGGAACCGTAGGAGCAGCCCCTACAGGTGCAAAAAAAGAGCCTGTAACTGAAGTAAGTTGGCGGGACTGCATAGTATGGTGTAATGCGTATACTCAAATGCAGGCTGAAGGTAAAGCCGATACCGAATGCGTCTACCGCAAAAAGGACGATCATACGGTTGTATTAAAAGATGCGACGGCAACAGCTGATTGTGATGCAGCCTATGCCGATATGAGTAAAAAAGGCTTTAGACTTCCTACGGAAGCCGAGTGGGAATATGCGGCACGTTGGCAGGGAAGCGATAAAACAAATGCGGCACAATACGGGGAAGTATGGCTGACCAAACTAAACAGTGCAAGCGGAGCCAAAGATAAATGGGATACGGCTGAAACAGGAGAGGTTGCATGGTATAGAGGTAATTCAGGAAATAAAACTCATCCGGTAGGAAAAAAGCGGGCGAATGCACTCGGTTTATATGATATGAGCGGGAATGTCTGGGAATGGTGTTTTGATTGGTATAATAACCCTGCATCAAACGATGATGCTTATAAGCAAGGCGGTATTGTTACCGATCCTCAGGGTGCCGCATCAGGCTCTTACCGTGTTCTACGCGGCGGCAGCTGGTACGATAGCGCGAAGAACTGCACTGTAGGCTTTCGGTTTAACCGCGACCCTGGCTACGGGAACTTAGATATTGGCTTCCGCTTGGCTTGGCGGCCTTGAGTCGATGAAAAATGTACATCCGTGTACATTTTTCATCTTAGAGTTTTAGACTTGTGTCTAAAACTCTTGGAAGTTTGGAACCACCGCCGTCCATGGCGGTGTTGTATTAACTATTTAATTTGTTGTAGTTGGAAATGATCAGTTTTCACCAAAATAAGAGATGATAGTTAATATTTAGAATTTTTTATTTGAATCTTTAGTTTTACCCAAATCCTTCTGTTCACAATCTCAATTAAAGATTAAACTAAAAATTTGATAACAATGCGGGTTCTTAGGGGCGGAGCCCCTAAGCGGAATTTTGGAGAAAGGAGGGGACATAGGGGAGGAAAACACCTTTCTCCGAAAAAGGGGTTTTCTTCCCCTAATTTACAGTTCCTCAATCTCTGATTCGGGAAGTCCGGTCATTAACAAAATCTCGGAAATGGGATAACCTCTGTTTTTCATAAGTTTTGCTGTTTCCCGCTTAACCCTATCCTTAATATCCATTTCAAAAGTTGACATTAATTTATATTCTTGCCTTGCTTGTATATATAGGGGGAGAGAACACCCCGTTCAGAGCAGGGTTTTCTCTCCCCCTATACCCCCTCTTTTTCCCGCGCTGCCAAAGGGGCTACCCCTTTGGAAACCCCGATTTATGGGTAAAGATAAGTTATAGAAAATATTTGAAAAAAATAGTAAATTATAAAAAAAATCTCAGCGTCCTTTGCGTCCTCTGCGGTTAAATTATCCGCCTTTGACACTTCCCTTTATTTATGTTATCATCTTCCCTTATGGAAAAAGAGGAAAAAAAAGAACCTATAAAATACGGCATTTTAAGCAATGTTTGGTTTATGCTTAAAACATCTTTTAGGACATATAAGTCGGTGCCTGTTTTGATTTTGCTGGAAGCCCTTTTATATACGGGAGATAATTTAATTTCGATATTTTTTGCGCCTGCCGTTTTGAGCCTTATTCAAAACAATGCTCCCATTAAAAATCTTTTAATAACTATTTTTGCCTTTGCTTTTTCTTTAATGCTTTTACGCGGACTCCTCTCTTATCTGCGAACGAACCATTTATTCGGGCGGATTGGAGTTAGGAGTGAGCTTATTTTTATGATAGGCAGTAAGGCGATGAATACTTCCTATAATAACTTGGATAATAAGGATTTTGAAGCAAAGAAAAATAAGGCGATGGGTGTTACCGGCGGTAACTCGGAATCAACCGAAGCTATTTGGACTACCTTACAGGGGCTTCTTCAATACCTTCTTTGCTTTATCATCTATCTTGTTATCCTTGCTTCCTTAAACCTTAATATAATTTTAATTACCTTTTTGACAACCTGCGTGAGTTTTTTTATCACCAACAGTGTAAGCTCTTGGATGTATAAAAGGCGTGATGAAGAAAATAAGCATGTAAATCATTTACGCTACATAACCCAAACCGGAAAAAATAAGCAGCTTGCAAAGGATATCCGCCTTTTCGGAATGGAGGCTTGGCTTAAAGAATTATATGAAAAGCATTTAAGGCTTTACAGCAATTTTCACCTCAAAGGAGAAAAGCGTTATTTTTTTGCCGACCTTGCAGACCTTGTTTTAACCTTTTTGCGGAACGGTCTTATTTATTATTGGCTGATAAGTCTTGTCTTACAAAAAAATATAAGCGTTCCCCAATTTATTCTTTATTTTGCCGCAGCGGGAACTTTTACCCAATGGGTAAGCGGTATTTTAAATCGGTTTTCTGTTTTGCATAAGCAAAGTCTGGATATTTCCCGCCTTAGAGAATTTTTTGAATTTAAAGAAGATTATCTATTTGAAAAAGGTGAAAAAATTCCTCTACAAAAAGAAAACCTCATCGAGCTAAAAGATGTAAGCCTTTTATATTCGGAAGGCGGAACTCCTGTTTTGGATAGATTCAATTTGACTTTGAAGCCTAAAGAAAAGCTTGCCATTGTCGGCTTAAACGGGGCAGGAAAAACAAGCCTTGTAAAATTGATTACCGGGCTTTACGATCCTAGCCAAGGAGAGGTTTTATTTAACGGAAAAAATATAAAAGAATTTAACCGAAGCGAATACTATAAGTGCTTTAGTGCGGTCTTTCAGGAGTTTTCGATTCTGCCTACCAGTATTGCTGTAAACATTGCACAAAGCCGAGAGAACATTAACAAGGAGAGGATTGAAGATGTGCTAAAGCTTTCGGGACTTTACGATAAGGTTAAAACTCTTCCCCAAAAAGAAGAAACCCGTCTTTGTAAGGACATCTTCTTTGATGCCGTAGAACTTTCAGGCGGCGAAACTCAAAAGCTCTTACTTGCAAGGGCTCTTTACAATGACAGGCCCTTTTTAATATTGGATGAACCGACGGCAGCCTTGGACCCTATCGCTGAACATGAGCTTTATACTAAGTATAACGATTTATCGAAGGACAAAACTTCTATCTTTATTTCGCACAGGCTTGCTTCCACCCGCTTTTGTGACAGGATTATTTTTATAAAGGACGGAAAAATAATCGAAGAAGGCACCCATGATTCTCTTTTAAAAAAGGGCGGGGAGTACGCTCATCTTTTTGAAGTACAAAGCAAGTATTATAAGGAAGAACAGGATAAAGAATTGCCTGAAGGTTTAGGGGAAATCTGATGAAAACTGAAAAAGAACATAATAAAAAAAGACATAACAAGGGCTTGAATCGGCGGGCTTTTTTGCTTCTCTTTAAAAAGGCTCCTTTGTTTTTTATTTCCGTGCTTGGAGAAAAAGTTTTTACAAGCCTCTTGCCCTTTATAGGTATTTTCTTTTCGGCAAGAATTATAAACGAGCTTGTTTTAATTTATTCGGGGAAAGGAGATTTATCAAAAATCAAAAGTTTGGTTTTACTCTCTCTAATTTTAACGGCTGCCTTTATGCTTGTTTCTTCCTTATTTAAAAGATGGGCAAACTATGAAGGCCGAAGCGTGGATTATAAACTGCAAGATATCTATGTTCAAAAGTTTTTAAGCATGGACTTCCAAGATGTTGAATCCGCAAAAACAAATGAGATTTATACAAGGATGTGGCAAAATACAAATTACGCAGGCTGGGGTTTGGAAAAAATCCTTTGGATCTATCCTAAATGTTCTACTCATATTACTTCCGTTATTACTTCGGCCGCCTTGAGTATAAGCCTTTTTAGCTTTAAGGTTCAAAGTCCCGAATTGGCCTTTTTAAACAATCCTTTGTTTATCTTTGTAATTCTTTTTAGTATTATACTTTTAATTCTCATTCCTGCAAAGCTTCAGACAATGTCAGATTCCTACTGGGCAATTGTTTCGGATGATGCTACAGAAGGAAACAGGGTGTTTAGTTTTTTCTTTAGGCTCTTTAACGAAAAAAACCGAGCAATGGATGTGCGTATGTACGGTCAGCAAAAAGAGGGCAACATAATAAGAGCTTCCAGTAATATTTTTATGCCGGGCGGAAGGGTTTCGCAATATGCTAAAAAAGAGATGGGCTTTTTTGCCTTTTTATCGGCCTTTATTTCTACTTCTCTTTTAATAATCATTTACGGCTTTGTGGGGCTAAAAGCTTTAGGAAGAGCGTTCCCTGCCGGAAACCTCATGCAATATGCGGCAAGCATCACAGCCCTTTCTTCCGCCCTCACCGAAATATTTACGGTTGCAGGGGAGGCAAAAAACAATAGAGGATTTTTAAAGGATGTGTTTGACTTCTTGGATATAAAAAACGGAATGTGTATGAACAAGGCTCCGGTCAATTATCAACCGCTTGATAAGCCTCTTATAGAATTTAAAAACGTTTCCTTTGCTTATCCCGATTCCGAAAAGACCGTTTTAAAGAATTTAAACCTTAGTTTAAGGCAGGGTGAGCGGCTTGCCGTAGTCGGTAAAAACGGGAGCGGTAAGACCACCTTTGTAAAACTCCTCTGCCGCCTCTATGACCCTGTTGAAGGCGAAATCCTTTTTAACGGAAAAAACATAAAAGAATATGACTATAAAGAATATCTAAATCTTTTTTCCGTAGTTTTTCAGGATTTTAAACTCCTTGCCCTCCCTCTTGCCCAAAACATTTCGGGCGGAGAGGCTTACGATAAACTTAAAGTCTTGGAGGTTTTAAAAAAAACCGGCCTCGATCTTTCGAAGTTTAAAAATGCTGAAGAAACTTATCTTTATAAAAACTTCGATGATGAAGGCGTAAATATTTCAGGCGGGGAGGGGCAAAAGATTGCAATAGCCCGAGCCCTTTATAAGGATGCACCCCTCATAATCTTGGACGAACCTACAGCCGCCCTCGACCCTATTGCCGAAGCCGAAATCTATTCCAAATTCGACGGTCTTGTAAAAAACAAAACCTTCCTGTATATTTCGCACCGCCTTTCTTCCTGTAAGTTTTGTTCCCATATTTTGGTCTTTGACGCTGGTCTCATAGTTCAAGAAGGCAGCCACGAAGAACTTTTAGCGGAAGACGGCCTTTACAGTAAATTGTGGAACGCCCAAGCACAGTATTATAATCAAAACCACCCCTAGACAAAAGCTCCGATTTTGTGTATAGTCCTTACGGAAGCAGATGGGGTCTGGTGGCTCCCGCGGTCTTCAAAACCGTAGGTTGCATAATTCGCAATGGCAGGTTCGATTCCTGCCTCTTCCGTTTTTCCGCAGACTAAAACTAACTGTAGGCTAATGCAGGTAGTTGATTTTTTTTTAATAATAATCCATAATCATTTACATGAAACGAAAATTAGTAACCTCGGCTTTGCCCTATGTAAACAATTTTCCCCATTTGGGAAATTTAATTCAAGTATTATCCGCTGATGTATTTGCGCGCTTTTGCCGCTTAAAAGAATATGAAACCCTTTATATTTGCGGCACCGACGAATACGGAACCGCCACCGAGACAAAGGCTCTCGAAGAAAAAAAGAGCCCCGAAGAGCTATGCTCATTCTATCATGCAATTCATGCTGAAATATATAATTGGTTTAATATTGCCTTCGACTATTTTGGAAGAACTTCTACGCCTCAGCAGACCGAAATAACTCAGGGTATTTTTAATGACCTCGATAAAAACGGCTACATTACCGAGCATACTATAGAACAGCTTTACTGCCCCTCCTGTAAGCGCTTTTTGGCCGACCGCTATGTATTGGGTACCTGTCCTTCATGTTCCTATGACGGAGCAAGGGGCGACCAGTGCGAGCATTGCGGAAAACTTTTAGATCCCACCGATTTAAAAGAACCCCGTTGTTCTTCTTGCGGGGCAGCTCCCGAAGTGCGCTCTACAACCCATCTTTATATAAACCTTCCCAAAATCGTACCGGAGTACGAAAAGTGGATGCCTAAGACGGCAGAGGAGGGAAGATGGTCAAACAATGCCCTTCAAATGTCAAAAAGCTGGCTTAGGGACGGCCTTCAAGAAAGGGCTATAACAAGGGACCTTAAATGGGGAATCCCCGTGCCCAAAAAAGGCTTTGAAGACAAGGTTTTTTATGTATGGTTCGATGCTCCAATCGGCTATATTTCGATAACAAAGTGCTGGGCTGACCTTGCCGGAAAGGATTGGAAGGCATGGTGGCTTGATCAAAATGATGTAGAGCTTTTTCAGTTTATCGGAAAAGATAATATTCCATTCCATACGGTAATCTTCCCCTGTTCTCTCATAGGTTCCGGAAAAAATTGGACAAAACTCTTTCATATGTCAGGCACCGAGTACCTTAATTACGAGAACGGAAAATTTTCAAAGTCTAAGGGAGTGGGCGTTTTCGGAAACGATGCCAAAGAATCCGGTATCCCTGCCGATATGTGGAGGTTCTACATCTTTTATAACCGCCCCGAAAAGAACGACACCCAGTTTACATGGAAGGATTTTCAGGAGAGGGTAAACAGCGAGCTTATCGGAAACCTCTGCAATCTTGTAAACAGGACAGCCACCTTTATTCACCGTTATTATGATGGCAAAATACCCCAAGTTGACGGAGCAAAATCCGGTCGGGAGGATATAAAGAGTATGGTAAAATCTTTAAGGGAGGCCGCCTCTGCAAGCTTCAAAAAGATAACGGAGCTTTCGGATTGGGCAGAGCTTAGAGATTCCTTCCATGAAGCCTTTGCCCTCTCTTCAGTTGCAAACAAGGCCTTTCAAGATGGAGAGCCTTGGAAAAGGCGCGAAACCGATCCTGAATATGCCGAAGCCCTTATGTCCGAGCTTTGCTATCTTATAAAGGATATTTTAATTTTAATTCATCCCTATATGCCCCAATACGCCGATCAGGCCGCAGGCTTTTTCGGCCAAAAGATTTGGTCGGGAAATATCTTTGACGGTAAGGCCCCGCAATTTAATAAGCCGGAAGGTTCATTCCTTTCATGGAAAAATTTAGGCGAAAGGGAAGGGCTTAAAACGGTAGAAAACCCCGTAATCATCTTTAAGACCCTTGACAACAAGGTCATCGATGCCTATCGTGAACGTTATTCGGGAAGTCAAAAGGACAGAAAAAAATCGGAAAAAGGCTGTTCAGCTTGTAAGGACAGCGGTTCTTCAAAGTCCGATGCAGCAGCTTCTTCTGCAAAGCCGGAAGTTAAACTCTCTCCGGCCGAGCTTTTTTCAAAAAAGATTGCCTTAAAAACCGCCAAGATTATATCCGTCGAAAGGCATCCCGATGCCGACAAACTCTACATCGAAAAACTTGATGACGGCTCCGGCGAAGAAAGAACAATCCTTTCAGGTCTTGTGCCCTTTTTGAAGGAAGACGAAATATTGGGAAAAACCGTCATAATTGCCGATAACCTAAAACCACGAAAAATGCGCGGTATCGAATCGAAGGGGATGCTTTTGGCGGCAAGCTGGTATGATGAAGAAGAAAAAGAACATGTCGAGCTTCTTCAAGCCCCATGGGCTGCTCCCGGAACGCCTGTAATTCTTGAAGGCGATGCCGATATTTCAGACCCTGAGGCCGTAAAAGCCTTTTACGCACAAAAACCGGCAGCGATAGACGCAGACACCTTCTTTGCCGCTCCCATATTGATAGAAGATTACATTCCTAAAATTGAGGGTAAAAAGCTCTTGGTTGCCGGAAAAGAAATGAAGCTTGAAAAGGTAAAAACCGGAGAAGCAGGCTAGGCCGATTACAGGTTTTTCAGAATAAAATCTTTACCGTTCTTCTAAACAACGGTAAAGATTGGTATGATACTTGCTTAAAATAGCCGTTTGTTTTACTCAATATATTTTTTTCCTAAGTCCTTCGCCTTTCCACCGTTTGCCTTAATCAACTTTCTCCATCTCATCTGCCCGACAATTTTATATAAAAAACGCGGAAAGGCAAGAGATACATAATTATTTTTTTGTATTTCTCCCTTTATAATGATATCCGAAAGTTTTGCAACAGCCTTGTCAATTGCTGCTTTTGGACCATGCCCTGCGGCTGTTTTAGGCATCCCTACCAAGGCACCTCCGCATCCGACTCCGATACCTCCGCCCCATATAAAACCGGCTTTTAAGCACCAATTTTCTAAAATTTGTAATGCTAATTTTCCATGTATCCCTTCATAAAAGCCGCAATTCACTATTCCGTAAATATGTAGATCAGACTTGTGTATAGATACTTCTTCCAATTGAATTAAGCAAGACAGGAGATGTCCCGGAATTCCATCCACATAAAGGGGGTAGGCAAATACCCATGTATCTATCTTTTTTAATTCTTCAATTACTTCTTTGGGAATTTCCGATAAATGAAGTTCAAAATTTACTACTTCTGCATTTTTTTCCAAATATTTTTTTAAATCTTCTAAAAGAATTCCGCTCGCACTATTTTTTGTTTTCGGGCTTCCATTGATTAACGCAATTTTCATAAAAAAACACCATCCAATTCTTTTGCATCTTTATAGAAGTAAACTCCTTTTACTAAAGCATCGTAATTATCTGCGTTGGCTTTTAACAGTTCTTCGGCAGTTTTCTTTTCTATATCGGTAATATTTTCACCGTAAAGGTGGGATGACATTGTAATAATATTTTTATATCTTCTTTTATGGTGCATTTTTCCTTTTCGAATAACAAAGTCCGGATGGATATAAGAGAGTGCCCGATCTTGTACCTTTTTTACAAAAGGACTTATGCTGCCATAATAACAGCGGCTGACTAAAATTAATTCCGAGCAGTTTCCCATGTCGATACCTGTTTTTTCATAACCGTCATGGATGACACATTTCCCCGGAGTTTTTATCCAGCACCCGAAACAGCCAATACAATGATGGATTTTTTTCTTAGGTTGTATGATCTTGTATTCGCCTTTTATCGGAATATTAAAATTTTCAATGTCGGTTATAATAAGTTTCATTGCCATCTACTCCTAAAACAAACATGATTTTGTCTATTTCAATCAGTTGTGCAAAACCCTTCAACAATTCTAGTACTTTTTATATTTTTTTTCAAGGTTCGAAAAATTATATTTTTATAATCCTTATGTCATTAAATTAAAAAAGGGATGCTCCTTAAAGGAACATCCCTTTTGTTTAAGTGTCTAGCCGAAGATGAACATTGATATCAGATAATAGGCTAATACAATTACGGCTGCGATAGGCAGCAAGGTTGTAAGGGCCGCTATTATCAAGGCAGGAACATCTCCTTTTTCAAGGTTTGCTTCTTCCCGCAGATGATTCAATTCTTCATTTTCTTCCATAGCTTGGCGCCTTTTTGACTTTAAACTATGGTCATGGTCTCTAAAAAACATTACAGCTCCGCTCCGCTAAAGTGGCAGGCAACAAAATGTCCCGGTTTTTCTTCCTTAAATTGAGGAATTTCGCGTTTGCATATATCCTTTGCAATGGGGCATCTTGTATGGAATTTACAGCCTGTAGGCGTGATGATATTGGACGGAATGTCTCCTTCCAATAAGATTCGCCTCTTTGTTCTCATCTTCTGTAAGTCCGTTTCAGGAATGGCTGAAAGAAGGACTTTTGTATAAGGATGAAGAGGATTGGCATACATTTCGCGTTTATCGGTAAATTCGACCATATTTCCCAAATACATAACACCGATTCTATCGCTTATGTGCTTTACAACCGAAAGGTCATGAGAAATAAACAAATAGGACAGGTTAAATTCTTTTTGCAGGTCATTGAGGAGGTTTATGATCTGGGACTGAATCGATACGTCCAAGGCCGAAACGGCTTCATCGCATACTATGAATTTAGGCTTTAATGCAAGGGCCCGTGCTATACCTATGCGCTGCCTTTGACCGCCTGAAAATTCATGAGGATATCTGTAAATCATATAGTCCGCCAAGCCGCAGGTGTTCATTATCTCCTTTACATATTTTTCATATGCGGGGTCTTTCTTTTTGAACATTCCATGCTCAAGCAAGGCCTCGCCTATGATCTGTCCTACAGTCATCTTAGGATTAAGAGAGGAGTAGGGGTCTTGGAAGATAATCTGCATCTTTTTTCGTAAGGGCATCATTTGAGTTACAGTGTAATTTGTAATGTTTTCGCCCTCAAAAAAGATTTCGCCTGCTGTGGGCTTGTAAAGTTTTAGGATTGTACGGCCCAAGGTTGATTTTCCGCAGCCCGATTCTCCTACAAGGCCTACGGTTTCTCCTTCATGGATAACGAGGTCTATACCGTCATTGGCGATTACGCACAAGTTTTGACCGTGCAGGTCGGAATAGGTTTCATAGTCCAAAATTAGATCTGTCAGCTCCTTGCCGAGGTCCTTACCGCTTTTATACATGTCCATCAGCTGACTCATGCCTACCTTAGTATTAAACATGCCGGCACAAACCTTAAGAGCTTCATCGGCTATTCTTTTAAGAGTTTTTCTCTCATTCCGTGTTTTGCCGGTAGGAAAATACTGTTTAAGGCCTCGAGTTTCCAATAATATCTTACTCATGTCTACCTCCTGATTTCGGATAAAAGCATCTGATTAAGTGTCCTTCTTCTACTTCAACCAATTCGGGCTTTTCGTTTCGGCATTTTTCGGTTGCATACTCGCACCTTGTCGAAAATCTGCAACCCTTGGGAAGTTTAAGAGGATGAGGTACACTTCCTTGAATTTGAGCGAGATATTCTACTTCTTCATCCAAGAGGGGGATTGATTCAAGCAAGCCTTCCTTATAAGGATGAGAGAATTGAGTCTGTCGGTCAAAGATAACGTCTACCGGAGCCCTTTCAACGATTTCTCCCGTGTACATTACGGCTACATCATCGGCCAATTCTGCAATGGCACCCAAGTCGTGGGTGATAAACATGATTGCCGTGTTGTGCTTTTTCTTTAAATCGTTCATCAACTTAAAGATCTGTGCCTGTATTGTAACATCAAGGGCCGTTGTAGGCTCATCGGCTATCAAAAGACGAGGCTTGCAAGCCAAGGCCATAGCAATCATTACACGCTGCCTCATTCCGCCCGAAAGCTGGAAGGGGTAATTATAAACTACGTTTTCCGGATTAGGGATTTTTACTTCGCGTAAAAGGTCGATGGCGGCAGCCCATGCTTCTTTTTTTGACATGTGCTGATGAAGAATTAAGGGCTCGCTTAGCTGTCTTCCTATTCTGTGAACGGGGTTAAGAGAGGTCATGGGCTCTTGGAATATCATCGATATATCGTTACCCCTTATCTTTCTTATTTCCTTTTTGCCTAAATTTACAAGGTTTATTCCGCCGAAATTTATTTCTCCTTGGACAATTTTGCCCGGATATTCGAGAAGGTTGAGAATACTAAAGGCTGTGATGGATTTACCTGAGCCTGACTCTCCTACTATTCCCAAAGTTTTACCGGCTTCGATTGTAAAATCTACACCTTGAACGGCTTTTATTGTTCCCTTGTTTGTAAAAAAGTATGTATGTAAATTTTTAACTTCAAGTAGAGGATTTTTCATACAGCCGCCTCCTTTACTGTTTGCTTAGCCTGTTTTGCAAGTCTTTTTTCTTCTTTTCGTCGGGCTCTAGCCTCTTTTCTTTGTGCCTTTGTTGTATATTCGGCCTTCGGGTCAATAGAGTCTCTAAGACCTTCACCGATGAGGTTGATACTCATAATAAAGAAAAAGAGCATTGCACCGGGGAATATCCAAATCCACCAAAAGGTTCTAAGGCTTGTGCTGTTTTCTGAGGCCTTCGATAAAAGAGCACCCCATGTCGGAATCGGTTCGGTTACCGACAAGTTTAAGAATGACAAGAATGCTTCACTCAAAATAGATGATGCAAAGGTGAGGGTTGCAGATACTACAACAGTCGCTAATACGTTGGGTACCAAATGTCTGAAAATCTGGTTACGCCTTTTTATCCCTAAGGCCCTCGTTGCCACAATAAATTCCTGTTCCCTTAAAGCTAAAATTTGCCCCCGTATCAATCGGGCTAAGCCTGTCCAGCTTAAAAGTCCCAGTATTATAACTATTACATAGAGCCTGAATTCGGGCGGCCTTTCCCTAAATATGGCTGATAGTGTATAAGCTATGGCCAAGAAGGGGAATGAGGAAAGTATTTCTATTAACCTCATAATAATATTATCAACCCTGCCGCCGAAAAATCCTGCAACCGAACCCATAGTTAAACCTATGGTTACGGCCATAAATGTAGATAAAAAGCCTACCTGTAAAGAAATCCATCCTCCTTCGAGAACTCTCATGAAGGTGTCCCGTCCGTACTTGTCCGTTCCGAATGGGTGTATCCAAGACGGCGGATTATTTTTTATTGTAGGATCTGTTTTTGCAAAATCGTAGCCTGTGAATTTGGTATAGAAATGAGTTACTACAACAAGAAGGACTATTGTAACGAACATATAAAAGCCCATCATAGCCAGTCTGTTGTTTCTAAATTTAATTCTTATCTGCTGTGCCGGGGATAGAATAACTTCGTCTTTTTCACTGAAATTTTTGTTTTCTTCTTGAGCCATTTAAACCTTTCCTTCCCGAATCCTCGGATCTACGACCATATATCCTACATCTATGAAGATATTACCCAATAGGGTAAGAAGTCCAAAGAATAAGAGAACAGTTTGTAATACTGCCCTGTCCTTAAAGCCGTATGCATAATTCATCAGTAATCCCATTCCGGGATAAGCAAATATTTTTTCGACAACTATAGAACCGCCGAAAAGGCCGGGTATATATAAACCGATAAGGGTAACAACCGGTATCAAAGCATTTTGAAAGGCATGTCTGTATATAACTACCTTTTCTGAAAGCCCCTTTGCTCTTGCCGTCCTGATGTAATCTGATTTTAATATTTCAATCATTGCTGATCGTACATAGCGTATAAGTCCTACAAGGGATGTAAGAACTACTACGGTAACCGGTAATATGATATAATGCCAGTCAGGTAGGATGCCTCTAGGATCCGACATACCTGAAAAGGGTAAAATTTGCATAAATATAACGAATACCATTATTAAAAGCAGTGCCAAAAAGAAAGAGGGTAGGGATATACCCACTATTGTTAGAACCGTTACTGTTTTATCAAAAAAACTGTTCTTTTTTACTGCTGCCGTGATTCCTACCGGAATCGAAATTAAAAAGGCTAGAAGAAAGCCCCAAATATTTATTCTAAAAGACCGTTTTATATATGTTCCTATAAACTCATTTACGGGTTTATTGTATTTTATCGAATAACCGAATTCTCCTCGAAAAGTATCGCCCATCCATAAAAAATATCTTTCTACAGGGCCCTTATCGTATCCTAAAAATTTTCTCATGTTTTCAATATATAGGGCTCTTTCTTCCGGCGTCATAGCCTTGGTCTTTTCGGGATCAAGCATTGCCAATATGGGATCTCCCGGCATCAGGTTGATAAGTATAAATATCGCAACCGACATGATTATTAATACCGGAATTATCGATACTAAACGCTTGAATATATACCGGACATATGGAAAAAGGATTTCAAACAGCGATTTTGAACCGCTTACATTATTATTTGCCATAAAATCTCCTTTAGGTAAAAAATAAGACCTCCGCTTAAATTAAACAAGAGGTCTTATGATTGAGTTAAACAATCAGTATTGGATTAATTATTTTTTCCAATTTGCTTCGGGTAAAGCTCTTGCCCAGTTCCACAAAGCTGTAGTATGGAAGTTTTCCAATTTATCCGTAAAGAGGTCATAGTAATTGTTTGAGTAAACAGGGATAACGGGAAGTTCTTTATTTATAGTTGTTATGAATTTTCTCCAGTTTTTCCTGTACTCATTTCTTCCTGTTACGGGATGTGCATTTTCGATGTCATCAAGCAGCTGATCCCATTCTGCAGGAGTATAAGAAGAACCTCCCGAGAACATTACGTTGTTGATAGAGGGCTGTCCCCAAGGTTTAATAAGCTTTGTTGCGTAGTCGGATTTGGGATTGGCTTTGAGTGTATAAGTTGTACCGCCTACGAAAGCATGATAGGTTCTTTCTTCTTTTGTGTCTCCTGTCCAGTGGCTGTACATTACGGGCCAATCAAGACCTGTTAAACTTATCTTAAAGCCGAGCTTTGAAACATAAGTATCATTGAATACGAGGTTATATGTATCGGACCAGAAAGGTGTGTAAGTAATCTTGATTTCAAGGGGTTTTCCTTCCCAAAGATAACCTGATTTTGCATTACCTGTAAGTTTTGCATAATCTCCGTCTGTTCTTGCAGCTGCTTTATCAAGGAGTTCCTGAGCTTTTGCAATATTTGCAGCTTCATCGAATTTTCCGTCTTTATCTAAGATATCGTAGCTTGTCAAGGTGCTTTCGAATTTACCTACGGCAGCTGTTCCAATAAGGCTTTCTTCATCATCATCCCACAATGTCCAGTCGTTTTTGGAGTAGGGGCCGTTGGAAGAAATACCGTATTGACCTAAGAAAAGCTCGACGATTTTCGGTCTGTTAAGAACATAGGCAAAGGCCTGTCGTACTTCCGTAAGAGAAGTGGGACCGAAGTTACAGTGGAGGGCGATTGTTCCTCCTCCGTGCCTGTAGTAATTGGTGTAAGAAAAGCCGGGCTTATCTTTAACGGGATCGATTTTTTCGGCTTGACCTTGGCTTGTCAGCATGTCTACTTCACCCTGAAGGAGCTGGTCAAGTTCGGTTTCGCTGGGAACAACCTTAACGATTACCTCTTTGATGGCAGGTGCCTTACCGAGGTAGTCTTTAAAGGCTTCCAACTTAACATATTCGCCTTCCTTGTATTCGGTCATCTTGTAGGGACCGTAACCGATGGGCTTTGAAATGTTCTTTTTAACATATTGCTGTACGGTAATGCCTTCTTCCTTTGCACCCTTTGTGAAGGTTTCTTCGGGAAAGAGGTAAAAAGGAGTGAATACATCTACGTCAACAGTGTAGCTGACCTTTTTAAGATGGAAAGTTACGGTATTTGCAGCTTCATCAATTTCAATACTTTCAACATAATCGTTGATTGTTGATGATCCGCCCGTATCGCCTAAAGCTTTTGTGTCCATGTAAAAGTCATAGGTAAACTTTACATCCTTTGCAGTTAAAGCTTCACCGTTATGGAATTTTGCTTCTTTTACAAGCTTAAATGTCCATGTTTTAAGGTCATCGCTTACCTTTTTTTCTGCAATGAGAAGAGAGTCCTCAACTTGACCTTTGGAATTTTCGTTCATAAGACCGAATGCCCAAATCAACTTCCGGATATCGTCGTCATAAGACGAATTCGTCCAGCCTCTGTAAAAGTCGCCGTTAAACTCTGCTGAAGCTACAACGAATGGCTTTTCGTTTGTCTTAGTTGCTGCACCGTTTCCTCCGCATGCGATCAAGGAAAAAGCGAGCACCAATGTTACAATTAGCACCATAATTTTCTTCATAGTGTCCTCCAAGTATTTTTGTCGGTAAGATAAATTACCGAAGAGAAGTGTATCATAAAATGATAAAAATGTAAAGATTACGGCAAAAAAATGTCAATAAAAAAAATAAAAACAAAATAAAAAAAATATTTGACAAATCCTCAATAGTATGTTTTAATAATAAGTAGTGTTTTTAACACATAAAAACAACAGGAGGAATTTAATGAAAAGTTTTGTTAAGTTTTTAGCATGTATGCTTGCAGTGGCTTTGGTATTTACTGCATGCGGAGGCGGTGCCGGAACTGCCGCAGGAGGCAAAAGCCCTGTAAAGAACGGTACCTATGTAGATAAGGTTATCTACTCCGTAAGTACCGATCAGACCGTTGCCTTAAAAGATGTTATTGAGGGAAAGGTAGACCTTATGTTTACCTCTGTTCCGCCCGTACTTTTGTCGGGTTTGAGCGATGAAGACAGAGATAAGATAGATGTTTATCCTGTTCCTACAGGTTATTGGTCTCTTCTATTTAACCCTATCCCCAACAAGGCTCCCTATGTTTGGAAGACGGAAGCCGGAGAGGAAATGTTTAACCCCGTTGCCATCAAGGAAGTCCGCTATGCCTTTAACTGGTTAATCAACCGAAAAAAATTGGTAGATGAACTCCTTTTAGGTGAAGGTTCTCCTATGTATACGCCATGTACCGTAGGTCTTCCCGGAGCATACCGCTATAATATCTTGGCTTCCAAATTCGGTATCACCGAAACCGGAGATGAGCAAAAAGCTATCAGCATGATTGAAAATGCTATGCAAAAGGCTTCTCAACTTGCCGAAAACAAGGGAAAACTTGTAAAAGAAAACGGAAAGTGGATGTACAAGGGCAAGCCCGTTACAATCAAGTCCATAATGCGTGTTGACGATCCTACAGGCCGTCTTCCTGCAGCCCGCTATATTCATGCTCAAATCGAAAAAGCCGGTCTTACGGTTGAAGGTTTTGAACGAGATAGAAAAACAGCCGGAAGTCTTGTTTACGGCGGAAACCCTGCCAACTATGATTGGACCATGTACCTTGAAGGATGGGGTTCAGGCGGTTTCTATGTAACATGGGAAACTCCTCTTTGCCAGATGTACAGCCCCTTCTACGGCTACATGCCGGGAGGCGGAGAGGCCGAATTCTGGAATTATTCAAACGAAAAATTAGATGTTTTAGGTAAAAAGGCTGCCTACGGACAGTATTTGACTGCCGAAGAATTCTTTAGCGAAACAACCGATATGTGTGCTATAGGAATGGGAGAAGCTGTCCGTGTTTATGTTGTTTCTCAAAACGATTTATATGTAGCCAACAGAGGAAGATTTAATTCACGTCTTTTCTATGGAACCTCTGACGGCTTTAACGGCTGGACCGTAAGATGTGCCGATGTTAAGCCCGATACAGACGGCCCCTATAAAGGAAAGAGGGTCTTGCGTGTATTGCAGTATTCAGCTCAAGGCTCCTTATTTATGTCTGAATGGGATCCTGTAGGCGGACAGGGCTTTAGTGATGCCTATAGTACTGCCTTTTTTAATGCCGTTACCGATAGAGCTTCCTTTGATAACCCTGCCGTAGGACGATTGGAATTTGCTATGTCAACGGTTGATGTTGCAAATACAAAATTCGCTCCCAAATTCGTACCCACAGGCAACAAGACAGAGGAAGGCGATGATGAACTTGCAATGGGCGGTGATATTCCCGTTCCTGCAGAAGCCGTTATGTATGACACAGCTTCAAAAAAATGGGTTCCTGCCGAGTCAGGTCAAAGTGTTGCAACTGTTGCAACGGGTAAGCTCGTAGACGGTTATTACTGGCATCACGGCGAACCTGTCGATCTTAACGATGTCAGGTATGCCTTTGCCTTTGCTTATGAGTGGGCTATTCAAGACGGAGAGGGAGACCTCTACTATGATGCTCCTTTAAGCAGTGTAACTCTTCCAAGTCTTAAAACCACAAAAGGTATAGTATTTAATAAGGATGGATCCATAACTACATACAGTAACTACTTCCATGCTCCTATCCCAAGAGATACAGCTATAACTGTAGGCGGTTTAAGCGTAAAGGCTGCTAACCCCGGACGACGAACAAATGTACCTTGGGAAATTTATGAAGCCTTGGCAGAAATGGTAGTACACGGCTCAAAGAGCGGAACGGTTTATAACTTTGCTAAAGACGGCGGAGAGCGCGGTGTAGAAGCAAATGTTAAAAACCCCGATTGTCTTGCAGATATCAAGGCTAAATTGGAAGATTTTGTTGCTTCAAAGCATATTCCTGTGTCTTTAAAGGATTTTATAAATGAAGATTACGCCATTAAGAGATACAAGGCTTCTATAGCCTTTATCGAAAAATACGGAAATGCTTATATTACAACAGGTCCTTTAATGTTCGAAAAAATAGATCCTGTTACAAGCTCCGTCGTATTGGCTAACTTCGATAAGTATCCTTATAAGAGCGACTACTTCCCGAATATGTTTAAAACAGATCTTACTGAGATTCAGTATGTCAAGGCTCCTGTAGCTCCTT
Source organism: Treponema denticola ATCC 35405 (assembly GCF_000008185.1). Taxonomy (NCBI): domain Bacteria; kingdom Pseudomonadati; phylum Spirochaetota; class Spirochaetia; order Treponematales; family Treponemataceae; genus Treponema; species Treponema denticola. Next base: position 1,103,207 of record NC_002967.9, read on the forward strand.
CGGCAGACAAGGATGCCGTATTTGAGGTAACCGTTTCCAAGTATGCTTATCCTGAGGTTGAAAGAGTCCCTCTCGATAAGGGAAAGGTTGAAGGACGTCTCCAGCTTCCTTCAGGCGGAGAGAAGACTTATGATGCTAAAGCAATAGGTGACGGTAAATTCACTATTACCGTACCTGCATCAGACTTAGCCGGACTTGAAAAAGGCGTGGAATATATAATGGTTGTATTAACCTCAATTTCCGATGAGCCGCCCTCAGCAAATTCGGTAAGCTTTACAATTCTTAAATAGGATTTTAAGATTGTAATTTAAATCGAGATGCCTTGAAGCTGGGCATTTCTAAAAGTCTAACCGGTTTTTTAGAGATGCCCAAAAGGCTTTGAGGCATTTTGAGTTTTTTAGCAGTAATGTGCCTTGAGCTCAAAGCCTAAATTTTGTAGGAGACTTTTATGTACAAGTGGTATGCACTTAAACGTATTTTACGCGGTGTAGTAATATATTCCATTCTTATTTTTATCTTTTCTTTTTTATTTAATCAGATAAATGAAAAGGTTCAGCGCAGCCAGATAATGGAAATGGTACGTGCTGAAGCAAAGGGTCTAAAAAATATGACTGCCGAACAGATAATGGCATGGCGTAAAGATCAAGAATTGACCCTTATCAGACAATATAAATTAGACAGGCCCTTAGTTGAACGTGTTTTACACAACGCAAAGAGGGTTTTGACTTTTGATTTCGGTAAATCGACAACGATAAAATCCTTAACGGGTTCTCAAGAGGTTATCAAAATACTTGGTGAAGCAATTCCCAGAACCCTCTTGCTTTTTACAACAGCCTTTGTGATTAATACGCTGATTGGTTTAGCCCTGGGTTTAAAAAAAGCCCAAAAGCCGGGAAGCCGGTTGGATAAGACAACAAGTTTGATTACTCTTATCATTTACGGTATGCCCAGTTGGTGGTTAGCCATGCTTTTAATATTTGTGTTTGTTTATAAAATTCCCCTGTTTCCTTCGGGAGGAGTAAACTCTGTCCCTGTACCGGAAGGTATATGGTTTGTATTTGATAGACTGCAGCATCTTGCTCTTCCGATTCTTACCTTGGTATTTTTGGGCTTTTGGAGTACGGCTTACGTTATCCGAAACCTTGTTTTGGGTACCTTGCAGGAAGATTTTATAATGAGTGCAAGGGCTCGCGGTATCCCCGAAAAGAAGGTACTTCACGGCCATACCTTAAGGACATCGGCACCCCCATTGGTAACTATGATTTTGCTGTCATTTTTGGCTTCAATGTCGGGAAGTATCATATATGAGGGTATTTTTTCGTGGCCCGGTTTAGGTCAGCTTTATTGGATTGCCGTTCAGCAAAACGATATACCTGTCTTAATGGGAGATTTGGCTATTACAACAGGTCTTTATCAAGCAGGTCTTATAATCCTTGATCTGGTTTACGGTTTCTTAGACCCGCGTATAAAAGTCGGAGGCAAGGAATAATGGAAAATTTTGTTGATAGATTTAAAGAATTTTGGAATGATTTTAAAAAAGAAAAAATAGGCATAGTTGCCATAGTTCTTTTAGGTTTACTTGTAATTTTGATTATACTTGAGCCTGTTGTCTTGCCCTTTAAGGGAACAAACGATAATTGGCATAACATTTCTTATTGGGAAGATAACCCTGCTTCCGCTCCTCCCGTATGGTCGGAATTGTTCAGCACAAAAAAATCGGCTAGGACAGTTCGGTTTACCGAGCCCGAAATTACGGAAGAAGAATCGGAGCATTTCGGTCAGGCTAAGGTTTATAGTTTTAAATATAACTATAATTACGATAAAAACCCCAATAACATTATTTTTAGAGCCGAACTTACCGGCGATGTAATAATGAGTATGGATGTTATCCGCCCTGATGGAAAACGTATTGAGCTCGGAGTTTTTCAAAAAGGAAATTTAAAAGATTATCACAGCCGCTTTACGGTTTTAACCGATGCAAAATCAACAATGCAGCAATTTACGGCTGCTTACGGCGCCTCAGCTACATCGGGAAACGCAAATCCTGTTCAGTTGTTGTTCTCTGAAGTTTCAAAGACTATGTACAGGGATAAAAAGCCTTTAAAGGGTGAATATGTTTTTAAATTCGTTATACCCAAAGATGTTGCATCCAACTCTGCCAATAAGATTGAAAATCCGCGGCTTATAATTCCGGGAGCGGTTTCGGGTCTTTTGGGTACCGACCTAAACAAGAGAGATTTATTTTCAGGTGTTATGGCCGGTTTAAAATGGGCTCTTTTAATAGGTCTTGTTGCAAGTATTATTTCCGTTTTGGTCGGCGTTATGTACGGAATTATAAGTGCCTACTTCGGCGGAAGGGTTGATACGGTTATGATGTTTATCTTTGAAATAGTCGTATCCGTTCCTATTATTCCTATATTGATTGTATCGGCTGCAGTTTTTAAACCGAGTATATGGATGATAATCCTTGCTCTTATTATTTTCGGCTGGACAGGCTCGGTAAAAACCGTCCGCTCAATGGCCTTACAAATAAAGGAAGAAACCTATATTGAAGCCGCAAAGGCCCTCGGTGCCGGAAAATGGAGAATTATTCTAAAACATATCGCTCCTCTTCTTTTGCCGTATTCTTTTGCTATTATGGCAAGTTCGGTTCCGGGAGCCATTATTTTTGAATCCTCTCTTTCGCTTTTAGGTTTGGGAGATCCTTCTATTGTAACTTGGGGACAAATTCTCCATGATGCACAAAGCTCAGGCGCAACCTTAAACGGTTTATGGTGGTGGATTATTCCTCCCGGTCTTTTTATAGCCCTTTTGGGTATGATATTTGCATTCCTAGGTTTTGCAATGGATAAGATACTGCATCCTAAACTCAGGACAAGGTAAGGAGGTTTTAATATGGAAAATAAAGAAGTAGTTCTTGATGTAAAAAACTTGAGATTGTACTATCACACCTCCGCAGGTATTGTAAAAGCCTTGGATGATGTGAGTTTTACTCTTCATGCCGGCGAAACGCTGGGTCTTGTAGGAGAATCCGGTTGCGGTAAAACGACTACAGGTATGGCTCTGCTTAAGATGCCCTCTCCTCCCGGAAGAGTAGAGGAGAATTCTCAGATTATAATCAATGGAAGGGACATTGTTCCCCTCTCCGATTCAGAGATAAGAAAAAATGTACGCTGGCAGGAAATTTCGATGGTCTTCCAAGGAGCTATGAACAGTTTAACTCCGGTTTACACAATCGGGAAACAGATGCTTGAAACATTGAGGGAACACAAGGAAATGAGCGATAAAGAAGCTCAAGACCTCATGGAAGAGTATCTGGGCTATGTCGGCCTTCCGCCCGAAGTTTTAAACCGCTATCCCCACGAGCTTTCAGGAGGAATGAAGCAGAGGGTTGTTATAGCAAGCGGCCTATTCTTAAAACCTAAACTCGTTATTCTGGATGAACCCACCACTGCCCTCGATGTTATTGTTCAAGCTCAGATTATAAACCTTTTAAAGGAACTAAAAAAGAAATTTAAGCTTTCCTTTATATTTATTACCCACGATCTGTCGCTTGAAGCCGAAATTTCGGATAGGATTTGTGTTATGTATGCGGGAAAAATTGCCGAGCTCGGAACCAATGAGCAGATATACGGTAAGGAGCCCCTGCACCCATATACCCAAAAACTTTTACAGGCAACACCTCTTTTAAGAAAGAGGGTGAGCGAGCTTTCCTATATTCCGGGAACGCCGCCCGACCTTATTTCTCCGCCCAAGGGCTGCCGCTTTAATCCGAGGTGTCATTGTACAATGGATAAGTGCTTCGAAGTTGAGCCTCCTCTTATAGAGGTTGAACCGGGACATCAAGTAGCATGCTGGAGGTGTGTAAAATGAGCGATAACGAAAAAAAGATAGATCCTAATGACCATGTTCTTGAACTGATTAATATAAAAAAATATTTTGAGCCCCATCAAGGTTTTGTCCAAAGCCTTTCAAAGGGAACAGCCAAAAAGATAAAGGCTGTAGATGATGTTACCTTGCGTCTGAGGAGGGGAGAAATCTTCGGCCTTATAGGGGAATCGGGTTCAGGTAAAACTACGATAGGGAAGATAGCGATGAAGCTTCATACCCCTACCGAGGGAACAATCCTATACAATGGTGAGGATGTTACAAACAGCGATAAGGAAAAGACTGCCTTTTACCGCCGCCGTGTTCAGATGATTTTCCAAGACCCCTATGCTTCTATGAATCCCCGTTTTAAAATTCGGGATGTAATGGAGGAACCTCTTCTTATTCATAAGATTAAGGGAACTCGGGCAGAAAACGATGAAAAAATCATCAAGGCTATTTCGGAGGTAAAGCTCAACCCGCCTGAGGAATTTATGACACGCTATCCTCACATGCTTTCGGGCGGTCAAAGGCAGCGTATAGCTACGGCCAGAACCCTTATCCTAAATCCTGAGGTTATAGTTGCAGATGAGCCTGTTTCGATGATCGACCTTTCAACCCGTGCGGAAATTCTTCATATGATGAGGGAGGTTCAAAGGAAGTTAGGCCTTACCTATCTCTATATTACCCACGACCTTTCGACGGCAAGGTATTTTACCGACAGAATAGCGGTTATGTATCTCGGCCGCATCGTAGAGATGGGGGATGCCGATGATGTTATAGATAATCCCATGCATCCTTATACTCAGGCCTTGATCGAAGCTGTTCCCGAGCCTAAACCCGGAATGCTTGAAGTGATTAAAAAACTCCCCATTTCGGGAGAAATTCCTTCTCCTGCAAATGTGCCTTCAGGCTGCCGCTTCCATACGAGATGTCCCTATGCCGATGAGTCCTGTTCGTCTATGGAAGAACCCTCGTTGATGGACATAGGAAAGGGACACTTTCATGCCTGCCGAAAGGCCGAAGAGATTAAGAAGGGATAAAATGGAATTTAAATTATGACAGAATGGATTACCCCTGAAGTGGAAGTTTTTACAAATCAGTGGTTATGCTGGGATAAAAACTCAGGAACATAGGGGAACTGGTACACTCTCAGCATTTGCATAGTGAGTGATTCTTGTAATGGGCTCCTCTAAAAAATTGACTTAAATTTGCTTTGTGTTTTTTAAAATAGAGGAGCCTTATCAGTTTTTTACATAATAAACTGATAAATTTGAGGCTTTTTAACCGTTTCCTGATGCAACTGTGTGTTTTTAAGGAAGTCTACATACATTTTATGTCCTCATCCTGGTACGGAATATGAAAAAAATGCTTCACAGTATGGTATAAAAATAGCGCATAGATGAGCAGGAGATTTTTCAGAATTTAAAAAACTTATTTACAATATGGGGAGATGTACTGATGAGTAAATTTAAAACACATGAAAAATGGTTTATTTTTTTGAAGGCGGCGAATATTTTTTTTACTGTGTTAAATTCATGCGTAATATCACTTTATTTGAAAAGTCAAAACTTTTCGTATTTTCAAATAAGTATTTTATTTTCGCTTATTCTCGGTGTAGGTTTTATTTTTGAATATCCTTCAGGTCTTTTAGCTGATTGCTTTGGGCGCAAAAAAACTTTTGCTGCAGGTCTCTTTTTTTCTTGTATGCAGTATTTATGTTACGGATTTGCGAGAAACTTTTTATTTTTTTTGTTCGGTGCTTTTTTTGCAGGGATAAGCGATGCTTTTTTATCGGGTTCACTTGAAGGCTGGCTTGTTTCTGAAAATAAAAAGATACAAAATGAAAAAAATAATGTACGAGTCTTTTCTATTTCTCGAACATGCATAAATATATTTTCCGTTGTTTCAATTTTACTGATAGCTCGTTTTATCGATTTAGGTATTAACCGCTTATTTATCTTTGCCGGAATAGGATTATTTATTTTATCGGGGGCAGCATTTTTTATTTTTCCTGATAACAAGGCTCAAAATACAACGATAAAGCAAAATTTAGCATCGTCCGTAAAAGAGCTATTCCATAATCAATCCGTTTTACAGGCAGGTTTAATTTTAGCTTCATTATATACCTGTTTTTCCATATATATTCTTATTTGGCAAAATATGGCTCATTCTTTATCTTTTACAAATATGCATATTCCATTATTACGATCGATCACTCTTATAGGAGGTGGCGTTGCCTCGTACACAGCCCGTAAAGCTAGAACTGTTTCGGCTAAAAGAAAAATATTTACAATTTGCTTTATATTGATTGCCGTTTCGTTTTGTATCATGGCTGTTAGCAGCAGTAGTCTTATTTTTTTTAAAACATATTTATTTTTACAGCCGTTTACGGCGGCAATGTTTATTTACGGTTTAGGAACGGGGGCCGTTATTCCGCTTTTTTACGGGTATTTAAGCGAGGTAATTAAAGGTGAAGCTCATGCGTCGGTTTTTTCGTTGGTAAGCGGATTTGCAAGTTTAGTAGGTATCGGTACAACGATTGGAATCGGCATTGTAATTGACTATGTGGGCTTTTCTAAAATTCTTATTGTAGGAGCGGTTTTTTCAGGCTTTATTGGAGTTATAATTGCTGTGAAATTCGGGAAAATAAAGTTAAAACAATAACTGAGGTAAAAAAAGTGTCTATTATAAAATTTATGACAACAGTCTTGGTTCTCTTGAGCAAATGCGTTTCTTATGATAATATTTAAGCTGCGGATTGGTTTTAATCCGCAGCTTTTAGTTTATGGAGGTATCAATTTTATGGAAGCAAAAAAACTTACGGAACGCGTTTATTGTATTCATGCAGATATACATGACAGAACTGCACGCTTTGAAGGTATATGGTTATTGCCCCACGGCGTTTCTATAAATTCTTATGTTGTAAAGGGAGAAAAAACCGCCCTTATAGATATAGTAAAAGACTGGGACGGCTCGGTAGACTCTTACAGAAAGCAGCTCGAATCCATAGGGCTTTCATTTTCTTCTTTTGACTATGTAATTTTAAACCACCTTGAACCTGACCATGCAGACCTTATAAACCTTGTGAAGGAAGAAAATCCAAGGGCTGAAATCTTGGCTTCTTCAAAAGGCGTTGCCCTTATCAAAAACTTTTTTAAGATAAACGAGGGTGTAAGGGCCGTAAAAGACGGAGAGGTTTTGGATCTAGGCGGAGGGAAAAAACTTGTATTTTATGAGACTCCCAATATCCACTGGCCCGAAACTATGATGACCTATGACCCTGACGATAAAATTTTATTTTCTTGCGATGCTTTCGGCTCATACGGCTGTATAGGCGAAAAAATATTCGATGATCAGCACACGGAAGATGAACTTAAATTTTTTGAAAATGAGGCCCTTAGGTACTATGCAAATATTGTGGCCAGCTTTAGCAGCTTTGTAAACAAGGGAATAGAAAAACTCGCCGCCCTTGAGCTTAAATTTATTTGTCCGAGTCACGGTCTGCTTTGGCGGGGAAATCCTTCGAGAATTGTAAATCTTTATAAAAAATTTGCAGATTATAATACCGGAACCGGAAGCGGGTTGGAAAAGACCATCTGTATTATTTGGGGCTCAATGTACGGTTATACCAAGGCCGGTCTTGATGCGGTTATTGAAGGCATAGATGAAGAAGGCGTACCTTATTCTATCTATAGAATTCCCGACACGGATGCTACCTTTATTTTAGGAGAAGCCTACCGCTCTGCAGGTCTTTTATTGGCAATGCCTACCTATGAGTACAAGATGTTCCCGCCCATGGCCCATATCCTTGACCTTTTTGAAAGAAAGCACTTTGTCAATAAAAAGGTGTTCCGCATAGGAAGCTGGGGCTGGGTAGGGGGAGCCAAAAAAGAATACGAGGAAAAAATAGAAAAATTTAAGTGGACCAATATCGAATCCCATGAATGGCAGGGTAAGCTCAGCGATGAGGATAAGCGGATATTAAAAGAAAGAGGCAGGGAATTGGCAAGGGCCGTAAAAAACGGATAAAAATCTTTGCTATATCTTGACATATTCTTACATTTTATGCAAAATACTTGAGCTCATTTTTTTTGTTTGTATGTTTACTCGAGCGAGCTTAAATATTTAGTGAGGTAAATTTTTGTCAAGCGAAATTTTAACTATTGAAGAAGTGGCCCGTTATTTGCGTGTTTCCGAAAGAACCGTTTACGAGTGGGCTCAAAAAGGTGAAATACCTGCCGGAAAAATTGGGACGGTTTGGCGTTTTAAAAAAGATGACATTGAGAGCTGGGTTGATGAAAGGTTAGCCTCTTCAAAAACTTCAGTTTCTAAGCAGCATAAAATAGTAACCGAGAATTTTTTGTCGCCCGATCGGGTTGTCCTTTTGGATTATGCTTCAAAGCATGATGTTTTGGTTATGATGTCCGAGGTTCTGGCTAAGGCTCCTCAGGTAAAAAATTCTGCAGAGCTTTTAGATGCAATTTTAAAAAGAGAAGCTCTCATGTCTACCGCTGTAGGAAGAGGAATTGCTATTCCCCACGTAAGATTGTCTTCAGTTACCGATCTTGTTATGGCTGTAGGTATTTCTAAAAGGGATATTTTAGACTTTGACGCTGTTGACGGAAATCCCGTGCGTTTGGTCTTTATGATTGCTGCTGCAAACAATCAGCATGATTATTATTTGCAGACAATCTCCCATTTTAGTGCAAAACTGCGTAATGAAGAACTTAAAAGCAGCCTATTAAATTCAACCGACCCCGCGGAGGTTTATGCTCTTTTGTGCGAATAGGGTACGGGTTCGATGAACTCCGGTTTTTTTTTAAGTCCCCCGAATTATGACTCTCCGGCAGAACTCAAATCTCTTTTAGAGACTCTGGGTTTTGCCATGCAAAAAAAATTCGGTCAAAATTTTTTAATCGATAAAAAGACACGCGAGAACTTGATTTCCTTTTTGACTCTTGATAAGGGAACAAGGGTTTGGGAAGTAGGCCCCGGGCTTGGGGCTATGACCTATCTTCTTTTAGAAAAGGGTGTTCATCTTACCGCCTTTGAAATTGACAAGGGCTTTATATCCCTTTTAAAAAAAATCTTTTTAGAAAACTCAAAACAAAACTTTACCTTAATTGAAGGGGATGTTCAAAAAAACTGGCTTCCTTATTTAATAGAGCATGGAAAGCCCAATGTTTTTTTCGGCAATCTTCCGTATAACATTGCCTCTGATCTGATTGCTTCTACGGTAGAAGCCGGAGTTGTTTTTGATACAATGCTATTTACCGTGCAAAAAGAAGCAGCCGAAAGAATTACGGCAAGACCCGGCAATAAAAACTATACGGCATTTTCGGTACTATGCTCCTTGTTTTATGAGTGTAAGATAGTCAAGACAATTCCTGCCTCAGCTTTTTGGCCTCAGCCCAATGTCGAATCTGCCGCTGTCTTGTTTAAGGCAAAAAAAGAATTTGCAGAATATAAAAACTTTAAACTTTTTATCAAAATAGTGAAGGCTCTTTTTTCTTCGCGCCGAAAAAATATAAAAAACAATTTGGGTTCGTGGATGAAATCAAACGGATACGGCGATAAGATCGATCTTGTTTTAGAAAGGTCAGGCTTAAGCGGAAATTTAAGAGCCGAATCCCTTGCCCTATATGACTTTTTGCTTCTTTCTGATATAATAGGGCATCTATAAAAAGATTTGGACAAAATAAATGAAGCATACAAAAAAAATTGCTTTTTTAATTTTCTTTGTTTCTCTTTTTTCCGTTTTTCCGGTTTACGCTGAAGACACCAAGGTTTCAAAAACCCCCGATCCCTATGGGGCCGAGGAGTTTAAGCAATGGCAAAAGGATTTACGCCGTTTTGAAATTATAACTTTTGGTGCCCTGCCCTTTGTTTCGCTTTTATCGTTTTGGGCCTATGACATAGGCCGCTCAATAGCGCATAAGGGGGACCCTGCCTATAATCCATGGCCTCTTAAAGATGCCAAGATTGCGGTAAAGCTTACTGAAAAGGAACAGTTGGGTGTTTTTTTAACGGCTGTCGGTATTTCATTGGGGGTTGCTATAATAGATATAACCTACCGTTCAATTAAAAGGGCTAACGCAAAAAAACTTGAGGAAAAAAATGAGGAGCCCGCAATTTTGTTGATCCCCATTGAAGAAAATAAAAGTGAAGAAACCGAAACTTCAAAAACAGAGGAATCCGATGACGCTCAATAAGAGTGTTCCTTGCAGATCCATATCCGAAAAATTTAAGGTTGACGGTCTTGTATCTCCTTGCAGGATTGATGTTTATTGTACCGAAACCTTGAAACACTTAAGCCGCTCTCAATTAAAGACGGGCTTAAAGTCCCTTTATGTAAATTCGCAAAAAGCCAAGCTTTCCCGCAATGTTCAAAACGGAGACCTTATTGAGCTTGTTTGGGATAATCCGATCCCCGAATATGCTCATCCTCAAAAACTTCCGCTTAATATAATTTATGAAGACGAGAATATAATTGTTGTAAACAAGGAAAGGGGCATGGTAACGCATCCGGCAGGCGGAAATTGGGACGGCACCCTTGTAAATGCTTTAAATTATTACAGACTTTATGATTCTAGGATTAAGGATGAGTTTGCCGTAGAACTTAATAAGCTTTTAAGTGGCGAAGTAAAGAATATTGAAAAACTTTCTTTGGAGCCCTACCGCATGGGTATTGTTCACCGTCTGGATAAGGAAACTTCGGGGCTTATTATTACGGCAAGGAATTTAAAAACCGAAAAGCTTTTAAAATCTTTTTTTAAAAAAAGGGCGGTAAAAAAATATTATCTTGCAGTCCTTGACGGCGTTCCGCCTAAAAATAAGGGCAGGATAAAGACTTCTGTTTTTCGATCAAGTTCCGACAGAAAAAAATTTAGCGTCTCTGCCGATTTGTCAAAAGGGAAAAAAGCTCTTTCAGCCTATAAGGTTTTGAAATCCGACGGAAAAATGTCCTTGGTTCTTTTTAGGATTTACACAGGCCGGACTCATCAAATCCGCTTACATGCCAAGTTTATGGGATGTCCCGTTGCAGGAGACAAAGTTTACGGCAAAAAAAAGACAGGTCTTGAAAAGAAAACAGGTCTTGCCAAAAAGACCGGTATGCCGCTTATGCTTCATGCTTATAAGCTGATAATTCCTGATACCGTAAATTCAAAAAAAGAATTTAAGGCGCCTATACCTAATGATTTTAAACAAATACTGATACGGGAGGCTCTATGTTAATTGATTGTAAATTCTCTTCTCAAGCTGAAGTTATTTTTGAAAATGAGGCTTATGCCGTTTTATATAAGCCTCGCGGAATGCCTACGGCTCCTCTTTCAGAGGATGAAGAAGGTACTCTGGTTTCTTGGTTTTTAAAAAGATGCCCCGAAGCAGTGTCGGTAAAAGGAAAAAAAGATATTGAAGCAGGCCTTGTTCACAGGCTTGATACGGCAACAAGCGGTTTGGTTTTAATGGCAAAAAATCAAGAAAGCTATGATGCCTTAAATTTAATGCAAGGAAACGATTTAATAAAGAAAACCTATGTCGCCTTTACGGATATTGATAATGAGTCGGATTTAAATGCCGATTTTTCACGGTTGAACCTTCCATATAGAATTTCAAGTCAGTTTAGAAGCTTCGGTCCAAAGGGTAAAAAAGTTCTTCCCGTTTTTTACGGTATGAGAGATTTTTCTTCTACAGCTAAAATTTATACAACCAATATTATCGATATAAATAATTTAGATGATTCGGTACCGAGGGTAACCTGTACCTTAACTCAAGGCTTTAGGCATCAGGTAAGGGCTCACCTTGCTTCCATAGGGCTGCCTATTTACGGCGACCCTTTATACAACGGAAAATTCAAAGATTTTCCGCAGGAAAAAATAGAAGATCATTCTTATCCCTTGCAGCTTTACGCCGTAGGCCTTTCCTTTCCGGAACCTAAAAGAGACTTTAAGCTTGAGGACTCAAAAGACTATGTATCCTTTTTGCTTCAGCCGCCAGATAAAATGATCCTGTAATCAAGAGGGGCTGCTTTTTTTCTCTACATTCGATTATCTCGTTTTTTATTACGGCTTCATAGTCCGCATTTTTTTCTACCATACAGGAAGAAGCTTTAAGCCCTTCTTGGAAAATTGTATAGCTTAAATCGGGATTACTCTTTTTTGACGCGCCCGGAATTGTAACGATTATTTTTGTAAAATTATCCTTAAAAAAAGGAACCATGTCCCTTACGTTTTTGTCTTCGGCACATGCAAAGATGAGAGTTCCTTTTTCTTTTACAAGCTCGGTATAGGTGCTCATGCACAGGGCAATGCTGTTTTTTGTATGGGCGCCATCTATTATAATTTCAGGATTATCCGAAAGAAGCTCAAAGCGGGCAGGCAGCCAAGCCGATGCAAGCCCCCTTTCTATAAGAGCCTCATCCATTTCAGGAAAAAGATATTTTACCGTACAGGCTGCGAGGACTGCATTTTCAGCCTGAATCAGGTCAAGGAGTTTTAGGTTTGAGCTTATGGGCCTTTTAAATAGCTTGCTTAAATAATGCGAATTTTTGAATTCCATATCTATTTTTAAACCCGCTTTTGAAAGACTGTAATTTACGGGTTCTTTTACGATGTCGAGGATATAAAAAAATTCCGCATTCAGCTCAGCCGCTCTTTTTTTAAAGACAGCCAGAACCCCATCAGGCTGTTTACAGCAAAAGACGGGAGTATTTTCTTTTATGATGCCGGCTTTTTCAAAAGCTATTTTTTCGAGGGTATCGCCCAAGTACTGGGTATGTTCAAGCTCAATAGGGGTTAAAACGCAGGCCCTAGGTTTGAGGATATTTGTCATATCAAGCCTTCCGCCCATACCGGTTTCGATAACCGCCCAATCCGTTTTTTGCATACTAAAAAGCAAAAAGGCCGTAACCGTAACTATTTCAAACCAGCCGGGATCTATTTCGGGTTCCTTTTTGAGTATAGCCCCAAAGCCTTCAACGATTTTTTTATAAGAGGCAGAGTAGGCCTCATCATCAAAAAAACTTCCTGCTTGGGTCATCCTCTCTCTAAAGTCCGATACATGGGGAGAGGTGTAAAGGCCTGTTTTTTTTCCGGCTTCTTTTAAGATTGAAGCAATCATGGTAGAAACGGACCCCTTTCCTTTTGAGCCTGCAATATGAATTGATAGAAAATCGTCTTGAGGATTGCCGAAAAAATCGGCAAATTTCCGCATTTTTTTAAGATTGTTTTCGTCTTTGTGCGCATTTCTTTCATAATTTATAAAGGCATCAAGCCATTTACTGAATTCTTCGGTATTCATATAAGACCTCCGGGCCTTGGGTTCCGCATCAATGACGCGTTCCAAGCTGTGCCCTATTGCTAAAAAACAGAATATAGAATATTATATACGCATGTGTCAAGTTATTCTACCCGATAATTTAAAAGGTTTTAAGATTTATATGATCGGTATTAAGGGTACGGGAATGACGGCTTTGGCGGAAATTTTGGTTTCGCGTGGAGCCGTGGTTTTAGGAAGCGATGTACCTGAAAATTTTTATACTGATGATGCTTTAAAAAAACTTAATATAGATATTTTTTCTCCCTTTTCTCCCGATAATATTCCTGATGATGTAGGGCTTGTTATCTATTCGGCAGCCTACTCCCCCGATAATAACGAAGAAATGTATGCTATAGAACAAAAAGACCTCCCAAAGATGTCTTATCCCGAGGCTATAGGCGCCTTGTCCCGTCATTCCTATTCTTGCGGCATTGCAGGTGTCCAAGGAAAGACCAGCACAACGGGGATTACGGGTTCTATATTAAAAGAATTAAAACTTCCCGTTTCGGTATTAGCAGGAAGCGTAATAAAGAGCTTCGGCGATTCGTGCACAATGCTTAACGGTTCAAAATACTTTGTTGCCGAAACATGCGAATATAAAAGACATTTTTTAAACTTTCATCCTAAAAAGATAATTTTAACCGGTATTGAACCGGATCATCAAGATTATTATCCGACCTATGAGTCTATATTGACGGCCTTTTTGCAGTACATCGACAGACTTCCCCAATTCAGCGAACTCTTTTATTGTGCAGATGATGATGGAGCTTGCGAGGCTGCCCGTTTAAGTTTTTCGAGTAGGCCCGATCTTATTTTTATTCCCTATGGGGAAAAAGCTTCGGGAGATTATAAGCTGACTGTTTCAGGCGTACGGGATGAAAAACTTTATTTTTCTCTTGCCGGTTTTTCGGGAGAGTTTTATCTGCAAATCCCTGGCAAACATAATGCCTTAAATGCCGCTGCTGCAATAGCCCTTTCGGTGAGCCTTTTAAAAGAAGAATACGGCGAAATCTCGATGGCCAATGTTTCTGCCATCAAAAAGGCCGTATCTTCATACGCCGGAGCAAAGAGGCGTACCGAGTTAATAGGTAAGGTAGAATCTAAGGATATTTTGGTTTATGATGACTATGCCCATCATCCTACGGCTATCAAGTCCCTTTTAAGCGGCCTACGACAATTTTATCCGAAAAGGAGAATAATTGCAGATTTTATGTCCCATACATATACTCGGACGGAAGCTCTTTTGGAAGAATTTGCTTCTTGTTTTGAAGATGCCGATATGGTGATTTTGCACAAGATTTTCAGCTCGGCACGAGAGAAATATCAGGGGCAGGTAGATGCAGAGCTCCTTTTTAACCGCACAAAAAAATATCATAAAAACGTCTTTTTCTTTAATGAAGTATTGGACGCAAAAAACTTTGTTTTAGAAAAATTAAAGCCGGGGGATATTTTTATTACGATTGGTGCGGGGGATAATTATGTTCTGGGCACCGAGATTTTAAAAGAGCTTAGTTAAAATAAGGAAAAATATATGAAAAGTATGACGGGCTATGCCCTTACCGAAAAGACCGAACCTAATTCCTTTATAAGTTTGGAACTAAAAAGCTATAATTCAAGATATTTGGATTTAAATTTAAATTTTCCCTTTTGGCTTTCTGCCCTTGAGCCTATTTTTAGAGCTTACTTTTCTGAAAAAATAGCCCGCGGAAAGGTTGAAGTTTCCCTCCATGTAAAGGATGCGGATATAGATGTAGATATCCTCACCAATACTAAGGTTGCTAAGGCCTATGCAAAGGCTATGAGGGAGGTGGCCGAGGCTGCAGGAATAAACCCCGAAATAGATATAAACCGATTTTCCGAAAAGGACGGTGTAATCATTATAGAAAGGAATATAGATATTTCCGCTTGGGAAAACACCCTGCTTCCCATATTTGAAGAGACTTTTACAAAATACGATAAGACGAGGCTTGATGAAGGAGATGTCTTAAAAAAAGATATTTTAAGCAATCTGGACAGGATTTATGCCTCATTGAAGGTAATAAAAAAATATGCGCCTCAAATGGAAGAAATTTTTTGTCAAAATATTAAAGAAAGATTTACCGAACTTTTAGGCAGCGAAATAAATGAACAACGCATTATGCAGGAAGTTGCCGTAATGCTTGTAAAGTATACAATCAACGAAGAAATTGTCAGGCTTGAAGCCCATTGTAATTCTCTATCTCATGAGCTTAAAAAGAATGAGCCCATAGGAAAAAAACTCGACTTTATCTGTCAAGAGATAAACAGGGAAATAAACACCATAGGTTCAAAAAATCAGATGATTGAAATGGCTCAGTCTATTATCGAAGTAAAAGATGCTCTTGAAAACATAAGAGAACAAAGCAGGAATGTAGAGTAGGTTTTATCGGAGAAAATATGAAAAAGACGGCTTTTAAAATCCCTGAAGGAAAGGAACTGAGAATTGCAATTTCCGGTCCTTCCGGCTGCGGAAATACTACGGTTTCTACCTTAACTGCAAAGACCTTAAATTTACCCTGTATCAATTATACTTTTAAAAATATTGCTAAGGAGCTTAATATCTCTTTTGAAGAGGTATTACGAAGGGCCCAAGAAGATTTTTCTTTTGATAAAACGGTAGATAAAAAACAGATTGAGCTTGCAGAAGCAAGCTCCTGTGTCTTGGGTTCAAGATTGGCAATTTGGCTTTTAAATCAGGCTGATTTGAGAGTTTATCTAAGAGCCTCTATAGAAGTACGCGCAAAAAGAATTCAAAAAAGGGAAGGCGGCGATATAGAAAAAATAAAGGCCGATACCGATTTGCGGGATATGGAAGATACACGAAGATACAAAGAGCTATACGGTATCGATAATACAAAATACGAAAAGGCAGATCTCATTATAGACACGGATAATCTAACGCCTGAAAAAATTGTGAAAAAAATATTAAGCGAGCTTTATTCCAGAGGGCTTTTAATTTAAGAAGTCCGTAATAGTTTTTTTATCCTCACCGGATAAATCCACAAATTTTAAATTTAAAATACCGTCATTTGAAACTATTTTACAATTTGGAACTATAAAGTTGTGCTCTATTTTTAAGGAGCATTGATCGAGAACCATGCCTGCATTTAAATTACCTACATTTGCAGGCATATCCGGTAAGAACACTATATCGTTCTCGGTTAAGTTTTTTACCGTTCCGGTTATTATTGTTTCATTTATAGGATTTGTAAATAAAAACTGAACACTCTTTTCAATATTTTTGATATGATTATAATTATACCGGTTAAAAATCATACGTAATTCTTTAAGGACGTCGTCATTAAAATTATTGTTTTCTTTTAAGTTTATAATACCTTGGACTCCTAAAAACATTGCTTTGTCTGCTTCATCTGCCGAAAAATCGGACGGAGTCAAAAGTATTACCGGTATTTCTTCCCTTGAAGTATCCCATCGGATATGCTGTGTAATAGGCTTCCAATGACGTGGGAAGTCTCTGGTATTGATAAGTACAATATTGGGACTAATTTCTTCAATATTATCCAAGGCTTTTAGCGGAGAGCGGTAATGTATAAGGTCAAATTTATACTCGGAAAAAAGGGGTTGTAAATCATCAGTTGAACGAGGTAAATCCGAAATCAATAATGCTTTCATTTTAAAACTTATCCTTATTCCGTTCCTAAGTTCTCAACTATATAATCATATACGGTCCATATACCGTCTTTTGAGGCTAAAAAATATGTAAAGCGTTTCTTTTCTCTAAAATTGGAGTATTCAAACCATTCTATTACCTTGACTTCTGCCTTTGTGTCTGTGTAGCCCGTATGTTCTATTTTAAATTCTACCGGAATGACGGCAATATCTTTATCGACTCTTTCTTGACTTAATTCGTGTTTGTACACTTCAACCATTTCCATTCTGCCGGCTTCTGATTCTGCCTTAAATCTTCGATTGCGGGAAGGATCTCTGGATATCATTTTTTCCAAATCCATATAGAGAAAAAATTGCTCCCATAGAGATTTTTGGCGGGCAGTTAAAAGATAACTTATTACCTGATCCGGCGGAATGGGTTTTGCCTGTAATATCTCGCCTGAAAGCGGAGAAACAGGTAATGAACCCAAGGCTGCGGCTGAAGGTGCCGGTTTTATTTCAAGGCTTAACTTATTTGAAATTACGTGTGCTTCCGAATTGTCCGAATACCGTTTTAATTCGGGAAAAAACAAAGAATTTACAAGGAAGATTCCGGGCTCGTTAATTTCGATATAATCTTTTATGTTTTCGATAAAAGAATATGTTTCTCCGGGTTCCAAGGTTATTTCGCGGAAATAAATTTGGCGGTTAGTATTTCTTTTCCTCATCCATTCTGCTGTGTGCTGTAATTGTCTGTTTTTACTGTTTATAATTCCGAAATCTATGCTAAATGACCTGTCATCTGCAAGTTTAAATCGAAGGGTTTCCGACTTATTGTTTGTAATTGAAATTTGTACAAAAATAGGTTCGGAAGCTCCCGATCCGGGATAATAAACACGCCTGTCATAAAATCTTATAGAAACATCGGCCTTTGAAACAGACTCGGTCATGTTTTGAGCAAATATAAATAAAGATTGAATAATGCAAAAAATACTTATTAAAATTTTTTTCACCTTAGATTCCTCCGTTTTAGATTAAGAAAGCCTCAATCTATTGTCGGCATTTTTTTTCTTTTCCATTAGTTTATGAATTATAATCTATTGACTCAAGACTAATCAATAGAGTATACTAATGTCGATATGATAATGTTTCTTTTAAGCTATAACAGTATATAGCTTTTTGTTAAAATTAACAATATATGTCAAGCATAAGATAGGGGAAAATATGTCAACTTTACAAGAAAAATCAAAAAAATTAGGTACTCTGAGGCATAGTACTGCCCATGTTATGGCTGAAGCCGTAGTTAATCTATTTCCGGGAACAAAGGTTGCGATCGGGCCGGCTATCGATTACGGATTTTATTATGATTTTGAACTGCCTCGTCCCATAAACAATGATGACTTACCCGCAATCGAAAAAGAAATGCGTAAAATTCTAACTACCCGTTCAAATTTTGAAAAGGAAGTGATAAGCAGAGAAAAGGCTCTTGAAATGTTTAAGGATCAGCCTTTTAAGATTGAACTTATAAAGGGTTTGCCTGCAGACGAAGAGATAAGTATTTATAAGTCCGGTGAATTTACCGACCTTTGCAGAGGTCCCCATGTATGCTCGATGGCCGACATAAATGCTCAAGGGTTTAAACTTATGAAAATAGCCGGAGCATATTGGCGGGGCGATGAAACAAGGCCCATGCTTACCCGAATTTACGGTACGGCTTGGGAAAAGCCCAACGATTTAAAAGAGTACTTGGCTATGCTTGAAGAAGCCGAAAAGCGGGATCACCGAAGGATCGGAAAGGCTATGAATCTATTTCATATAGATGAAGAAAATCCCGGGCAAATATTTTGGCATCCTAAAGGCTGGACTCTTTATTTGACCATACAAAATTATGTAAGAAAACGCATAAAGGAAGACGGCTACCTTGAGGTTCATACACCCTTTGTTATGCCCCGCTCCTTGTGGGAAAGGTCGGGCCATTGGGCTAAGTATAAAGAAAATATGTTTATAACCGAAAGCGAAAAGCGCCTCTTTGCTTTAAAGCCGATGAACTGTCCCGGCCATGTGGAAATATTTAAGCAGGGAATTAAAAGCTACAAGGATTTACCCTTGCGCTTAGCCGAATTCGGTTCTTGTACCCGAAATGAGCCCTCGGGTTCTTTACACGGTATTATGCGTATCCGCGGGTTTGTTCAAGATGATGCCCATATTTTTTGTACCGAAGAGCAAATTTCTTCCGAAGTTTCAAAATTCTGTGCCTTGTTAAAGCGCATGTATGCAGATTTCGGCTTTGCTGAAGATAAAATTCTTGTTAAATTTTCTACGCGTCCAGAGCAGAGGGTAGGGGACGATGCTACATGGGACAGGGCGGAAAAGGCGCTCTCTGATGCTTGTGCAGATGCCGGCCTCAAATATGAAATTGCAGAAGGCGAGGGTGCTTTTTATGGGCCTAAGCTGGAGTTTACTTTAATCGATGCCCTCGGCCGTGAATGGCAGTGCGGAACCATACAGCTGGATTATCAGCTTCCGTCGGCAGAAAGACTAAATGCCGAGTACATTGGAGATGACAACAATAAGCATCATCCTGTAATGCTTCATAGGGCTGTTTTAGGCTCACTGGAAAGGTTTATAGGAATTTTAATAGAAAACTGTGCAGGTATTATGCCTCCTTGGCTGGCCCCTGTGCAGGCGGTTATCGTTCCCGTAGCCCCCGCCTTTAACGAATACGCTCAAAAGGTTCAAAAGGTCTTGGACGAAAAGGGCTTTAGGGTTATAGCCGACATCGGAACCGATAGAATGAATGCTAAAATCAGAAAACACCAAGAAGAAAAGGTCATCTATCAGCTGATTGTAGGCCAAAGCGAAATGGACAATAATTCCGTTGCTGTCCGAATGAGAAAGGGCGGTCAAAAGGTTATGACCTTAGATGAATTTATCTCATTCTTAAAAGACAAGGTCGATTCTTTTGCTATTGATTCGGAATAGGGAGAAATTAAAAGATTCTAGGGCATCTCTAAAAACCTTGTTGGATTTGCTTCGCGTCCTTCGGAATAGAGATGCCCTTTAATTTGTTTCTTTTTGCGAATACCTATTTTTTGACCGCAGGGTGTAAGACAATACCTGCCTGAACTATTAAGCCGTCTGAACTCTTGTTGACGAGTTTATCCCAAAGGTTTGAAAATGGCAGGTAAGCTTTAAGTTGTACACCTGCCTTCCAGCCTGAGGTTAGGGTATATTCGGCTTTAATGCGCAGTGAGGGGTAAATAAAGCGTCCGTTTTGCCAAAAATACCGGTTTATTTCCCGCACTTCTTTTGCTGTAGTTAATCCATCAGAACCGGCTGCATCAGGTTTTATTCCGGGTTCAAGCAAGCCGAATCGTATAAAAAAAGCAAGGCCTCCGCCCATGCTGATTGTCCATCTTTTTAAGTCAAGTCTTGCTAAAAAAGGAACATCAAGTAAAAAGCTCATTGTAAGTGCCGTCCTATGTTCTATTTCGCAAATATAGGCCCTGTTTTTGTAAAAACCATAGTGAAAAAGAGAAAAATCCAAGGAGGGAACTATGCTTAACATTTTTATTCCCTTATATTCGTATTCGGCCCCTAGATTTAAAGCAACGCCAAAGGGCGGAGCAGCGTGTTTTTTCAGACTGGAAAATACCATTTCCGTACCTATGTAAAAACCGAAGTCTGATGGAACCTTTGTTAAAACTTCTGCTTGATTCGCCTCATTTGTTTCTTCGGTTTTTTGTTCAATTTCTTGTTTTGATGCCGCTTCTTGAGTATAGATATTAAAACTTAAAAAAATTAAAAGCAAGATGGAAAAAAATAAGTTTGGTTTTTTGATCATAATTTCTCTCCGTTTTATTTTCGCTCCCGCCTATCTGTCTTCCGTTTGTTGTAGAATCTTTTCGTTTTCAAGGGTCTTAGGTATATCGCTGTAGATTTCCGGTACAAATGCAGAGCGCGGTTTTACCATGTTTTGAATATTTGCATAAGCTAGGTTTATCGTTTTTGCCCGAATCATAGTTTCCGGATTTCTGTTTAGAGCGTCCCAAGCCCTTGTCGATTCTCCGAACAAGGATAGGGCTCTTCCGTTTTTGTTGGAATCTCCGTTTTGAACGGCTATCCTGTTAAGCACTACAGCAAGATTATTTGAAGTGTGCATATAGTCTTCTACAAATTCCGCATGGTCAACACGGGTTTGCGGAAAAATAATTCCCTTTCTTATTTTTTCGGCTTCCAGTAATTCCATCAGTCTTTCATAGTAAGCTTGGGCCGCAAAATAATTGGTATATTTAAATAGGACATTTCCAAATCCGTATAAAAGGTTCTTATCGTTAGGTTTCTCGCTGTAAGCCAGAGTCATAGCCTTCATCGCATCCGAATAATTTTCTTTTTGATAATAGATATAGCCCATCTTGTATTGAATTGAGGGACTGTTATTTAATTCACGGACTGCATGTTCGTAAGCATCCAAGGCTTCATCATAATCTCCGGCTATAAAATAAGAAATATCTCCATAGTTTGCATAAAGTTTTCCGACAACAGGGGACGGATAAATGCCCTTTTGAGCTGTGTAAGCTTCGTATTTGGACAAGGCTTTTGCATAGATTTCTTGAGCTTCGTTATACAGCTTATCGCCTGCTATGAGCTCTCCGTAAAGACGCATTGCATCTATCTGTCTGATAGTACGTTTGGGCGTCATTTTTATGCTGTCTTCGTAGAGGTTTATTGCGTTTACAAGATAATCCTTGGCTGCTTCATTTTTTTGATTGTGTAAAAAGAAGCGTCCCATATTATAATTGGCTTCAGGGCTTTCAGGCCGTTTTTTTATGGATTTTTCCAATAGTTCCCGCAAATCATCTATTTTGCCTATCAGATTTTCAGAATCGGTAGGTTTGGGCTCATACCGTTTTTCAAGAAGATAGCCGCTGAGTTCGATGAGGTCTTCATCGGGCAGTTTTTTGTTTAAAAAATAGTTTTTTAAAGGTAAAACTTCAGCCAAATTGTCCGTGCGGATAAAGTAACGCATCATTCTTCCTGAAAATACGTCCTTGGATCCGTAAAGGTTTATAAGGCTTGCATAGGTTTTTCTGGCCTCTTCATACTTTGTAGAATCTTCATCTGCCCAGTCCAAATAAACGTCTCCTAAGGCTAGAAGAGTACTTTGGTCATTTATGTGATAGTCTAGGACTCCTCTTTTAAGAACCTTTTCGGCCTTTTCATAATTGCGTAAATCGGTACTGAGCATATCTGCATATTCGATACCGCCTTGGCGGTCATGGTTAAAGTCGGATAAAAGCCGCTCATAAATTGTTTCTGCGGATAGAAACTGCTTTTTTTCACGGAAGGCATTTGCAAATTTAAAATACCATTTTCGTTTTTTCTTATAAGTTCCCGCCTCATCAAAGCGCTTGATAGCTCTTTCATATTGGCCCGATTCTATACTGGTCATTCCTTCTTTATAGTAGCCTTCGGCTACAACCGGTTTGTATATAAATTGCCATACAAGAACAAAAATCGAAAATATAAAACATAGGACTACAGTGGTTAAAATTGCTGCAGGTAATATTTTATGTACAAAGCGGTACTTAAAGCTGCGTTTTTCTTTTTCGTAGTCTTCATAGGATTTTTTATCGAATCCCCTCGGAATAGGAATGGATTTATCTAAGATACCTTCTAATTTGCTTACTATCTTTTTTAGAGAAACATCGTTTACAATTAAATGAACGATTTCCATCTTGTTTAATTCGGAATCGTCCACATTTACAAGATAGTCTTCAAGTTCTATTCTTAAATTGAGAGGGAATGAAGAAACTCTTTCTATCAGGTAGTCATAATCATCTTCAGAAATTGAAAGGGGAATTTTTCCCTCATATTCTTCTTCATCGATGGGCTTTTTTGATTCAAAAAATTTAAAATTCTTCTCGGGAGAAAATTGGATAAAACTTTCAGGAACGGAAAAATCATCCATTCCTCCGCCCATTTCGGTATTTAAAACATTGTCATCTATAGCAAAGGCTGTGTGCTCGTCTATTTCGGGAATATCTATGTCTGTAAAGCCGCTTCCCGGCGGTGAGACATTTTCTTGAGCAGGGCTTGACTCTTCCAAACCATGCAAGTCTTCTCCCGTCAAAGATTCGTCAAAGGAGGGTTCCTGCGGATCTGATGATTTTGAAAAGCTTGAAAAATCTCCTTTATCAGATTGTGGAGAAGACAGATCTATACTGTCGGGGGTATCTGTGATGGGAGAAATATCCATACTTTCAAGGCCTTCGTCTTCCGGTGATAGGTTAAGATCTTCAAGCTCATCAGCTTCGGGCGATAGGTCAAGGTCTTCAAGTTCATCAGTTTCAGGCGATAGGTCAAGGTCTTCAAGTTTGTCCCTTTCAGGCGATAGGTCAGAGTCTTCAAGTTCATCAGCTTTAGACGATAGATCGAAAGTTTTCGGAGAGTCTTTCTCAGGTGATATGTCTAGACCCTCAAGCTCATCTATTTCCGGCGACATATCTATGCTGTCAGGATTATTGGACAGAGGAGCAAAATCCATGCTTGCAAGACCTTCATTCGCGGGTGAAAAATCTATACTTTCGAGTTCGCCTACATCATTATCGGTATCGCTTGATGCGGTTATGCCTAAATCGGCAGGTTCGAAAGACGTGCCGGCATCTTCTAAGGGTGCTATTTCATCAGTAAAATCATCTAAATCGGCTATATTTTCTATGTCGGGTTTATTTGTTTCATCTGAAACCGGCTCCTGTACTGCAAAGTCCGTATCAAAATCCGGGAAAATATCATCTGTTTCATCATTCGTATTTACGGCATCTTCACTTCTGGCATCTTCAACCATATCCCCCAGTCCGGAGAGCAGAGCTTCGGGTACATCAAAGCCGTCATCATCTAAGCCGTCTATGTCATCCAATGAATCAGGTCCTTCAAGATCCAAACCGGAAAGCATGTTGTCAAAGTCTTGGGAAGCGCCATCGTTTTCATCTTTTTCTGCAGGAAAGATATCTGCCACATCAAATTCCGAAGAATCATCCTGTTCTTGTTTAGGAGGAATTTTGTCTTCTTCTTTAAAACCTAATAAGTCATCCAGATTTACATCAGGAAGAGGCACTTCTTTAGGTAAAGGAAGATCTTCACGTCTTTCCCCCCATTTTGCCGTAATTTCGGGTTCGTTTGCTATTGCGAGAAGTTGATTTTTAAATTTTTCAAGCTCTTTTATACTGGGCATTTGAGCGGG
Source organism: Treponema denticola ATCC 35405 (assembly GCF_000008185.1). Classification (NCBI taxonomy): domain Bacteria; kingdom Pseudomonadati; phylum Spirochaetota; class Spirochaetia; order Treponematales; family Treponemataceae; genus Treponema; species Treponema denticola. The sequence goes on from NC_002967.9 coordinate 1,127,265, forward strand.
CCTCCCCCCTTATTTTCGGCTTATTTTGGTTCAACTTGATATATTATTTTATACCATAAAAGGAGTTTTTTTTCAATGAGTTCTGACATATTCAGAAACCAAGTATAAATGCCGATAATTTTACCATGATGCCGTTAAAAAGCTGTTTTATAGTTTACTTCTCTTGACATAACGGCTTTTTTTTTGCATTATTATGAACTAGTTTAATAGTGTAGTTGGCGGCGGAATCCGCTGATTTAGGGGAAATGTGTGAATTTATCAAAAAGTTATTTACAATCCGTTTCTACGGATGAGCTTTTACAAATTGCCGATGATTACGGCATATTTGTACCGAAAGGGCTATGCAGAAATCTAATAATTGAAGAACTGCTTGAAATAGACGAAGATTCTAATGTATCTGATAGCAAGCTTTTAAAGGTCAGCAATGATGAGTTGTTTTTAGATGATGAAATGGATGGTAAAGGAAATGCCGGCTTGGCTCTTTCCTACAACAAGACTGAAATTCATGTGCTGCTCAGGGACCCAATGTGGGCCTTTGCTTTTTGGGATTTTTATAAGCCCGAATTTCTAAATTTAGTGGATGATCCCGATTTTGACTCTTTCTTTTTAAGGGTTCTTTTGCTGTCTGAAAATAATCTGTCCGAATCATATGATTATTTTGATATTGATGTGGCAGAGGCAGATAGGAATAGATATTTTTATCTTTCTTTTGAAGATTCGGTAACAAGGGTTGAATTATGCTCCCGTAAAATTGAAGGAGAGGTTTCCGTTTTAGCAAAGTCTAATCTTATAAGGCTTAGACGGAAAAATATTCCTAATAATTTATGCGTTCTTGATAATGATGTAAGCTCGTCGGTATATCTTTCAGGAATTTCCGAGTTAAAAAAACAGCATTTTAAAAATTATCGTCAGGCCTTTAGGGGAAAAGAGGAGCCGAAAATTGAAAGATTATAAATTAATTTTTATTTTGGATGCTCATTTGCCGTATGTATGCAATGAAGTTGAGCAGGGCCTTATAGAAGAGGATTGGCTTTTTGATGCTTTATCTTATCTTTATCTGCCTGTCTTGAAAATGTGTTCTAACTTACAAAAAGAAAATATTCCGTTTAAAATAGGTGTTGTTTTTGAACCCGCACTATGCGATATGCTTGACGACAAGGTTTTGCAGGATAGATACCGTCAACATGTTCAGCGCAAAATCGAGTTTGCAAAAAAAGAACTTGAATGCTTTGCAGAATGTGCAGAGACAAAAAAACTTATTCAGTACAACTTAAAGCGTTTTAATGATGATAAGCGTATCTTTGAAGATTGCGGAGGAAATGTTTTAAAGCAGTTTGATTATCTTGCTCGTCAAGGTTATGTAGAGCTGTTGGCAACGACTGCAACCAATTCATTCTTACCGTTTTTTTTGAGTATGCCGGAAGCTATTGCTGCACAGATAGAAATGGGGCAGATAAATTACCGCAAACATTTCAGCTCTGTTCCCTCAGGTTTTTGGATTCCTTCAATGGCTTATTTTGACGGTTTGGATGATATTATAAGAAGTTACGGTTATGATTATACGGTTGTTTCTTCGGAAGGTTTTTTGCTTTCGGATAAGGTTCCGCCTGCCGGTGTTTTTTCGGCAGCAGCTTCAAAAAACGGGTTAAAATTTTTAGCCTGTGATCTTTCCGCTTGTAATTCTATTTATGATGAGCTCAACGGGTTTCCTCAAAATAAGGTTTATATTGATGTGGAAAATGATGTCGGCTTTAGACAATCCGAAGAATATTTAGCTTCAGTATTCGATACTTCAAAGGGCAGGCGGGCAATAGGGTTCAGGTATTGGTCAAGGGATGAAGAAGAAACTCCTTATGACATACAAAAAGCTCATGCTCAAATTTTGGCAGATGCCGAATCCTATGTAAACTCTCGTGCAGAGGCTTTAAGAGCCGTTAAAGAAACGGGGGGGGGTGAATCACCGTTTTCCCTTTTGATTATCTCATCCGATTTTTTCGGTAAAAAATGGTGTGAAGGTCTTATCTGGCTTGAGCGGGTTTTTAGGCTGATAAATGATAATGAAGAGTTGGAAACTATGTTACCTTCAGATGCCGCTAATTTGTCTAAGCAGCTTTATACTGTTAAGCCGTTTTTTTCTTCCTTTTTAAAGTCAGGTTATGCGGATGAACTTTTAACAAATGAAAACGACTGGATGTATAGATATATAGTTAAGATTACCGAGAGGATGATCGATCTTGTCGAGATGTTTCCTGCAGACGGCAGCTTAAAAGAGCGCGTTTTAAATGCTGCGGCGAGAGAGGTGCTTCTTTTACAGTCCGTTTATTGGCCCCTTTATATAAATGATCCGCAGCTTAAAGATTTTGCAGAAAGGCGTTTTGTAGAGCATGTCAATTCTTTTACGGCAGCCTATGAGGCCCTTGGAGCCGATTCGCCTGATGCAAAGTGGCTTTCAGAACGCGAAAGTAAGTATCCCGTTTTTAAAGATATAAATTACCGTATTTTTAGCCGCAAAAAATAATGCAGCAGGCTAAAACTTGAAGATGAAAAATATACAAGGATGTACACCCCCAACCGCCATGGAAGGCGGTGGTTCCATACTTCGAGAGTTTTGCTTTAGCAAAACTCTAAGATGAAAAATGTACACGGATGTACATTTTTCATCGGTCTTGCATAAAACTTTATAAATGTATAAAATATTCTTATGAGAGCGACAAAGGCTATTATCCATTTGGATAACTTACAATATAACATTAAAGAAATAAAAAAGCGGCTTAACAAGAATGTAAAGATTTGTCTTCCGGTCAAGGCCGATGCCTATGGGCATGGGGCTGTGAGGGTTGCGGTTGCAGCAATAAGGGCAGGCGTTTCTTATTTGGCTGTTGCCTCCATTCAGGAAGCTGTCGAATTAAGAGAGGCCGGTATTGTAGCCCCGATTATTTCTTTAAGTCTTCCCGTGCTTGAAGAAATTCCTGAGCTTTTAAAATACGATATTGAGCCCTTGGTTATAGATGAGGAGTTTATAAACGATTTAAACCGTTTTGCAAAAAAACTAAATAAAAAAGCCTGGGTTCATCTTAAAATAGATACCGGAATGCGCAGGATAGGCTGCTCGCCTATGGAAGCCGTTAAACTTGCGGTACAGATAGACCGTGCAGAAAATCTTGAGCTAAAAGGAGTGTGTACGCATTTCGCTGTTTCCGATTCTACCGATGAAAAAAATATTAAATTTACAAAAAAACAGATTTCTGTTTTTAAGGACTCAATAAAAGAAATAAAAAAAGCGGGGATTAATCCCGGATTAATTCATGCCGCAAATTCAGGATCTGTTCTTCAATATCCCGAAGCCCAGTTCGATATGGTGCGTCCGGGAATCTTGGTCTACGGTTATGCACCCTCTCCATCCCTAAATTCTTTAATAGATTTAAAGCCTGTAATGGAGCTTGTTACACAGGTAGTGCTTATCAAAAAAATTGAAAAGGATACAAGCGTTTCTTATGATAGATGTTGGACAGCCGAAAAAGAAACATTTGTTGCAACCCTTCCTATAGGCTATGCGGACGGACTCATGCGTTCCCTTAGCGGATTAAAAGTGAGAATAGGAAAAGATTTTTTTCCGATCATCGGACGCATTTGTATGGATCAATGTATGATAGATATAGGCGCTTCTCCATGGGTTCAAAGATGGGATGAGGTTTGTATCTTCGGTCCTGTTTCAAAAGAACATCCTAAAAATAATACGGCCCAAGATCTTGCAAAAATTGCCGGAACTATTCCTTATGAGCTGACATGCGATATAAACAAAAGAGTTCCGCGTATTTTTATTGATGAAACCATACAATAAATTATTTTGTGCGGGCGGTTTTTATGGTTGTAAAACGTGCGGAAGTTTTAGGTTATTGTTCCGGAGTACGCAGAGCTGTTGATACGGTTCTTAAACTAGCGAAAGAAAATACTGAAAATAAATCCGGCCTTTATACCTTCGGACCATTGATTCATAATCCTTCTACAATGTTACGGTTAAAACAAATGGGTGTAAGAACTATTGACACTGAAAATTTTACCGAAGATGAAGACTATAAAGATTCCGTTATCGTAATAAGGGCTCACGGTATTCCTCCGTCAAAAAAAAGCGAGCTTGAAAAAAGCGGGGCTAAGGTGATAGATGCAACATGCTCCAGAGTAAAGGCAAGTCAGGCCCTTGCAAAAAAACATTCTGAAGAAGCCTTTGTTATTTTAGCCGGAGATAAAAACCACGGAGAACTTATAAGCATTGCAGGTTATGCGGAAGGAAAATGCTTAATCGTTCAAAATGCCGAAGAAGCCGCTTTAATAGATTTACCTTCTTCTTTGAGTGCAAATGGGAGTGCCGTTTTAATTGCCCAAACGACGATTAAGGAATCGGAATATGAAGCAATAGCTTCGGCTTTGAAGAAAAGGATTTCCGATTTAAAGGTCTTTAATACGATTTGTCCTGCAACCTCCGATCGGCAGGCTGCCTTAAAAAAATTAGCTTATGAAGTTGATGCACTTTTAGTTATAGGCGGGAAAAATTCTGCAAACACAAAAAGGCTTTTTCAAACCGCCGTTGACACAAAAAAGCCTGCATGGTTAATCGAAGATGCCTCTGAAATACCGAAAGAGATTTTTTCTTATTCAGTGATAGGTTTAACTGCCGGTGCTTCAACTCCCGATTTTATAATCGATGAGGTAGAAAAAAAATTACTTGAGGGATAAAACTTAATTAAGGATATAGGTATTATACGATTCTTTACAGTTAATTTGTAAGGCCGTCATTAGTGGAAAAGCATAATAATCGGTATCATCTATTTCAAAATAAATTTGCTCATAAGCGTTTAATAGATTATTGATTATAACTTGAAAATAATTTAGATAGGTTTCGATTTCTTCTATTGTCTTTCCGCCAAGATAGCCGATTTCGGGAAGATTTTCTATGTAAACTATTACATAGGCTGATACTTCGTTATTAGAAATTAAACATGAGGACCTTTCTTCATCGCAATCGGCTAAAATTTCATTTGAAAATTCTTTTATACATATATCTTTATTGAGCGGGTTTATGCTTTTGTGTGTGTCGGCATAATTAAAGTAAAATATTTTTTTGAATTCTTCTTTTTCTTTTGAATTTAAATTTATAAAAGGTTTTATCTGCATATTTTTAAATTCAGTAGAAGTTTCCTTTGACAAAAAAATATTTTGAGCTTCTTTTTTTAGATCAAAACTATATGACCTGCGGGCTAAAACAAAACCTTCTTTAAGTAAAAATTGAATTAATTCCTCTTTACCGGAAGAACACATAACTTGAAATCTTTTTTTAGCCGAGTTTTCTTTTAAGGCTTTTAAAAGCCGGCTCCCCAATCCTTTGTTTCTGTAATCTTTCTCGATATGGATATTTATATAATCCCTGTATGGATGAAAAGAATTTGTGTAAAGGCTGCCTGCTCCGATTATCTTTTCTTTATCGAATAAGCCGATTAGATTTCCTCTTTGGTTAAGATTAGCTTTTTGAAGAAAGTCTTTTACTTCCTTTTGAGAAATAATTTTATCGGTAAGACCAATTGATTTTATACTCATGATTTAAAGAACCTCTTCAACTACACAGTTTAATATTATATCAAAAATTCTATCTTTTTCGGAATAGTCTATTTTTTGTTTTTGCCAAACTTGAAAGTAAAGCTCACGTAAAAAGCTTAAAACTGCAAAGGCTTTTATTTGTAAAAAAGCTTTGTTTTTACTTTCACCTATTTCGGAAAAATATGCATTTAAAACTTCTTTTGCTTCATCGGTGATATTATGCCATTCTTTTTTATTTAAGCCTAAAATATTTATATGTTCAAATTGATATAAATTTAAACCGGAAGTAATATGTTCGGCATCAATTATTTTTAAGCTGCCCTTTTCTGTTTTAAGCATGTTCCCCGTATTCATGTCTTCAATGATAATACAGCCTAGGCCCAGGTTTAAATTTTCAATATTTTTTTTAATAATTTTTTTATCATGTTTACCCCTGTATATTTCAAGATAGGGGAGGGCTTCCGCATTTATCATCTCTTCAATTGAAGGATAGCTTTTACCGTCCAAATACATTGAAGAAAAAGAGCTCGAGGATGTGTTATTTAAATTTAGATGTGCAAGTTTTTTAAAAAAATCTTTTATCAGATATCTATCGGTTTTGGTAGGTTGACAACCTTCAAGCCATTCGCTTATAAAAATATAGTAATCTTCAGTTTCAATGAGGTTTTTATATTTTAAAATAAAGTCTTCACTGTCATTTAAAGCATTTAAATATTTAATTGAATTTTTAATACTCTCCGTTTTCTGCCGTAATTTTACCGCAAAAGTTTCATTGCCGCCGGTTATTCCCTTAAATAAATCCGTGTAAGTATGATCTTCCAGTTGAATAGGTTCAAGGGTTTTAAAATTATCGTTTTTAAGGTGTGAATTGAGAAGGTCTTTAATTGTATCGGGTTTAATGTTTTTTTTCATAATTAAAAATACTCTTTATGTTTTTTATAAGTCATCTCTAAAAATCTTGTCGGATTTTTAGAGATGACCGGCGAGGCATCCATTTAGTTCCTTTTCTAATATTTCTCCATCGTCTATTTTTTTAATAGTTTTATAGTTTAAGTTTTTATACATATTATAAGCAGTGGTGTTATTTAAAAGTACATGAAGCCTTATTTTATTATAACCTAAATTGATAGTTTCTTTTTCAAGTAGCAGCATGGTTTGTTTCCCATAACCTTTATTTCTATATTGTTTATCTATGTTTATCTCCATCACAAAAGGAAATGTTTCGTTATTATGAGTAATTATAAAATACCAAAGATAGCCTATTTTTTGACTGTCCTTTTTAACAACATATAAATTATGATTCTTTGTTTTTACTCCTTCCGTCAATATGCCGTTGAGCTCTTTTTCTGCTAAACTAATAGCTGTTAATTCATTTGCTTTTTTAGTTTGAATGAAAGTTTCGGCTAAATTTTTAATCATATCCCGTTTTATAGTATTATAAGATTTTTCATTCATTTTTTCTATATTGCAGTCTACATTTTTCATAAGCTGATAAGTTCCTTTATTTTAATATTCCATAACAAGATATGTTATAATCTTGAATATTCTTTAAGCCGTTTTTCTTGTAAAAATCTATAAGCTTTTTATCATTATCACAAAGTAAAATAGTTTGCCGTACCGATTTGTAATCTTTTACAATTGTTTTTATAAGAGCCGTGCCTATTCCTCTATTTTGATATTTTTGTTTTACAATTATGTCTTGAATTAAAATGGTTGTTATTCCATCACCTAAAACTCGTGCAATCGCTGCAAATTCGTTGTCAACAAAAACAGAATATATTTTTAGTGATGAAGTTATACTTTGCCATAATTTATCTTTGTTTTTTGTATATGCCGTCCAGCCGGCTTCTTCATAAAGATTGATAACCTCTTCTTTTGAAAATTCAATATCTGTTTTTATTTGCATGTCATTATCCTTTTTATCATTATAACTTCCCATTTTGCCGGCGGAATATATTCGGTTATAAACGGCAGCTCGTCTTCTTTTTTATCAAAGATTGTGAAGCTGTTTTTTTTATAAAATTCTATTGTCCATTCAAACATTTTAAGAGCCTTCAGTATAAGATATTCCAAACCTATATGTTTTGCTTCTTGCTCAATAAAATTTAAAATGTATTTACCGTATCCTTTTCTTTGTATTTTATGTTTGATGTATATGGCTGAAATAAGCCCATGAGTATTTTTATCTTTAAGTGATATAAATCCGATTGCCTGATTATCTTCATATAGAATATATGTATTTTCGGTTTTTATCATATTTTCAAAGGTTTCAATTATGTCTTGTTCCGGTACAACTCCGAAAACCTTGTTACTGTCGTTATAGATATCTAAAATAGTTTTTGCTTCTTCTATTCCGGCTTTTTCGGTTTTGAGCATTTTTGTTTCTCCCATAAAAGATTTTGTAAATATTCTAATTATATTTTGATAGGAATTCAAGGGTTTAGATACCGTGTAATCGGTGTTTTTGCCTGGTACCGATTACACGTTTTTTTGTAAACTATTTGGTTAATTTTTTTAGCTCTGAAAGTTTTTGGTCTGCCATATCTTGAACTTGTTTGTTGGGATTTTTTTTCATACGGAGATAACATTCTTTTGCCTTATCGTATTGCTTTAGGGCTTCATAGCATCTTCCCATATTAAAGATAATTACATAATCTTCATTTGCGAGTTTATCGGCTTTTAATAGCACATTTAAAGCCTCTTTAAATTTTCCTTGGCCGATGTATGCTAAAGATAAATAGTTATGCACTTCGATATTTTTAGGATATAGTTTCAATTGGGCTTCACCTGTTTTCTCTGCAGCATTTAAGGTTTGAGGGGAGCTTTTTTGAAGCCAGTTTTTATAATACTCGTTTATAGAAATTAGAAAAAAGTGTTCACTTTCTGATGATGGAATTACCTCATTCATGCTCCAAAGCCATTTATGATTTATCTCTTTTCCAAGTTTTAGAACTTCGATAATCTTCTGTGATTGCTTTTCATATTCTCCTATTTCGCCTAAAATATGAATTCTTCCAAAATACATATCCAAGCGGTTTTTACCGAATTTTAATCCTTTTTCCAAATATGACAAGGCTTTATCGACATCTTCTTTTTCATACCAGATATTATTGTTTAAATATCCTGCGATTTTATTTGTTTTTTGATCCACTAATGCCAATGAATTGGTATTGTCCTTCTTATAGGTGTCAAGTGACTGTGTAGATCTTTGACCTTTAAGCAGGTAATAATTAAAATAGGCAATGTAGAGTTCAGGATTTTTTGGCTCTGCCTTTTCCCATTTTGGTAATAGAGCTGCAATCCCTTTTATATTTCTTGCCGAAAGCAGATTGTCATATTCGGATTTGTAATCTGCAAAAATCCGGAATGACACCAACAAAATTAAAAAAAATATAATACGTTTTTTCATATATTTTTCCTCCTCATAATAACTATAGCTATATTGTAACATTGGTTTTATGATCGGTCAATAGTATTTTGTTTATCCTCTTGACGATACCTATAAAATTGAGTAAATTCTAATTCGTGCCTTAATTTACGGATATTATGGTGTTTTGTAACTAAATACTAAAATCTGTCTTTAATGTAAGGCTGTTATAATGCCGAAAATAAGATAAATAAAACAAATTCAGGAGCTATTTTTATGAAATGTAAATATTGCGGAAAAGATGTCAGACCTGTAGGCCCTAACTTGGAAAGCGACGATAACGGATATAATTGCCCTGCAAGCGTATCAAAAAAACATGCTATTATACCCGATGGTTCGCATTGTATTCATTGCGGCCGTGAGACAAAAATTTTGGGAGACAGGGTTGTAACCAGCTACGGTATACGTTGTTCGGCTTCTCCTTCAGGAAGACATGCAATACAGTAAGTTGCAGTACCAATAGCAAACGCAAGTTAAAATGAGCGGCGATATTTTAGACGCTCATTTTAATTTAAACCTTTAATTTTTTATCACCGTTTCATATTTCGGACAGTTCTTATTTAGTCCTATAATTCCGATCCACAAGTCACCGCAAAAGACGCATGTTTTTTTGTTTTCTAGGTCTAAGCCTGTGATATTTTCTAAAACTTCATCGGTATTTAAAAACCAATTGAATTTAATCTTCTTTCCGTTATAAAAATCGTTTAGATATTTTCTATCTAAAAAGAGGTAAGGCAATTTTAAGTTTTCTGCCGTCTTAGGAGAAAAAATAATAGATTTTGCCATTATTTCCAAAAAATCAATTTCTTTTTGTTTATAGAATTTTTTGCCGGCCGCTGCATCTAAAATTTTCTTTTCTTTTAAGAATAAATTTTCCGGTGCTGCAGAAAAATTATTTAAAAGATCAAAACCTGCTGCATCTTCAAGTTTAAAATTTCCAACTGCCGTTCTCCTCAAGGCCCTAACATAGGCACAAGAAGATGCCTTCCTTGCAAGGTCTCTTACAAGGGAGCGGATGTATGTTCCCTTTGAACATTCCACGACTATATGGGCATATCTTATTTTTAGCTCGGCGTTTATGTTTGTAAAATCCTTTTCTGTAAATTCCAAACCGCTATCTGTAATTATCCCTTTAAGTTCGATTTTAAAAATTTCTATTTCCCTCTCTGCAATTTTTATCTTTTCGCCGCTGCGTATTCTGTCGGAAGCTCTTTTTCCGTTTATTTTTATTGCAGAAAATTCGGGCGGTCTTTGGAGTATTTTTCCTAAAAAAGAGGGAATGGATTCCGTTAAATTTTTATAAGAGGGAAGGGGGGCTGTTAAAACGGGTTCGCCTTCAGGGTCGAGGGTATCCGTTTCCGTTCCGAACTCTACCCATGCTTCGTAGGTCTTTTTTTCGGCTGAAATTATGTCAGCAAGTCGGGTTAATTGTCCCGTAAGAAGAACCAAAAGGCCGTCTGCAAAAAGATCCAGAGTTCCAGTGTGGCCGACCTTTTTTGTAGAAAGGGCTTTTTTTACCGCCGACATTGAAGCAAAGCTTGTAAGTCCCGCCTGTTTTGCAAACGGGATGATAAGGTTTTTATTTAATTCCATTTTTAAGGCAGGGCTTAATCGGCTTCCGAACTGCCGGCGGTTCCTTCATCTTCATCGGGATCGGTAAAGTACTCAAGGCTTTCAAGTTTGTTTACCATGTCTATTCCTTCCTTTATACTCTTATCGAATATAAAGGTGAGTTCGGGACACTGCCTTACATGAAGCTTTTTTGCAAGGCTGGTTCTTATAAAGCCGGAAGCATTTTCCAAGCCTCTTACTCCCTGCTTTGTTTTATGTTCATCTAAAAAGCTTGAAACATAGACCTTTGCATAGGCAAGATCTCCTGAAACAATTACCCTGTTTATTGAAAGAAGAGAAGAAACTCTCGGATCCTTTATTTTGCCGGAGCAAATAAGGGCCGAAATTTCTTCCCTTATCTGCTCGCCCAATCTTGCAAGCCTAAACTCACTCATCGGTTTCGGTTCCTTCTTCTTTGATTTCGGGAGCCTTGTATTTTTCGCTGTCGCTCAATTTTCGGGCAACCTGAATCATTTCGATAATTTCTAACTGGTCATCAACCTGTATATCGTTAAAGTCTTCGATACCGATACCGCACTCAAAGCCTGCTGCAACTTCTTTTGCATCGTCTTTAAATCTCTTTAATGAAGATAATTTTCCTGAGTGAACGACTATGCCGTCTCTGATAACATGGACTGCACAGTTTCTCTTTACGACGCCTTCAAGAACATAACAGCCTGCAATTTTTCCGATTTTGGGAACCTTAAATGTATTTCTGACTTCAACCATACCGATGACCTGTTCCTTAATATCGGGGGAAAGCATTCCTTCCATGGCAAGCTGAATTTCTTCAACAGCCTTGTATATGACAGTGTATTTTCTTATATCGACCTTTTCCTGATCGGCCAAGAGTTTGGCTTGAGGAGTGGGGCGTACGTTAAAGCCTATGATTAAGGCGTTCGAGTCTGCGGCTGCAAGCATAACATCGGAATCGTTGATAGCTCCTGCCGAAGCATGTATTACGTTAAGCCTTATTTCGGGTGTGGAAAGTTTTTCCAGTGACTGCTTTAAGGCTTCTACGGAACCTTGAACGTCTCCCTTTATGATAACCTTAAGCTCCAATATTTCTCCGTCATGGATGGTTTCATAGAGGTTATCGAGGGTAACCTTCTTAACATTCCTTGAATCTTCAAAGCGTTTGAGCTCCTGCCTTTTGTCGGAAATCTGGCGTGCTATGCGTTCCGAATCCGTAACTTGGAAGGGGTCGCCTGCATTCGGCATACCTTCAAGACCTAGGATTTCGACGGGCATACTCGGAGTAGCTTCATCGATTTTTTCGCCCCTGTCATTGAAGATGGCTCTTACGCGGCCCGAATAAATACCTGCAACATAAGGGTCTCCGGTTCTCAATGTTCCGCGTTGAACGATAATGGTTGCAACAACACCTCTTCCGTGGTCGATGCGGGATTCTATAACCTTTCCTTCCGCATTGCATGTATAATTGGCCTTTAGCTCAAGTACTTCGGCTTGAAGAAGGATTGTATCCAAGAGGTTGTCCAGTCCCAATTTTTTTAGAGCCGAGATTTCGACAAACATGGTGTCTCCGCCCCATTCTTCAGGCATGAGGCCTAATTCCGAAAGGCGGGTCTTTACCTTGTCAACATTTGCTTCGGGCTTATCGACCTTGTTTACCGCAACTATTATGGGAACCTTGGCATCGCGTGCATGGTTGATAGCTTCAATGGTTTGAGGCATAACGCCGTCATCGGCTGCAACCACCAAAACAACGATGTCCGTAATTTCGGCTCCTCGTGCACGCATCATGGTAAAGGCTTCGTGTCCGGGGGTATCGAGGAAGGTAATTTTTCCTCCGTGGGTATTTACCGTATAAGCACCTATGTGCTGAGTAATGCCTCCGAATTCTCCCGCTATAACATTAGAGCTTCTTATGGCATCAAGTGTCTTTGTCTTACCGTGGTCAACATGTCCCATTATTGTTACAACGGGAGGCCTCGGTTGCAGTTCGGATAAATCGTCTTCCTTGCTTTCGATAACCGTTTCATCGTAGAGGCTTACAATCTTTACATCGCAGTCATATTCGGAAGCGAGGATGGTAGCCGTATCGGCATCGATGGACTGATTCATCGTAACCATCATTCCCATTCCCATGAGCTTTCCGATGAGCTCCGAAGCCTTTAGGTTCATCTTCTTGGCCAATTCGGAAACGGAAATCGATTCCATTATTTCTATCTGTTTAGGAATATTATGAATTTTTTCCTTTTGCTTTTTCTTTTGATTTAAGAGGCGCTCTTCAAAAAATTCCTCTTCCTTGTTTTTCTTGTTGTATATTTCTTTTTTTGCCTTGTGGGCTTTTTTATTTGTTTGAGCCTTGTTTTTTTCGACAGGGATCGGAGCCGGAGCAGCTCCCGGTCTTGGGCCGCCGAATCCGGGCCTGTTTTGAGGTCTGTCGCCGGGTCTGCCCTGTTGTCCGCCTTGTCCTGTCCTAAATCCCTGCTTTTTTCCGTCGGAATAGGCTCGTGCTTGGGCTCCGGAAAAATTGCTTTCGCGCCGGCGTCCTTGTCCGGGTTGACCTTGTCCCTGACCTCCGGGTCTTTGCGGGCGGTTTCCCTGTCCGCGGTTATTTCTTCGGCCCGAGTCCGCCAAGTTACCTGCCTTTACATTGGGCCTCTTACTTGCAAAATCTATTGAATCTATTGAAGAAGGAGTCGGCTTTTTTCTTTCAGTCTGTTTTTCTTCTTTTTTTGCAGAATCGAAACTCCTCTTTTCGTTTTGTGCGGAAGGCGCATCGCTCTTTTTATCTTCAAAGCGAGGTGCCGTCTTCTTTGTTTCTTCAAGCCTTTCATCCGGCTTTTTTTCTTTTACGGAGGCTTCTGCAGGTTTTGAGCTTTGAGACGAAGCTTTTTTAACGGAAATAACCTGTTTTCCGGATGCTTTTCCGCCGGAAGATTCTTCCGAAGATGATTCAGGCTTCTTGGATTTTCCTGCCGAAGTTTTTGAAACCTTTACAACGACTTTCCTTTTAGAGTCAGTTTTGCCGGATTCAGGTTTAGAATCTGCAGCTTTACTGCTTTTTTTGTTGAGAATTACATCAGGCTTATTTGTGTTTTCTATATCCATATTACTCCTACTCTTCGTCCTCATATTCAAAAGCAAGATCTACTCCGCAATTGGGGCATTTTGTCATATCTGTTGTTATTTTATGACCGCATTCAGGGCATTCAAATTCTTCAACTTCACCCTCATCATCCGAAACAGGCTCGCTTTCTTCATCGCTTTCATCTCCATCGTCTTCTACAACTTCAACGGCATTAGCTATAATGTCAAGAAGGGTATCAGCCATCTCTGTAGTAAGACCTTCCAATGCCCTGATTTCATCATCTTCCATGTTAATCAAGTCTTGTATATCTTCAATTTCGTTATTACGTAATACTGTAAGAATATCTTCGGTAATTCCCGGAAGTTCGGCAACATTGGAAATTTCCTCATATTCTTCATCTTCATCACTTGTTTCATCAGTGAATAAGTTTTCGACAGCCTTTCTGGCATCCGTGTAAATATCCATTTGTTTAAACTGTTCTTCGGTTTTTACATCTATGTTCCAGTCTACAAGGCGGTTTGCAAGGCGTACGTTTAAACCGTGTTTTCCTATAGCCAGCGATAATTGGGAGTCGGAAACGATTGCAAGGGCCTTTCTTTTTTCCGCATCCAATATCATAACATCCATGACTTCTGCAGGTGAAAGGGCGCTTTTTATATAGGCCTTAGGGTCTTCAGAGTAGGGTAGAATATCTATCTTTTCATCATCCAACTCTGCGATAACTGCTTGAATTCTTGCTCCCTTTGCTCCTACACAGGCTCCTACAGGATCTATATCATCTCTGTCAGTTGAAACCGCTATCTTTGTTCTATAACCTGGTTCACGTACAATATTATGAATCTTTACTATTCCGCTTTCAATTTCGGGCACTTCCACTTCCAGTATCTGCCTTACAAATTCCGCATCGGTTCTTGAAAGGATCAGCTGTACTACGTTTGATTGACGGTGTTTTTTTACTTCCCGTACAAGGGCTTTTATTCTTGATTCTTCTCCGGCTGCTGCATTCCTTCCAAAGTGATCTCCCGGACACTGATATTTTTTAGGTAATAAGCCCTCAACCTTTCCTAAGTCGACATAGATGTTTCCGTTTCGTTCCCGATGGTAGTAACCGATTATGATTTCTCCTACCTTTGTACTGTATTCTGCATAAAGGGTATCTTTTTGCATTTCTCTGATACATTGGATTGCTCTTTGCATTCCGACCTTGACAGAATTAATACCTAAGCTTTTCGGATCGACTTCGACTAAAAGTTCATCACCTGCCTCGCAAGAGGGGGCCAATTTTTTTGCTTCTTCTAAACTTATATCAAAAACCGGATTTTTTGCATCTTCCGTTATTATTTTCTTTGAGTATATTTTTCCTGTTTCTTCATTGAATACGGCATTTGCATCTGTTCCGAATTGTTTTTTATAAGATGCTTTTAGAGCCTGCTCTACAATGTGCAAAACAAAATCGTCATCAATTCCTTTTTCCTGTGCAAATTCCCGAATTGCCTCAATTATTCCTTCAGACATTTCATTAAATCTCCTTAACAAAGCTAAAATTATTCTTAAAGATTACATCTGGCTTTTTTTATATCCTGATACGGAATTTGAATGTCTTGATTATCAGAATTTAAAACAAGGCCTTCGGAATTTACTTCTTTTATAATTCCGTGCCGCCAATCAGTAATGCTGTTATCCCAAATTTGGGCTTCTTCTCCTACAAAGGCATAAAACTCAACCGCCCGCTTTACAAGTCGGTTTATTCCCGGAGAGCTTACTTCCATAGTTACATCTTGCGAGCCTATGAGGGCTTCAATACGGGGCTGAAGAGTCCTGTGTACAGAGGTACAGTCTTTGATACCGACCCCTTTTTCCGATTTTATTACTGCCTTAACCTGCCAAACGTCTTTTTTGTGAAGGACATTCAGATCGACCAGTTTAAAGCCGAGCCCTTCGACAAGAGGTTCACATTCGCTAAAGTACGGAATATCTTTTTTTTGAATGAATTCCACTTCAACCTCCTCTCAAGATACCTTTTGCATACAAAAAAGGAGCCGCTTGAACGACTCCGAATACACAAGGATAATATATGTTCTAATAGTTATAATACCATAAAATTGAAATATATTCAATACATATATCATAGAAAAATATTAAGTTTTTTTGTTTTTGGATTGAAAATATTAAAAAAAAGCCCTTTTTATGCCTTAATACTATTGACAGTTATGCAAAATAGCTTTATAAGGTAAGCTATTATTACTATTTTTTGGGAGGTCGGCCTAATGGAAAGAAAGGATTACATTAGCGATTCTGAGTGGAAACACTTTATGAGTTTTTCAGAAAATCTGGAAACGCCCTGTGTTGTTATCAACCTAAAAACAATCAAAAAAAATTATCAAAAGTTAAGAGAAAATTTTCCCTATGCGGATATTTTTTATGCGATTAAGGCTAATCCGCATGAAGAAATTATTTCAATGCTAAACGAGATGGGTTCATGCTTTGACATAGCTTCACGTTATGAACTTGACAAGGTTCTAAAATTAGGCGTAAGCCCTGAAAGACTCAGCTACGGAAACACCATAAAAAAGGCAAAGGATATTGCTTATTTTTATGAAAAGGGTGTCAGAATGTTCGCTACGGACAGTAAGGACGACCTTAAAAATATAGCTCAATTTGCTCCCGGTTCGAGAGTTTATGTGAGAATCCTTGTTGAAAACACTACCAGTGCCGACTGGCCTTTGTCAAGAAAATTCGGCTGCCATCCCGATATGGCCTATGACCTTTGCATTCAGGCCAGAGATTCGGGCCTTATTCCTTACGGTATTTCTTTCCACGTAGGAAGCCAGCAGCGGGACATCGGTCAGTGGAACGATGCCATTGCAAAGACAAAATACCTGATGGACTCTTTGGAAGAAGAAGAAGAAATTAAGCTCGAAATGGTCAACATGGGCGGAGGTTTCCCCGCTTCTTATGTTACACCTGCAAACGACCTAAGCGAGTATGCTTCCGAAATTAGCCGCTACTTGGAAGATGATTTCGGTGAAGAGCGTCCGCGCATTATTTTGGAACCGGGCCGCTCCCTTGTAGGCGACAGCGGTATCTTGGTAACCGAGGTTGTTATGATTTCGCGCAAAAACAACACAGCCCTCTTTAGATGGGTATATCTTGATACGGGTCTTTTTAACGGTCTTATTGAAACCCTAAACGAATCCTTAAAATACCCGATCATTACCGATAAGGATGAAGGCTGCAAAAAATGGGGTGAGGTCGTTTTGGCCGGTCCTACATGCGACAGTATGGATATTATGTATGAAGATTATAAGTACAGTCTTCCTACCAACCTTAAGCCCGGAGACAGGGTATACTTCCTTACAACCGGTGCTTATACATCCAGTTATGCTTCTGTAGAGTTTAACGGCTTCCCGCCGATTAAAACCTACATAATGAAGTAAATATTATTAAAAGAGTCCGGCTATGTTAAAGACCTTATATAAAATTACGGCTTTGGTTATTTTTAGTTTTTTTGTTTTTTCGTGTTCCGAAAAGGAAGAACAAGTAGGGGTTGAAAATAAGGAAGCTCAATCTGAGGTCGGCTCTCAGGCCGGACTTAATTCCGAAAAAAAAGATAATGGGCTTCAATCGGGGCAGGATAAGACAAAAACGGCTGATGCCCAATATCAAAAAGCCTTAAATGAGGCTTCCGTTATTTTTGAATTTGAGGCTGTAAATAAAAAAATCAATTTAAGCCTTAAAGCCGATGAAAATATCAAAATTGAAGGTGCCGTTCCTTCGGAAATTCCTGCCGACGGTTCCGTAAACGAAATATTTATAGCAAAAAATTCTCTTGCCCTATTGGGTGATGTAAAAGAGCTTACAATTCATAATGCCGAAATTTTAAGCGGAGTTAAAATAATTAAAGCGCCTGCTTTGAAGTCCTTGGATATCTCTTTTTCGGGCTTAAAGAATATCGAATTTATAGATTGTAAGGCTCTTGAAAATCTGATTCTTGAAGGAAACAAGAAAATGAATAAGCCTGATTTTTCTTCGTTAAAAGGCTTAAAAAAGCTCAATTTGGCCAAAACAACAATTCGGGAGATGGATTTTTCTGTTTTTCCGCGACTTGAATGCCTTGATATAAGTTCGATAAGCTTAAAAAAGCTTGATCTTACAAAAAACATTGAGCTTAAAGAGCTGGATTGTGAAAATTCCGGTTTAAACACTCTTGATTTAACTAAAAATATAAAATTACAACGGCTTAATTGCAGGGCCAACAAACTTACCGACTTGGCGCTTTTTCAAAACAAAGAGCTCAAGTTTTTGGATTGCGGAAAAAATAATCTTGATAAACTTTTAATAGCTCTTAACACAAAACTTCAAAAACTGTATTGTGACTCCAATGAAATAAAGGATTTGGATCTTCCTTCGTTAAAGGAACTTGAAGAGCTTTATTGTTACCGCAACAAGATAGAGAATCTTGTCGTAGGTTCAAATCGTAAGTTAAAAAATCTTTTTTGCTTTGAAAATAAGATTAATGAAAAATCAATGAAGCAGCTCTTTGATTCTTTGATAGCAGGTGACGGATATGATATTAAAACCCTTGTAGTTTATGCCGAAAAAAATCCCAATCTAACATACAAAGCGGATAAATACTTTGACCATAATTTTGTGCCTACCGAAGAAATGCTTAATTCTTCCTCCTTTAAATTCTGGAAAGTTTATTTTACCCTTTATGGTCTTGAAGATATGGGCAGTATAATCGACTCCCTTGTTCAAAAAACGGGAGAAGCTTTTTAGTCTATTGACTGAATCTTTTTCTTTTTGTAAAATGAATCATGAAAATTTGGATAAAATATCTTATAGGTTCTGTTCTAGGCATTATAATTGCGGCTATTTCTTCTTCCGATAGTGCATTCTTTAATGCAGCTGTTGATTTTGCCGCTAATATTGCTATTCAATTCGGCCGTTATTCCTTATATCCCGTTTTATTTTTTGGGTTTACCGTAAGTATATCTAAATTACGTGAAAGCCGTTCCTTACTAAAACTTTCGATATATATTGCCGTTTTTATTATTCTTTCATCCCTTTTGGCAGCCCTTTTAGGTTTGATTTCTATCTCTATCAGCTCTCCGCCGAGAATCCCTATCTTTGTTGAAGAGACAAGTTCTGTCGAGAATTTGGGCGTTATGGAGTCCTTTTTACGGCTCTTCCCGTCAAGTGCATTTGAAGCCTTTATGGATGGGCTTTATATACTTCCGCTTTGTATCTTTGCCGGCTTTGCAGGAGCAGCTTGTGCTGTCGATAAAAATATTTCCAAACCTGTTTTTACCCTTTTTGATTCCTTATCAAGAGTTTCTTATGCCGTTATGGCTTTTTTTGTAGATATGTTTTCAATAGGACTTATTGCAGTATCCGTAAACTGGTTTATCAAGTTCCAAGCCATGCTTTCAACCAAATTTTTTACCGGCTTGGTTGTGCTTTTATTGGTAGATTTTTTTATAATAGCCTTAATAATATATCCTATAATCTTAAAAATAATGTGTAAAGATATAAATCCTTACAAGGTGCTCTATGCTTCGATAGCTCCTGTTTGTGCAGCTTTTTTTTCGGGCGATACCAATTTAACCTTGCCTATCTTATTGCGCCATTCAAACGAGAGCTTGGGTGTCAGAAGGAGAATTTCTTCGGTATCCTTGCCTGTTTTTTCGGTTTTCGGCAGGGCAGGAAGCGCGATGGTTGTTACCATAAGCTTTATTGTAATTTTAAACTCTTATTCCAGTTTGGGTATAAGTTTTGAGGATAGATTTTGGCTTGTCGGTATTTCTACCCTTTTTTCGTTCTTTTTAGGCCGTTTCCCCATAACGGGAACCTATGTTTCCCTTGTTGCCGTTTGCGCTATATACGGACGGGGCTTTGAATCCGGGTTTTTAATTTTGCGTCCGGCAGCCTTTTTTATAGGCTCGGTAGCTGCCGCCATTGATGCCTTAACAGCCATGGTGGGAACATATATAATCGGTCACTTGTCTAAGATGACTAATACACGCACTTTAAGATTCTTTATATAAGAGCTTTTCTTTATGTAAGAGCTTTGATTGAATATTGTTAAAAAAAAGGAAGAGAGAAATGAACTGTATTTTTTTGGGCCCGCCGGGCGCAGGAAAGGGAACCCTTGCTTTTGAGGTTTCAAAATCGTATAAGATTCCGCATATTTCGACCGGAGATCTTTTTAGAGCTGCAATCAAGGAGCAAACCGACTTGGGGAAAAAAGTTAAGGCTGTCATTGATTCCGGGGCATTGGTAAGCGACGACCTTACAATCGCCCTTGTAAAGGAAAGGTTGGAAAGGGATGACACCAAAAAAGGTTTTATCCTCGACGGCTTTCCCCGTACAATCGCTCAGGCCGATGCCCTAGAGGACATCGTAAAAATAGATTCCGTTATCAACTTCGATATAAGCGATGATGAGGTTATCAAACGCC
Source organism: Treponema denticola ATCC 35405 (assembly GCF_000008185.1). Classification (NCBI taxonomy): domain Bacteria; kingdom Pseudomonadati; phylum Spirochaetota; class Spirochaetia; order Treponematales; family Treponemataceae; genus Treponema; species Treponema denticola. The sequence goes on from NC_002967.9 coordinate 1,147,413, forward strand.
TTTCAGGAAGAAGGGTTTGTTCCTCATGCGGTCAAAGTTTTCATATCGAATTCGTAAAACCGAAAAAAGAAGGCATTTGCGATTCATGTTCCGGAGATCTGATGATCCGTCCGGATGATAAAATTGAAGCAATCCAAAAACGCCTTGAAACTTACAGAAACCAAACAGCTCCGTTAATCGACTATTATACAAAAAAAGATCTGATAGTAAATATAGATGCCCGCCCGGCATCGGAGAAGGTATTGGCTTCTTTTAAAGTAAAATTTCCGCATTAGAGGAAAATTTTTAGAATAAGCGCCGTTACTGTCTTACTGTCTATAACCAATACTTTTATATATCCTCCGATATAAAAAGTATGGCCGAAAGGAGAAAAAACTGCAATGTTTTATCGGCAAGGCAATTCGCTTTATTTAATTCCGGCTTTTAAGCGTTCGACGGGAATGCGTTCCGGATACTTGCCTTCGGTAAGGATTTCGGTCAAATATTTATTGTCCAAAATCATATCGTCGCGAATGAGTTGCCAGTTGCATTTTTTACGGAAGATGATTTTGAACAGCAAAAAGTTCATAATCGGTCCGATGACGGGAGTCGTTATACCGAACGATTCCGTGTGAGAAAAGCGGCAGCCGTCTTTTGTTCGCGTCCCTTCAAATGTGATAAAAGCGGTTCCCTTGTCGCTTTTAAATACGAACCGAAAATGGTCGTTGTCGCGTTCGCTCGTTACTATGGTGCCGGTTACGTCGTAGTCGAGCCCCATAACGATTTCGTAAAAGCGGACTTTGCTGCCCGTATTTACGTTCCCGTTGTACAGTTCGCATTCCAAATGATACGGACTCCACTTGACGAATTCCTCTTCAAAATTGTCTGCCCACGCGCACAGTTTTTCGAACGGTGCGCTAATGTCAACCTGTTCATGCAAGGTTATCATACACAATCCTCCTATATTTTTCTTTTTCCGCAGCCGGAGCGTTCAAAGCACCGGCGCAGAAGTCAATCATGCAGTCCATGAGTTTTCGGGCGCTGCCTTCTTTTTTTTCGTGAACATAGCCGAAATCGTACATCATTTCTCCTATGCCGCCGGCGATAAAAACGGCCGTTTTATGAACCGTTTCGGCGTCCGCTTTGTACCAATCCAGTGAGCGGATAAATATTTCCCAAACTTCAACAAATTTTTGTGTCAGTTCTTCTTTGAGTTTTAATGAGTACAAAAGATTGTCCGGCGAAGCGGCCGCTTCTTTTCCGTGAGCGTCGGCTTTTACCGTTTTTAAAAACAGGCGCGTTACTTGAGTCATAAGCGATTGCGCGTCGTCTTTGTGAGTGTCGATTGCATCCTGTACGGATTTTACATAGCGCTCGGAGTACCGGCGCAAAACGGCGCGGTAAATTGCTTCCTTCGATTCAAAATAATAATAAAAAACGCTCGGCGAAGACGTCCTGTCGTTTGCCTCATCCAAAATATCCCGAACAGACGTATTCGTATAGCCTTTTGAAAAAAACAGCGTTGTCGCCGCATCGATCAATTGATTTTGCCGGCTTTCTCTGTCTTCTTGCCGACTTTCTCTGTTTTCGTCTTTTTCAGGCATAGGCACTTCCTCCTTTTATAGAATAATATTCTATAGACATTATAGAACATTGTTCTACAAAATGCAAGGGGTTTTATTGCCTCACGTTAAATCTAACCTAAAAAAATTGTCTGGACTTACCGGAATAAGCCTTTATCCCTGCAGCACGCTTTCTACATATTGAGGATTAGCCGAAACGATTTTAAGTAGAGACAAGGCCGCCCCATCAGGCTTACGCCTGCCTTGTTCCCAGTTTCGTAAGGTACCGATACTGATATTAAGCATAGATGCAAATTCTTCTTGTGTTTTATTTGTCTTACTGCGTATTTTGGCAATATCCAAAGGCTCTATTTCAAAAACTCTGGCGGGAGGAATTTCTCCTTTTTCAATTAAAACAGCTTCCTTTACGCTTTGGAGTAATTCGGCAAACATCTCATCACTCATTTTTTTTCTTTTAAACATAAAAACTCCTTATAAACCTTTAATAAAACTTGCCAACATATTTATTTGTTTTTTTGTAATGCTCTCTGCATCACTTTTTGAATAAGCAAACAACAAATATATCTTTGTTTCAGTTTTTATAAAATAAATAATCCTAATACCGCCGCTTTTTCCGGTATTCTTTTTGCTCCATCTTATTTTTCGTATTCCGCCGCCACCCTTAATCAATTTACCTTTCAATGGATTACATACTAGATATTCTTTAAATTGTTTATATGTATCTTCGTCCAGTAGCCTATTTATTTGTTTTGTAAAAACAGGCGTTTCTATAATTCGCATATCTTATTATACGCCATTGGCGTAAATATGTCAATTATAATTAATAAGTTTTCTCAAAAACGTTGTATTAATTTTCAAAATATTAATTATTATAATTTAGTCAGACCTGCCGCAGTAAATATAAAAAAACTAGGCTGTGAATACCTTTCTTTTGGAAAGGCAGGATGGACAGCCTAGTTTTGTAGAGGTAAAACTGTGATTCGTTTACCTTGAGAGTTTAGATATGCTCAAAGCGTGCCGTAAAGAAGCGGAGTTGTTTAGGTTCGTAAACGAACTTTAATCCTTTTATAACTTCCTTGTGTTTGTACAATTTAATAACGGCATCTGCTACAATGTCCATGTGTTTATATGTATAAACACGGCGCGGAATTGTTAAGCGGACTGTTTCAAGCTTTGGTACGTGGTTTTCCCTTGTTTTGGGATCGCGTCCTGCAGAAACGATACCGCGTTCCATACTTCTAACTCCCGATTCGATATAAAGCTCTGCGGCTAGGGCCTGTGCGGGAAATTCGGTTTGCTTAAGATGAGGACAGAAGCGTCTTGCATCAAGAAATACTGCATGTCCTCCTACGGGCTCAATAATAGGAACTCCGGCTTCCAAGAGCTTGTCGCCTAAATAGCGGACCTGCTTGATTCGGTGTTCGATGTATTCAAACTGGAGAGCTTCTTTTAGACCGATAGCCATAGCTTCCATATCGCGTCCTGCCATACCGCCGTATGAAGGCATACCTTCAAATACAACAACGAATTCTTTTGCAGCTTGGAAAAGATCTTCATCGTTCATACAGAGGAAGCCTCCGATGTTTACGATACAGTCTTTTTTACCGCTCATGGTACATCCGTCTGCATAGCTGAACATTTCTCTTACGATTTCTTTGATAGACTTGTCGGCATAACCGGCTTCTTGTTCTTTGATAAAGTAGGCGTTTTCTACACAGCGGGTTGCATCGTAGAATACCTTGATGCCGTGCTTTTTTGTAAGCTCACGGACGGCCTTCATGTTCTTCATAGAAACGGGCTGACCGCCTGCAAGGTTTACCGTAACAGCCAAACATACATAGGCTATATTTTCGGCTCCCTTTTCTTTTATAAGCTTTTCAAGCTTGTTCAAGTCGATGTCGCCTTTAAAAGGAACATTTTTGCCTGCATCATGAGCATCATCGTTTATGATATCCACGAAGATACCGCCGTTTGCTTCCTGATGGTATCTGGTAGTGGTAAAATACATGTTGCCGGGTACATATTGACCGGGTTTAATGGCTATCCTTGAAAGAAGGTTTTCGGCACCGCGGCCTTGATGGGTCGGCACAAGATGCTTAAAGCCGAAAATCTCTTGAACCGTTTCTTCCAAGTGATGAAAGTTGCGGCTTCCGGCATAGGCTTCATCTCCTATCATCATTCCGGCCCATTGTTTATCGCTCATGGCGTTTGTTCCGGAGTCGGTAAGAAGGTCGATATAAACATCTTCCGAATTAATAAGGAAGGTATTATAACCGGCTTCTTTGGCAACCTTTGCTCTTTGATCCTTATCGATCATCTTAACAGTTTCTACAACCTTAATTCTAAAAGGTTCCGCAGGATAATTTTTAATATCCATAAAAGTCCTCCATCTGTTATTTATACAGAAAATGATATGAGGGAAAATTCCCTCCTCACTATAACATAAAGATAAGGTATTGTCTAGTTAGTATAAGATGTGATATAAATATTATATGAAGTTAAAAAAATACCGGATTATCTTTAGTTTTGTATTTCTTTTTAGTCTTTATAACGAAAGCGGAGCGGAAGAAAACTCCTTTTCTACAATATTGGAAGAGGCTAAAAAATATTTTTCGGATATCGACTGGACAGTATCCGAAACAATCTCAGCTTCTCCTATGGCCGAACCCTTTACCTTAGATGAGATAAAAACGGAAAATTTGAGCTCCTATGGAGACACCGATTTACGGGAAAGTTTGTTTCCTTCTTTGGACGGGCTGGGAGTATTGGACTATACCGGTATTGAAAAATCCGTGTTGAATTTTTTGAATAAATTAAGTTTACAATTTAAAGAAAATAAGGTGGATATAAGCCTTTGTTCAAAAGCAAAACCTTTTTTACCTTATCTTATAAATTACAGGCTGGATTCTTTTAAGCCCATAGTTTCTGTCTTTTACGGCAGGCCTGAAAATAAGGCAGATCAAAAGGTAAAAGCCCTGTTTAAATGCAATATCAGGGGAGAAGATAAAATATTTTATATTATTATTGAGGTCTACATTATTTTTATTGAAGAAAAATGGTACTTGGACTCTTTTGACATTATCGGAGACAAAAATGAACAAAGCTCTCAATAGAATCGAATATGAATATATTGTCGATACCTTTATCAGAGAAAAGCCTTCTTTAAGCCTCTTATGCAAAAATACCTTTTTAAAAATAGATTCTTCTTCTTATAAACTTATAGATGATTATATTTTCTTTAAAGCGGATGGGGTTGAAGTAAGCGATGATATAAAGGTTTTTTTTAATCATAAAAAACGCCCTCTTTATTTTTTTAGCCGAGTCGAACAAAAAGAGGGGATTACTGTTTTTAAGCTTTCCGATAAATTTTATAAACATGATGATGAGCTTAAAAACTGTCAAATTTCATTGTGGAATTCCGGAGGCTTTAAACTAAAAGCCGGCATTTCAAGCGATTTTCCTCTTAGCTTTCCCTATCCTCCGGCTGTAGACGATGAAGATAGTGAAGTTTTTTTTGGCCTTTGCTCCAAGATTTCCGGCTTAATGAAGCTAGATGCGGATAAAATCCCTGAAGCTTTTTTTTACCGCCTTTACGATATAGCAATAAAACATAGGGCTCCGGATTTTAGCCCCTGTCTTTTATATATTGATGCGGAATTTATACTTATTTTTTGTATTGAGGAAAAGGCTAAAGAAATTGCATCTCAAATTTCGGCCCAGATGGAAGTAGGCTTCAGCCGGCGAAAAGTTAAATGCTCGTCAATATTTTCTTTTTTCCTTCCCAATCTTAATGTAAACTCTACAGGAGAAAGCTGCGGAGCTCTTTGCCTTACAATAAAAAACATCCACGAAGAAGACAAACGTTTTTTACACGAAAAAGCTCACGCGAGCAAATACGGATATCCGAATAATTGAGTCTTAGTCTAATCTTACAGCGAAATACCGTGTTTTTTTTGAGGATATTTTTTTAACATCGCAACGCCGTTTTTCTTCTTGTTAAAAATAAAACCTCCGTCCCAATATTCGAGGGCTGCAAAGAGGGCGTTTCCTCCGTCATATTCATCGCTTCGGGCTGTTCTAAAAGAAACATAGGCTCCAAGGTTTGCAAAGTCCTGCTTATGCAGACATTCCAAGCGTTTTCTATTGAATTCGTTCCACTTGTCGATTTCTTTAAAGCCTTCTCCTTCATCTTCGACTATTAAATGAGCGTGGGTAGAGCTGAATTCGTACCATACCTTGACTTTTTTGGACGGATTACATCTGTTTCCGTGTTTTACCGCATTTTTAATAATCTCGCTGATTTGCTGCTCCAAGAGGTTGATTCCCTTTATTTCTAAGGGGGCTGATTGTACTATTAAGAGTGTAAAATATCTGATTTGCCTGAAATCAGAAGGAAATTCTTTATATAACATCCCTGTTTTATCGAATAAGGGGCTTTTTTCATCGACTTTAAGTTCTTTTATAGCTGTCATATTTCTGTCCTCCGCTTTAGCTTTCCATTTTTTGTAATGCTTCTTCCAAGCTGTTTGTTATGGGAAAGTAGCCCATCAGCTTTGTCAGTTCTATAACTTTTTTCACGGACCCGTGAATATTGGTTATAAACAGGCGTAGATTCATCTTTTTTACGGTAGAGCATATATAAATGAGAGCACCTATTCCTGAAGAGTCTATGTAGTCCACATCTTCAAGATTTATAATCATACATTTTATTTGACGCTCGATCATCTTCATAACAAGCTCTTTTAGTCTGTATGAATTGTATAGGTCCATTTCACCGCTTACGTCAATAATGTAAACCTCTTTGTTTTTTCGGACTTTTAGTTCCATAACAATCTCCTTAACAACCTCTCTATTACCTAGCCTTAATAATCAGCAAAGTGCGATCATCATGAGTCTGGGCCGTTCCTATAAACGAAGTCATGTCATTTTTTATTTTATTTACTATATCCTTTGAATTTTTGGAATGATTATCGGCTATAAGTTTTGCAAGTCTGGCAGCTCCGTACTGCTCTCCTGCTTTATTAAGTGTTTCGATAATACCGTCCGTGTATAAAGCTGCTACATCACCCTCATGCAAAGGAATTTTTATACTTTTATATGTTGAACGGACATCTATTCCTATAGGGTCCGTTTTTTGCTGGAATAATTCGATTTTATTTTTTTCATTGTTCCATATCATCATTGCCTGATTACCTGCCCCTATGAATTCTATTGTATTTGTTTTCTGTTCATAGGATAAAAGAGAAATACTTGCAAAGTGGTCTATATCTATCTTGCCGGTAATACCCTTATTGAGCCAGTCCAAAATAGATTCCGTGTTTTGATCCGTGTTTGTTATAAGGTAGAGGATGGCCCTAATCATAATCATAATAATTGCAGATTGAATACTTTTACCTGCAACATCCGCAAGGACGATAAAGACTCTTTTTTGTTGAACGATGACGTCATAATAGTCACTGCAGATACCTCTCTCCTGTAAAAAATATTCTCCGATTTCAAGGCCGGGGACTTTTTTTAAGTTTTTAGGTAAAAGAATCCTTTGAATTTTTGCAACCGTATCGGTTATATTTTCAATTTCGGCATGTTCGGAAGCCTCGGATATATTTAAAGTAAGGTTGATCATTTCTGCCGCAAAATCCGATAAGTATTCTCCTATCTTGACTTCATTTTCCGAAAAAGGAACATTATCCGGATTACGGGATACGGCCGCCACGCCCACTAAAACAGTGCTAACCATTAAAGGGAAGAAGATGAGGCTTCCGTGCTGTAAAAATTTTTCGTTTCCATTGTTAGGAAGTAAGGGGTTGCCTTTACAATCTTTAATGAATAGAGTTTTGCCTTGGGATGCAACTTCCGTAAATATCGATTCACCCATCTCAAACCGTGCATATTTAAAATTGGAAAATACGTGATCTTCTTTGCGTGCAAGGTCATCGGGTAATTTATACGGCGGAGGAAAGGTGCCGATTAAGGCCTTTACAGCCAAGACCTCTTCAAAACTTTGTACTGCAAGGACTACAGCCCCATCAGCCGATAACTCCATTAAAAATGATTCTGCGATGTATGGAAACATTTCGGATGAGATATCTTTCTTTCCTGAGATTAATCCGTTTGTTTTTTGGAGTAAAAGGCGGGCCGTGCTTATAAGTTTACGTGCTCGTAAAGATTCTTCAGAGGGGAGATTTTGTAATTTTTTAATATAATCTGCATTTGCCTTGTCTTTCTTTTGCTTTTCGACTTGATCTTGTAGATATATCTTTTCGGATACGGTTATATAGACAGTAAAAACAACTAGAACAACCGATAAGCCTATATTTAAAATCATATAGTTTTTTAAAAATACCGAGGCTGCAGTACTTATGCTTATTATAAATGCAAAGGCCAAGGTAGAATGTGTCAATAAAACAAAGGGCCTTGATATCTCGCCGGCTTTCTTTTTGTTTGTAGCCGTAATTCTTATGAGAAATAATAATAATAAAATATTCAAGATCGAAAGAGTAATCAATGCATAAACGTCAAGAGTGTTAATTTCTTTCATTGTAGTAATTCTATCATCTAAAGGGAATATCGTCAAGATTTATTTTAAAAATAATGGTAACAATTTATAGATTTTAAGTTATCTCCAAAATGTGTCTGCTGTATGCGTTAATTATTTCGGTTTCTCCATGTCTTATGCTTCGGCATTGTTGAGGGTCATATATGTGGACTTGTCCGTGTATAAGATATTTAGGTTTAAAAAAATTTATAAATTTGGTAAAACACTCAAAAGCTTCTTGTTTGTTTTCTTCTTTTTCACCTTCAATCAATGGAGGACAGTGGGTTACTAAGATATCCAAATAGCGCCCGTATCTCAGCTTATTTAAAAATAATGCCGGAATCATTTTTGAAAGCTTTCGCTTCATTTGTTTTTCTGTAAACTGATTTTTACCGTCATTGTGCTTTTTAGCACCTGAAACGCCGGCTATTATAATGTTTTCATACTTAAGGCTTTTAAACCCTATATAGGTTCCCTGATTGCTTTTTTTTGTATTTCCCTTTTTAAATATATTTACCTCTCCATCCTTTGTTTTTTCAGCCATTTCGGGATGATAGTGAGTAAGAGCTTTTAAGTGGTGGCTTCCGAAAACAAAATAAAGCGGTTTATTTAAGGAATTTTGTACAAAGTCAAGGTAGTCTATCGGAAGGTCTCCCGCCGATATTATAAAATCTACATCTCCATATTTTTCTTTTATGTCTTTACTGTAAATCACAGGGTCTATCTGATCCGAAATACATAGAATTTTTTTCATTATCCGTTTCCTAAAATGTAAATTTTACTTTTTCAACTATTCTTTCAAGCTTTTGTCTGTCAATAAGGTTAAAGGGCCTGTTTTCTGCAAACTTTATTGCATCAGGCGAAAAAGCACCTGAGGTTATAATGTGAGAGGTTACAACGGCTTGTTTTTTCATCTCTTCATGTACGGATCGTAAAAAGGATTCCGTTATCGTGTGTCCATCCCTCGAAAAGATTAAAAGTTGGGGCTTTTTTCTTGTATTAAGCCATTGTTCCGAGCCTTTTTCGACTGCAAGTATTGTACAGCCCATCTTTGTTTCTTTTAAGGCTTGGACGGGATAATCGAAGTACTGCTCGGTAATATCCCTGCACATTTTAAAAAATTCTTCCTTGATGAGGGTTAAATATTCTTTCATATGGTCGTTGGTACGAAGGTCTGAATATTCGGCAAGTTTTTGAGCCGTATTCCTGAATTTAGGATTGACTGCGCTTATGGCTTCCCATTGCTCTATTGCCTGGTCTATGTTTCTTTGTCTTTCGTAGCAATCGGCTAAAAGATATCTCGAATAAAGAACTTCCGGGGCTGACAACTGTTTTGAAGATTTTATCGCCCTAGTGAATTCGAATTCGGCCTTTTCAAGGCTGTTTGTTTCCAAATAGCAGCATCCTCTTTCAAAAAAGCATTTTGACCTTATCTCCTGCTTTCTTGCAGCTTTTTCGAGGGCTGAAAGAGCCTGTGCGTAATTTTTTTTGCTTTTTAAGATTTTTCCATGATAATAAAGGGTTTCACTATTATCGGGAGCTAATTTTAAGGCTGTGGCAATAGCCTTTTCGGCTTCAGGGATCTGATTCGCCTTAAAAAGCAACAGGCCTAATGAAGCATAGGCTTCTGCAAAGCGTGAATCGACTTCTATAGCTTTTTGAAAATAAGCTATTGCCTGATCCGACATGTTTTTGCTTTCATAAATTTGTCCGGCCTGAAAATAGGGTTTTGGATTTTTCGGATCTCTTTTATTTAAAAGCATAAATTCCTTTAAAGCTTCGTCCGGCTGCTGGAATTTTAAATATAAATCTGCTATAATAGTTCTGAATTCGATTTCGGTTGCCGGATTGTTAAATACTGCTGTCTTGTTTAGAGTTTTAAACTCGATAAAGGCAAGGTCAACTTTTTTGTCTGCAAGGTAGGCCTTGCCCAAAAGGTATCGGGCTTCCGAATCTCTGGGATTTTTTGAGAGTATTGATTTTGCATCCTTGATTGCGGCTCCGTATTTTCCGGATTTTAAGTTTTTTTCGATTCTTGCTCTTTTTTTTGGAAAAAGAATCGACTTTAACAAAAAAATAATGAGAAAAGCGAGGACCGCACTTATCGCTGCAATCAAAATAATCGTTAATGAAGACATACCTATATGGTATAGCTTTTGGGAGGGAATGTCAAATATGAAAACGCATTTTTATCGATTAAAATTCAAAAAAAGCATTTTTTTTGCTGTTTTTTTATCTTTTTTTTCATTGCTTTTTGCCGTAGATTATTTTGAAGAAGGTAAAAAACTTTTGTATGCTGATAAGCCTCAAGAGGCCGTTTCGGCTCTTTTTAAGGCTAGTCAGGAAGCCGGAACCCCTAAATCGGTTTATCTTTATCTTGGCGTTGCTTATTTTAGGATGGGGAAGTACAGCGAGGCCTTAACCTATCTTTCTCAAGGCAAGGATAAGGATATACTCAACGGGCATTTGTATTACTACAATATAGGTAATGTATATTTTTTACAAAATCAGTTTGAAGCCTCCGAGTTGGCTTATAATGAGGCTATTTCTTCAAACGGCCTCTATGCTCCGGCTTTTTTAAACAGGGCTAATACACGGATAAAACTGGAAAAACTTGAGGGTGCTTTACAAGATTATAAAATTTATTTAAACTTAAACCCTGAGACGCTTCAAAGATCTTCAATCGAAAAAATGATATCGCTTTTGGAAGGCCTTGCCGAAGAAGCGGAAAGAGCGAAGGCCTTGGCTGAAGCCAAAAAGGCAGCCGAAGAGGCCGAGCGTTTGGCTGCTGAGGCGAGGTATAAAAAACTTATGGAAGATGTAAACGCCAACCTTTCTTCGGTTGACAATGCAGATGCCTTATCGGCCGGAGCCGACAATACAATAGATTATTCGGAGGAAAACGAACTTGACTGATTTTCAAAAATTCTTAATAGGTATTTTAGCGGGTATTTTTATAGCCGTTTTAGTTGTTGTAGGCATCTTATTTTTTACAAAGAGCAAGACCTCTGATTCCGCTGCTGCCGATACGCAGATCCTTGCTAAAATTGAGGCTGAAAAAGAAGAACTCGCCCGTCTTCAAGAAAAAATAGCTAAAAAAGAAGCTGAGCTTGAACAGGCCAAAAAAGAAGCCGAAAAAGAGAGAGAGCTTTTAGAGGCGGAAAGCATTAAAAAAGCCGGGGAAATTAACAAAAATCTTGCCGCTGCTTCCGAAAAGGAAAAAAAGGCTGCCGAAGAAGAAAAGAAAAGAAAGGCTGAAGAGGCTCTAAAAAGGGCTGAAGAAGCAAGAAAGCGGCAAGAAGAATTGATTAAGCAGCAACAGGCCTTAAAGGAAGCTGAAGCAAAGAAAAAAGCATCGATAGACGAAGCAAAAAAAATCGCTGCTGCCAAGGCTGAAGCAGACCGCAAAGCAAGGGCCGAACAGGAGCGTAAAGCCAAAGAAGAAGCAGAGCGTAAGGCTAAGGCTGAACAGGAGCGCAAGGCAAAATTAGCAGCCGAACAAAGAGCAAAAGACGAGGCTGCAAAAAGGACAGCTGATGCAGAAAGAGAAAAAAAGCGGCTCGAAGAAGAAGCCAAAAAGAAGGCTGCTTTAGATGCACAAAAAGCTCAAGAAGCTGAAAGACTTGCAAAGCAAAATGCCGATGCAAAGACCAGAGCTCAAATGGAAGAGGTGGACCGCCTGGTTTCAGAAGGTGTAAATTTCTTAAAAAACGGAAATCTAAATTCTGCTCTTAGTAGTTTTTCAAAGGCTTCATCTAAAATGCCCGATTCTGAAACTTCATTTACTGCAAAAAAATATTTGGATATGGCTTCTGCTTTAAACGACTATGCTTCGGCTCGTGAAGGAACCGGAGATGCAGAGAAAGCTCTTTCGGATGCCGATTCATACATAAAAAAATCCGTAAATGCAGACGGACAAAATGCAAGGGCTCATTATGTTTATTCTCAAATTGCAGACGCACAAAAACAGCCTCAGGTTGCCTTTGTAGAGTTGGAAAAGGCTCAAAGTTTGGATCCCGATAATTATTTATACAATTATGAACTCGGTAAAAAATATTACGCAAGAGGTCATTATCAAAAAGCAAAGACTTCCTTTGAAAGAAGCGTAAAATCCAATCCCAAATTCGATAATGCTTTTTTTAATTTGGGAATGTCTTGCAGAAAATTAGGTTTGGAAAATGAAGCTTTTTCCGCTTTTTCTTCAGCCGTAAAGATAAAGCCCGACTACGTAAAAGCCTTTTTGGAAATGGCCCGTATACGCAAAGCCCAACGGAAATTTGATCAAGCTATAGAAAACTATAAGAAGGCTATTTCTTATGAACCGACCAATCTTCCGGCCTTACGAGAAATGGCCCAAGTTTATGCGGATTTGGGACAAAATAATTTAGCCGAGCGGCACTTTACGGAAGCTATCACTCTGGGAGAGGATGATGCCATAACCTATTATAACTTGGCAACGGTACAGGTTGATTTAGAAAAATACGGCGAAGCCCTGTCTAATGCCGAAAAAGCTTATAGGCTCAAGCCTTCTGATGCAAGAGTTTTATATACATACGGTTTAACTTTGGAAAAAAACGGAAGAAAATCTGAAGCCTATGATTATTATACACAGGCTGCGGCTACAAATAAAAACTATGCTAAGCCCAGAATAAATCTGGGGCGTATGTACTTGGATGAGGGAAAATTCGGCGAAGCCGAAGATAACCTTTTGGCAGCCTATAGGCTTGAGCCCAATAATTTTGAAGTAAACACAAATTTGGGCAAGTTATACGGCTTAAAAGGAGACTACACCAAGTCGGTTAATCATTACTCCAATGCCGTAAAAACCCAGCCTCGTAATATTACGGCAAAACAGAATTTGGCGGCGGCCTATATTTCTGCTGATCTAAAAGAAAATGCCGTAAGCGTTTATGAACAGATTATAAAGGTTGATACTAAAAACTGGGATGCTTATTATGAACTGGGTAAACTTTACATAAGCTTGAATAAAAAGGCTGATGCAAAGCTTATTTTGGAAGGCGTATTGAATAAAAATCCGAATTATCCAAAAGCCGCGGAAATTCGATCGATACTTTCATCCCTTTAATTAACCTATAGAATTTTTCATAAAATTATATTAGAATTAAAGATGTAGTTGATCGTACTTAATATAGGGAGAGAAGATTTATGGCTGCAAGTGAAAAAAAAAGAATTTTGGACCTTCCATTAAAGCTTATTTTGACTCAGGAAGGTTCTACATTCTTTATAAAAAGAAATAAGAAACTCCTTAAATTTAAGCTTGCCGGAAATATCGAAGAATACGGCATTTCTCTCGAAAAATTTATTCCTGAAACCATTCAACGCCTTCTTTTGGCGGATTATATCTCAAAGATTGAAATATCGAAACCCGAATTCGTTTCTTCGCGACAGGAGGTTATGGATCTTTCAAAGCTTATAGTATATTCGGTTTTATATAAACAATATGACGATTATATTTTTAAGCAAATCTTAAACTCTCCCGTTATAAAAAAATGGAACAGACAAAACCCTGCAAGTATAATTGACGAAAAAACCCACATAAATGAAAAGTATTTGGCAAATGTATTGCAGCAAAACGAAGAAATGATTTATGAAGCAAAACAGGAAATTGTTAAACCTCTTTTTTCTTTTATAACAAAGAATAATGCTCTATCTCCCGAAGAAAAAAATATTCAGCTTTTTTTGGCCGAAAAATTTCTAAACATGATGCGTCCGTTTACTTGGTTTATCATAACTAAATTTAGGATGCACAAAGACTTTGACCTGATTCTAAAAACAATACGGACTTCCCTTACCGAATACATGGATAAAACGAAGATAGCCGAGTACATAGCCTTGATGCTTATGGAGTTGATCCTAAGTGCGGAAAACATGAATTTGCGTAAAGAAGCCTTAATTCTTTTTCCTGAATTGGATGACCCTCAAGAAGCTCTCTTTGATCCCGAAATACGCCGCCGTCTCGTTGCCGAACTTGAAAAAAAACAAGAGCTGGTATTTGTTTCATGGAAACTTGGAAGCGGAGGTGTTGCCTCGATAGGTACACAGGGCAAGCTTCAGATAACCCTTTACAGTAAAAATGAACAGTCGGATGCCGTCAGAGCAAACTTAAATGACTTAAAGATGGCAGATGTCGACAAAAATTCTTTAATTGACTTTTATCGAGCCCTTCCTGAAGGTTCCGAAGATTTAAATTTGGGAATGTATTATATTTCTTACTTAAATGACGCTTGCGAAAAGGTAAATGTCCGCTTTGAATCGAGTGCAAACCGCTTTGAGGATACGGATCTTACCGTAATGAATATGTCCTTTATGTTTTAACATAAAGAAGATTCGGATGGTCCAATGAACAAAAGCAAAAAAAAAGAATGGCTAAAAAAAACTTTGTTTTTTTTTATTGCAGCTCTTTTACTTTCATGTTCCTTTGATAAGCCTGAGATACCCGAACTTTCCGTAAAAATTTTAAAGATAGAAACGGATGCCGGAACAATTGAAGAAAGGCTTTCCGTATTTTTAATGTACAAGGATGAAAACGGACGTAACGATTATTCTTCCATACAGCTGGTCCATTTGGAGTCGGGGCTTACATGGGTTTTGAACAGGGAAAATACTTCCTTTTTTTCTTCCTCACAGCTTAGAGCTTCGGATTCCGAGAAAACTCTATGGGCCGGTTCCAATAAGATAGCGTCGCCGTTCGGACAAATTCCCATAGGAGAATATTCCGTTGTGCTGGAAGATTTGTCGGGAAATAGGACTATAAAAAAACTTACCTTAAAAGAGCCTGAAATGGTTTCATCTATTCCCTTTGTCTTTCGGATTCAGGACGGACGATGGCGGATTGAAGCTTCCGAAAATTCCACATTTAAAACGTTTTTTCTTATTCTTTTGGGGGCCGATAAGCAGCCGCTCTTTGTTCAAGGTTTACCTGAAGGTTCTAAACTCGAAGACTCTATTTCTTCCCTGTTCGAAAAATATCCGGACACCCGTTATATTCAATGTATGGCCCAAAATGCCCAAGGCGATACAGCCTATTTGACAAAGTACCATAGTTTGTATTAGTATCAAAGGATGAATAGTACTGAAATTACTCAAAATACCGATGTACCGTCTCATTTTCGATCTATAAAAACCTTTGTTTTACGGACGGGGCGGATGACCGAAGGCCAAAAAAGAAATTACGAAGCTTTTTATCAAAAGTGGTGTATTCCATATACTGAAAGCCCAATCGACTTTCAAACTCTTTTTCAAAACGATAATCCCGTAATCATAGAAATCGGGTTCGGCATGGGAACTGCAACTGCCCAAATTGCCGAGGATAATCCCGATAAAAACTATCTTGGTATAGAAGTTTTTAAGGCCGGTGTGGGTAAACTTTTAGGTGAAATAGAAGAAAAAAAATTGAATAATTTACGGATTATCGAACATGATGCAATTGAAGTTTTAGAAAATATGATAAATAATGAAAGCGTTGACGGCTTTCATATTTTTTTTCCTGACCCGTGGCAAAAAAAACGGAATCACAAAAGACGGCTTGTAAGAAGGCCTCGAACCGATTTGCTTTCAAAAAAATTAAAAGATGGCGGCTATATTTACATGGTCACGGATTGGGAAAATTATGCAGAGGATGCTTTTGAGCAGTTGAGCGAAACTCCCAATCTAAAATCCAAATACGAAAAATTCGCTCCAAGCCAAAGCTGGCGTCCCACAACAAAGTTTGAAAAAAAAGGCTTAAAAAAAGAACACGTGATAAATGAGCTTATATTCGAAAAAGATTAAGCAGTTTTGAAACTTGGAGGTATGATAAACAGTTCAGCAGAAATTCAGCTTCACTGTTTATCTGCCGAGTTTTGCACTTATGAGTACAAAACTTCGCATTATTATATGTGTGTGCTTTTCGGCACACACTTGAAAAAACTTTTTTCACAAATTGATTCGCTATCCGCTTTAGCGGATACGATGAAAAATTTCCTTACAGAACAGAGCCGAAAGGCTCTGATATTTGCTGCAAAAAGTTTTTATAGGAGTAATCTATGGGGGCAAATTCTTTTGGGCGTTTTTTTACCTTGACAACTTTTGGAGAAAGCAGGAGCGCAGGGGTAGGGGCTGTAATTGACGGATGCCCTGCCGGTATTCCCCTTTGTGCCGATGATATTCAAAAAGAGCTTAACCGCAGAAAACCCGGCTCCTCAGGTCCTTTTTCTACAAAACGGAATGAAGATGACATTTGCGAAATCCTATCCGGTGTTTTTGAAGGCAGGACCCTGGGAAGCCCTATCGCAGTTCTGGTTAGAAACAAAGAAACCTCCTCCAAGGATTATGAAAACTTAAAAGATGTTTATCGTCCGGGGCATGCCGATTATTCTTATGATTTAAAATACGGGCATCGGGATTACCGAGGCGGAGGCCGCTCTTCCGGCCGGGAAACGATAGGCAGGCTCATCGGCGGAGCTGTTGCAAAAAAAATGCTCGAAGCCTTTGCTATAAAGGACGGTAAAAAAACTATTGAGGTGCAGGTAAGAGCCGAAGAAATTGCAGGTATTAAAACAAGCCTCCCTCTTAAAGAAGATGAGGCTCTGCCTGAGCCGATTTTTGAAAAGTTGAGCGCTTTGGCTTCTAATGGAGATTCGGCCGGTTGTATTTTATCCTGTTCTGTTTTAAATGTTTCCGAAGGGCTCGGCTCTCCTGTTTTCGGCAAACTTGATGCGGTCTTGTCTCAAGCCTTAATGTCGATAGGTGCCGTTAAGGGCATAGAAATCGGGGGCGGTTTTTACTCGGCTTCTATTACAGGCAGCGAGAATAATGACATTTCAAAAAATTTTTCTGGCGGTATTTTGGGCGGTATTTCCTGTAATATGGACTATCCCTTAAATTTAAACCATGAGAATGGAAGAAAAGATGAGAACACTTGTCAAATAGATTTTAGAATTGCCGTAAAGCCCGTTCCTTCAATAAAAATGAACCAAGCCTCCTTTAACAAAAAAGGGGAGAAATGTATGCTTTCTGTCGGAGGAAATCACGACATCTGTCTTTTCCCTCGCATAGTCCCGGTTGTGGAAGCAATGTGTTATTTAGTTCTTGCGGATGCTTTTCTGGTCTCAAAAATAGAAAGATTTTAGCGTTTTTAAAAATTAGGAAACAAAAAAAGGCACTCGTTTGAGTGCCTTTAAATTTAGCTAGCGGCAATAGGGCTTATCTAATTTACGGATTTATAATTCTATATTCAATATATACTTATAAAATTATAAATATACTTGCTTACATAGTGCTTACATAAATAAAGGGGCTGCTTAAAATAAACATCCCCTTACATTAAAAACTTTATTTTTCTGTTAGTCTAAAATATATATACAGTCCCAAGGCAGCAAACCCGAAAGCTGCAAGAATAATAACACCTTTGAACTGTATAAACCCGGTAACTATTAAAATCAAAATCCCAATCCATAGCGGTACAAGGGCAATCTTACGCCGAGAGTATTTGACGGTGTCAAACACGGCTAAGGCTCCCCCCGCTAAGCCGATGACTGCTCCGATGCAGTCTGTTGTAATTGACTGGCCGTAATTCACGATAAAAATCGAAAGAATTACAAGCCCGACAATCACAAAAAACATAAACTTATTTTTCATATCTTAAAACCTCCCAAGTTTTAATTTTATTTTTAAAATAAAAAATCCTATGCTTCCCAAAATCAAAAGAGTTAGAATAGAAGACACAATTACAAGTGATAGTTTTAACTTATAATTTTTAATCTTCAACTCCTCAATCTTCTTTTGCTTTTCCTGTATCTTCGCTTCTTTCTTTGCTATCATCTCTATGCTTTCTTTTTCGTATTCTTCTAATGATTTCTCTGATTTCTTCAAAGATAGCCTCGCTTGAGTCAATTGATCTGTTAAGTTCTCTTGATATTTCAGCGCCTCGCTTAATTCTGTTTCCAAGTTCCGTATTTGAGATAATTGCATCTGTTTGGTGTTCTCTAACTTCTCCAACAGACTCTCTAACCTCGTCAGCTCTGCTTCCGTGATTGTGTATTCCGCTTCTTGTGCAGCAAGAGGAAAGACTAAAAAGCAAAACACAAACAAACATAAAAATAAAAAACTTCTTTTCATTCATTTACCGCCCCTTTTTAAATTCTTCAAAGATATTTTTAATCTCAAAAGTTCCAGCCTCCCAGCCT
The DNA here is from genome assembly GCF_000008185.1 of Treponema denticola ATCC 35405. Taxonomy (NCBI): domain Bacteria; kingdom Pseudomonadati; phylum Spirochaetota; class Spirochaetia; order Treponematales; family Treponemataceae; genus Treponema; species Treponema denticola. The sequence goes on from NC_002967.9 coordinate 1,165,697, forward strand.
GTGATTATGTTTTTGTCTAGGCCGGAAAAATCCAACCCTTCATGTGGATAGGGTGGATTTCCAATCATCTGATGAAAATCGGTACTAGGCTTACTGTTGCACGGATATATACCCCTATCAAGGATATAAGACTTAGGATCTATCGTTGCATCTTTACCCATATATGGATCTTTAGTTGTTGCAGGATATACGCTAACATGCAAATGCTTATTCGGTCCCGGAATACCACGGCCTGTATCTCCCATGATACCTAAAAAACCTCCGGCTGGAACCGTTTGTCCCACATTGACTGCTATCGATTTCAAGTGTGCATACCTGCTTATTATACCTTGCCGGTCTTTAATTATGACATAGTTACCATAAACACTAGCCTTTGCATCTCTATTGATTTTTATAATTCGGCCCTCTTTAATGGCAAATACGCCCCATTTTTCTATTCTCATCTTTTACCTCCAAAAATTAAACCGTGTTTCTTGTCAGCTTTTCCAAAACAGCCCGCAAGTTTTCGGCCTGTTTTAACTTTTTTTCCATTTTATCACGGCAAAAATCTGCCCTTATCTTATCCCCTATTTTTTCAAAAAGCGGCTTATAGTTTAAATACATATCCGCTTTACTTTTTACCTCCTTTAAGTAAATTCTAGTAACTCTTTTTGTAAAATCCTGGGCGATAAAATAAATTTTTTCTTTTTTTAACTCATTTAATGGACGAGTAGTACAAGATTTAGATATCAGAATTTCTTTATTTAGTCTGATAAATAATTCTTCGGCGAGTTGCTTTATATAAGAATTAACAGAATCAACAGTTAATTCTTCAAAGCCGTTTTTATAAAGCCTTTTGTTTAAAATAGATTCAGCCCTATACATACAGCAGGCTAATACGCTTATATCACTCAAAAGATAAGATAAATCCGGCAAAATATCTTCGATTCGTTCTTTTCTCAAAAGCTCAATCTTTTCACAATTATCCTTCATCAGGTACATAAGACCGATACTATCTATCTTTTGAATTTTTCCGCCTTCATATACTTCTATAGTTTGCCCTAAGATGGACATCTTCCCGCCTTTTTTTAAAAGTAAAATAAAAAGAGGAGGAATTACTATAATACCGATTATCAAAATAACCACCCAGCCGATTGCCGGCATACTGCTAATCTTGTCCATACACTAATCTTAGCAAAAATAAAAAATTTTGTTACATAAGTTATAAAATTTTTATAAAAGTTAAATAAAGATTTAATGAATTTATGAAAAAATTACAATTCTAAGTTTTATTCTTGTAAATTTGAAATCATATAAATACCGCTATCTGTTTTTATTCTAAAAATTGAAGAAAAGTGTGAAGAAGGTTTGACAAGCATTATATGTCTGATTTTTCCATTATGGAAACATGATAGAGGTGAAGGAAATGCTGTTTCTGCAGGTTTAAAAATTTTATTGTTTCCCATTATTCTTAATCCGCTGTCTTTTATAGGTCTTTCATAAATAAGTAACTCATAAAAATTATAAGTAAAGGTTGCATCTATAGTTCTTCCATACCCAAAAATTCCTATAATAAGTTCTTTGACTTTAAATTTAACATTCTTTTCATCATAAGATGATATTGAACCTTTACTATCTCTTGGAAATACAGAACCCAGTCTAAAAGGCCCATGTATCTCATTTGATGCTGATACTGTAGTGTATGAAATAGCTCCATATGCAGGAATATTTTCATTACAAGTCATTTCTATTGTTAAACCTAATCCATACATAATAAATTCATTATCAAAAGAGATTCTAAAAACAGGTTCAGATGGAGCAGGGCTCCATACCGCATAATTGCATGAAGAATTTATATTTTCATCTTTTAAACATTCAGTATCACCTGTAATATATCCTCTTGTGTTTATTTTTGCAATATTTCCAAATTTTATAACATTCCTTGAAAATTCAGTTAAGGGAAAATCCATATTATATTCCTTTTCTAAACCATATTTCGCCAAACACGGCATTTTGAGGATCTTCTGTTAGTGTAGGTGCAATTAATTTATTTGCTGTAACAGTAGCCCCCTTTATATATATATCCCCATTCGTATCAATCTTAAAAATCTCTTCTCCCTTATTCCTAATCTTCAACCCATTCAGCTCATCAAACCACGCTTCAAAATCCTGATTAGTTGTATCGTCTGTATCAATTTTTAATTTTTGAACCACAAGATTTTTAATAAACGCCTGATTGACTAAAAGCTCATCAATCATCGCTTTTTGAGCGACGAGCACTTTAGCAAACAAAGCCCCGAAGTGCCCCGTCTGCTGTTTTAACTCCTCAATCTGGAACATATGCACTAAGCACGACTGATACTCTTTTGCATAGTTTACTTCCGGCTCTAGATTTAACCATTGTGCACCGCTCCACTTATAGCACACCCCGACCTTCCAGCCTCCTATAGTTCTTCCGGAAAGAACCCAATCGCCGGAGTTAGCGTCTACGGCTCCGAGCCTTTCGCCTTTAGTGATGATGGCTGTTTTTGTATCGGGCACTGTTTCAACGACACCTAGATATTTCGGCGTTGCCTCTGTAACGATATTTTTAAGCTGCTGTACCTGCGTGCCTTTTGTTACAAGACGATATAGGCCACGGATTTCCGACTCGGTAACAACTGCCTTGTACATTCTAACTTCATCAAAAGTAGCGTGAGTCCTGCCGCCTCCTAGTGTAAAGCCTTCGGAAAAATCTACAGGGTAATTTCCTGCCGTAACTTCGGCTTTTAGTTCCGCATTTTTGTAAACTTTAAAAAAGCTGTTCTTTGAAAAGAGAAAGCACCAATGCGCCTGCTCTTGGTCGTCTTTTATGTCGGTTACGGTTTTAACCTCGGCAAGTTCGATTGTTAAAAAGTCTGTTGTTTGGTCAAAGTAAGCTTTTATATTAGCTGTTGCAAAAACGCCCCTATAGGCGTCTGCTTCTACAACGCCGTCCCATTGCCGCCAAAGCGAGATAGTAAGTTCGTTTCTATTGCCGGCAATCGGCATAGTTCCAGCTCCTGCCGGTAAATAAACGGCATTGCCCGATACACCTTGAACAATTTGAGCATCGGCGGGCAAAGTCATGTTAGAGCCATTTGCGTAGTTGATTGCTTCCACGATTTACACCTCCGTTTCTGTAAACATGCCTGCAAAATGAAAGGCTCTTTCGTTTTCAGGAACATCAATATTAAATTGCAAAAGTTTAAGGCCGTTAATCTCTACCGTGTTTTGAATCACTTCATTTTCAGGAACATGAATAAAGCCCCATTGATAGTTGGGTAAGTTTTGTTTTATTTTTGCAAAGTTACCACAAACGATTTTATCAAAATCAAACTCGACGTTTGTTTTAAATCCTGTAAAAATGGGACTGGGCGTGTAATGGTCAGCCCAACACAAAACACCTATTATTAAATTTCCTGTCTTTGAGTAGGGAATTCTTACATTTGTATGTTTTTTATTCGCAGCAAAATAAGATTTGGTAAGTCCTCCAGATAGTGAATCGTAAGTACTTTTGTTTGTCGGGTTATAAGAATCCAAATCAAAAATTCTTGTAGGTGTCCACATAAAGTCCGTGTTTCTTTCGGCCACAGCCCAGCCGCCAATGTACCATGTTGCAACAGAGCTAGACAATGCTATATAAGAGTAACCCTCATCATTTTTTATTATATCTTCTTTGTTGTAATTAAAGGCGGTCCATTGGTAATATCTTGAGTCCCAAGCGTCTTGATTTTTTGGATTAAACACAACGCTCTTTCCATAGTCAGCATGCTTATCTGCAACTTGAGAACCCAGTAAAGTTTTAATACTTTTATCGGAATTACACATCCATGCTGTTATTATACCGTGGCTCCAGTTGTCATCGTTTGAGCGTTTTATAAAAAACGTTCCGTCTTTGTTTTCAGGCAATTTTAATTTAATAACAATATAATTTACAGGTGTTTGTGTTTCACAATTTGATATGACAGTATGTCCTGTAAATTTAACCATATATTGGGCATACCATTTTCCATATTTTGCAACAGTCCCTGTCCCAACACCAATTAAATTAGTAAGAGGTTCATCTGTCATCTGGAAGTCTTCTCGACCGTCCCAAATTATCTGCCCGTTTTTGTAAAGCGGTTGTAAAATAGCGGCTTGCCTTTTTACTTCGGTAAAGTCGGTGTTAAACGTATCTCTTAAAGCGTTGTAGGTTTCCGTAAGCCGATTAACGGCTTCAATTACTTGTTCATTTGTCATTTTTTTTCATCTCCTTATATAACTTTTATAAACGGGTATACCCCGTATGATTTAACTCGATTGTCTTCGGCTGTAGGGACTACACGAGAGGCGTCAAATCCTAATAACCGTAAATAACTGCTGGCTTGAGAAGTTCCAGAGTCAATATACCCCGTATCGAGGGTGTGAAATACTCCGGCAGTAAGATTGGGATAGCCGTCATTCCCTTGCACTCCAACTCGTCCCTTAAGGTTTCGAATGGCGTCTCCCTGAAACTCCAGTGCTAGTGCTGCACCGCCTCGATCGCTTCCGTCATCGACTGCTCTTAATGCAACGCCTCGCAAGTCAGGCAGTTTCGGATAGCCGAAAGAGTCATAGCCTAGATAGTTTTTCTTGTTTCTATCCCCAAAGTTCTCAAGCCAAAATTGATAAAACTCGGGGTAAAGTTCCGGAATAAACGAATAGCCGTTTGCATATAAATAGCCGTAGGTATATTTTTTGTTTGTAAAGTATCTTACCTCGCCGATTGCTCCCGACTCTTTAATAAACCGGTCTCTGTGAGCATTCTCCAACTCGTTAGTTTTTTCTTGAATAAAATTAAGCATTTTATTTTTTTCTTCAAGATAAAAATTATTTATTTCATTCTTAAAATTGGTAATTGTTTGTTGTGCATTATTGCTAAGTTTATTTTCCGTATGCTGCAAAATTTCATCAATTAAGGATTGCTTAATATTGCCTTCAAAGGCCCACACGTGGCCTCTAAAATCTACCACCGCATAGCAGCCAAGCCCGAATGTTTTGGCGTTTATATTTTGAGAGACTTTATTAGTTGCAGGTTCTTCAGTTTGAATTGTAACATTAAAAATCCCTGTTAATTTATAAACTATTAAATACTGCTTAGCTCCGTTACCGTTTTGCTTATCAAAGAAAAGTTTTAATGTAAAATCGTTTTTTAATTCTCCAGATAAAATTATAACGTTATTTAAAGCTTCTTCAAAAGTCATTTTGATTTCTGTTTTATTTGTACAATCAAGCTCTATGATTTTAGATTGCCAAGCTGTAAATGAAGGGGTTGGAGCGGGCAGAGCTTGGGGTGTTTCATCAAAGTTCAGAAGACTTAAAATGTCGGTATCGGTGGGGAATGATAAGTAATTTTCGGCATCACTTGCAACTTGCAAGACTGCCCGGGACTTATAATAATCTGCAAATTTTTTATTAAAAACTTCTCTATCAACGTCTAAGGCTTCCGACATCTCATCAAAGATTTTTAAGTCTATAAAAAGATAATCCCTTAAGGCTTTAAAAGCTACTTTGAAAGCATTTATCTCTGATTCGCCTTTTTTCGCATTTTGAGCTTTTTGTAAAATAATAGGATATTCCGTTTCAATAATACCGACTTCTTTTTTTAAAATTTGCTTTTCATTTGCCGTAATAACTCCGTCCGCCGATATATTCTCGTACAGCTTTTCAATATCTGCAATAATCTTTGATTGTTGTGCATCCGAGCTTTTTAAATGAGTATGAATAGAATTTAATGCTCCGTTTTCTAACTTGCCTAAAACTTTTAAACTTCCTACGGTCAAAGCTTCAGAGCTTTTATCGTTTGATCTTAGATTCATTCTTTTTCCCTCCTCAATTCCTAATTATCTTCGGCCCCATAAGGCGCTAGGCATCTCTCCATTAAAAAGTTGTTCTGCTGTATAAAAGGCTTCTTTTACACCAGATGTTGGTAGTCCCAATGTAAGGGCTGAAGCTTCCCAATATTTTTGAGCGGCTTTTTTTATATCTGCATCGGTTAAGGCTTTTGAACCGTCTATAAACTTTTCTGCAGCTACAAACACATTAGAGTTACCTTTATATTTTGTTTTACCGGTAATTGCCTTTTCTGCAAAGCCTGTTATCATGCCATTGATTAAAGGTATGCTGTCCGTTGCTTGCGTAAAAGTGTAAAAAATACCTCGGCGTATTTTATCTTCTGGCTCATCTTTATCATCTCCAAACCCCTCGGTAATAGCTCCCACGGCAAGACCGGCTAAAGCGTAACCCGTGATTATTCCGGCTGCTCTTTTATACTGCTTATTCTTTATCGCATTGGGTAGATCGTGCCTTATATTATTGTAAATAACATTAAGTGAGCTTTGAAATTGTAAAAGCATTCTTAAGGCTTCACCTCCCTCTCTAAAAAGCGGTGCTAATTCTTCGGCCCTTCCTGACGGCTGCGTTCTTACCAATACATCATCGGCCCATTGCGTAGCTTTCAAATCTATTTCCAAATCGGTTAAGGGCTTTTCAAGACTTGTATTAGCTTTTCTAAGTCTCCCTTCTTCTTCTCTAAAAGCCGCAAGCCAGCCCGGAGCAACACAAGCCTTATCTATCCACTCTAGGCCTTCCATTCCTTTTTGTTGTAATTTAGTAATAGCTTTGCCGCCTTTAGTCTTAGCCTCTTTTGCGAGTTCATCAACTATACCCTGCATCATATCAAAGCTTCTGTCCTGCATTAGTTTACTTCGTGAGTGAATAAATTCCATCATCTCCTTATTATATATCGTTAAATCTAAGGCAGCCTTTGCATAATTTACGGGGTTGACATACTGCATAAATGGGGCAGGGCTTGTTAAACCTTGCTTTATAATCCCTGACATCTTCCAGCCTAAATAAGCGGCTGCCGTATTTCCTCTCAACATTCTTAGCATCTTATCCGTATCTGAATAAACTCGTCCGGCTGTCGGATCTACAATCGTGTTTACCTGCTTATCAAGGTACCTTAAAGCTTCGTTTCCGTATGCTGCTTCAAGAGTTCGTCTAAATTGTTTTGAATCATAACCTTTTATAACCCTGTTTAATTTTTGGGCATATTTATCATAAGCATAAAGCCTCTCGTTTGCTTCTACGCTTTCTAAGAATGTATTTACTGCATTCAACTTAATAGGTGATTGATTCCCCTTTCCTATATCGATACGGGCCTTAGTTTGTCCTTTTTCTATACCGTGCCTTGTGCCTGTTGCGTGCTCTCCTACAATCTTTTTTTGCACTTTTCGAGCATCTTCTTCTCCTGATACATCAAGCCTCAACATTGGAAAGTAATCATCTCGTATTTCCGTAATAATATTATTTACAGTGCGGTTATGGTCTTTTAATCTTAGCCCTTCAGCTTTATATTCTTTTTTTAGATAATCCACAAGGTTTTTAATTTTTTCATCGCTCCGGATTAATTCTTCCGCTTTTTCAAGAACCCTGCCGTATCTCATTTCGGAAAAAGTATCTAATGCTCCATAACTATTTGATTGTTTTGCAATATCTCTTTCGTCTTGCTCTGCAAAGTTTCCGTATTGGACAGCCGCTCGGCTTTTTTCGTCAAAACTGGCAAGGTAGGCACCTATTATCTCGCTTACACTTAATGTTAAATCCTTTTTATCCTTTCCTACATAAAAATTTTCAAACAATATCTTTTTTTCTAAGTCTGCAACTTTTAATCCGTTTTTTTCCATAAACTCATTAAAATGACTTAAGCGGGTATCCATCCCAGCCTTAAACCGATTGTAACATTCTCGTTGCTCAAATTCCAATAAGTCATATAGAACGCCTCGGCTTCCGCCGTCAAGCATTTCTATAAAAGCGTAAGGCCTCATCGCCGCATACTTTAATTTCCGCCTTAAAGCCTGTAAGCCTCCTTTTTTTTGTTTTTCTACATCGCTCCAAGTTGCAGCCTTTTCATCAAAACCTTTTTTGTGTATAAAGTTTTTTATACCCATATCTCTAATTAAGTAAGCTTCAAATTTTTCTGTTGCTTTTTTAGCAGAATATTTTTGTCTACCTTCTCTATAAGTTTTTTCTATAACCTTTGCTAAGTCTATAAGCTCATCAACCGTCCATTGACTTAAAGGCTGGTGTTTTAATTTTGCGATCATTGAATCGGGTAAAACGGTTGAGGCTAGTTTTTCTATTTGTTTATCCGTTAAATCTTCTGTTCTCATGTCTAAAAAGTTCTTTTCTGTGCGGTTATAAAGACCTAAACTAAAAAACTTATTTCGGGCCGGTATTAGTCTTTGTGCGAGCTTTTTATCATCGGCCGTCCATTCTCCTATAGGCTTATTTTCAAGAAGATTTCTTAAAGTCTCCCAGCCTTTTTTATTTCCTGCCATTCTAGCTAAAGTTTTTCTGTATTCCTCATTTGTTGACCATAAAGCATAAGCTTCTCTTATTCTAGGATCATCTTTATCGATGGTTGCGTTTAAAGCTTTTTGTACATCTTTTTTTAAAAACATTTGAACTGCTGCTAAAGCTTCCGCTTCCTCTGCGTTACATACTTTTAAATTTACTCTTTTCATAACCGCTTTTAAAGCAACATCACGGGCTTTAACCGTATCGGTTAAGACTTTTCTATTTATTCTTTCATTTTTTAATTGTTCTTCCAAATTGTGAATAATTCTGCTATCGTATGCATTATCTTCTTTTAATTTGGCAATCTGCTTTTCAAGTTCCTTTATATTTTTATTTTTTTCTTGAATAAGTCCTTCTATCTGTTTTATGTCTTCACTTGTAATTGTTCCTTTATTGATACGATCTTCCATTTCCTTATCATTGATTACCTTGATAAGCTGTTGCTTTTCTGCAGGGCTCATATTTTCAAGCTTTAATTCATCCAGTTTAACACCGATATCCGGTCGGCTTTTGAGCTTTGTTTTAATGATTGAATCCGTTGTTTCGGCATCTTTAACCTTCATATCTTCACGGCCCATTATATCCGCATAAAGCGAACGATAAGAACGTGGGTTATTTCTCATCTGCCCTTGAATATTTTTTATGGAGTTTTTAGAAAAATCCTTGCCTCTAAAGGCGTTTGCCATTTGACTTTTCCATGCGTGATTTTTCATTTCTCTATTTATTCTTGATTGTTTTCGTTTTAAGTCATCGCGATAATCCGCTTCTTGTTCGTCTGCCGGTTTAAAGTTATCAAAATCAAAATAGTAAATATTAGCGGCTTCTTTTACAAGCTCTTCTACTTTTTGTACATCTTCCATTTCTTCAATAAACATTTCATCTTGAATTTCAGCTCTGGACTTACGGATCTGTTTTTCCTCTGTATGATTTTCACTTACCGCCTTTGCATAAGTTTCAGTCCATGCTTTCTCCTTTTCTGTCAGGCTTCTTAAAGCATTAAAGCCGTTAAGTTCTGCAAAGATATTTCTAAAGCCTTGTAAATCCTCTTTAATATAATTTAAGGCTATAGTATGTTGTTTTTCGGTTAAAGGTTTACCATTCGTTATTTGATATGCGATTGTAGAAAATGCTCCGCCTGAGCTTTGCATTAAATCTTTCAGCTCTGTAAAACCTTGATTTTCTGCTTTTATATAAGCTTTCATAAACTCCCGCATAGCCTCACGGTTTTCCATCATTTTAATAAATGTATCGTTTTTTATGTTTTCATCTTTTAAATCTTTTTGTAAAGCCTTTTCAAGTTCAGGCGTTAAAGAGTCTCTATATGCCTTATCAGCCTTGGCCCTTTCTTCATTGTCTGCATATAAAAACCTATATGCTTCACTTGGGCTTTCTCCGATAACAATACTTTCTAAATGTTCCCTAGCGGTTTCTTCTCCTCCCGATTCTGAAGCCTCGGCTATTTCCTTGTAAGTTTCCGCCTCCGTTTGAAAATAAATAGCTTGCGGGTTATCGCCTATAATATCACTTTTTTTCAAAACTCCTGTATTGACATTTCCTGCATTTTCGCCGATAATACTATTAGAAGGGTTGAGTTTGGAGAATGCCTCTAAGGGGAATGATACCCCGGTGATTGCGCTCCATTCATCAGCCCTTTTATCGTCTACATACAATAGATTTCCATTATCTATCCAACCTTGTAAAGTATTCCATCCGCTTTTTGCTATTATGTCTCTTTCATAAACACTTCGGATTGAATTTATTGTTCCGTGCTTATCTTCATAATTCATCTCTATAGCAGCAATTACCGGCTTACCGTCTATGATATGCTCAGTAAAAATTAAGCGGCTGTTAGGTTGGCTTTCATTTTGCGACTTAAAAACCGCTATAGGATCAAGCAGCTGTTCCGGCAAGGTTTTTAATATGGCTTGTGTTATATCCTTATGTTTATCGGTTATATGTTTAAGAACTGCACCCGTTACCGTTATAGGCTTATCCTCAAAACCTACTGCCCGTAAAATCGCAGGTGTGCGTTTTGTTACCGTTAAAACCTCATTTCCCTTTAAATTTCCGTTAAAGTACTTATCAATTCCCTTTCTATACTCATCTGCATTTTCTTTAAAATCTATTTCTTCCTGAGTTACCGGCTCCGTTTGAAAAAGCATATCTCCCATATCATTAAGCCGTCTTTGTTCAAGGGCTCTATTGGCAGTAAACTCCTCATAACTTGTATGGGCACTTTTTGCATCTTCTTGTATTTTTGCCTTTATAGCCTCACCATCAAGCCCGGGAAAGTTCTTTTTATAATATTCAATAGTTTCAGCTTCATACTGTGCACCGTTTAATCTTATATCCTCTTTGCGTTCTTCTGCTGCCTTTATGCTGTTTTGCATTGCTTCCCGTGCTGCCTGCGTCGCCTTTTCGTATGCTTCGTTTATCTTTCCCTTTTCTGTCTTTTCTGTATTGACGGCTTCGATGTTTTCGGTTATACTGGAATCAGCCTGAGCCGTGGGTGTGCCGCTATTTTTAGCCGTCTCCCACCTTTGGGATTTGTCGTTTTCGGCTTCCCATCTTTGCTCAGGCTTAATTATTTCATCAAGTTCAAGCGAGTATATTCTATGCCCATGCTCTTCTGTTTCTTTTAATGTTATGAGTGCTTCGCCGCTTTTACCGTCTGATAATGTCAAGGCTGCTGTAAAACGTTTTATACTTACTATATTTGAGCGTTCATTTTTTATATCTGTATGAGTATTAAGTAATTTTGCTTTTTCATAAAGAACTTTTATTTCTGCAACTGCTCCGTAATGTTCTTTACGCGTAAAACCGTTAGCTTCAGATTTTTCTACCGCCTTATTGCTTGTCATCTTATTTATTCCGGTAGAAGATAAACGAGCTATTATGCCTGTTTCTTTATTCTTTATATCTGTATTTTTTACACCTTCAAGAGCTTGTTTTACTGCATCGACTGACGATAAAATATTTTTTATAAATACACTATTGCTTTCGTTCTCATTATCAATGCGTTCTTCTGCCTGTTTTAAGGTACTGTTATCTTTTCCTAAAAGCTCATCATATACCTTGCGTATATCATCATTTATTCCGATTATTTCTTTTAAGTTTTTATAAATACGGCTTAAAAACTCAGCAGCCTTTTGGAATATGTTTTTTAATTCCTCTGTAGGAGCCACACCTTCCTTTAAATATTGTTCAAACCCTTGTGCAAATTCTTCTTCTTGTGCTCTTGTCCATTTGCCGTCCTTTACATCAAAAGCCGATTCCGCCTGTATCAATAAGTCTCCGTTTAAAGTCTTTCGTGCAACATGAGCCGCCTCATGTACAAATGTACTAAAATCTGCCTTTTTACCTACATAAACTAAGGCTTTTATATCCCCTTGCATTTCTTTAAAGGCAGCAGCTCCCTTTATATCCTTTGTGTCTACTTCTTCTTGTGCCGCTATCTTTTCAAGGTCTGCAGGCGGGGTGTTAGTTAAAATCTCATCAGAATAGTATGTATCCAAATAAGTTTGCGCGTCCATACCTGCACCCTTAGCTAAGGCATCAAAAATAACCGTTGCCGTGTGCCGCTCCTCATCGGTTAAGTTAGGCATTGTTTCTTTTAAACGCTCTGTAAGTTTTATATTCTCTCTTACTTCTTCAGGGCTATTTTCTGTAAAATACTGTAATCCGTTTTCCTTTCCGTTCGGATTTTCGGCTATAAGTTCGGCTTTTATCTTTTGTAAGGTTTCACCTTTAGGATTCCATTCAATTTTTGCTCCATTAAATTTTTCTCCAAAGTCTCTTACAAACTCTTTTATAATCCCTTGATATTCATCACTTTGCACTCTTACATTTTTAATCGTTACGGTATTTTTCTCCTTGTCAAAAGAATAATAAATATGTCCGTAATCGTTATACTCTGTTTCTTGCGTGGGATCTCCCACTATGTATTCACCTTCTATATTCCCGTTTGTTTTTTCATGTTTTTGTCCTTCGGTAATATAAAGCCTATCTCCATGTCTTACAACATCAGAGGCCTTGCCCCATCTTTTAGGTACAGGTTGTTCTTCTCCGTTTTCGTCTTTTTCTTTGATGATGTTTCCTTCTTCATCTGTTTCATATATGATTTCGCCGTCCTTATCTCTCATCACTTCGCCTTCAATTCTGGCATTATGATGAAGCCATTCATCATAATCATCAATCTTTGCTTTTTGAAAACTCTCTCTACTCTCTTTTTGTGCCTCATAAATAGAACTTAAGTTTTCTTTTTTATCTGCCTCAGTCATTCCTTCAAACATAGCATTGTCTTTATTTTTTCTGATAAAATCTTCTTTTGAAGGATTTACTATTGCCGATTTTTTTATATTGTTTGCTTCCTGCACATTTGCCTTTGTAAACTTTACGGCTCCCGGTACTCCTAAAACTAAAGAACCTGCCATACCGCCTTTAAAACTTTCCCAAACATTACCGGCAATAGTCCATGCATCGTCTGTTTCTACTCCTTCACCTTGTAAGACGGCTGCTAATTCTTTTGTTCCTGCACTTACTAATTCTTGTACGGCTTCTTCAACACCCTCGCTAAATGTATCTACTCCATAATGCATTAAGCCCTTAGCAATATGGCCCATTGTTCCTTTGGCGTTTAATCTTGTAATCATTTTACTGACTATCTTATCAGCACCCAAGCCTTTGCCTGTAATACTTGCAACATTACCTAAAGAAACTTCAATAGCTGCTTGTAAACCGCCCGACATTATAGCCATTTTTTTGGCTAGATCAGCTTTAACCCCTGCTTTTTTTAAATCTAAATATTCCAATCCTGTCTGCATTTCCATGGACCTTGCAAAACCGGCGGCCGTACCTATTCCGGGTGCGATTATAGAGCCTAAAGCCGAAGGTATAAAAACATGGGCCGAAAAAGGAATTGTTTGTGCTCCTGATTGTAATAATTTCGTAAACCATGTACGAGGCATATCATCTTTTAGATATTCATTATCTTCTTCTATTTCTTTTATTTCATTTTGTAACCTTTGAATTTCTTTTACATCTCCGTTGTGTTCTGCTTTTAAAAGTTGGGCTCCAAGTCCGCCTAATTTTACGGTATTATTTCCTAAAGCAAAACTATTAACGATAGAAGTAAAAGCACTTTGGGGTGTTTTTTTTACCGGACCTAACCACCAGTTGTTTAAATCTTCCAAGTGTTCATAAGTGTAGGATAAAGGCATGTTAAACTGTTTTGAATATTTATAAGCAGAAGCAAATCTATAGGCCTCATCTTCCGGTATTTCAGAATTTGCAATCGCTGCGTTTAATATTTCATATTCTCCATCACTTAAATTTATTAAGTATCTATCTTGATTCTTTTTTCGTTTTTTTTCTCTTTCCTCTATTTCTCTAATTTGATTTTGTGAACTCAAAAAAGATAAATCTGTATTTTTCTTTTCAAACCTATTATTATCAAAAACAGTGTTAGGTTGTCCAAAATCTAAATAGTGATAAGTCGTCTGTCCTCGTCTTCCTTGATTTTGTCCTAAAATTATATCGTTAAAGTCGCTCATTATTATTCCTCCTTAATTTAAAAACTGCTCATACTTTTGTTTGACTGCCTAAAGTCCTTCTTTTCTTTTTTGTAGTTTTGAATAAACCTTATTTTTTCTTCATCCGATAATTTATCATATTCTGCTTTTATTTTAGGACTCATACTTTTAATTAAACTTTCATTGATTATATCAACCGGTGAAATTCCTTTTTTAAAGGTTTGAATGACTTCATCTTTATTAAGTCTATGTCCTCTGCCTATATTTTTATCTTGATCTCTTTGATTTATGGCACTATATAATTGCAAAAAGCGCTGCCTATCTTCTTGAGTATTAAGATTATCATAAAAAGGTTTAATATCCCGTTGTATGTTTTCAGCCTTGAAGCTAGACTGAATAAGGTTATTCATTTCTTTTTTCTCTGCTTCTATTTTTGCATCTTTTTTATCCTGTCTAACTTCTTCAGATAACTTTTCTGTAGTTTTAATTTCCTTAGTTTTCCAATCAACTGTTCTTAATACAGCTTTACCGTTCTTGTCGGTTTCAAAGTAAGAAGCTGTTTTTCCGTCTGTACAGTAAATTCTATTTGCTTCCGTATCATAGAAAATAGATAACTTGCCTATATCCTTTTCATCGTTAGGGTTCAACCCTAATGCAGTAGCTGTTTCTCGTCTTAAATCGTTTTCATGAGCTGCAACGGCCGCCCTAGCTTCTTCTCTGATAACTATAGTTCCATTTCTATCCCTAGTAATAACTCCCGGCTGAGTTGTTTCTGCTACTACCTTGCCTAAGTTTTCGGCTGATTCTTTTTTCCACCACAAGGCACCGCTGGAACCTGTGTATGAATCAAACATTTTTGCTGTATTTTCCCCTGATCGCTTTTCCATTAAAGACAATAAGTCTTTATTTGCTAACTCAGGATATCTTGACTGTTCTACAATATTCAATAATCCTTCAACAAAATTTCCTGCGTTTTCTAAAGCAGTCTTTTGTTCTTTAGGGGATAATTTATCTACGCCTAATTGAGCCTTTCTAAGAGTCTCGTATGTTTCTTTGTATTTTTTTACAGGCTCTTTTAATCCCGGAGGTAAAGCATCTTCTATCTGTTTATAAAATTCTTCGATGGCGCCCGGAAACACATAAGCTGCGGGCAGTCCTTTTATTTTAGCAATTTCATTTATATCGCGCAGCATTTGCTCTTTAGTTTCGTTTGCACTGACATAAATTTTTTCTCCATTTTCATCATAAGCATTTATTCCGTACTTCCATTTTTCTGCATAAACGGCAGCAAATTTTTTAATATCCAAAGAACCCAATGCAGCTAAAGGACTGCCTGATTTTATATATTTGTCGATATTTTGTAAAAAATCATAGTATTTTTGTGTGTATGAAACGGCCGTATCAGGGTTTATAGGTTCTCCCGATTGAGCTTGAATGTTTTGTAATTCATTTATTCTTCCTTCGGCTAGATTTCTAGCGTCTATAATCTTACCATTTTGAACCAGTGATAATACATTAGTCCAATTATTAGCCTCCACTTTTTCAGCCTTTTGCCATTTTATGCTTCTTTGTTTATAATAATATTTTTCTACTTCTTCCGTTGCTGCTCCCTTTACCGATTCTGCTGTAATTCTCCCGCCTGCAACCGTAACAAACTCATTTTTGTATTCTTGTAATTTGGATGTTACCTCCTCAATAGAGGTTCCGCCATCTACCAAATTCTTACCTAATGTAACCATATCGTGATTCATAAGGTTTGCATAAGAATCTCTCATACTTTGATTAAACTGTTCATAGCTTAAAAGACCTGCCTCATACATAGTATAAAGTTTATTGTCTATCAATTCTTTTTTTTGCTGGCTGCCGGTTTTAATAAACTTATTACCTGCTTCATCTATTCCTTCTGTATCTGCAAAAGAATTGCTTAAAATAACATTGTTGATATAATCAAAACCCTTAGTAAAATCTTGAGCTCTCATTTTTTGATTGGCTATACTTTTAACCAATAGCCTCTGTTTCATCTCTTCATTTTTATATTGGCTGTCATAAACCCTTCTTGCAAAAGGACTCGATAAACCTTTGGATGTATCGTTATAAACATTGACCTTAAAATTTTCCCACTTCTTTTCGTAGTTTTCCCAATCGTTACTGTTTTGCATATCAAGGGCAAACTGATTGAATGCCTCCATATCTTTTAAAGCTGCATCCTGCACCTCCATTTGAGCCTTTAACTGTAATTCCTTATCTGCTGCATTTAAAACAGATTCCACTGCTCCAGACGCTGCCTGAAATGCATCAAAAATTCCACGTTTACCCATAACTTACATCTCCTTAAAACATATTCATATAGGGGCCTCTATATTTTCTCTTGTAATCTGAAAAATCTCTCTTGTAATTTGCTAAAGCTGCAGCTGTGCTTCCAAAATTTCCGGCTCTGCCGCCAAAACTTCCTCCGCCCCAATTTTTAGCAAACCCGGCAATGTTTGATCCAAAATTAAAACCTGAACCAAATCCTCCGAAAAGGTCTGTTAATCCATCCAGAAATGAATAAGCAGCTCTATCATAAGCTCTCTGCATAGCTTGTTGTTTAAACTCTCCGCCTAAATTCTGCAAGTTAATACTTCCCTGTAAATCAGCTCTTCGATTTGCAATTTTTTGATTAAACAGATTAACTGCTCGGCCACCTTCAGAGTAATCATCTCTTAACTGCTTTGAATCCCTAAAAGCTTTGTTTGCTGCATCTCTCTCCTCGTCTATCCTAAACATTCCGCCCTTCAAGTTACTAAAGGCACTCATTAAGCTTATTTCCTTTTGCGTTTCTCTTTGCTTTTTCATAAGGGCTAGGTCCTGATTAAAATTTTCTTCATTTTGACTTAATAGCCCCTCGCTTGAGTTAGCTCCGGCCCTAACTCCGCTTGTGCCTAATGCTGCCTTAAAAGCACCTTGCGTATTCTGAAAATTCTGCTTTCCTCGCTGTTCCTGATGTAAAAGGCTCTCATCCTGTGCGTTGCTTTGCTTTATAGCAAGATTAAATGCACGGCCTGTTAAGGTTTCGTCAAGGTCTGCCCTCATGTCTATGCGCTCGCCTTGATGCCATATATCGTCTGCCTTTCTAAAAGCATCCTCTTGCTCTATCTTAAAAACAGACTTTGCATAATTTATTTCTCTTTCGGCGGCCGCTCTTTGCTCTGCAATTTGAGCTTCCCGCATACGTCTTTCTTCTTCCTGCCTTGCTCTTATTTCTGCTTGTTCTTGTTGTGATCTATTCCAACCTTGGAATATGTTAAAGCCTGCACCTAAAGCACCAAAGGCAAGCCCTAATCCCATCAGTAAACCCATTAAAAACCTCCTTTAAGCCAGATTTGCATTAACGGCTAAAATCTCACACCTTTCGGGCCTTTTCATTTCAAGTTTAAAAAATACATCTCTATTAAAATTCCCCTCAACAGGAACCGAAACCACCCCGCTAAAAGGCTCATCTTCATATATAGTTTGCTCTCTTGTTTCCGTCTGACTTACAAGCGGTAAATAAGAATCTAAAAACCTTATCAATAAAGCTGCGATGCGTTTTTTATTGTTATCTGCACTGTTTATAACCGGCAAACTTTCAACAGTTGATGTGTATTCATAACCTATATACATCTCTTTTGAAAAATCCTTGTATTCATCAGGCAGTTCTTCTAATTTGAATATTTTTTTTTCTTTTGGGATAAATACGCTTGATAATTCGTATTCATCCGGTTTAGTTTCACTTGTGTATTTACTGAAGGAGTCAAGGTAAATAGTTTTATCCTTTTCTGTCTCTGTAATTTTTTCAAGATAAAAAATACCTTTTCTTTCAACCTCAAAATAAACATCATCAAATCCTTTTAGCCCCGGAACCGTTACTATATTTTTAATCTTGCCGTTTCCTAAAACAATCTTAGTCCATGCTGCAATGCCTGTATTCTTGTCATACAACAAAACGCAAGCGCTTCCATCCTCAAGGCTTAAATATATTTTTTGTACCGGCGAATTCGTATAATCAAAATCTACGGCCTTACTTTCAATCAATAAATGAGAGGCGGCTTGTGTAAGGTCAATAGACTTATAAGTGTGCTCTTGGAAGTCATAAGCATAATCCCTTAAACTGCGGCCGCCCTGTCCTATATAAATAACCGATCGGCCGATTAAAGAGCCTTGAAGATCCGCAACCCCATACCGGCTTTGTAGTTGTACCTCTATTCTTTGTGCCGTTACTCCATCGCTCATAACCCATTCAGAGCTTTCCGTCCCTATAATTAAGTCTTTTGAAGGTGTAATCCATTTGATTTTATCGTTCTTATCGCTTCCTATCTCAAAATAAAAAGCATGATCGGGTGCTGTTACATTGTTTATAATTTCAGTGTCTTTGTAATCGTCTGCCTGCGGGCTGTCTGCATTTCTCCATAAATGAATCGATAAAACGATATCCTCTTTATCGACTGTAGCAGGCTTTGATATTTTCATAGAGTCCGATGTTACCGATAAGACTTTAGTATCTTTCGGTATGCCCTTATGTCCGGATACATAATAATCTGTGATATTTGTAATGTCTGTAAAATCTTTTGTAAGTTCCGTTAATACATCGCTATCCTTTACTGCCTTTGCACTAAAGACTCGTAAATCGGGATTTTTTAACTGAGTTGTTTTAGAAACAACCGTATCAAAATAAGTAAAGTTTTCGTATTCAAAAACCTTGCTTGCCCATATCTTCTGTGGCTCCCTTATCGTGCTTGCAAAAAATAACCGTCCTTGAAAAAGAGCAACACAAGAAGGGTAGTTGTCGCTTCCTTGGAACGGCAGCTTATGAGCATTGCCGGTAATGTTCAAGCTACCGAATGTAAATGCATCTCCACCCTGCCATTTAATGACATAGGGCTTATAATGCCTATGTGCCAAATAAAGACTATCGTATGTTTGCGCATATTGTATTTCAGATAAATCACTTTTTTGATAAAGCGGTAAATCGGGAGTAGGGCTAAACTCTACAGGGAAACCTGCAAGAGTAAGAAGCGAGCCGTTTTTCCATATACGGATATATTCGCTCCCTATTTCAAAAATAAAGGATAAGGTGTTATTGACTATAAAAGGAATAAGGCGTGCATAACCTTTGAGCTTGCCTATTCTTTCGGTTCCGCCCCGTCTTTTAATCCCTCCGGTTTGCATGATATCAAAGTTTTCAAGACGTGAAACGCTGTTCTGATAAATAGGTAAATCGATCCTGCCATAAAGATTTTTACTTACCTCTCCGCCTGCAAAATTCGTAACCAACATATCATCCTCTTTTTAATCGAACCACCAAGAATTCCCTTTTTTCTTTCCGGCGCTTAAAGTCTTAGTATTTCTATAGGCTGCTTCTTCAATCATTGCGGCCTCCTGCAAAAGCATTTTATGTAATTCAGGTTTACCCGATAATTCTAAGGCAAATTTACTGGCAAGCCTTAATTCAAAGGCCTGATAAAACATAGCTTCATATTCGGGCGGATCATAATCGGGAAAATCATCATCAACATTTCCCATTCCTTCCGGTAATTTTCCATTGGTAATATAAAGTAAAACCGCTTCAGCTGCATCAGTATAAAGCGTTTTTCCTTCAACGATATAATAACTTTTATCTTTTAACTCTATAATTTTCCCGCAATCTATCGGGAGCTTAAAAGCTCCTGAGTAGTCGGTGTGATTTTCAGATAAATCTTTTTCAAGTCTTGCCCTTTTTTTTCCGCTAGTCCACGGTATCATCTCAAGGCTTTCTAACATGGTAGGTAAATAAAACTTTTTAACAAGTAAAAAACTTTTTGACTCTTTGTCAGTCTCATTTAATTGAGGCTCTCCGACGGCCGATAAAGCCCTGTTTGCAAGCTGTCTATCTATATTCATTTATCCCTCTTTTAAAGATGAGGCTTTAAGACATTAATCGAAAATAAAAGCCAAGTGAGGAGAAAAACTTTTTAATCTTCTCATAATGCCTTATCACCTCAAAAAGTAATCAATCTATACGGGATCAAAGAATTCTGAAGTCTCTTTGCTCGTAACCAAAATATCACCGGCTTTATAATAGGCTCCGTCAAAGGTGCATGCTGTGTTGCATACATATTCTTTTTCTTCGCCTGTAATAGCCGTATCAAGCGTTTCATTTAAGCTTGTAAGTTCCTTATCAAGTTTAGCCTTTTCTTTTTCAAGCTCTGCTCTTTCCAAGGCTAGGGCTTCTTTTTCCTTTTCAAGTTCTGCTCTTTCAGCTTCGAGCTCGGCCCTTAAAGCTGCTGCATCTCCTGTTTCGGCTCCGCCCGATGTTTCATCACTAGCGGTATCTTCACCGTCAAAGGATTCTTCTAAAAGCTCATCGATCTGCTCATCCGTAAAATGAGGATTACTAGCCTTTAGTTCTTCCCTTACTTCATTCTTTGTTTTATTTTTCTTTGCCATAAACTCATCCTCCTTACATTTCGGTATTCAAGATTGCGTGAATCTTGCCCTTGGTAAAAGTTCCTTGAACATCATACTTTACCCTTATGTACCTGCGTAAACCTTTAGGAATGACAAGAGAATAAAAAGGCTCTTTTTGACTTTCAACCAAGACTGCCGTATTAAAGGTAGTCGAGGTAAGTTTGTCATCAAAACTTGTACCGTTTGCACTATCCTGTAAGATAAACTTTAAGGAAGTTCCGCCTTGAAACTTTTCCTTGATTCTAAAGTCAATGCGTTTGCCGTCTGCACTGCAAGAGTCCGTGCCAAAATCTATAGCGTTTTGGCTTTCTGCTGTCGTTGTAATTGCCTGATCGCTTGAAAGCTCCAAGCGTTTATCCAAATAAAGATTAATCATTTTTTTCTCCTTATAAAAACTTTTTATTCAACGGGTAATCGGCATAATTACCGATTACCCGTTATCCATTACACAAGTGCTTGTTCGGTTGAAAGAATTGCATCAACCCTTCGGCATCTTCCCGACCTGATATGAGTAATCATATCGCCCCATGGATCCTCTTTGGTAAATACGGCATTACCCTTGCTCCAAGCGGCCTTGTCGATTTTTACCAAAATATCCTGATTGCAATAAATAGAAACGCCTTGTGCCCCTTGCGGTAATCGCAGCATAGCTTCAAGAATCATTTCCACTATTTTGTCTCCCGGAACCGTGTTATCAATATTACAAATACGCTTAACGGCATCAGGATGAGCAATCGAAAGCCCGTAATGAGTGCTAAAAAACTGCACATAAGCCGGCATTACCTTGCCTTGCTCCATAGGCCAATTTTGAAGCCCCATGTCTTCGGTTTTAATCCCGCAATCCTTACGGCCTCGCGGGTAAATAAGATGAGCAAATCTGTTGCCGATTGCGCATACATAAATGGATGTACACTTATTGCCGGATCCGCCAGCGTTAATAACATTCTTATTTGTAAGCTTATTAAGCCTTACCGCAAGTCCGTTGATTTCCGCCTCGTTTCTTCCGTGGTCGCCGTAAATAAGTTCTTCTGCTTGTGTTTGTCCCATACCCTGCAAAAAAGCATCGGCCTCACTTGCCCTCAAAGCCTTAACGTTTCCGGAATGATCTGCCAAGTCCTTATCTACAATGCTGTAATCTTCAAGCATAGTGATACGGTCTCTGATCGTGTCGGTTGTTGTAGCTCCCGGTGCAATCCCCTCATTGTACTTTCTGTGTGTACCGCTTCTTAAAGAAGTACGTACAAGAGTATTGTGTATTGTACCGTCGTTTGCCTCAATCATAGGCATGTCTTTTAAAATCTCATTCGTTTGAGCCATAAGCTCTACGATATGGAACCCGTCCTGATTGTTAGCCCTTCGCATAACCTCCAATGCGGTCATACTGTCTGTCATCGATAAATTAGGCATTTATTTTACTCCTTATTCATTAAAAAAAGAAAAGGTACCTCCCTCCCGTGCCGACTTAATGCCGTTAGGTGTTGTTCCGTTTCCTATAACGGCTTTACTTTCACCTAATGCTTCACCGGCATTTATCATAAGTTTGACAAAACCCGGATCATAGGCAAGCCCTGTTTCTTCTAACTGTTTCATAACTTCACCGCCTCCTAAAAGTTTTAAGGCTTTGGTGTAGTTCCCTATTTTTTGCTCAAAGAGGTTGCCGTATTCTTTTTGTAATAAGGCATCTGTCTCTTGTGCTTTTTTGACAATGATTTCCTTGTATTGAGCCTGCTGACTTTGTCCTATGTTTAAGAAAAAATCATAAAGTTCCTTAGCCTGCTTGTCTGATAGGTTAGCCTTAAAAGCTGCCTCTGCAAATCGTTTTTCTGCTTCGTATTTCTGATCAAAAGAATACTTATCGGCGGCTTCCGGTTTCCCTAATCGTTTATAAAAAGCATCAAGCTCCTCTTGTGTTGCTTTTTCGCCCGGGATTGTGTGCATACTTCCTTGTTTTTTTTCAAGTTCGATGTAGGAATTGGCAAGGCCTGATATATCCTCGAATTTGGATAAAACCTTAACCGCTTCTTCATTTTCCTTTAATTCTTTTGAAAGCTGTGCTCCCCAAGCTTTTAAAGCATAAGTTTCTGCTTCTTTGTTAGCCTGTCCACCCTTAGCATTTTCATCCCCTTTAGTTGCAGGGTTCTGATTGCTTCCAGTTCCTGCTCCCTTAAAAGCATCTAAAACTGATGTACCGGTCGCCTGTGTTTCTCCGCTTCCGTTACCCTGTGGTGTCTGATTGCCGTTGTTCTGATCTAGTTCACCCATTCCGTTACTCCTTATTTATCAAGGTTAATCAAGGTTATCGATTAAGCTATTAGTAATATTCAATGTCTTAATGATTCCCAATCTTTCCCTTAAAAAGAATTTTGCATATTCACACAAGGCTTTTTCAGCCTCGGTTTTTGCCTCCGTAAAATAAAATAAATCGTTTAAAAGAGCATTAAATATAATTTTCCCGTCTTCGGTTTTAAATACTCTTTTAAAAGTTTTTCTTAAAGCTTCTATCTGCTCATCGGGGCTGCTTGTTTCATACCCCGGTATTACGCACTTACTCATTATCGCCTCCTAGTCCTCCTGTAAGCTGTTCCGATAATTCTTGAATAGGCGATCCTTCTTTTACCGGCTCGTTAAGCTTATCGAAGTTATTGGTTATATTACTTTGTGCCTGCATTTGCATTTGAGCCTGCATAGCCTGCATTTGAGCTTCAGCCCTTTGCTGCCTGATTTTCTCTACCTCATCATCTTCACGGATTGCCGATTGCGGGAACCCGTTTGTATCAAGTACATTTTTAAGAAGTTTATCCGTATCGATATAATCAAGTACTTCGGGGTTCATCTGTATAATAGGCTGTGAGATAGCTAGGCTTGTCTGTACGCCTCCCGTTTGATGATACCTCTTTTGAGCCTGAGCTAAAGGCCCTACAAAGTCAACATTTAAAACGGCATCGGATCCGTTTAAAATATTGGGAGGCTCCGGAAAGCGTCCCTGCCTGTACATAATATTTAATGTACGGATAACTATTTCGGATAGAGCCTTGTTTTGATTGACTATCAGGCTTGATAAAAGAGCAGACTTTTCACCCTGTAATTCTATGACTTCTGTTGCTGTCTTTTGTGCTGTTTGGGCCTGTAACATAAGCATAAAATCGACATGGAACTTATCCCGCAATCTTGATTCTATATCCTGTATAGTTTCAAGCGTAATAGGAAAGTTTGCCCCTATGTTTATAGGTGTCATAATCATATCGGGCCTTTCATAATAGTTATATCCGGCAGGAACAACCGATTCAAAACCTCGCATAGAATCCGGTACATTCATAGGCGGCTCCGATACAAGCTGTGCTAACTTTAATCTTGCTTCTTCCACCTTGTTTAAAAGCCTCATATCAGGGATTGCCTCTCTTGCAGGGCTTCCCCCATAAGCGGATGAAGTTTCTTTTTCCCAAATAAAAACGCTGTAAGGCAATTCATAATAACCTGATTCTTCTAAAATCGTGTTATTGTCCATATCGATATAATAGCTTGCAAATTCCATATTTTTACCGTCAAGCTTGCTTTCATCGTAATCATCTCTAGGTAATACCGCATGTAAGATTTTAATTTCTTTGTTTTTACCCTTAATGTCCTTTGCATCGTTTTTTATCTGCTCGCTTACATTTTCCTCTCCAAAGCGGGCTATAATATTTTTTACCGTCATAGAAAAATATCTAAAAACGGTATCTATATCGCCGTATTCATTTTCTGCAATATAAATTTCAGGTTCCGCTATAGTCAAAAACCTGATAGAGTTCTCTTTTTTCTCGTCAATAAGCATAACGCCGTGCCCGAAAGAAGCAGCATTGCTTATAAATAAAGAAACCTGACTATATAGATTGTTCCTGTTGAATTCTTCATACAAGGCTTTTTCCGATTGCTCAAGCCAATCCTTAACGCCCGCATATTCAAGCATTTCAGTATTATTTAAAGATAGCTTTAGCCATGTAACATTGGGGCTTATTGTATAACCCATAAGCCCCGATACCAACTTTTTCAAATATTCGGACGGCCTGCCCGTATGCCGCTTAGGCCGTTTGATTTCTTCCTTGTTTTCGCTCCAGTCAAAAACATTAGAGCCTATATAAGTACAAACATCCTGCCATTCCGCCTCGTGCATGGAACGTTTATCCTTTAGAATGTCAAAAAGACCTTTTATATCGTCTAATAATTCTTTACTGTCCTTTTTAGTTTCCATACAAACATTCTATCAAAATAAATTTTTCTTGTTACATAACTTTAAAAAATAATTATTTTTTTTGTTTTTTCTTTAACTTGCTTTTTTGTAATATTATTTTTGATACCAGAACCCCTGTTTCCATAAGTTCCGGAGTGTTCCCTCTCAGCTTAAAATGTGTCATTACAGCAGCTTCGGCACGGCTCATTAAAAGAAGATTTTCAATACTACAGTTTTGCTTGTTTCCATCTTTGAAAGTTACAATCATTCCTTTAGGAACAGAGCCATGTTTTTTTTCATAAATACGAACATGCTTTAAACACCATACATTAGGTTCTTTTATCTTTATATAAACATAGCCGTTTGTATCTATTCGTTCAGAGCCTACGGGTCTATGATTTTTAGGAATATTCCCTTTTTTAAACCAGCCCTTTTCACACCCCGGAGAATAATAACCTTTCCGCCCTTTATTGTAAGGAGTATGTCCTTTAGGAAAGTGTCCTGTAAGACCGCTTTTAATGTGCCTATTATGTTTACATGTTCTAATTTGAGCTTCAGTGTAATTAGTTGCAAAGACTTGGTTTACAAGCTCCGTAAGTTCTGCTGTAGATTTTCCTTTTACATTTTCTTTTATGTAAAAAATAATATGGTCTGGAAAAAGTTTACTCATTACCAACTCCTATTCTGAGCATTTCAGGTACCTTGGCATTACCGGTTTTCCATTCATCGGCATACTTATAGGCTTGAAGTGAAAGATTTGCATTTTTAATAATAGCCTCTGCTACCTTTACTACGGCATCAGCCTTTTTAATTTCAAGGTCAGCATTTTTTTCCATAACTTCATCATCCATTAAACGTTCAATCTGTTCAAATAAATGGTTATTTAAATCGGTTAATTTATTTTTCATATTATATTTCCTCCTCTCTTATTTTAGTGGCTGTAAACTTTTAGTTGGCAACCACTTTTTTAATCTCTAAGATTATCAATATCCGCCTTATCCACTCCCATACTGATAAGCAGTAAGGTACAATAACCTATAATATCTGCAACATCATTGATACGCGGTTTTTCATCAGTATTTGCCATAATGCGTCCAAGTTTATCGTCAAGCCGAATCAAAATAGAATTAACGGCATCTCCTTTATAAAAAATCTGTTTAGGATTTAATGCCGAATTTCCGTATAGTCTGTTTTTATATAAAAGCAAATCTTCCATCGCTTCCATAATTTCATTTATCTTATTCCGTGTATCGGTTTCATTACTCATATTTTCGCACCTCCTTCTATCTCAAAGCAACGGCAATGCCTGTAATTAAAAAAAGTAACCCAATTCCGCAAAATATTACTAACAGTAAAATCTTTAGAATTGTAATAATCTTTTCTGTAATGTTGTAAAACTCATAGTCTGTCATTTTTCATCTTCTCCTCCACTTTATTTATACCAATCAGAATTCTTTTTAAGCCATCTTTTTACATTTATTTTTTTTATGCAAACTTGCTCATATACAGAAACTTCGTAATCTTTCAACACTTCTTTTACAAACCTTAAAGCTGCTTTTTTCATTCGTTCTGTAGGTTCTGTAGCAATATCATCGTAATAACTAAAATTCCAATCCAAAGATTCTAGAAAATTATCTAAAACACAAGCCGCCTCACTTTTTACATCAGGCTTCATTTTTACAAAACCTGTTAATATTAAGCCTTCTGGTATTTCCTTTTCTTGTTCTGTAATTTCTGCCAAAGCCATTTGTATAGCATCATCAATATTGTATGATAAAGGAATTTCACTATTGGCTAAGCTCCAATATTTAGTTTCTTTCATCTTATCCTCTTCTCCTCTTAAAAAAATATTTACCCATACGGATCAAAGCTTGCGCCTCTTGTCCGCTTGTTTTTAAAATTCCATTGCCCGTTTTGTTTTTCTAAGGCCCTGCCTGGGTGCCTTGCGTATTCGCTCATAATCGCATAACGTGTTTCATCATAAATATGATCCTCCAATGTAGTGTCTATATCTTCCGGCCTCGTAGTGCTTGGAAGTAATAGCGGTATAGTCCTTATAAAATCAAAGCAGGTATCAAAGACTAAAAGCATAGGCTTCCCGTCCTCTCCCTTACTCTTTAATAATTGATGGAACTGCATCTTGCCGTTAATCCTATCGTTATCAGCCTTGATCAGTTTCCAGCCTTCAACTTCAAACTTATCTGCTATTGTAGGCCCGTCATCCGTTTTGCCCCAAACTGCGGGATCGGCAACCATCGTATTTACACCTTCGGCAATGGATAAGGCGTAAGCTTCTTTTGCAATACTGCTCGCACTTCGCCTTACCCCCTTATTGGCTTCTCCATTTTCACAGCCGTAAAGCTCACGGTATCTAATCATCC
The DNA here is from genome assembly GCF_000008185.1 of Treponema denticola ATCC 35405. Lineage (NCBI taxonomy): Bacteria > Pseudomonadati > Spirochaetota > Spirochaetia > Treponematales > Treponemataceae > Treponema > Treponema denticola. The sequence goes on from NC_002967.9 coordinate 1,192,660, forward strand.
GGCCGTCCCTTGAAACTGCCCACCAGCCTATACTGAAAGGCCTTGAATATCCCCAGTCCATGGAACAAAACTTAAACCACACACCCGGATCAAGAGCTATAGGTTTAATCACATGGCTTTCTCGGCTAAACTCCTCAAAAGCACTACCGGCTATAATATCCCAGTTACCTTTTCTTAAAGCCTCATAAAGATACTTTGGCAAAAGCCTTAACCGCTTTTCATAACCTTTATCGTTCTTTATTAAATAATCGTTATCGTCCAATCTGCTCGGAATAAAACATCTTGTATTCCCGTCCTCATCCGTATAGATTGTATTCGGGTTTTGATTATCAATAAACCTTTTCTTTAACCAGCCGTGCCCTACGCCTCCGGGGTTTCCCGTTCCTCTCATATAACAAGGAATACCCTTAGCACTTCGGCATCGGCTCATCATATACCTCCAGCAATAATCGCTTGAATAATTGCCTAACTCATCAAAGCCTATCCATGTATATTGGTGCCCCTGATAATTGCTTACATCATCATCTCTTTCCAAGTACCTCAATCTTAAAAATGAACCTGTCGGAAAATTAAAAATATTATCGGTTTTTTTATAAACCGCTCCCATCGGAATATAGAGCTCTTTAGCCCTTACGATAATATCTTCCAATTCTTTATAGGTTCTACGGAATAAAATACCTCTCCAGTTCTCCCTATGCTTATTGCAACCGGCTAAAAAATCCATAAGTAAAAAGTCCGTTTTACCCCCTCCTGCAGCTCCTCCATAAAAAAGCTCAAAGGCAGGGCATTGTAAGGCTAGTGATTGTTTTTTAGTCGGTTTCCAAATAATCATATAATTCCTTTTTAACTTGTTTTAGTTTCTGTCTGCCATTCGGCAATAGAGGTTTTATCGCTTATCATAGCGACCGGCATCATAGCTTCCATATTTATTTCAGGCTTAACAAGGCTTAAGTACTTCATTAAAACAGTCAAAGCCTTATGCCTATTTGCAAGCTTTACAACAGTGCAAGGTGCTCCATCTTTTGTATAAAAGGTTTGAATCTGCTCTACGCAAATAGCGAGCGGGCCTAGTTCTTTTAAAGGTTTTAATAATTCTCCTGTGTTTGTGATAATGTCTGCGGGGTTATAAAAGGCTAAATGTTCATAAGTTTTTAAAATTTTATAGGCAGTCAGTTCATCGTCCAGCTCCCTAGTCAATTTTAATAAACTTCTCGCACTTTTTTTTACCTTAGCAATTCTTAGCAATTTCGAAGCTCCCGTTGCGGCCGCTTCATCGCTCTTACATTTTGGATAAGCCTTTCTATATGCGAGTGTTCCGTTTAAAAAACACCACTCATCAGTACAATAATAAAGAACAAAAAGCCTTTGTTGCTCGTTTAATTCTTCAGCCCAATCTTCAACTTTAGGCTTAATTTTAGCTTTACTCTCATCCTTTGCCTTTGCTATCTTTGCCATTGTTTAACCTTTTCTTTTTTTTATCTCGCAGGCAAACATTTTTTTTAATAAGTCCTTTCCGTTCGGATCAAGACCGTATTCCTTTGCTGCCTCTGCAAGGTTTTTTTGAATATCTTCTTTGTTCTCCTCTTTTTTGCTTAAAACCATTGAAGGCTTTAATCTTTTGGCCGCTTCTTTTGCTTTTTTTAAGTGCAAATTAAAGCGGTAAACATCAGGCGGGCTAAAACCTCTTGAATAATGCTCTATAAGCTCATTATACAAAGCGGCCCGCTCCCAATCATTTAACTTTTTAATAAAGCTAAATACGACTATCCTAATATTTTCCTCGTATTCCCCGTAATATTTTTCAATCTCGATAAAAAATTCTACAAGGCCGAGGCTTTCAAAAAAAATCATAGTTCGTTGTCCATAACTTTTTTAAGTTCGGCAGCCCAGTGCATACCTCCCTGATCTTTCGGGTGTAAGATTTTAGACACCGAATAAAAAACCTTAGAATAATTACCCGGTTTTAAAAGCATAATAGGCGTACAAGGCATATTTTCAAAATAACCGCCCTTGTTTAAAAGCCGGTTAAAAGAATTAGTAAACTGGCAGGCTATAATTTCAGCCGTATTTTTTTCATCCTCCAACTTTACAATCATTTTTGCCAATTCAGCACAGGCTAAAAGCTCTGCTTCCTCATCTACAAAGCCCATCGGGTTTTTATCGTTAAAAAATGTCCAAAGAATTTTAAAACACGCACGCCTCCGCTCTGCCTCTCTTTTTGTCTTTTTTGTATCTTCCGCAACTGCAGCCAGTTCTGGTGCGGGCTCTCTTTCTCGTTCGGGCGGCTCCTCTGTTTCTTTTTCCTCTGCCTCCCTCTCTTTCAGTATTTCTCCTGTCGGGGCTCGGGCAGGATTTTCGGCTCTATCTGTGTGTGTCTTGTCTTTTCTCTTTCTCCCCTTTCTCTTTTTCTGTTCTGTGTCCTCTATGTCTATCTCTCCTCTGTCTGTTTCTCTCTCTGTCTCTCTATCTCTCATCTCTCTTTCTTCTGTCTCTATCTCTTCTCCCTCTGTCTGTCTCTCTCTATCTCTTCTGTCTGTCTCTTCTGTCTTAAGAGGTGTCGGGTAACGCTGCGTTACCGAGCAGTTTTCGGCTGTTACCTCGTTTTTTTCGCCGGTAACGCCCGTTACATCAGGGTAACGCTCGGTAACGCTTTTGGGCGTTTCGGCGGCCGCCGATTCAGGCGGCTCAACAATCTTGATCGGGGCTTCCATTTCATCTTCTTTTTCTAAGCGTAAAAAGAGGGCTAAAATCTCATCATCGCTTAATTCGCCCGCCTCATCATAGACAGCGTCCGTATCATCAGAAACATCGGGCTTAGGGGTATCGATTGGGTTTTCTGCAGGCGGTGCCTGTCTGCCTTTTGAGCCTAAAAAACTTCGTTTTTCAGGCTGTTTTTTTTCGGCTATACGGGATCTATAGGCCGCCTGTTTTTCTGCAGCAGTCATCCGCCCCGGATAAGGATCAAGCCATCCTGCTATCCTATAAGCCGGTACACCGCTAATAGTAATTTCTTCTATTATGTGTCTATCCAAAAACCTATAAAGCAAATCTACAAGATCATCTTCGCTCATTATGCAGGTATAAGAGAATACGGCTAAATCGCTTAAATCTACTACGCCGTCATCATCGGCATTACAATACAAAGCAACAAACAATGTAAAAACTTGGTGTTGTCTTTCTTTCGGTAATTTCTTGGCGATAAAAAGAAGTGCCGGGTTTGTGATTGTATCTCTTGGGAATTTTCTCCATGTTAAAGTTTTGCCGTCTGCCATTTATAAATCCTCGTCTTTAAGTAATGCGTATTTTCCGTAACTCTTTTCGTAAATAGGATAGGTGAGTGATAGAGTTGTAAGAATTCCTTGTACCGAGCCTTCACCAGCTCCGGTAAAAGCTCTAATATCTTTTGAAGTAAAAAAATCCTTGCTCCGGATATAATTATAAATAGATTCGTAATCATAAACGGTTCGCCCATCCGGCCGGCCTCCTTTAAATGTAACATACTTTTTCTCCGTCTTCGTTTTTTTCGCTCCGAAAAGAATCATCGGTAATATCTTCATCCTCTGTTTCTTCCAATTCATATTCCGATTCATCGTCTGATTCTTCATCCGGGGCTTTTTTTAAATCTTTGATTACAAGGTTTTTTAATTCTTCATTAAATATTTTTTTTGCTTCTTTAATATCGAGTCCTAAAAGTTTTATAACTGTATCAAGTCCCTCATAGATGTTAGAATCAAGAATTCTGAGAATAAATGCGTAAAAGAATAAATTTAAAAAATCTATATGTTTAAAATTAAATCTCTTTGTGTCTTTTAAATTAGTAAGATTAGCACCCGTCATAATCTTAAAAGCATCACAAATAAAATCTTTATTAGAGCTCCTAAAAATACAATCAAAAAAATTATCCGATAAATAAAAAGTAGGATTGGGTTTTAAAAACTCTTTTTTTAACAAAGTACAAACAGTGTTCGTTTTTGCTTGTCTTTCCATGCTGTAATTAAATAAGTTTTGTTTGTCCGCCGTTTTTTTTGCTTCTTCTTTGTATTCATCAGGAAGAGCTTCAATGATAAGTTTTTCTTCATCGGTTATTTCTCTTTTAGTTTTAAAATACTTGTTATAATCTTCATCTTTCATAACAAATTTTATTTTGTCATCGATAACATCATACCAAGGAATAATACACTTTCTTACTTCATCAAATAAAGTACAAACATCCACCCTCTGATCAAGCTGTGTATAGTCCATAAAACTGCAAAGGTCTATTTTAAAATCAAAAAATTTTTGTAAAGACATTAAAAATTCTTCTTTTATTCCGTTTACAAATAGAAAATCAAGATCACTGTAATTGCTTACACCCTTTTCTATCTTTTCTCTATAATGCTTAACTATTTCCTGTTCGTAACACTCATGATCCAGACAATAATCATCCCTGTCGTTAAGTTCCGGGAAAAGATTGTTATCGGTATATCTGGTTCTTTTTGTGCAGTTCTTGCAAAGAGTGCAAGGAAAATCAAGCCTGTTTTTAGCATATCTGCGGATAGCGTAATCGGCATTACCGTCGAACCATGTATCTTTTGAAATTGCGTTGTAAATATTTTCTTGCACTTCAGTAGGCAAACATGCAATTCTTGCAGCTTGTGATATGTTTATGCTTCCTTTTTTAAAAAACTCTTTCATGTTGTCGGTAAGCTCTGTAAGCTTAATACGTTGATAGATGTGGGAGGGTGAGCGGTCAAAGGTTTTGGATAATTCGTCAATCGTTTTTCCCTCTTTAAGAAGTTTTTTAAAATTAGCTCCCTCGTCTACCGGGTGCATATCCAAGCGATTAACGTTTTCAGCCAAAGCGATTTCCTCATTAGGAATAAGCTCATCTTCGGCATAGACTACGGCTTCAATTTCTTTTAAGCCTAAGGTTTTTACCGCCTCAAGCCTTCTTCTTCCGGCAATAATCGTATAAGGGAATTCGTTATCCCCCGATTCATACCTTACGGTAATAGGGTTGATAAGCCCGATCTCTTTAATTGAAGCGGCTAGGGTATCGATGTTTCCATAGCCTCCCATCTTCCTGTCAAGGTTCGGTAAAACTTCCGAAACTAAAATAGTTTTTCTTTCTGCCATTTTTTCTCTCTCCTCTTAATGGTCTTTTAAATATTCGATGCCGAGTACTTCCCCGTCAAAAAGCTTTTTTATCCTATGTACCCTTTTAGGAAACTTAGGCCTTGGATCTGCAAAGCAGCATAAAAAAACTTCTTTATCGGAATAGTGCACTCCGTCCTCGGTGTCTATTTCATATTTGCCGTCAGTCTCGGTAATCGTAATTCTTTGACTTAAAAGCTCCGATTCAACCGTATAAATTGTTTTCATTTTTAAAGTCTATAAGAATCTGCGGGCTTACCGACTACCATTTTTTTTAAACCTGCTCGCTCCATCTCTTTATCCAAAAGATAAAGCATAAAGGCGGCGGGTTTTCTGCCTCCCGAATTCAAAAACTCAAGGGCTTTTTGTTTTTCTTCAGAACTTGGAAAGGTTAGGGTTAAACCTAAAACCGTTTTTCTTTTTTCGTTCCATTGTGAAGAAACATCAGCGGATTTTGTTTTCACTATCTCTCACCTCCTTAAAAATTTTTGTTTAATTCAAGGCTTAAATCTTCTTTTAAAAGATTTCGGGCCTCGTTAATATTCCTGTTGATTAAGCCGTAAAGTTTTTCTGTATGAGTCTTGATTGGATTCCGTGACTCATAAGCTCTTTTTAGTTCGATAATGTTGCTGTTTAAATTATCAAGCATTTCGTTCATTGTTGCATAAAAGTTTGATCCCGTTTTCATCCTTTACCCCCTTATTGGAATTTCCATATATTCCGGCACTTCTACCTTTCGGCCGTCTATTCTTATAAATACAGGCTTAGCCTTTTCGATAAGCATGGCTTGGCCGTTCTTTTGCGGTATTTGGAGCTGCTTATAAGCCGATTTTTTAGCCCCGGATAAGCTTCTTCTGTAAAGCTTTTCTGTCTGCTTTCCGTTGTGCAAAATAAAAATGTGGTATTTATAGGTTAATTCGGGGGTGTTAAAAATCACTGCCTCCATTATTTCTCCATGAGTATGAATGTTTTTATAGTCTACCTGCTTGCGGTAATAGTTAATCTGCCTTTTCATTTTTTTGCCTCTGTAATTATTTTAAAACTTCTAACTAAAGATTTTCTGCATGGGACTTCTTCGCCTTTTAACCAGTATTTACTCATACCTTCCAAATAATCGTCCGTTAAAGATACTGGATACCATTCATCATTAGTATCAAAGTCTTTAACAGCTATAGCGTTAAAAGTCGGATGACGTGATGAATTGATTTGAATTAGAGTATTCTTTGTTATTTTCATTTTGTCCTCCTTAATTCTTTGGTAAGAATCTTTTAATTTCTCTGTTTATATGCTGCTGACTTCTGCACTCAACTGTGGGTTCAGGACCTCTATATTTAGCATCTAAGTCGTCCGAATATTTTTGAAATTTTTTACTGTCGGCATCAGATAGCATATAATTACCTATTATTTTTTTGATGTGGCTGTCGGGACCTTTTAGCCGTAGAAAGCTTGAATAGTTGTTGCTTGGATTTATGACATAAGACATTACAAATTCATTCCATACTATAATTCCCATACGATCATCATTACCAAATATCACTAAATCAAATTCATATAGATATTCGCCGTTTATTTTTACACCGGTGTTACGGCATACTGTATAAGGTCGTATGGGATATGTATTGATAGGACATTCTAATCTTTCTGTAAAGCCTTCGTTTCCGACATCAAGAAAATCAACTCCTGCAACTTCATAGTAAAAACCGCAAAGAATGTGTTCTTCTTTTGGATCTTCACAATGTTCTAAAGCTTTGACTTTGTATAAATCTACATCAAATTTCATTTTGTCCTCCTTTTGCTTCTGCGCGCTGCCATATCCAAAAGCATTTTATCCGCTTCTTTGTGCATCTCTTCGGAGGTCATTTGACGGCCTCCCAAAAGCCATTGTTCGATCTCTTCTTTTACAAAAAAGAGTCGTCCGCCGTTGGGTTTGTATACCGGAATCATTTTTTTATGTACAAGGTTGTAGATGTACGATTGGGTATAACCCGTAAGCTCCATAACTTGCTTCATGTTCATAATCATAGTTTTTCTCCTCTTAGATAGTGTAATTACACTATCTAATATTTATTATAATGTAATTACAATATTTGTCAATACATTTTTTACAATTTTTACAATTTTTATGGTAAAATAGCCGATAAATTAGTATGGCTTTTAGAGAAAATGTAAAAAAACTTATGGATAAGCACGGGCTAATAGCTAAAGAGCTTGCTTTAAGAGCGAAAATAAGTGTTAATACTCTAAATATGTATCTTGGCTATAAAGAATCATTACCAAATGTAGATATTGGTGTAAAAATTGCAAAGGCTCTTGATACAACTGTAGAATATCTTGTTACCGGCATAGAGTCTTCATCAGGAATAGTCATTGCTCCTGAAGATATTGAGTTAATCAAAAAAATTCATCTTTTAGATGATATAGATAAAAAAGTGGTAGAGGATTTAATCCAAAGCTTTATCGATAGAAAGCGATCAGAAGTTTCCGCGATGGAAACGTCCCGTATTGGTTGAGGTGAGGTATTTATGAAAAAAATATTTTTTTGTTTAATATTGTTTATGATAGCTCTTTTATGCTTTGCAGATAAAAAATTTGAAAAGGTAAAAGCAGCTGCCGAACAGGGAGATGCATTCGCTCAGTTTAATCTTGCTGCTATGTATGATAAAGGGGACGAATCTCTTGTCGATAAAAAACAAGCTGTTTATTGGTATACAAAAGCTGCCGAACAGGGATATGATGTAGCTCAGCTTTTTCTTGCTTTTATGTATGATATAGGTGATGGAATTCCTATTGACAAAAAACAGGCTTTTTATTGGTATACAAAAGCCGCAGAACAGGGAAATGTAGCAGCACAGTGTATTCTTGGTCTAATGTATTCTAATGGAGATGGGACCCCGGTAGATAAAAAACAAGCTTTTTATTGGTTCAAAAAAGCTGCCGAACAGGGATATGCAAAAGCACAGTTTAATCTTGGTGGTATGTATTACAAAGGCAATGGAATACTGACTGATAAAAAACAAGCTTTTTATTGGTTCAAAAAAGCTGCCGAACAGGGATATGCAGAAGCACAGTTTAATCTTGCTCTTATGTATTATAATGGAGATGGAATACTGGCTGACAAAAAACAAGCTTTTTATTGGTACACTAAATCTGCCGAAAAAGGACTCGCATTCGCCCAGTTTAATCTTGGTCTAATGTATTCTAATGGAGATGGAATACTGGCTGACAAAAAACAAGCTGCATATTGGATAAAGCAAGCCTATGAGAATGGTTATGAGCCGGCAAAAGAACTCTGGGATGCAGACGAACTTTGGAAATATCAGGATTAAGAAGCTTAGTTATAATAAAAAAATAATTTGAGGTATAAAATGCGTTATTTTTTAGCTGTATTATTATGTATAGTGCTATATTTTGTGATTTTTGGAGGCTTAGGCGTAATCCTTGATATGCCTTTATACAACTTGGGTGCTATGTTTTATTTACTCAATATAGGTTATATCGGGCTGTGTGTATTCCTATGGAAAAAAATCACAAAGAAAAATGATAAATAAATTTTACTAATCCCCCACAATCCCGTAATCAGGCAGCAAATCTATAGCCTCTTTTTTCTTCCTGTCCGTAACTTGTGTATATTGTGCCGTGGTGCTTATCTTGGTATGGCCTAAAAGTTTTTGAACCGTATATAAGTCCGCCCCGGACTCCAAAAGCAGGGTAGCGTGGGTATGTCTTGCCAAGTGCCAGCCTATCTTCTGTCTGACTCCGGCCCGCTTGCCCCATTCTATTAAATACTGATTCATATTGGTGCCGGTCGTTGCAACATGAGGAAAAATAAAATCTTCATCCGTTCTGTTCGGGTTTTCCTCTGCAAGAAGGTGCAAAAAAGCTATAGCCTCATCTTTGATAGGCAAATATACGGCCCTCTTTGTTTTCTGTTGAATCTTTGTAAGTGTCTTTTTCTCAAAAGATACGCCGCCCCATTTTAAGCTTTTTAAGTCGCTTATTCGTAGGCCCGTACAGCATGCAAACAAAAAGGCTTTTTTTACATCCGCCCCTAAAATCCCGCCTATAGGTTCTGCAGCCAATTTTCTAATATCTTCCGGCATTAAGAATTCTTTAATGCTTTCAGGGCAATGAATGTGTTTAACTCCTATTGTAGGATCTTTAACCAGCACTCCGTCTCTTACGGCCTTTTTAAAAAGAGTACGTAAAGAGCAGGCGTAATTTTCGCAAGTATAAGGCGATAGCTCCGTTTCTCTTTGTAGTGTCTGCTGGAAGTTTTCAAACCATGTCGGCGTTAAAGCATCCATTTTTAAGGTTGGCGATATTTTTTCAATCCAGAGAACAACCTTATGAAGCGGGTGCTTTTTATTTTTTTCTGCAGCCGCATTTTTTACATATTCAAGGACGGTTATTTTGGTAAGAGCAGGATCTGATAAGCCGTTACTTACGGCAATCAATGAAACTTCCCTTTTGCTCCTCAAAACTTCTGCCATATCCATAACTACCTTATTTTGAGCCTTATCGGTAGTAACCGTAAGCCCTGTGCTTTCCCTCCAACGTTTACCGCTGATATATATACTAAGATATATTTTATTGCGGTTAATCCATAGTTTTACGCTCATATTTCCCTCACTTTAGTAAGTTTCATAGCTTACATATAGTTTACAAACTGCTTACAATATCGGCAAAAATAAAGCAAAATAAAGTAGAAACAACTAAAATAATGTTAAATCGTGCTTTACGTGATAATCGTGTAAGTCTATAATAGCTATAAAGATGTGAAACAAACAATAAAAAAAGGCACTCATTTGAGTGCCTTTAAAAAAGATTAGCGGCAATAGGGCTTGAACCTATGACCTAACGGATATGAGCCGTTTGCTCTGCCAACTGAGCTATACCGCCGTAAGAGCTTTGAGTATATAAAAAATATACATTTATGTCAAGTCCTAATTTAGAAATCTAAGCTTAAAACTTTAAATATCGAAATAATTTTCGGATTTATATCCTTATACAAAAAGATAGCTTCCCTGTCTTCAGGTTTAACTCCTTTAAGGGCTCTGAGTTTTTTCATTACTTCAGGGTTTGTATTTTTTGTTGCATATATTGCACCGATGTCAACCAATTTTTTACTTACGATAAGTTCTCCGCCTGCTGCAAGGTTTTGAAGGCGGCATGCAAGATTGATGCCGTAACCTACATAATCTCTATATTTTAATTGAGATGCTTCTGCCGAAATTTCATATTTGTATACCTTATCTAGGACTAAAGCACCTCCTATTGCCAGATTTCCGTAGGGTTTAAATAGTTCTTCTCTTGTAAATTCTACATATGTAGTAAAAACCGTAACGGCTTCTTTTATTGCAACCCCATCCAGCTTATCCCATATAACTAAGGCTCCGTCTCCAAGCAGTTTATAATAAGAACAATTATAACCAAACTGATTAAGGCAGGAAAGGAAGTTGGATGTAAAAGATTTAATTAGACCGAAAACAACCGTTTCTTCGTTATTACACATAAAATCGCTAAAGCCGCGTACATCTATACAAAGGATAAGAGAATGCGGTCTTGTTTCACCGAGGTATACATTATCAAATATATCTATAGGGCCTTTTTTTAAGGCTTCCAATGTAAGAGAATCAAGTTCAACAGTATCTTTGCTTGATGCATTTATCCCTAATTCTGAAATTATATCATCACTCATAAAAGCATTGTAATATATATTTAAAAAAATAGCAAGGTAATTTTTATGATTTTACAAGAATATAAAAAAAGACCGTTATGTTAAACATCATAACGGTCTTCATTTTCTTATATACTTTAATACATTCCCATGCCGCCCATGTCGGGTGATGGCATCGCAGGACCTGCCTGTTTTTCAGGGATGTCCGTAATTGCACATTCGGTTGTCAGCAACAGGCTTGCAATTGAAGCTGCGTTCTGCAATGCGGAACGGGTAACCTTGGCAGGGTCGATGATACCGGCTTTTACCATATCCGTCCATTCCATTTTAGCGGCATCAAAGCCTACACCCTTCTTTTCCTTAGCCTTTTCTGCAATAACTGCTCCGTCCAAACCGGCATTTTCTGCAATTTGGCGGATCGGTTCTTCGAGGGCTCGTTTTACGATCTTAAAGCCTACTTTTTCGTCCTCTGTAAGAGAGCTCATATCGGCCTTTTCTAAGGCTGCAATGGCCTGAATCATTGCAAGACCGCCTCCTGCAACGATACCTTCTTCGATAGCGGCTCTTGTTGCCGAAAGAGCATCTTCAACTCTGTGCTTTTTCTCTTTCATTTCAACTTCGGTTACGGCACCGATCTTGATAACGGCAACGCCGCCTGAAAGCTTAGCCAATCTTTCTCTTAGTTTTTCGCTGTCGTACTCCGAATCGGTTGCATCAAGCTGGGCCTTGATCTGGGTAACTCTGTCTTTAATGTCCTTTGATTTTCCGGCTCCATCGATAATCATAGTGTTGTCTTTATCGATTTTTATGCTCTTTGCCTGTCCCAGCATTGAAATTTGAGCTGCTTCAAGCTTAAAGCCTAATTCTTCCGAAACAACCTGTCCGCCCGTTAAAACGGCTATGTCTTCAAGCATTTCCTTTCTTCTGTCGCCGAAACCGGGGGCCTTAACTGCACATGTCTTTAATGCACCTCGGAGGCTGTTTACAACCAAGGTTGCGAGGGCCTCGCCTTCAACATCTTCTGCGATGATTAAAAGAGGGCGGCCTGATTGGGCTACCTGCTCCAATAGGGGGAGAAGGTCCTTCATTGTAGAGATTGATTTATCGTAGATAAGAATGTAGGGATTTTCAAAAACGGTTTCCATTCTGTCTCTGTCGGTTACAAAGTAAGAAGAAATATATCCCCTATCGAACTGCATACCTTCTACATAGTCTGTAACGGTTTCCATTGTCTGGGCTTCGCCTACATCGATAACGCCGTCCTTTCCTACCTTGGCAATGGCGTCGGCGATGATTTTACCGATTTCCGCATCATTGTTTGCAGAAACGGAGGCAACGTGGGCAACTTCTTCCGAGCCCTTAATTTCTTTCGAATTTTTTTGAATATCTTCAACGGCAATAGCTACAGCCTTGTCGATACCGCGTTTTAATTCAAGCGGAGTCATTCCGGCAGCTACGGCCTTTAAGCCTTCTTTTACCATGGAGTATGCAAGAACGGTAGCTGTTGTGGTTCCGTCACCTGCAACATCATTTGTTTTTGTTGCAACTTCTTTTAAAAGCTGGGCACCCATATTTTCAAATTTGTTTTCAAGTTCGACTTCGCGTGCTACGGATACGCCGTCCTTTGTAACTGTAGGGGCACCGAAACTTTTATCGATAAGAACGTTTCGTCCCTTGGGTCCGAGTGTAACCTTTACTGCATTTGAAATTTGTTCAACACCGGCAAGCAGGCTTTTTCTAGCCTCTTCATTAAACAATAATTGTTTAGCCATTTTAGCTCTCCTTAAGAATCTATATTAATTTATTAATTATCGTGGGTATAAGATACAAAAAAAACGGCAAAACGGCAAGGGGGTAGGGGAATTGCCTTTATGCCGCTTCCTTCTTTAATTCTTTTTGTTATTAAAAAATGCTTTTTCCAAGTTCGGCTGCAAGACTGTTGCCCCAAAAAAAGCCCTTGTCGGTAAATTTATAATTTTTGGAGCCTTCATCTTTTTTGATCAAAGTCTCTTTTTCCAATCCGGTAAGCATATCATAGATTTTATCCGACTCTTCTTTTGTCAAAAAACTTAAATCCAACAATCCTTCTTGAAGCTGTCCTGAAAATCTTTTTATTCTGCGATAATCTTCGCTTATCCACATACCCGAAGTTTTATCAAAGCCGTTAATTTGATCCGCAAATTTTTCTTTGTCGAGGGGATTCATTACGGCCGTATTATTTACGAAGCCTCCGGCTCCGGCCCCCACAGGAAAAATATCGCCGCCTAGGTGCCCGCTTCTGATATATTCGTAGTTGTCTCTGCCGGGTTTTACAAGTTTTGTTATCTCTAAAAAATCGTAACCTGCTTTTCGGCTTTCTTCCAAAATGGTCAAAAAGAACTCTGCATCCTGATGAAGCGTTTTTTCGGCATATTCTTCTTTATCGACACTGCGGCCTATCTTGGAAGTATCCATTACGATGAGAGAGTAAAAAGAAAAACCTGCAATATCTAAGGCAAAGGCCTTATGTAAGTCATCCTTTAATATTTCCTTTGTTTCACCGGGATAATTATAAATAATATCGATGTTGACATTTTTAAAGCCGGTTTTAAAAGCTCGTCTCAAAAAATTTTCCGCATTTTCGCCGTTTCCGATTCTGCCCAATGTTTTTCGTCCTTCATCATTAAAGGTTTGAATACCGGCACTTATTCTGTTTAAACCGTTTTCAAAAAGAATTTTAAGCTTTTCGTCATCCAATTCAGAAACGGTAGTCTCCATCGAAATTTCGGCATCTTTTGCTATGTTAAAATTTTTTTGAAGAGCTTTAAGTATTTCGGCAAGCTGTTTTGCAGGCAGGGTTGTAGGTGTTCCGCCTCCGAAATAAACCGAATTTATGTTTGAGGTTTTTACATATTCCGTCTTACCGTAATTTTCAATCTGCCTTATCACAAGGGCGGCGTAGTCATCCGGTACCGGGTTTATTGTCCGCCTCATGCTGCAAAAATTGCAAATTTTTTTACAATAGGGTACGTGGATGTAAATGGATTTTTTCCCGTTTTGTGTATTGGGTTCTGAAAGGGCTTTTTCCAAAGACCTCATTCCTTTTGAATATTTCATGGAACCCATTCCTGTATCGTGATGAGATTTTTTGCGGTCTTTAAATGAACAATTTAAAATATCTTCTGCAGTCATTTATAGAATGCTCCTTATGTTAATTTTAACCGGCAGATTTTAATTATCTTCCGAAATTTTCAAATGCTTTTTTTGCATTTTCAAAATCTTTTTTATCAGGATGTTTTGCTGCCTCTTCATGGCGTTTTCTTCTTTCTTCATTCATGTAGTGCGGATGATCTTTAGGTAAGGATTTAAACATTTCGGTAAGAGCCGGATCTATTTTTCCTTGACAGCCGAATCCTGCAAGCACTTCATTTCCGTTTTTTGTTAAAAGCTCTTTTGCGCTTTTATGGCAATCTTCCGCATGGGGAGAATCGGGATAGGCTCCCAATGTAAAGAAATAGCCCGTTTTTTTGTTTTTAATCGTTTCCATAAAATTTAATGCTTCTTCATTTGGAAGGCCTTTATCGATCCAAAAACCTACAATGACCGCATCATAATTGTTTACGTCTTTAACTTCGCTCACTGCAAAAAAATCGGTTCCCTGAGGAAGAGTTTTTAATACGGCTTCTGCTACAGCCTTGGTGTTCCCAGTTTTACTTGAATAAGTCAATAAAATTTTCATAAATAATTCTCCTAATTGATTTTTGATTTAGATTTTGCCTTTTCTTTTAGGCAATACGATCGGAAAATGTTCCTCTTCGTCATAAATAACTTTACAGTCTATACCGTAAATTTGTTTTATAAGTTCTGAAGTAAAAATTTCTTGCGGTGTCCCTTTTTTGTAAAGTTTGCCGTCTTTTAATACGATAATTTCATCGCTATATTGTGCTGCCTGATTTAAATCGTGCAATACCATAATAATCGAAAGATTAGTGTTTCGATTTAAATCGTAAACAAGGTCCAAAAGTTCCAGCTGATAACCTATATCCAAATAGGTGGTAGGCTCATCCAGCAGTAGCACCTGAGGCTGCTGTGCCAATGCCATTGCAAGCCAGACACGCTGTCTTTCGCCGCCTGAAAGCATGCAAACTTTTTTTTCGGCAAAGTCGACTAAGTCCGTTTGGATAAGGACTTGTTGTAAAATGTCTTCATCTCTTTTTTCAAATTGCTGATACCATTTTTTATGCGGACATCTGCCGAAGTATATCAGATTTTTTACCGTAATATCTTCAGGCGAGATATTGTGCTGCAATAAAATTGCCAATCGTTTTGCAAATTCCTTTTTTGATACTGTTGCGATATCGGTATCGAAAAGGGATATTTGGCCGCATGCAGTATTTAAAAGGCGGGCAAAACTGCGTAAAATGGTTGATTTTCCGGAGCCGTTAGGCCCTATTATCGAAATAATTTTTCCTTGCGTAAAATCCGCCGAAAAACTTTTTACTACATCTTTTTTATCGTATCTTAACGAAATGTCTTTTGCAGAAACAGCTGTCATAACAAAAGTTCCTCCCTATTTCCTTTTACCGGAACTTCTCAAAAGGTACAGAAAAAACGGTGCTCCGAATATCGACATTACAATTCCTACAGGCAATTCAATCGGTGAAGCAATAGTACGGGCAAAAGTATCCGCTCCGAGCAGCAAAACTGCTCCGCTGAACATTGAAAACGGTAATAGACTCTTATAATCCGACCCGACCAGCATCCTCATGATATGGGGGATAACCAAACCTATAAAACCGATGATTCCGACAGTCGAAGTCGATATCCCTGCCAAAAAAGCCCCGATAATCGAAAGAAATACACGGCAGCGGTTGACACTTACCCCAAGACTTTTTGCTTTTTCATCTCCCAGCAATAAGACATTCGCTGCCCTAATACAAAGAAGAGCAAGTATCAGGGCCGGAATACTGTATACAATAAGCACTTGAAAATGCCGCCACGTTTTTCCTGACAAACTTCCGTTAAGCCACATCAACGCACCCTGAAGCCTGTCGCTAAATAAAATGGTAACCAAACCGGTAAGGCTTCCCAAAAGAGCATTGATTGCAACTCCCGATAGAATAATTCGTACGGGAGTAAACCCGTCTTTCCATGCTAAAAGATATATTAAAAAGGCTGCAAATATCGCCCCGACAAAAGCCGCAGGCGGTACCAAGTATGCATACTGAGGAAGAGCGAGCATCAATATAACCCCGGCGACACTGGCTCCTGCAGAAACGCCGATAATACCGGGATCCGCCAAGGGATTTTGCATAACCGCCTGCATCAAAGCTCCGGCAGATGCAAGATTCATTCCGACGACAAGGGCAACAAGGACACGCGGAAGCCTTAAATCAAAGATTACATCGGTAACGAGCTGCTCCCCTCTGCCGCACAGGGCCGCCCAAATTTGTGCAAATGAAAATTTGAGCGAACCCGATGCAACAGATGAAAAAAACAAAACTATAAGTAATAGAGATAAAACAATAAAAACACCTGCTTTTTTCACCTGTATTACCATCTACTTACTTCCATAAAAGTAGTTGCCTAAAGTTTCCAGAGCTTCCGGTATATAAGGGGACCCTGCAATAAAGAATATTCGGGTATCCAAACTATAATATCTCTTATTTTTAACGGCATCAATTTTTTGCCAAAAATCACTTTGAAATTCTTTTTCGTACATTTTTGCAGTATCTTTTGCATCACCGTGGCTGGTAAGCAAAATAATATCGGGATTGGAAGCCTTTACCAGCTCCAGATTCATAGGAACCGTAGTATTTTTTACCGTATTGTCCTTCCATATATTTTCCGCACCTAAGACCTTTATTAAACTGCCGACAAAAGAACCTTCCGTATGTATACTCATACTGTTGGGAAAACCTGCAATAATTAAAACTTTAAGAGGTTTTTTATTTTTATTGGCAGCTTTAACCTTTGCAACCACATCTTCGACTTCTTTTACATAAGCTGCGGCTTCTTTTTGCTTGTTGTAAACCTCACCTAAGTACTTCATCGAATTTAAAATATCGGTGTAGGTTGTAGTCTGCAAAAACTCCGCAGGGATATTTAAAGCCTTTAATTGTTCTGCAATAGGTGCACCCCTATCACCGGTTGCCAAATAAAAGTCGGGGTTTACTTCCTTAAGCTTTTCAAGATCAACGCGCATCGGCATACCGATTTCCGTTTTATCCTTATACCTTGCACTTATTTCCCGTTTTGTCGAAGGTCTTGCAACTATATCGACATCAAGCATGTCAAGCATCTGTAATAGAACAACCTGTCCTACAGCAGTCCTTTGAGGAACGGATGCAGGAACCATATAGCCGTACATTTCACGGCCTTTTTCCTGTTTCGTACTGCCTTCCTTGCTTCCTCCTGCAAACAGCAGGGTACTCATACAAAGGAAACCCAAAATAATAAATAATTTGTTTTTCATAAAAACCTCCAAAACAAAAGTTTTAACCATATTTCTTATAAAAGAAAGATGTTAGCCATAGCTAAGTTTGCAAAGGATAACATTATTTATTTTTTCTGTCAATAGGAAATGAAAAAAAGTGTTCGGTTTTTATCTAAAAAAAGTTCCGAATACATAGGAGAAGTTTTACTTTTTAGGAAAAAACTATCCGCCCTTGTAAACATAAAAGAACTTATAGATTCTAATCAAGAAAAAAATACTGAAAAGTTCTCTCAAAATAAGTTTTTTGATTTTGCGGAAATGGCACAAATTAATATCCAAGAAATTCTAACTTTTAGAAAACAAACCTTGCTGGCCGCCGTAAACTCATCATGTAAAAAGGGACCTAAAAACGTACTTGACCTTGGCGGAGGAGCCGGTGTCATGCTCGGTGCAATTGCGAAGCAATACCCCTGTGCTTCCTATACCTTATTTGAAAGGCCCGTTGTTGCAAAAATTGCCTATGATTACATAAAACAGATTTCCTTAAAAAATACGGTTAAAATAATAGAAGGCGATTTTCTAAAAGACGACATACGGAATGATTACGATTTAATAATCGCTTCCGGCATCTTTCCTTTTCGGAATCTTATAAAAAAAGAAGATTGCGAAAAGGATAAAAAAATTATGTTGACGGTTTTCTATACCTTATTTTAATGATAATAACTGCTGCCTTTTTTTCGTGTTTAATTGGACGTTTTAATATAGATTTCAAGGATATATATGCAATTTGTATAGGGGATAAACGTATTGAAACCATCGATTTGAAACGGCATATTTTATTTAAAGGAGGGTGAAATCCTTGCCGTTATGGAACGCAACGGCATCGGAAAAACCACCTTTATAAAATGTCTTGCGGGAATTCTTACATGGTCATCAGGGAGTTCTTTAATCATGGGAAAGCCTGTAGAAAAACGGACAAACTTTTTAGGCTATGTTCCTCAGGCAAAGGTGCCTTCTTTTTCGTACACGGTCCTTGATTTTGTTTCGTTCGGAAGAAGTTCCGTAAACGGGTACTTTGCTTCTCCGTCAAAAAAAGATTATGAGGCATCCCTTGCCGTTATGGAAGAACTCGATATAGCCTTCTTAAAAAATCGTTTTTGTAATGAAATAAGCGGAGGAGAATTACAACTTGCCTACATTGCAAAGGCTCTTGTTTGTAAGCCCCGTATTTTGATTCTTGATGAGCCGGAATCCAATTTGGATTTTTACAATCAAGGCCGGGTATTAAAAACGTTAAAAAAACTTTCACGCCAAAATAAAACTACAATAATCATAAATTCTCATCACATACAAAATATGCTGATCATTGCCGATAAGGGCTTATTGCTTTCGGAAGGCCACTTTTTGTTCGGCAGCATTGATTTGCTTATTACAAATGAAAACATAAAAACATTTTTTAACTCCGATGTTTTTGTGCTACCCGTTTTGCATGAGGGACAAAGTTTTAAAACATTTGTAGTAAAACTTTAGCAGGATTAAATTTATTGTTTTTGATGATATAGAAAAATTCTCTCTCAAGGGATATATCCTTGGATGACATGAAAAATCCCGGTATCCGCGGAATGCATCGATTCCTTGCAAAGGATGGAGATGGGATTATGAAGATGAGTATTATACGTATGGATTTTTTGGAATAGCCCAACCGGTAAAATATGGCATGCGGTTCTTCGCAAAAAAAATGTGTAATCGGTTTAATTACCGACTACACACTTTAATGACAAGTGATTACCAATTACCGGATTTTATTTTCCCTTCTTGAGAAAGGCATCCTTAAAGCCAAGCTGCTTAAAACGTTCAAGAACAGCGCCGGTTTCATCAGGCTTTAAAGGCCCTACAAATATGGTATATCTTGTGTTGTTTTTTACAAGCCTTTCTTCCACTACCATAGGATATTTTTTCCCGTATTTTTTTAGAACATCATCGCGGTTGTATTTATCGTCATAGATTACTATCTGAACATAGGTTTTGCCTTTTTCCAGTTTGCTTGAAACAGGCTTAATTTCATTTACAGGAACTGCGGATTCTTCTTCGGGCTTTTCTTCGGCTGTAGTATATATATCCGAATCGGTTTCGTCATACGTGCCTGAATCTTCGGCTTCTTCGACCGGTGTTTCTTCAACCGATGTCTCCTCAGCAGGAGCCGGAGGGTCTTCTTTTTTATCTGCAATAGGCTCATTTTTTGGGGTAACGGCGGCAACTGTGTCAACCTTTTTTTCTTCAACCGGAGCTTCATCAACAGGTTCTACTACAGGATCTACAACTTCAACGTCTTCTATCTCTTCTTTAGGCTGTTCGGGTTTTTGCGGTTCCGATACCTCGGTTACAGGAGCAGGGGCCGCTTCCGGTTTTGCTGCGGGTTCATTTATAGGATCCACCGTTATAGGAGGATTTTCCTTTGCCGGTTCCATATAGGTTTCGGTTATGGGAGCTACGGTTTCAGGTGCATACATCAAAGATGAATCTTCGGCAGGTTTCTCTTCAACCTTTTCAACCTCTTTAATTGGTTCTACTTCAGGTTCTTCAACTACGGGATCAGGTATAGCATTCACATCAGGAACTTCTTCTACTACAGGAACATCTTCAGCCGTTTCCGAGGGTGTATCTTCAATAGGGCTTTTAAGATCATCGTAGAGAATTGTATCTGAGCCTGTATTTTCGGATACGGATTCGGCTTCTTCTTTTTTGAGATTTGCATTCGGTAAATCCGAATGAGATGCTACAAAGATGGCCGGGTTGTTATCTAAGTCTTGAGATTCAGGGCCGGCGGCCGAAATACTTTTTCCGTCATCGCCTTCTTCATTTACCGGACTAGGCGTAAGGACTCTTATTCTGATAACCTTTCCCCGCGGAACTCCGAGCTTTTCTCCCAATTCGGGTGACAGACTGGCCAGAAGACCGGGAATTCCTGATGGCCCTATAACAACGGCCCTTGCCTTAACATTTTTTTCAAGGTTTGTTATTTCCAAAAGGGTGTGTTTAGGAAACATATCGCTTCTGACAAATAAGCCTTCAGCCGGAAAATCGGTAGAAGAGCCGATTCCTCCGTTTCCTTCCCAAACCGCCCATATACATGAAAACGATATAATGAATATCAATGAAAATAAAATTTTTTTGTTCATAATCCCTCTCCTTATCTCCTGCTGATTGCCTCGAATATTTCTTTTGATATTTGATCAGCCATTTTTTCGGCCTTTTTTTCTACGTCTTTTTCTTTTAGTTTAGTGATATCGATGGTTTTTTTATATATTTCTTTTTCACTCGCACAATCTAACATACGGACGGTCATTTTTTGCCAATCCGCTTCTTTTAATTGTTTTTTTTCGTTAAATAGGAGTTCGGTACCGTATTGCATATAAAAGATAATCAGATAATTCGGGCATTCTTCAAAAAAAGCCTTTATTGATGTAAGCGAAATTTCTTCTTCCGATTTTACTTCGCTGATAGGAATACTGGTAGCAATAAAACCCTCATCAAAAAACTTGTCAAAAAGGTTGTCTTCAAAAATTTCGGTAATATTTCTGCATTTTTCGTGTGCATCTTTATTTTGAAAGCAAGCAAAGGCTGCCGTATCCGCAAAAGCTAACCCGAAAAAAATAAAAAATAATATACAGCTTATGTATTTTTTTAACATAATAGTCCTCGTGATAGATTATCGGTATTCCAAAAAAAAGATTAAGAGAATTTAAAAAAGCCGACGCAGGTGAAAAAATTTGAAATAAGTAATATAATGTAAGGCAGGTTTGTTATGTAAGAATTTACAATACGCTGCGGATGGTAAAAGATATGAAGTTTAAATATAAAAAACTTTACCTGTTTTTTTTAAGTTGTATTTTTGCAGGTATGCTGTTTGCTCAAGAACAAGGTTCAAAAATCCGGTTTCAAGACCAAGACTTTATTTTAGGTATTACGATAGATGACTCGTGGTATGAAACCGTTAAGCTTGAAGCTGTGGTAAATGCCCTAAAAAACATGAAAACAAAACCCACAGTTCGTATCGTTATGTCTAAGGATGAATCCGTTTCCATGTATATTCCTATTTTTGAAGAAATCGGCAAGGTTGCTTACATATTGGCTTGTCCCGTGGATTCTTATGACATGAAATATTACAAAACGGTTTATTCGTATAAAAAGCGTTTTAAAACGGCATATGAGGTCCTTGGAAAATACACCGATATGTGGGAGATCGGAAACGAAATTAACGGAGAGGATTGGCTCGGCAAAAATCCTAAACTGATTGCTGATAAGGTAGCGGCAGCCTATGACTTTATCAAATCAAAGGAGGGAATTACGGTTGTAACTGCTTATGCTTTTGCTCCCGGAATGCAAAAAATTGAGATGATTGATTGGCTTAAAACCTATCTGCCTCCCCGCATAAAAAATAATGTAGATTATCTTTTGGTAAGCTATTACGAAGACGATAATGAAGGTTTTCAGCCTGACTGGGGAAAAATTTTTGCCGTTTTGGAAAGTATCTTTCCAAACTCAAAACTGGGTATAGGGGAATGCGGAAGTACTGATGAAAACGCCGACGAAAAAACAAAACTTAACATGATACGCCATTATTATGGTATGCCTAAATATACAAAGAATTTTATAGGCGGTTATTTTTGGTGGTATTGGGTGCAAGACTGTGTACCGCATGAAAATAACGTTTTATGGGAAGAAATAGATAGTCAAGCTGCAAAAAAAAGGGGCTTTTAAAAGCCCCTTAAAATTTTGTTATAGATTTTCCAATATCTTGTTTAAACTATCCTTTGCATCGCCTAAGAGCATCATGGTGTTGGGATTAGGTTCATACAAGGGATTTGGAACTCCCGCATAGCCTGGCTGTAGGTCAAAGTTACAGATGATTAGCTTTTTAGCTTTTTCTGCAGCCAAGACCGGCATTCCGTAGATGGGCGTGCCTTCTGCCGTGTTTGCGGCGGGGTTTACAACATCGCTTGCCCCGATGATTATGGCTAAATCCGTTTTATCAAAGTCGGGATTTATAGCTTCCATTTCGTAGAGCTTGTCATAGGGAATGTCAACTTCGCATAAAAGCACATTCATGTGGCCGGGCATTCTTCCTGCAACGGGGTGAATGGCAAAACGCACATTTTTTCCCATAGATTCAAGTTTATCTGCAAGCTGTTTTACCAAGCCTTGAGCCTGTGAAAGAGCCATGCCGTAGCCGGGTATAACGATGATTTCCTTTGCTTCCTTAAACCAAGGGCCTATTTGAGCTTCCGTTCCGGCTTGTTTTTGGCTTACTTCCGCTCCTGAGTTGGCGGATTCTCCGCCTGAAGAGCTTCCTGCGGTTCCTCCCTTAGTTCTAAGAGAGTCGAGCATGGTGTTTATGCTATCCTTTGCATCGCCTAAGAGCATCATGGTGTTGGGATTAGGTTCATACAAGGGATTTGGAACTCCCGCATAGCCTGGCTGTAGGTCAAAGTTACAGATGATTAGCTTTTTAGCTTTTTCTGCAGCCAAGACCGGCATTCCGTAGATGGGTGTACCTTCTGCCGTGTTTGCGGCGGGGTTTACAACATCGCTTGCTCCTATGATTATAGCCAAATCCGTCTTATCAAAGTCCGGATTTATAGCTTCCATTTCGTAGAGCTTGTCATAGGGAATGTCAACTTCGCATAAAAGCACATTCATATGGCCGGGCATTCTTCCTGCAACGGGGTGAATGGCAAAACGCACATTTTTTCCCATAGATTCAAGTTTATCTGCCAGCTGTTTTACCAAGCCTTGGGCTTGTGAAAGAGCCATGCCGTAGCCGGGGATAACGATGATTTCCTTAGCATCATTAAACCATGAGGTAAGCTGCGATTTATCGGCATGTCCTGTTGCCGTAAGCTCTTGTTGAGCAGGTTTTGCTTCTCCCGTTTGCTGAGCTTGTTTCTCTGACGCTTCTTTTGATGAAGATTCTGAAGGGCTTGCAGGCTGTGCAGGTTTTGCCGGTTTAGCCGGAGAAGCCGCCTTACTGAAAAGAATTGAAGCTAGGCTCCTATTCATTGCCCTGCACATAATCTGGGTAAGCAGGAGCCCCGAAGCTCCGACTATGCCTCCTACCGATACCAAGAGAATATCTCCTATCGCCATACCTGCAATTGAGGCCGCAACACCCGATGTTGAGTTTAAAAGAGAAATCGTAATCGGCATGTCCGCTCCGCCTACGCGTATAGCAAAGAAGATGCCGAAAAGCAGGCTTATTACAAGCCCTGCAACCGAAATGATTATCATTAGTTCAGGTTTAATAGGAAGAAGAACGATGAAGGCTATCATTCCTAAAAAGCTGACTGTGGTCAAAGCCTGATGAGCAGGCAGAACCGTGGGTTTTTGAGGAAGAAGCTTGTGAAGCTTTCCTGCAGCTATTAAGCTGCCTGAAAAGGTTAAAGCTCCTACTGCTAAGGCTATTCCTCCTGTAACAATAGCAAATATTCCTGCTTGAGTATTAACCGCTGCGAGAGTTAAGAGGGCTGCAACAGCCGAAGCTGCTCCGCCTAAGCCGTTGAGTAAGGCAACTGTTTGGGGCATGGTAATCATTTCTACCTTTATTGTTAGGTAAATACCGATTGCCGCTCCTATCGCAAGCCCTGCCCACATCATTCCTGCAGAGAATATATTATATTTATAAAGGGTTACGCATACGGCTGCGAGCATACAAAGGGCACTTAAACGGTTTCCCTTAACTGCCGATTTAACCTTACTCATCATATTGATTCCTAAAAGAACCCCAATGCTGAGTACTCCGCAAATAATATAATAAACCGTATCCGTCATTTTGTATCCTCTTTAGATTCATTGCCTGTTTTAAACATTTTAAGCATTCTGTCCGTAAGACCGAAGCCTGCAACTACGTTTATTGTTGCACAAATGATGCCTATACAGCCGAAAATCTTGCTGCCTGTTGTAACTGCATATGCCGTAGCGGTCATTGTAGCCAAAATAGTAATGCCGGATAAGGCATTCATACCCGACATAAGAGGGGTATGCAAAAGACTTGGTACATTCTTGATCAGTTTGTAGCCTATAAGGGTCGTTACAACAAAGACAAGAACCAGTATCAATTCCAGACTCATATGCCCATTGCCTCCCTGGCTCCCTTATGAACGATTTCACCGTCAATAGTGGTAAGAATACCTTTGACAATGTCATCATTTCGGTCAAGCTCGATTTTTCCGTCCTTGATAAGATAGCGGGTAAGGTTGCAAATATTTTGAGCAAACATCCATGTAGAGCTTGAGGGAAGAAGTCCGGGGATGTTTTTAATACCTACAAGGTGAACATTGTGCTTTTTGACAACTTCGCCCGGAGGTGTTAACTCACAGTTTCCGCCTTGGTCGATTGAAATATCAACGATTACCGAGCCGGGTTTCATGGTCTTTACCATTTCTTCGGTGATTATAACCGGAGCGAGTTTTCCCGGAACAAGGGCCGAAAGGAAGATTATGTCCATATCCTTAATATGAGGAGCAAGCAGCTTTCTTTCGTTTTCGAGGGTCTCTTTTTTTAGATGAAGGGCGTAGCCGCCCTCTCCGATGGCCTCATTTTCGGGAACGCCTAAGTCGATAATCTTTGCACCAAGGGACTGAGCCTGTTCACGGGCTGCAGGCCGGATATCGGCTGCATAGGTTACTGCTCCAAGTCTTTTGGCAGTTGCGAGAGCCTGTAAGCCTCCTACACCTGTTCCGACTACTAAGACATTCATAGGTTTAATCATACCTACGGCACAGAAAATTTGAGGGATAAATCGCGGCAAGAGATTTGCAGCAATTAATATTCCTTTATAACCTGCACAGGTACTCATCGAAGTAAGAGCATCCATGTTTTGTGCTCTTGAAATTCGAGGAACTCCGTCGAGGGTTAAAGAAATAACGCCTTTTTTTGCCATATTTTTAACCATTTCGTGGTTAACCGGAGCTGCAGGGTGAATAAAAGTGATAAGATACTGTCCTTTGTGCATCATATCTATTTCGTGGCAGCCCATTGCATCATTATAAAGGGGTTCTTTTACCTTTAAAATTATTTCCGAATCGGAAAAAAGCTTTTTAACATCGGAAACTATTTCCGCTCCGGCCTTTTCATATTCCGGATCATGGAAATAGGCGCCTTCACCGGCCCCTTTTTCCACTAAAACCTTGTGTCCGTCCTTAACCAAAAGCTCGCATGTTTCCGGAGTAGCGGCAACACGGTCTTCTCCATGCATGATTTCCTTAGGAATACCAATAATCATAAAATCCTCCTATAAAGCACAGCTTTTATATAGCCATACTGAACTCTTAATTTCAATCGATTATATCATAGTAAGACATTGCCGTCAAGGTTCGGTTTTAGTGTTGTGGTTTCCTGAAATTTGTTTACATCTAATTTATTTTAAGCTCTTATATATTTTTTTTAATTGTGATAAAATGACGTTCATAGGAGAAAAAAATGAAAATATGTAGAAAGATTATTCTTTTGGTTTTAACCATCTCTGTTTTGTTTGTTTTTTCATGTAAAACAAATGAGAAAAAAAATGCTCCCGCTCAAGCAAATGGCGATTTAAGTAAATATGAGCTGGTAGCAGAGGCCGCAACAAAACAGTGTCCTGTAATGCTTGATGAAATAACAAGGCTTGATTCCGTTCAATACAAAGGGAAAGAAAATGCTCTAATTTATAATTACAGCATAATAAACGTAAAAAAATCCGATCTTCCCGCTAATGCTACTGATCTTGCAGCCGGAATGATGAGGGATACTATGTTATCCAAGTTAAAAGGTCAGGCTGCGCTGGATATGTTTAGAAAAGACAAGGTAAAGCTTGTTTATGTTTTTAAAGATATGGAAGGTAAAGATCTTTTTGTATTTGATTTTAAGCATACGGAATATTAGTTAAAAAATAATTAACTTAAAATTTAGGAAACTTAGATAGGAAATTAAGATGAAAATAATCAAAAAAATAAGTTTTTTAGCGGCAATAATGATCTGTTTTGTATTCTGTTTTGCTTGTTCTAAAGACAGCGATAAAGGCGGATATAAAACTAATTACAAAGCTATAGCAGATGCTTTAAACAAACAGTGTCCGACAAAGATAGATGAGAATATTCAACTTGATGCAGTTGAATATATTGAAAGCTCTCATACTCTTCAATATGTTTATTCTTTTACCGAAATGGTTAAAGAAAATAATACGCCTGAGGTGTGGAATATAATTGAGGCTGCTACCAGAGAAGCTCTTATCACTGAATTTAAGTCCCAGACTAATATTGAGCAATTTAGGAAGGATAAGCTTAATATGAGTTTTGTTTACAAGGATAAAGATAAAGAGCACCTTTTTACTATTGTGCTCAATAGTGGAGAGTACTAAAAATAGAGTTAAGCCCTTTTTAATACAGTAATCTTAAAACAGATCTAAAAATTATTTTTTTAGCAAAAACCTTACCAAAAGTACTTGACAAAAGTTTGAGAAAGGGGTATATTCGCTCACACCGTCAGCTAAGACGGTGTGCCTAGAAAAGCAAAGAAAACACTAGAAAAGTTTTGCAAGTCTTGCATTTTCAATGAAGGCAAGGCTTCTTAAGTTTGGCAGTTTAAAAGCTGCAAAAAGGGTTAAAAAAAATAAAAAAACTTTTAAAAAGCTCTTGACAAAAAGTGAGAAAATACTGTATACTCCTTTTTGCTCGCTACATAACTTTTACAAGTTTTTAGCGGATGATATTTGAAATTAAGAGGGAAGGGAAAGAACAAAAATAGCCAAAGCGTAAAGCTTTTGGTAAGGAAAGTATCAAAAACCGGTAAGGGTTAAGCTGATTAGCCTTTACCAAATTCCTTAACAATAATAAGTAAGGGACAAACTAAAATTAGAAATCAACCGCTCTTTAAGGGCGGCTTGAAATAATAATGATGGAGAGTTTGATCCTGGCTCAGAACGAACGCTGGCGGCGCGTCTTAAGCATGCAAGTCGAACGGTAAGGGAGAGCTTGCTCTCCCCTAGAGTGGCGGACTGGTGAGTAACGCGTGGGTGACCTGCCCTGAAGATGGGGATAGCTAGTAGAAATATTAGATAATACCGAATGTGCTCATTTACATAAAGGTAAATGAGGAAAGGAGCTACGGCTCCGCTTCAGGATGGGCCCGCGTCCCATTAGCTGGTTGGTGAGGTAAAGGCCCACCAAGGCAACGATGGGTATCCGGCCTGAGAGGGTGAACGGACACATTGGGACTGAGATACGGCCCAAACTCCTACGGGAGGCAGCAGCTAAGAATCTTCCGCAATGGACGAAAGTCTGACGGAGCGACGCCGTGTGAATGAAGAAGGCCGAAAGGTTGTAAAATTCTTTTGCAGATGAAGAATAAGAAGAAGAGGGAATGCTTCTTTGATGACGGTAGTCATGCGAATAAGCCCCGGCTAATTACGTGCCAGCAGCCGCGGTAACACGTAAGGGGCGAGCGTTGTTCGGAATTATTGGGCGTAAAGGGTATGTAGGCGGTTAGGTAAGCCTGGTGTGAAATCTACGAGCTCAACTCGTAAACTGCATTGGGTACTGCTTGACTTGAATCACGGAGGGGAAACCGGAATTCCAAGTGTAGGGGTGGA
The DNA here is from genome assembly GCF_000008185.1 of Treponema denticola ATCC 35405. Taxonomy (NCBI): domain Bacteria; kingdom Pseudomonadati; phylum Spirochaetota; class Spirochaetia; order Treponematales; family Treponemataceae; genus Treponema; species Treponema denticola. The sequence goes on from NC_002967.9 coordinate 1,220,509, forward strand.
ATCTGTAGATATTTGGAAGAACACCGGTGGCGAAGGCGGGTTTCTGGCCGATGATTGACGCTGATATACGAAGGTGCGGGGAGCAAACAGGATTAGATACCCTGGTAGTCCGCACAGTAAACGATGTACACTAGGTGTCGGGGCAAGAGCTTCGGTGCCGACGCAAACGCATTAAGTGTACCGCCTGGGAAGTATGCCCGCAAGGGTGAAACTCAAAGGAATTGACGGGGGCCCACACAAGCGGTGGAGCATGTGGTTTAATTCGATGATACGCGAGAAACCTTACCTGGGTTTGACATCAAGAGCAATGACATAGAGATATGGCAGCGTAGCAATACGGCTCTTGACAGGTGCTGCATGGCTGTCGTCAGCTCGTGCCGTGAGGTGTTGGGTTAAGTCCCGCAACGAGCGCAACCCCTACTGCCAGTTACTAACAGGTAAAGCTGAGGACTCTGGCGGAACTGCCGATGACAAATCGGAGGAAGGTGGGGATGACGTCAAGTCATCATGGCCCTTACGTCCAGGGCTACACACGTGCTACAATGGTTGCTACAAATCGAAGCGACACCGCGAGGTCAAGCAAAACGCAAAAAAGCAATCGTAGTCCGGATTGAAGTCTGAAACTCGACTTCATGAAGTTGGAATCGCTAGTAATCGCACATCAGCACGGTGCGGTGAATACGTTCCTGGGCCTTGTACACACCGCCCGTCACACCATCCGAGTCGAGGGTACCCGAAGTCGCTAGTCTAACCCGTAAGGGAGGACGGTGCCGAAGGTACGTTTGGTAAGGAGGGTGAAGTCGTAACAAGGTAGCCGTACCGGAAGGTGCGGCTGGATCACCTCCTTTCTAAGAGAAAGGGTAGTATAGAAGGTTTTTTAACCTTCTATAAAAATATACAATGTATATTAGTCTTGAAGTACACAAGACAAATTGATACTTCCTTTTCGTTCTTTCCTGAAACTCTTTTTTTATAGGGCCTGTAGCTCAGTCGGTTAGAGCACTTCTCTGATAAGGAAGGGGTCATTAGTTCAACTCTAATCAGGCCCATACCGATTGAAGAATCGGCTCAATAACTTAGTTCTTTTAAAGAACTGAGCGAACAGATATTTGACATAACTAGGGAAGGGAATGAAGACGCTGGAATGTTTGAAACATAACAGTGTAAAAGAAAACTAAAAATACAAAACTTCTTTTTTAAGCGAAAAGAGTAAAGAAAGAAGGGACAATAATATGGTCAAGCGAGAATAGGTTTATGGCGAATGCCTATGGAGCTAAGAGGCGAAGAAGGCCGTGGTAAGCTGCGAAAAGTTCCGTGTAGGAGCACACATCCTGTGATACGGAAATAGCCGAATGGGGTAACCCGTTAGTAGTGATACTGACATTACGCTCTTGAATAAAATAGAGAGGTAAAGCGATACTGAGTGAACTGAACCATCTAAGTAACTCAAGGAAAAGAAATCAAGTAAGAGATTCCGAAAGTAGCGGCGAGCGAAATTGGAGGAGCCTAAACCCTTTAAAGGGAGTTGAAGGGCTGCATCGGCGTAGGACCGACAAGTTACAAATTCGATTTATAGCAGAAAGGTTTTGGGAAAGCCTGGCGCAGAGGGTGAAACCCCCGTAAGCGAAATAAATCGGACTTGTTGATGCAGTACCTGAGTACGGCGGGGCACGAGAAACCCTGTCGGAAGCCGGGTCGACCACGATCCAAGGCTAAATACTACTTAGCTACCGATAGTGAACAAGTACCGTGAGGGAAAGGTGAAAAGAACCCCAGTAAGGGGAGTGAAATAGAACCTGAAACCGTAAACCAACAAGATGTTACAGCCCTTTTAAGGGTGGTAGCGTGCCTTTTGTAGAATGAGCCTGCGAGTTACGATATGCAGCGAGGTTAAGGAATAGAAGTTCCGGAGCCTAAGGGAAACCGAGTCTTAATAGGGCGAATAGTTGCATGTCGTAGACCCGAAGCCGGAGTGATCTAGTCATGAGCAGGTTGAAGCAAGGGTAAAACCTTGTGGAGGACCGAACTATAATCTGTTAAAAAAGGTATGGATGACTTGTGACTAGGAGTGAAAGGCTAATCAAACCCGGAAATAGCTGGTTCTCCCCGAAATGCCTTTAGGGACAGCCTCATACAAAATTATCGGAGGTAAAGCACTAGTTGGACTAGGGGGCGTCAAAGCCTACCAAACCCAGTTAAACTCTGAATGCCGATAATCAACGTATGGGAGTGAGACTGCGTGCGCTAAGGTTCGTAGTCAAAAGGGAAACAGCCCAGACCGTCAGCTAAGGTCCCCAAATACTGCTTGAGTGTGAAATGAAGTGTGGATACAAAGACAGCCAGGAGGTTGGCTTAGAAGCAGCAATTCCTTTAAAGAGTGCGTAACAGCTCACTGGTCGAGTGTCCATGCGCAGATAATGTAACGGGGCTAAGCAGTATACCGAAGCTACGGGTCTTATGCATTTTTGAGCATAAGGCGGTAGGGGAGCATTCCATTAACTGATGAAGGAATACCCGCGAGGGATTCTGGAGGAGATGGAAGAGAGAATGCAGGTATAAGTAACGAAAAGGGAGGTGAGATCCCTCCCCGCCGAAAATCTAAGGTTTCCTGGGTAAAGGTAATCTCCCCAGGGTAAGTCGGCCCCTAAGGCGAGGACGAAGGTCGTAGTCGATGGGAAATCGGTTCATATTCCGATACCTTTTATAATTTCGATGGCAGGACGCATGAGGTGAAACCCGGCCGGCTAACGGATGCCGGTCAAAGTAAGCGAGCCGTTATAAAGAGTAGCAGGCAAATCCGCTATTCAAGGTAAGCTGCGACAGCGAGTGAAACTACGGTGGATCGAAGCGGGCGTAATCAAGGTGCCGGGAAATACTGTCTAAGGTTAGGTTATAAAAGACCGTACCGTAAACCGACACAGGTAGATGGGATGAGAAATCTAAGGCGCTCGAGAGAACTCGCGTTAAGGAATTCGGCAAAATGCACACGTAACTTCGGAAAAAGTGTGACCTCCTTTTTTTTAAAGATGAGGGGGTGGCAGAAAGCAGGCCCAGGCGACTGTTTATCAAAAACACAGCCATCTGCGAACCAGCAATGGGACGTATAGGTGGTGACACCTGCCCGGTGCCGGAAGGTTAAGAGGAGAGGTTAACAGCAATGTGAAGCTTTGAATTGAAGCCCCGGTAAACGGCGGCCGTAACTATAACGGTCCTAAGGTAGCGAAATTCCTTGTCGGGTAAGTTCCGACCCGCACGAATGGTGTAACGATTCTGGGCACTGTCTCAACGCGAGACTCGGTGAAATTTATATACCGGTAAAGAAGCCGGTTACCCATAGTTAGACGGAAAGACCCCGTGAACCTTCACCGCAACTTATTATTGGGACTTGGTTTATCATGTGTAGAATAGGTGGGAGGCTATGAAGCTTGACCGTTAGGTTGGGTGGAGCCGAAAAGTGAAATACCACCCTTGATAAATCAGGTTTCTAACCGCTGTCCGTGAAACCGGAAGCGGGACAGTGATAGGCAGGCGGTTTGACTGGGGCGGTCGCCTCCTAAAGAGTAACGGAGGTGCGCGAAGGTCTCCTCACGCCGGTTGGAAATCGGCGCAGCGAGTGTAAAGGCACAAGGAGGCTTAACTGCGAGAGTGACAGCTCAAGCAGATACGAAAGTAGGTCTTAATGATCTGGCGGTAGCGAGTGGAAGCGCCGTCACTTAACGGATAAAAGGTACTCCGGGGATAACAGGCTGATATTCCCCAAGAGTTCACATCGACGGGAATGTTTGGCACCTCGATGTCGGCTCATCGCATCCTGGGGCTGAAGCAGGTCCCAAGGGTTTGGCTGTTCGCCAATTAAAGCGGTACGTGAGCTGGGTTCAGAACGTCGCGAGACAGTTCGGTCCCTATCTGCTATGGGCGTTGGATACGTGAGAGGAGCTGTTTTTAGTACGAGAGGACCGAAATGGACGAACCTCTGGTGTACCGGTTATCCTGCCAAGGGTAATTGCCGGGTAGCTAAGTTCGGAAGGGATAACCGCTGAAGGCATCTAAGTGGGAAGCCCGCCTCAAGACTACGTATCCCTGAGGGTTTAACCCTCCTAAAGACTCCTTGCACACTACAAGGTTGATAGGTTGGAGGTCTAAGCACAGTAATGTGTTCAGCCGACCAATACTAATAAGTCGTGAGGCTTGACCATATTATTGTTTCTTTTTTCTGGTAATATTAACTTTCTTCTTCGTTCTCTTTTTTAGTATACTTAAAACTTGAAATAAAGTTTTAAGTCCTTAATTTGTTTATTATTGCCAGGTGGCCATAGTGGAGAGGTAATACCCGTTCCCATCCCGAACACGGAAGTCAAGCTCTCTTACGCCGATGATACTGCTGATCAAGTGGGAAAGTAGGATGCTGCCTGGCTTTTTTTATTCGTGCGGAGGCTTTAATACCCCGATGCTCTGCGTCGTAACAAAGGGTATTAAAGCCGACTGTAACCACCTTATGAGAACAACATACCCCGATGCTTCGTGTCGGGGTTGTTGATTCCTTGCTTTATTTTTTAAAAAATGATATTATCTAACTCTTATGTCTTTAAGACTGGAGTTAGGTTATGGTATTAGTTCTTGTTATTGTAATTGCTCTTATATTATATATTCTTATATTTCCTATCAAAAATGCTTTTAAAATAAAAAAGCAAGAAGAAGAAATTATTCGTTTAAAAAGTAAACTTTCGGATTTGGAATTTAAATTTCAGGGTAATTCTAATGTTTCTTCTGAGACTGAGGCTTCTATCCCCGTCAATGAAAAGGCGGAAGCTGTAAATGCAGAGCCTGAGGCTCAAGTATGGATTAAGGCCGGAGAAGGTTCTAGAAATGAAGATAATACAAATAATTCGTTTGTTAAGGAATCTGTTAATGATGAGGTAAAAGAAGATTTAAAGCAAGAAGGAATTAAAGAAAAACATGCTGCTCTTTCTCCGTATTTTAAGAAATTATTTTCAATAGAATCCATTATAAGCAAGCTGGGGATTATCCTTCTTTTGATAGGAGTGGGCTTTATCTTTAAGTTAAGCTATGACAAGGGATATATAACGCAAGAGGTAGCCTTGATTATAGGCGGTTTGATTGGTGCTGCTCTTTGCTTTTTCGGATTTAGGAGCTCGGCAAAATCGAGGCTTGTGTTAAGTCAGGTTCTATTTGGGGGAGGTATAGCCGTTTTTTATATTACTGCCTATGCAGCCTATTTAAGGTACGGTATTTTAGGGGATTTTTCCGCCTTTATATTTTTAAGCTTGATTACGGCTTTTTCTTACACCCTTTCAATTATGACCACATCTTCATCAATATCAATAATCGGATTGCTTGGTTCCCTTATAATTCCCTTTGCTGTAGATTTAGGCTTTTTAGGTTTGACAGGCTTCGGGCTCTATGTATTCGCTGTTTCTGCCCTTTCATCGGCGGTTTATTTTTTTAAGCGATGGAGGCTTTTGCAGTTTATCTCGCTGATTTCATTTTTAGGAGTTTTAACCCGTCTTTTACTCACCACGGCTTTGAATGTCGATGATGCGGTTCTGTTTTTTGGCCTTGTTCTTTTATTGATGACCGTTCATACCATTCCGGATCTTTATTTTTATTTAAAAGATGATGAAAAGAAAAGAGATAAAATTCTGTCTCCTGCTTTTGCCGTTTTAAATTTAGGCTTTTCCTTATTTTTAACATATAAACTTTCGGTTTATAAATTTGTACCTCAAAGCAGTACCTATCTTATTTTTTCATTTTTTTACATAGTTTTAGCCTATCTTGCTTTCCGAAAAAAAAGAATGGATAATTTGGGGCTTATCTACCTTGCAGGGACATTGGTTTCGCTTTATGTAACTGTAGTGGACAGGTTTACATACGATATTCAGCCCGTCCTTATATTAAGTATGGCCTTTTTAGGATTTTGGCTTTTCCGCAAAAAAGAAGAATTAAAAGTTTTCGTTTTGCTTCACATTCTTTTTGCTGCAGCTTATATAATGGCGATAATTTCACTTGGACGGGATTTCGAAAGTTTTACGCCGATCTTCTTTTTCCTTCAAGGAGCTTTTTATCTTGTTCCGATGGGCTTATCGGTTTTTGTACAAAAAGAAAAATTTAAAAAGGCTTATCAAGGGTTTGTTTTTCAAGCCTATATTTTTATATTTTTGATCTTCAGTTTGTATAAACTTGATATAAAGAGGACGGAAATTTTTGCTCAAGGTCTTACGCTCATTCTCATAGCCCTTTATAACCTTATGCATCATAAACTTAAAAAAGGATGGTTCTATGAGCGGGCTGTAGATGCAGGAATTTTTATTTTATTTTTATTTTCGTTTGCAGATACTTTAAATTGTTTTTTTAAATGGAACCGCTCTTATGTATATCTTTTTCTTGGAATTGAAGCGGCTCTAAGTTTTGCAGTTTACGGTCTTTCTCTAATAAAAGAAAAAACTGAAAATGCCCGATTTTTTTACAGGCTTTGCTTTTTTATTTTAATGTTGAAAATTCTACTCTTCGATTTTTCTATTGCAGCAGATCAATTTAGATACGGAATTTTACTTTCGGGACTTTTTATTTTAGCTTTGGATAAATTTTATAAAAATAAACTTAATAAAGATAAGGTAAGTTTAAATGTCGGCCGTATATTTTTGATTACCGTTGCATTTTTTTATTACATATTTGTTTACAGCCATATGCCGCACCGTGATGCAATCCTCATTAAAATTTGGAATATAGATATTCTTTCGGTTGTAATAAATATTTTAAATGCCCTTATATTGATTGCTTTTTTTAAGATACTAAAACTGCCTCAAATTCTTTACTTTGCAGTTATCAGTCTTATCTTTGTTTTTTTGAGCTTTGTGGATATTTATCTCCCCGTAAAAAACGGAGGTATTTTAACCCTTCTTTGGGCTTTTTATTCTATAGCTTCCTTTGTTTATTATTTGCGGAAGGGAAGGGCTAGGATGGTTTATATTTCGCTTGGGCTGATAATCTTTGTTGCGGCAAAGCTGATTATTATTGACTTAAATACTTTGAATATTTTATCGAAGGTTATTACATCCTTGGTTTTTGGCGTCGCCCTTCTTTTGCTGAGTTATGCAATTCAGCCCATGTTAAAAAAGTTTGGGAAACCTGAAATTGAAAAAACTGAAGAAAGTTAGAGAGCCTTTAAAAAAAATTTAAAAGGCTCTCTTGATCGGTTTAGATTATATGACCGGTTTGCTTAAAGATAAAGGCGTAGATATCCGCCGTTTCTTCTATTATCTTTGCAGTGGGTTTGCCGGCTCCGTGGCCCGCTTTTTCGGTTATACGGATGAGGATAGGGTTTTCTCCCTTGTAAGTATCGTGCAAGGCTTGAGCATACTTAAAGGAGTGTGCAGGAACAACCCTGTCATCATGGTCTCCCGTACATACCATAATGGAAGGATAATTGACTCCTTCTTTTACGTTATGGAGGGGCGAGTAAGCATAAAGATATTCAAACATCTCCTTACTGTCCTCGCTGCTTCCGTATTCATCGACCCAAGCCCAGCCTATGGTAAAATGCTGGTAGCGGAGCATGTCCAAGACTCCAACCTGAGGGATTGCAACGGCAAAAAGATCGGGGCGTTGGTTTGTTACGGCTCCTATTAAAAGGCCTCCGTTTGAGCCTCCTTGAATTGCAAGTTTTTTGCTTGAAGTATATTTGTGTTCTATCAAATATTCTCCGGCTGCAATAAAATCGTCGAAGACGTTTTGTTTTTTCATCTTTTTTCCTGCCGAGTGCCATGCTTCTCCGTATTCAAGGCCGCCGCGTAAATTTACGCAGGCAAAGATGCCTCCTTTTTCCAAAAAGGCCATTCTGGCTGCAGAAAAGGCAGGTGGAAGAGAAATAGCAAAGCCTCCGTACCCATACATAATCGTAGGGTTACTTCCATCGAGTTTAATATCTTTTTTTGAAACAATGTGCATAGGAATTTTTGTTCCGTCCTTGCTCTTAAAAAAGACCTGTTCGCATTTAAAATCTCCTGTGTTGATTGGAATGGCAGGAACAAAAAAGTCGGTTAAACTGTTTGTTTTTATATCATAGCGTATGATTTTGTTGGGAGTTGTATAAGAGGTAAAATTGAAAAATAAAGAGTCTTCATTTTTTCGTGTTCCTGAAAAAGAAATACTTCCATTTGCAGGCAGATTTATTTTTGTGCTATTTTTTCCGTCAAGGCCGCAGATAAAGGCCTCATCCTGAACATCCCTCAAGTAAACCGTAAGAAGTTTTCCTCCGCAAAGGGCCGCGCTTGATAAAAGGCAGTCTTTTTGAGGGATTACTTCATCGATGGACTTTTCACTTATATTGTTTAAAGATGTCTTTACAACTCGGTAAAATGGAGCTTGTTTATTTGTTAATAAATATAAAAAGCCGTTTTCGGTTTCAAGGGGCCAGACACTGTCATTAAAATGAGTGTTGTATTGTTTAAAGCAGTGTGAACATTTCGGAAGACCTTCGCTTAGATCCGCAACAAAGAGCATATTGCCCTCACTTCCTACTTCAAAAGCGGTAAGAAGGAGGGTTTTCTCGTCTTCAGTTGTACTTGCAGAAAAAGAGCGCAGGGGATGATCCTTGTCCTCAAAAATGAGAAGGTCATCGCTTTCTTTTGTTCCAAGTTTATGGTATTTTAACTTTTGGAATTCGTTTTTTTCGGTTAAAGATTTTCCTTTATCGGGAGTATCGTATGAGCTGTAAAAAAAACCGTCCTTATACCATGCAATATTGGAAAATTTTACCCAGTGGATGTGTTCTCCCGTATCGGCTTTTTTTTCGGCATCAAAGACAAAGATTTCTTCCCAGTCGGAGCCGCTTCCCGATACGGAGTAGGCCATGTATTTTCCATCCTTGGAAAAGGCAAGATTTTTTAAGGCCGTAGTTCCGTCCGCGCTTAGCTTATTCGGATCAAAAAAGACTTCAGGAGAGCTTTCCGCCTTTATGTTTCCGCTTTGGCGGCACATAATGCTTTGATTTTGTAAGCCTTCCGTTCTAAAAAAATAATAGAAATTTCCTGCCTTAAAAAGACCTGAACGTTTTTCATAATCCCAAATTTCTTCAAGCCGTTTTTTTAGCTCTCCTCTGAAAGAGATTTTGGATAAAAAATCTTCGGTTTTTTTATTTTCTTCTTTAACCCAAGCTATGACTTCGGGTGCATTATCGTCTTCAAGCCATCGGTACGGATCAGGCACGATGGTTCCAAAATAATTGTCGGAAACATCCGATTTTTTATATTGCATAATCTTCTCCTATAAAAACTTTTTGCAAGGATTATCAGAGCCTTGCGGCTATGTTCTGCAAGGAACTTTTTCATCGTATCCGCTAAAGCGGATAGCGAATCAAATCTTGAAAAAAGTTTTTTCAAGCGGTTTGTTTACAAACCGCATATAATATATAGAAGAAACTATGTTTTTTTTCAAGTAGTTTAAAAAAAATAGTAAAAAAAACAAAAAAAATACACTTTTCCGATATAAACCGCTTGACATTCTAATTTTTTGTGATAAAATGGGTTTAAGTGGGAGAAAGTAGTAAAAAGTGGGTAATTTTGCAATGACCGGAGAATATAAGAATACTCTTGACGAAAAAGGAAGAATTATGTTTCCGGCTAAAATTCGTGCAGAATTACCCGATTCAAATTTGGTTATTACAAGAGGTGTAGGTAACTGTCTTTGGATTTTTACTGCGGATAAATGGAAAAAGTTTTCGGATGAGATTATGAAGAAAACTTCCCTATTTAAAGCTCAATCCTTGTTGGTTATGAGGCGCTTAATTGCTCCGGCACAAGAAATTGAAGTTGATAAAAACGGCCGTATATCTATTCCCCAGAGCCTCCGCGAGTGTGCAGGGCTCGAAAAAGACTGCATTATTTTAGGTCTCGGTAAATGCTTTGAATTGTGGGACCTAAAGCAATATGAAAAATATTTAAAGGAGAGTGAGCCGGATTTTTCTGAAGCTGCCGAAGCTTTGGGTGAAATAGGTTTTTAGGTCTTATGCAGCCAGTCCATACATCGGTCTTGCTTGAGGAATGTCTCGAATTCTTAAAACCCGATGCTTCCGATAATCTTTTTGTAGACGGAACATTGGGAGAAGGCGGACATACTGAAGCTTTTTTAAAAAGATATCCTCAACTGAATGCGATAGGCGTTGATGCCGATGTTTCTATTCAAGAACGGGCAAAAGAAAGGTTAAAACCCTTCGGTGAACGCATCCGGTTTCACTTAGGCTGGTCCGATGAGTTTTTTAAAAATTACCCGAAAGACTTTGCTCCTCCGAATTTAATTCTTTTGGATTTAGGAATATCCATGTTTCACTATGTAAAATCGGGGAGGGGATTTTCTTTTTCTTCTGACGAACCCTTGGATATGCGGCTTAATCCTGAGCTTAGGCTGAGTGCCGCCGATATTGTCAATTCTTATAATGAAAAAGATTTGGCGGATTTAATTTTTAATTACGGTGAAGAGCGTTACTCAAGAAAGATAGCTTCCCGTATAGTTGAACAAAGAGCTGCGGCGGCTTTTAGTAATGCAAAAGAATTGGCTGATTGTATTTACAAGGCTGTCCCTCAAAATTACAGGCATGGAAAAATTCATCCTGCAACAAAAACTTTTCAAGCTCTTAGAATTGCAGTGAATGGAGAGCTTGATAGACTACCTCGTCTTTTGGAAGCGGCTTTTTCGGTTTTGGCTCCTAACGGACGGCTTGGGCTTATTACTTTTCATTCTCTTGAGGATAGAATTGTAAAGTTCTATTTTAAAGAATTAGGGAAAAGCTGTACCTGTCCCGAAAATATGCCGATATGTAAGTGCGGGGGTAGGCCTAGGGCTGAAGTTTTAACAAAAAAAGCCGTTAAGGCTTCGGATGAAGAAATAAGGCTTAATCCTCCGTCGAGGAGTGCACGCCTTAGGGTTGTGCGTAAAATTGATTATCGGGAGAGTTAAAATGAAAAAAATACTTGCTGTGCTTTTCACATTGTTTATTCCTCTTTTTTTGTTTGCAGTGGTTTTGCAGTCTTCGCGTTATACAAGTGTTGAAAGGGATTTGGCTGATTATAATAAAGAACAGTCTAAAATTATTGATGAAAATAAAAAGAAAATTTCCGGTATTTCTATTTTATCGAAGCCTGAGCGTATCGAAAGAATTGCCGTTGAAGAATTAAAAATGAGAAAAGCTTTGTCGGCCGAGATTTTGAGGGTTTCAATTTCAAAGGAGAATAAGGATGGTTAGAGAAAACTTAAGCAATAATTTAGACTATTCTCTTATGAATCTTGATGAATTGCTTACAAGTACCGGTGCATGGCTTGTTTATGAATCTAATTCCTCTAAAGCGTTTTCTTCTGTAGTCATGGACAGCCGTAATGTAAAAAATAATTCTCTCTTTATTCCTTTACGAGGTGAAAATCAGGACGGGCATGTTTACATAGAGCCTGCTTTAAAGAATGGAGCTAAATTTTTTGTTGTTGACTTTGATTATCTTGATGAAAATGAAACTGCATTATTGTCATTGTGCAAAAACTATGATGCTTCATGTGTTGCCGTAAAAAATAATTTAAAAGCCTTACAGGATGCTGCAAGATATTATTTGTCGAAATTTCCCAATCTTTATAAAATAGGTATTACGGGGTCAAGCGGTAAAACAACTACAAAAGAAATTTTGGCTTCTATATATTCTAAAAAATATAATACCGTATCGACAAAGGGTAATTTAAATTCCGAAACAGGTTTACCTCTTTCCGTTTTTGAAGTACGGCCCGAACATGAAGCCGGAATATTTGAGCTTGGCATGAACCGTAAGGGGGAGATAGCCGAAATAGCAAGCGTTCTTTTACCAAACGCCGCTATAATTACAAACATAGGAACTGCCCATATCGGTATTCTCGGCACAAAGCAGGCAATTGCTGAGGAAAAAAAAGAAATTTTTTCTTTTTTTAAAGATGACTCTTTAGGCTTTATTCCTGAATGTGAATTTACGGATTTCTTAAAAGATATTCCTCATGGTTCTGTTTTTACGGTTTCAGATAATGATTCTTCATTGGTGCAAAAGGTTGAAGATGCCGGTGTATTGGGTTCTAAAATTTTTTATAAAGGAGAAGAAATTTTATTCCCATTACCCGGAGTGTATAATGTAAAAAATGCTCTTTTATGTATAGCCTTGGCGGAAAAAAAAGGTTTTTCGGCTAAGGAAATTAAATCGGGTTTAGAAGCCGTGCGGCCTCTGTTTGGTAGATCGCAGGTCTTGCACGGCTTTGTAACCTATTTTTTGGATTGCTATAATGCAAATCCCGACTCGATGAAAAGTGCAATAGAGTTTTGTGATTCTATAAATACCGAATGTGCAAAACATTATGTTTTGGCATCTATGCTTGAGCTGGGGGCTGAATCCGACTATGAGCATAAAAAAATAATTGAAGATGCATTAAAATCAAATGCCGATAATTTATACTTTTTTGGAGATGATATTTGTTCCGCTTTTGAAGGTATGAACGTTTCTTCTTCAAAAAAAATATATAAGTTTAAAACAAATCAATTCGATGCATTAAAAGAACAGCTTAAAGAAAATTTGTCTAAAGATGATTTTGTTTTATTAAAAGGTTCAAGATCAATGGAACTTGAAAGATTGGAATCCGTTTTAAAAGAAGGGGAGATTTAAATGGTGAAACATATTATTGCAAAGAAAAATATTCACTCTGAAAAGTATGACTTTGTTTTTGCAATGTCGGTTCTTCTCCTTTTCGGCGTCGGCTTTGCGACCCTGTATTCCGGTTCTATTCATTACGCTCAACGTTTTTTTGACAATCACCTTTATTTTGTCGGTAAGCAAATAAAACATTTTATTGCAGGTATCATTGCAATGACGTTTTTTCTCTTTGTAGATTTTTCTACAATAAGAAAAATGCTGCCTTTTATTATGCTTGCGACTTTTATTTTTTGTCTGCTTCCGTTTATTCCAGGAATCGGAGAAGAAAGAAACGGTGCTTCCCGATGGATAAATATTGCAGGTTTTATGTTTCAGCCTTCGGAGCTTTTAAAGCTTTCTTTAATTTTATTTTTAGCTAATTTTTTCGACAAGAAAAACGGTAATTATGATCAGCCTTTAGTTTCGATTATTACGCCTTTTGTTATAATATCTTTGTTTGCTTTTTTGGTATATTTGGAAAATGACTTTTCTTCTTCGATGTTTATCTTTTTTATAGCCGGTTTGATGTTCTTTATAGCAGGTGTTCCGATATTATGGTTTATTAAAGGATTTGTAAGTTTTGCACCAATCTTTATTTTGATGATTATAACAAAAGAATATAGAATGGAAAGAGTTCTATCTTTTTTGGATCCTTCAAGGAGTCCTTTAGATTCAGGTTTTCAAATACAGGCTGCTCTTAATGCATTGACAAGCGGTGGAGTTTGGGGGCAAGGATTAGGAAACGGTTTACGTAAAATAGCAAGTGTACCTGAAATATATTCCGATTTTATATTTGTTGTATGGGCTGAGGAAATGGGATTTATAGGTGTTGTGTTTTATATTGCATTACTTGCCTTTTTTGCATTTTTCGGCTATAGGATAGCTTTTGGTTGTAGGAGCAGATTCGGTGCTTATGTAGCTTTTGGGGCTGTAAGTTGTATACTATCTCAGTCACTGGTAAATTGTGCTGTTGTTTCAAAAATGATTCCGGCCACAGGAATACCCCTTCCTTTTTTTTCATCGGGAGGATCATCATTGGTAGTTACGTTTTCTTTATGCGGTCTAATTTTAAATGCATCAGGATATGTGAATAAAAAGGAGAAATAGATGGCTGATATTTTGTATACTTGGAAAAAAAATGAATATTTGAATGATGCATATGTTAAAGAAAAAGTTATTAATGATAATAAATCATCAAAGCTTAAATCGGCAGTAGTTAGATTTCTTATTATTAGTTTTGTCTTGCTCTTATTGGGAGAGATTATTTATTATGCAATAATTTTACCCTATAGTTCTATAGCAGCAGTAAATATTTCGGGTTGTTCCGATTTAAGTTCGATAGAAGTAAAAAAACTAGCAGGAATCGAAAGTAATACTAAATGGCTTTCTATAGATTCCTCTGAGATTTCTAAAAAACTTGTATCATATCCCGGAATTGCATCCGTTACCGTAGAAAAGAAATTTCCCGATAAGGTTTCAATTAAAATAGTTGAAAGAAAGGCTGTTGCTTTGGCTTTTACCGAAGTTGAAGGAAGAACCGTTCCAATGGAAATTGACGGTTACGGTGTGGTTTTTAGGATAGGTTCTCCTATTATTAAATCAAATTTGCCTATTATTACAGGGCTTACATTTAAAAGTCCTCGTGAAGGTATGCAGGTTAACGAAAAACTTTCTCAGCTTTTTGTTCAGTTGGATATTTTACAAAAAAAACATCCCGTTTTATTAAATGAAATATCGGAAATAAAAATTCAACCTAAAAAATACGGAGGTTATGATTTGATTCTCTATCCTGTAAAGAGTAGATTATCGGTTATAACCAATAAATTTTTGACGGAAGAATCTTTACAATATATGATCCTTATTCTGGATGTAGTTAAGGATATAAATTTAGAAAAAAATATTATTGGAATTGATCTACGTGGTGCTAATGCCGTTTATATAAAAAGAGAGGCTAAAGATGAGTGATGATATAATCGTAGGTTTGGATATAGGAAGTAAAAATATTCGAGTTGTTGTTGCCGAAAAAAATGACGAAGGGCATTTACAGATAACGGGTATCGGTATGAGTGAATCGACGGGCATACATCGGGGTATTGTCACTAATATTGAGAATACCGTTCAGGGTATAAATAAGGCTGTTGATGAGGCTGAGGTTATGTCCGGTGTAGATATTTCCCATTGTACTGTCGGCTTGGGCGGAGTTCATATAGAGGGAGTCAACTCTAAGGGTGTTTTTCCTATAAGAGACAAGGGTAAAAATAATAAGGAAATCGACCGCTCCGATATAGATGCAGTAATTAATTCTGCACAGGCTGTTGAGTTTACAGGAGATAGAGAAATAATTCATGTTGTGCCTCAGTCTTATACGGTAGATAGGCAGCGTGGAATCAAAGATCCGCTAAATATGATAGGTACAAGACTTGAAGCCGAGGTTCATTTAATAACGGGTGTAGCAACCTCTATGAAAAATATTCCAAACTGTGTTCAAAGAGCCGATTTAAATATAGACGGCTTAATGCATAACGGTTTGGCGGATGTAAGAGCTGTTATGACAAATGATGAACAAGAGCTTGGTTCAATTTTAATAGATATCGGAGCAGGCACTACCGATATAGTTGTTATGCAAAACGGAGGACCTATAATTACGGCCGCATTACCTGTAGGCGGAATACAGGTTACCAATGATCTTGCAATAGTAAAAAGTATTCCGTTTGATACGGCGGAAAAAATAAAAATATCAAGCGGATGCTGCTGGATGCCTTTTGTTGAAAGAGATGAGCAGGTTTTAATTCCGGCTTTTGGAGGAAGAGGACCTGAAGAAATTTATAGAAGTGAGATTTGCGAAATATTGCAAGCCCGCATGGCTGAAATTTTTGTAATGGTAAAAAATAAGGTGGATGACCTTACGCAAGGTTCCCGCCTTGGCGGTTCCGTTATAATATGCGGAGGCGGAGCCTTGCTAAACGGTACAACGGAATTAGCTGATGAAATATTCGGTATGCAATCTGCCAGACTGGGAATTCCTTCAACTATAGGAGGAGTTGTAGGGCGATATCGAAGCCCGGAGTTCGCTACGGTGTTGGGATTAATATTGCATAGATTAGATGATCAAAATAAAATAGGTAAGGTTTCAAGTTCCAGAAAAGAAAATTCGGGGCTTGTTGTTTCAAAAATAAAAAATTTTATAAAAGAATTATTTTAAAATTGCATACGGGAGGGTTATTGGTATGTTATATGAAGTAATGGAAGACAAGGTAAATAACGAGGTTGTCGATGCAGGTACTCCGGCTATAATAAAAGTTATAGGCGCCGGAGGAGGCGGTTCAAATGCCGTAAACAGGATGATGTCCAGCAATATGAGGTATGTTGACTTTATAGTTGCAAATACCGATTTACAGGCTTTACGTCATTCAAATGCTCCTTTAAAATTACCTATAGGAACAAAGATTACCAAGGGCTTGGGTTCAGGAGGAGACCCTGAAATAGGAGAGCAGGCTGCAATTGAAGATCGAGAAATAATTGCAAATGCAATAAAAGATGCAGACATGCTTTTTATAACGGCAGGCATGGGCGGGGGCACAGGTACCGGCTCAGCTCCGATTATTGCCGAAATTGCTAAGGAGCAGGGGATTTTAACCGTTGCCGTAGTTACAAAGCCGTTTGCATTTGAAGGCCGTAAAAGAATGAGCCTTGCAGAAGAAGGAATAAAGAAATTAAGAGAATCCGTAGACACAGTAATTACTATTCCTAATCAGCACTTATTGAATATGGTAGATCCTTCGACTCCTGTTGTAGAAGCTTTTAAAAAGGCTGATGATGTTTTACGTCAGGCTGTTCAAGGTATATCGGATTTAATTTATCAACATGGAGAAATTAATGTCGATTTAGCCGATGTTAAAGCCGTAATGAAAGCGCAGGGTAATGCTCATATGGGTGTAGGTATAGGGGAAGGACAAAATAGAGCCGTGGACGCTGCAACAAATGCACTTAACAATCCTTTACTTGAAGAAGCCAGAGTTGAAGGGGCTAAAAATCTTTTGGTAAATATTTGCGGAAGCGAAAAACTAACCATGCATGAACTTTCTGAGATTATGGATATCATTAATGCCGGAGCAGATCCTGATGTGGCTACTTTTTTCGGTGCAACCATAGATCCTTCCGTAGAAAACAAAGTTGTTGTTACACTTATTGCAACAGGTTTTAGATCAAACGATAAGTTTCCTATTGATGATGCAGCATCTAACAGGAAGCCTGTTCGTGATAATGCAGAAAACTTGGTATTTACAGATGATTCTTTTATGACTTCAAGAGAGTGGACTAAGGTTAATAAAACAACGCCTCCTACTCTTTCCGGGCTTGGATTAAGAAATAGGAGTGAGACATCTTCCGAAAAACATTATGAAGATATCTATGTTGCAGAAAGAAAGCCTTCTTTTAGCTCTATTGTTCCGCCTATGGAAAGTGATTTGGAAACTCCTGCATATTACAGAAATCAAAATGCTTTAAGATAGGAGGAAAATAAACTGACAAAGATACAGCTTCGGGCTTTTTACGGATTTTTAATTTCAGCGGAATCTCATTCCAAAGCAACAGCTCAAACCTATATTAATACTTTGCAATTATTTCAAGAACATATGTCCGATAGTTTAATTGAAAATGCAACGGAAGCCGACTGTATTGATTTTATTTTGCATAGATCCGAGTCCGGAATTATGGCTAAAACCATAGCCAAGGATATTGCAGCTCTTAATTCCTTTTTTAGATTTTTAATTATCGAAGGAGTTAGAAAAGATAATCCGAGTGAGAGTATCGAAAGACCAAAAAGGGAAAAGACCCTGCCCAGAGTTTTATCTCCGGATGAAGTAGACAGCCTTTTTGCTGCAATTCCTTTGGATTCTCCTAATAATATAAGAGATAGGGCTTTATTTGAGCTTATTTATTCTGCAGGTCTTAGAGTCAGCGAGATTGTTAATTTAAAAATGGAAGATATTTTTTATGATGAAGATTTAATTAAGGTTACGGGAAAGGGCAATAAAGAAAGAATTGTTCCTTTCGGCAGTGCCGCCAAGTATTGGCTTAAGCAATATATACTTGAAGCCCGTACCGAACTATTAAAACCTAAGCATCCTGAAAACACATTGATTTCAGGTTCCGTATTTTTAAATAACAGAGGAGCTGTTTTAACCAGAAAGGGAATTTGGAAAAGAATAAATGAGCTTTCAAATTTTTCCGGTATTGAAACAAAGGTTCATACTTTAAGACATTCTTATGCTACGCATTTACTTGCCGGAGGAGCGGATTTGAGATCTGTTCAATGTCTTTTGGGGCATTCCGATATTTCTACAACTCAAGTTTATACGCATATCGAGGATAAGTCGTTACAAATGTATCATAATAAATTTTTTGATACTAAAAAGTTAGAGCGAGGTATAAAATGAAAAAAAGATTTTGTTTTGTAATAATTACTTTGTTGTTAATTTTTATATTGGGAAGCTGTAACAAGGTTACAAGTATTCGAAGACTTCAAGAATTGGAAGAAGGAGTCAGTAATCCTAATACGGAGGCCGAATTAAAAGATGCTATAAGAAAATATGAAAAAAGAGTTGACGATATAATGATTGCAGAAGAAAGGATAGGTATTTGGTATAAAATACTCGGCTCAAGGTATATGGATCAAAAAATGTATAAAAAAGCATTAAAAGCTTTTCAATCTGCATTGGAGTATTATCCGGAGAATCAAAATTTATTTTATCAGGCCGGTCTTGCTGCAAGTTTAACGGCAAAAAATTCTTTAGATTTTGAATTGACCGGAACCGACATCGAGAAAAAAAGATATTTTGATCTTGCCGTTTCCGCTTATAAGCGTGCTCTTGAAATAGATCCTAAACATGCAAAGGCTGTTTATGCTCTATCGGTATTGTACATATTCGAATTAAATCGTCCTACCGAAGCAATTCCCATTTTAGAAAAAATTACCGAATGGGAAAAGAAACCTATAGATCATTTATTTTTACTTGGGGCTGCTTATTATATGACAGGTGAAAATGAAAAAGCTATTGCCGTTTATGAGCGCATTATCGAAATTTCAAGCAGCGCAGAAAAAAAAGCAAAAGCGGAAAGCAATATTAGGGAGATTAGGAGTTCGGGAGGAAGATAGAAAGTGAAGATATCCGAAAAAGAAAGTTTGTACATAGGATTATCTCATTGCTATTTTCTCAAAGGAAGGGAAAAGCTTGTTCTGTCGGAAAAGCTTGATTCCTTATCTTCTCTTGTGTCGCTTTCTCTAAAAGATATTTCGGAAATTATCGGCAGGCAGGTAAGGCCCAAAAAATGGGATAAAGATTTACTGAAATCCCTTACGGATTCAAGTATAAAACTTATGAGCTCATACGGCATAAGGATGCTTTATTTTTATGATTCGGATTTTCCTCCGCAGCTTAGGGAGATTCCCGATCATCCATTTACCGTTTTTTATAGAGGCCTTCTTCCTTCTCCTGAACAGCCTATGCTTGCGATGGTAGGAACAAGGCGGCCTACGGGGGACGGAATTGAACAAGCCTTGAATTTGGGAAAAGAATGTGCCGAAAAAAATATTCCTGTTGTGTCGGGATTGGCTTTCGGTATAGATTGTTTTTCTCATAAGGGCTGTCTTGAAGGAGAAGGTAAGACCTTGGCAGTATTGGCCTGCGGGCCTGAAATGATTTATCCCCGTTCAAATAAAAAACTTGCTGCAAATATTTTGGAATCTAGCGGTTGTATTTTAAGTGAATATGCTCCGGGAACGGAACCGTTGTCCTACCGCTTTCCCGAAAGAAATAGAATTATTTCGGGACTTTCGCGTTCCGTTTTAATTGTAGAAGCTCCAAAAAAATCGGGTGCTCTTATTACTGCGGATTTTGCCTTGGAGCAGGGCAGAGATGTTTATGTATGCGGCCTTCTTCTTAATTCTTTACAAAATGAAGGCGGTAAAGCCCTTTACGAACAAGGCGCATTTGCGATAAAATCCATAGATGATATTTTACATGATTGGAAATATCCTACGGAAAATAATTTAAGAAATAATCAGCAAAATATGCTGTTTACTAATTTATAGATTATGAGGTATTGATTTATGGAAAACACGATGAATGAAACAAAAAAAACTAAACGTACTGCAAAAAAAACAAAACAGCATTGCTTGGTTATAGTCGAGTCCCCCGCAAAGGCTAAGACAATCGAAAAATATTTAGGAGGCGATTATATCGTAAGAGCTTCTATGGGGCATTTGATAGATTTGCCTAAATCAAGATTGGCAATCGATATAGAACATAATTTTACTCCCGAATATATAACGGTTAGAGGGCGAGCTAAAATTTTAAAAGAACTAAAAAAGGAAGCAAAAAAATCTTCGAGCGTTTTTCTTGCAAGTGATAATGATAGAGAAGGGGAGGCTATTGCCTTTCATTTACATGAAGCCTTGCTTCCGGAATGTTCTTCTCCGATAAAAAGAATAGTTTTTAACGAAATTACTCCCAATGCAATCCAAGAAGCCGTAAAAAATCCCATGGATATAGACATGGGAAAGGTAAATGCTCAAAAATCCAGAAGAGTTTTGGATAGATTGGTCGGTTATAACCTATCTCCGCTTCTTTGGCAAAAAGTAAAAAACGGATTGTCGGCAGGTCGTGTTCAATCCGTTGCATTGCGTTTAATCTGTGAACGGGAAGAAGAGGTTGAAAATTTTATTCCTGATGAGTATTGGACTCTTGACGGAGATTTTAAATACAATAAAACTTCTTTTGAAGCTCAACTTGTAAAATACAAGGATAATAAGCCTGAATTAAAAAATCAAAAAGAGGTTGATGCAATCATCAAGGAGTTGAAGTCTTTACCTGCTGTTGTAGATGATATTAAGATAACGGAAAAAAGTATAAAGCCTCGCCCTCCGTTTACAACTTCTACATTGCAACAGGTTGCCGCAAACAGAATAGGCTTTACATCGAAAAAGACAATGCAGGTAGCCCAGCAGCTGTATGAAGGTGTTGCTGTCGGTTCTACCAGAGTCGGTTTGATTACCTATATGCGTACCGATTCGATAAGAATTTCCGATACGGCAATAGAGGCTGTCCGTAAATGGATTAATGAAAATCATCCTAAAGAATTGCCTGATGGGCCGAATGTATACGCAGCAGGAAAAAAAGCACAGGATGCACACGAGGCAATTCGTCCTACATACATTGAGTATACTCCTTCTTATTTAAAAGAATTCTTAACCCGTGATCAGTTAAGACTTTATTCTTTGATTTGGGAACGTTTTGTTTCAAGTCAAATGAAAAATGCAAAGACAAAAACATCGAGTTATGAAATAAAGGTGGGGGATGCCGTTTTTCGTGCAGCTTCTACAAAGATAACCGAAAAAGGTTTTTACACGGTTACAAAAACATTAATTTCAAAAGATGAAAAAGGAACTTCTCTTCCGTCTATGAAGGTGGGAGATGAAATAAGTATTGAAAGTTTAAGACCTGAACAGCATTTTACTCAAGGCCCTGCCCGTTATACGGATGCAAGTATCGTAAAAATGCTTGAAGAAAAAGGAATCGGAAGACCTTCAACCTATGCGCCTATTATTTCCGTTTTACTTGAACGCTATTATGTAACAAGATCTAATAAACAGCTTGTTCCGACTCAGCTGGGAAGAATTATCAACAATCTTTTAGTCAAAAATTTTTCCGAAATAATAGATGTAAACTTTACTGCCGGAATGGAAAACCGCTTGGACGAAGTAGCTGAAAATAAAATAGAATGGCCTAAATTGATGGAAAGTTTTTACGGTTCATTTAAAGAAAAAGTAGATACCGCTTTGGAAAATGTAGAAAGCATTAAAGGTTCGTTGGATGAAGTTACGGATATAGTCTGCGAAAAATGCGGAAACAAAATGGTAAAAAAACTTGGCCGCTTCGGAGTGTTTTTGGCTTGCAGTGCTTTCCCTGAATGTAAAAATACAAAATCGATTCCTTTGGCAAAATGTCCGCGTGAAGGCTGCGGAGGAGATATAATCGCACGTAAATCCAAAAAGAGAGGAAAAGAATTTTACGGATGTACTCATTTTCCCGAATGTGATTTTATTTCACACTTTAAACCTATCAATGCTTCTTGCCCGAAATGCGGCTGGTTTATGGTAGAAAAGTATGATAAGAAAAACGGAAACTATAAGGCTTGTATTAATCCTAATTGCGATTATTTACACAGTGTAGTTGAAGGTGTAGAAGATGTGGAGGTGGACAGAAGCAATGAATGAAGTATTTGAAAGCTACCTCACCTATAGTGCGGGAGTAAGGCAATTTACAAAAGCAACAATAGATTCTTATAAAAACGATTTGATTATTTTTGAAGAATGGCTAAAGGAGCTTGACTTAAATATTTTTGAATTAAAGGCTTCGGACATCAGGATTTTTATTGCGGAACTTGCAGATAAAAAAATTGCTCCGGCTTCAATTAACCGAATGATGTCTACGCTAAGAGGTTTTTATAAATATGCTCTAAGGTTTAATCTGACAAAAATGAACCCTATATCTTCTGTAAGGAATTTAAAACTTGCTCAAAAACTTCCTGTGTTTATGTTTCCAAAACAGGCACAAGAGTTTTGTCGGCTGCCTTCAAATGCCGGTATTCTTTGGGAAACAAGGGATGCTGCCTTATTTGCTTCTCTTTATTCTACCGGCTGCCGTGTTTCGGAATTAGCCGGACTCGATATAAAAGATTTGGATAAAACGCTTTCTTATGCCATTGTTTTTGGAAAAGGTAAAAAGGAAAGAAAGGTGTTTTTTGCAGAATTTGCAAAAGAATATTTGAGAGAGTATTTAAAAGAAAGGTCTGACTTGGTTGAAAAGTTTAAAGGCCAAGTTCAAAAAGACGGCAAGGGAAAAATTAGGGATACTCTTTTTATAAATCAAAAAGCTCAACCCTTAACAAGCAGGGGAATTCGGTATATAATAGACAGATATGTTGAGTTATCTCCCGAATTAAAACATCTTTCACCCCACGCTTTTAGACATAGTTTTGCATCGACATTGATTACACGCGGAGCGGATATAAGGGTTGTACAAGAATTGCTTGGACACGAAAGTGTTTCGACCACGCAAAGATATACGCATATTACGGCTGAGCAGCTTCAAAATTTATATAAGACTGCTCATCCTCATTCATAAATAGGAGTTATGATAAACAGTTCGGCAGAAATTCAGCCTCACTGTTTATCGGAATAGGAGTTTTAGATGAGTCAAAAAATAAGAAGCACTACGGTGATTGCCGTAAGGAAAGACGGAAAAATTGTTATGGCCGGAGACGGACAGGTAACCATGGGCGAAACAGTTATGAAGGGAAATGCCCGAAAGGTAAGAAAAATTTATGACGGAAAAATTATAACGGGCTTTGCCGGGGCAACGGCCGATGCCTTTACTCTTTTGGAAAAGTTTGAAATCAGGGTAAAAGAATTTTCAGGAGACCTGACCAGAGCTGCGGTAGAGCTTGCAAAAGATTGGCGCACCGATAAGATGCTCAAAAACTTACAGGCCCTTTTACTTGTAGCCGACTCAAAGACTACTCTTTTAATTTCGGGAAACGGAGATGTTATCGAGCCGGAAGAAGATGTGCTTGCAATAGGCTCCGGAGGAAATTATGCTTATGCTTCGGCTTTGGCTTTGATGCAAAACACAAATCTTTCCGCCCGTGAAATTGCGGAAAAGAGTTTACAGATTGCAGGAAAGATATGTATTTACACAAACGGAAAAATAATTACGGAGGAAATATAATGAACGAAGAATTAAAAGATTTGACGCCTAAACAAACTGTTGCAGAACTGGATAAATATATCATAGGACAAAACAAGGCGAAAAGAGCCGTTGCTATTGCTCTTCGTAACAGAATGCGCCGTCTCAAACTTCCCGAAGAAATCAGAGACGAAATAGCTCCTAAAAATATTTTGATGATAGGGCCTACGGGTGTAGGTAAAACCGAAATTGCAAGACGGCTTGCAAAATTGTCGGGAGCTCCTTTTTTAAAGGTAGAAGCTACAAAGTATACTGAAGTAGGTTATGTAGGCCGCGATGTCGAATCTATGATCAGGGATTTGATGGCTGTCGGCTACACAATGGTTAAAAGCGAAATGCAGGAAAAACTAAAAGAGCAAGCAGAAAAAAATACCGAAGAATCTTTATTGGATTTGCTTTTGCCCGGTTCAAATAAAAAGAAAACTGCCGCAACTTCTGCTCAGCCGCAAGATGTTTCTCAAGCCTCTAGCGGAACAACGATAAGCCTTCCAAGTGTGAGTTCTACGGCTCAGGCGGAAGAGCATAAGGCTCAAAATGAAAACGATATGAGCGGCACAAGGGAAAAGTTCCGCGTAATGCTCCGCGAAAATAAACTTGAAGATAAGATGGTTGAGGTTACTATTTCTCCTTCCATGGGAACTCCCACATTCGAATTTTTTGCAGGCGGTTCAAACATGGAAGATATTGAATCTGCAATGTCGAATATTTCCAGTATGCTTATGGGCGGAGCAAAATCAAAACGCAAAAATGTAAGCGTAAAAGAAGCCCGCGAAATTATAATGGCCGAACAGCTTGATCGTATGGTAGATCATGATAAGGTAACGGATGAGGCAAAGCAAAGGGTCGAGCAGATGGGAATTATATTTATTGACGAAATCGATAAGGTCGCTTCCCGTTCGGATCGCGGCGGCGGGCCCGATGTTTCAAGAGAGGGTGTTCAGCGCGATATTCTTCCCATAGTTGAAGGCTCTAAGGTTTCCACTAAATACGGCGTTGTCGATACCCGTCACATTCTTTTTATAGCAGCGGGAGCTTTTAGCGTATCAAAGCCGAGCGATTTAATCCCTGAATTTCAAGGACGCTTCCCCTTGCGGGTAGAGCTTGAAGCCTTGCATGCAGAAGATTTTAAACGCATTCTCCTTGAACCTAAAAATGCTTTGACCAAACAGTATGCAGAGCTTTTGGAAACCGAAGGCGTAAAAATTGAATTTTTAGATGAAGCCATTGATAGAATGAGTTTTTTGGCTGCCGATGTAAACAGCAAAAACGAAAACATTGGGGCAAGAAGGCTCCATACGATTATGGAAATGCTTTTAGAAGATATTTCGTTTAATGCAAGCGAAATGGGAGGCGAAACGGTAAAAATCGATGTAGCTTATGTGGATGAAAGGTTAAAAGATATAGTACAGGATCAGGATTTATCCCGATATATTCTATAATATGGTTAAGGGGTATTTAAAATTTGCCGAAAATATCCTTAGGAGTGAATTATGGGTTTTAATAGTTTTTTAAGAACAACGGATATACTGCACAGAGCCTTGGATGTAAACTCTTTACGCTATACCGTTACATCAAATAACCTTGCAAATTCGGATGTTCCTAATTTTAAGAGGACTGAGGTAAATTTTGAATCGGAGTTAAAAAGAGCTTTTGATTCGGAAAAAAATGCAAAAGGAGCTTTTCAGCTTGCAACGACTCATCCCTTGCATATAAAATCAAATGAGCCTATAGATTATAAAACGGTTGAGCCTGTGCGTGTTTTGGATTATTTGACTGCCGAAAAAGCAAACGGAAATAATGTAAACCCTGAAGATGAAGCTATGAAGGTATTAAAGATTCAAATGCAGTATCAGCTTTTAAGTATGATGGCAGGTTTTCAGTACAATCAGGTACAATCGGTTTTAAAGTAGAATAAGGAATCGGAGGAAAAAATATGGGATTGTTTACAAGTATAAATATTGCAGCTACGGGAATGGGTGTAGAGCGTCTTAGAACCGATGTAATATCAAACAATATTGCAAACGCTTCAAGCTTGGAAACCCAAGAAGGCGGCCCTTTTAAAAGAAGCCGTGTAATAGTCGGTCAAAAGAAAAGCGGTATCGACTGGCAGACTCCTTTTACTCCTCAAAATGTAGAAAGAGGAGTAGGTGAGGGCGTTAAAGTTCTTTCGATAGAAAAAGATACTTCCGATACCCGTTGGGTTTATGATCCGACCCATCCTAAGGCCTTAAAGTACGGTCCTAAGGAAGGATATGTAGAGTATCCTAATGTAAACATAGTTACGGAAATGGTGGATTTAATTTCGGCTTCAAGGGCTTATGAGGCAAACCTTGCCGTTGTAAACGGTGCAAAGGATATGTTCCAAAGAGCCTTGGATATTGCAAGATAAAATGAACGATAAAATATTTTAGTGGGAGGAAAAAATGGTAAACGCTGTAAATGTTGCAAATGTAAATTCGGTACCTGGGCTTTTGGATGTTCCGAAAATTAATGCTGTTGTTACCGATAATTTTAGAGCCAAAATGGTTTCAAATACCGACATGATTGAGCTTGCTGCAAATAAAGAAGCTGCAAGTTTTGAGCAGACAATTTTAAAAGCATTCGACAGCATGAATGCAAAGCAAACAAACATGGACAAGTTGGGAGAACAAATGATTGTCGATCCCGAATCGGTCGATGTTCATGATATAACGATGGGAATGGCCGAAGCAAGTTTGTCGCTTAAATTGGCGCAAACTATAATCGACCGTTTAGTAAAAACTTGGAATGATATTACTACAACGAGATAAAAATAGGCTGCAAGACTTTTAATTTAAAGTCTTGCAAAGCTCGTTCAGTACATGGGGGGAAACATGAACGAAAAGTTTAACAATCTAAAAACAAAGTTTGGGACGCTTTGGGGGAAATGGACAAAGCTCCAAAAAGGAATCATCATCGGGGTAATTGTACTTGCTCTGGTGTTGGTTGTCGTTCTCGGTAGATGGTCTTCAAAACCGACATCAGTAGCCGTAATAGACATGGCGATAACCGATGTTGATCTGCGTGATAGAATTATATTGCGCATTAATGAAGAAAATGTAAAAACTACAATCTCTTCCGATGGGATAATCTCGGTTGCCGATGAAGCAACAGCCAGAAGGATGAGGACTATCTTGTTGCGTGAGGATTTGATACCTAAGAATACAAGCCCTTGGGCATTCTTCGATGTTGAGCGTTATTCGCGTACCGATTTTGAGCGTGAGATTGATGTACGCCGTGCAATTACCGAGGAAGTCAAGAGACACTTAAAAGCATTGGACGATATTGATGATGCCAATGTTGTCGTCAGAATACCTGAAAAGGCCTTATTTGAATCGGAACAGCTTCCTGCAACTGCGACTGTTGTTATTACTCCTGCACCCGGAAGTGATATTTCGACCAATCGAAAGAAAATAGAAGGTATTCAAAAGATGCTCAGGCTTGCGGTTCCGGGATTAAAAAATGAAGATATTACGATAAGCGATGCTTCCGGAATTCCTTTAAACGATTTTGAAATTATGAAAGATGCCGACCGCTTAACTCTAATTGAAAAGCAGCAAAAATTTATTGCTAAACTTGAAAGGCAATATGGGGCCAATATACTTACTCCTTTACAAAAAATATACGGTGAAGACAGAGTTAGAGATATAAACGTTAAAATTGATATGGATATGTCTGAACGTTCTGCCGATACAACCGAAATACGCCCTACAGTTATCAAAGAAGATAATCCTGAGACTTCTTATGATGATTCTCAAGTAGTTCAATCGGTTACGGTAAGCTCTGAAAATGCAACGACTGTCTGGGAAGGAAGCGGGATAAATCCCCAGGGACCTACGGGAACTGAAGGACAAACTCCTCCTTCTTATCAAGATACAAGAAATTTAGTGGGACGCTCGACTCAGACCATCACAAAGGAAAACCATCTTGTAAGTTCAAGCCAGATAAAGGAAGTCTTCCTTCCGAAAATGGGAAGAAGGACCGTATCGGTAAACATTGACGGTGTTTGGGAAAAGAAAAAAGATGTTAACGGAAAATATATTATTAAAAACGGTGTGATTGAAAGAGAATATAAACCTCTTTCAGCTGAAGAAATAAAGCAGGCCGAAAAAATAATTAAAGATGCCATAGGATTTGATGCAAGCCGAAAAGATTCCGTAAGTGTCGTAAATGTTAAGGTTGATAGAACTTCTCAGTTTGAACTGGAAGATAAGGAATATTTTAAGGCTCTGCAAAGACAAACCATATTCTTACTTTCGTTAGCAGGAATAGCATTAATATTGATCTTCTTTATATTGTATAGAATTATAAGCCGTGAGATTGAAAGAAGAAAAAGACTCCGCGAAGAAGAACTTCTGCGTCAGGCACAGCTGGAGCGTGAAAGAATGTTGTATGATCAGCAGATGGCTGATGCCGATGTTTCAATGACGGTTGAAGAGCGAAGACGTCAGGAGCTTCAAGAAAATGCTATCAATATGGCTAGGGAACATCCTGAAGATGTTGCTCTCTTAATTAGAACTTGGCTCATGGAGGAATAATATGGCTGTAGCACCTGCAAAAGAAAGAGGCAGTTCAAAAAAAGGTAAGGATATTAATTCTCTTACCGGAAGACAAAAGGCTGCAATATTCTTAGTATCTCTCGGAGGTGAAATCTCCGCTAAAATAATGGAAAGACTTCGTGAAGATGAAGTCGAAAAAATAGTTTTTGAGATTGCAAGAACCGAAACTGTGGAAGCGGAATTAAAAGATGCCGTTCTCCAAGAGTTTCAGGATTTAATGACTGCTCAAAACTTTATAACAACAGGCGGTATAGACTATGCAAGGGATGTTCTGGAAAAAACTTTTGGTAGCCAAAAAGCTATCGAAATAATAAACAGACTCACGAGCTCTCTCCAAGTTCGTCCATTTGATTTTATTCGAAGAACTGATCCTGCGCACTTATTGAACTTCATTCAGCAAGAGCATCCACAGACAATTGCTTTGATTCTTGCCTACCTTGAGCCGCAAAAGGCCTCGGTGATTTTGCAAAATCTTCCCGATGAAATTCAAAGCGATGTAGCAAGACGCGTTGCAACCATGGATACAACTTCCCCCGATGTTCTCCGTGAAGTTGAACGCGTTTTGGAAAAGAAGCTTTCTACTGTTTCAAGTGAAGACTATACTGCAGCGGGCGGTGTCGACAGCATCGTTGAGATTCTTAACCTTGTTGACCGTTCTTCTGAAAAATCCATTATCGAATCTCTTGAAGACGAAGATCCCGACTTGGCAGAAGAAATCAAGAAGAAGATGTTCGTATTCGAAGACATTGTTATGCTTGACGATAGATCCATCAGTAAGGTTCTGCGCGAAGTTAATAACGATGAAATGGCTAAAGCTCTTAAACAGGTTGATGCCGAAGTTCAAGATAAGATATTTAGGAATATGTCTAAGCGTGCAGGTGCCATGCTCCGCGATGAAATGGAATACATGGGACCGATACGTGTTAAAGATGTTGAAGAAGCTCAGCAGAAGATTGTTTCGATTATCAGACACTTGGAGGATAAGGGTGAAATTGTTATCGCCAGATCCGAAGAGGATGAATTGGTATAAAATAAAACGGAGAATTGCTTATGGCTAAGACTATTTTTAGAGGCTTTGAGGTAAACAAAAACAATAACGATGTAGTGTTTTTACAGCTTAATAAAACTTTTCAAGAAGAACCTGAAGAAATTATTGAAGAAAAGGTTCCGGTTTATGAAGGTCCGACTGTTGAAGATTTAAAAAAAGAAGCTGAGGATTTTAAACTCGAATGGGAAAAGCAAAAAGAAAAAATGATTTCCGATGCTAAAGCTGAAGCCGATAAAATTATTGAAGATGCTCAAAATGCAGCCT
The DNA here is from genome assembly GCF_000008185.1 of Treponema denticola ATCC 35405. NCBI lineage: Bacteria > Pseudomonadati > Spirochaetota > Spirochaetia > Treponematales > Treponemataceae > Treponema > Treponema denticola. The sequence goes on from NC_002967.9 coordinate 1,249,913, forward strand.
TTGATGAGGTAAAAAGGCAGACAGATGAAGCTCAAGTTATTGCTCAAAATGCAAAAAAAGATGCTGAAGATATTATAGCCGAAGCCGAGCAAAAAGCCAGAGATATAATAGCCGATTCCGAAAAAAACAAAGATTCCGTAAACCGTGATGCTTATAAAGAAGGTTTTAATCGCGGCCGTGAAGAAGGTTTTAAAGAAGGAAATCTTGAAGTGCAACGCCTAACCGATCGTCTTCATACAATAATAAATAAGACAATGGATAGGCGCCAAGAAATTCTTTCTGAAACCGAGCAGCAAATAGTGGATCTTGTTCTTTTGATGACAAGAAAGGTTGTTAAAGTTATTTCCGAAAATCAGAGAAATGTTGTAGTTTCCAATGTTGTTCATGCTTTACGAAAAGTAAAGGGCAGGGGTGATGTGGTTATACGAGTTAATCTTGCTGATGTTAAGATGACTACGGAACACATTCAAAACTTCATATCCGCTGCAGAAAATATTAAAAATATTACGGTGGTTGAAGATTCTACTGTTGATCAAGGCGGATGTATCATTGAAACGGACTTCGGAGCAGTGGATGCACGTATAGCAAGTCAGCTTAACGAACTTGAGCAAAAGATTTTGGAAATATCTCCTATTAAAACAAAGATAAAGACCGGAAATATTTAAGGTGCCGATATGGTAGATCTGTTTGATAAATATACCAATGCTGTCTCAGAAACCGATCCGATAAAATTTACCGGACGTGTAGTCCGTGTTCATGATAAATTAATTGAAAGTGAAGGTCCTGTGGCTTCCGTAGGAGAACTTTGCCAGATTATTACGGATGATAATCCTGATGGATTAAAGGCTGAGGTTGTAGGCTTAAACGGAACTATCGTTCAGCTTATGAGTTATACCGATGTGCAAGGTGTAAAAATAGGTGACCTTGTTATTGCAAGCGGAGAAATTCTATCCGTCCCGGTTGGAAATATTTTACTGGGCCGTGTTGTAGATGCTTTATGTAAATCTGCTGACGGTAAACCTGAGCCTTATTCGGCAAAAAGATATCCTGTTGTAGCTTCTCCCCCGGATGCTATGACCCGAAAGCCCATAAGACAAAGAATAGTTACCGGTATCCGTGCTATCGATAGTCTTTTGGCAGTGGGGCGCGGACAGCGTCTTGGTATTTTTGCAGGTACCGGTATCGGAAAATCTACCTTGCTTGGAATGATAGCTCGAAACACAAATGCCGACGTAAATGTTATAGCTCTTATAGGAGAGCGCGGACGTGAAGTTTTGGATTTTATTGAGCATGATCTGGGACCTGAAGGTTTAAAACATTCGGTAATTGTAAGTGCAACCTCCGATCAAAGTGCTCTTGCAAGAATAAGAGGAGCATACACCGCTACGGCCATTGCAGAATACTTTAGAGATCAAGGAAAAGATGTTATGCTTCTTTTTGATTCCGTAACACGCTTTGCTATGGCACAAAGAGAGATAGGACTTGCCATAGGAGAGCCTCCTGCAACTCGCGGATATACTCCCAGTGTTTTTAGTTCGCTTCCTAAACTGCTTGAAAGAAGCGGTACCTCCGAAAAAGGTTCCATTACAGGATTTTATACCGTATTAGTTGAAGGTGACGATATGAACGAGCCGATTTCGGATGCCGTACGAGGTATTTTAGATGGTCATATTGTATTGGATAGAAATCTTGCCGAAAGAGGACAATATCCTGCCGTTAATGTTTTAAAAAGTATTTCCAGATTATCCAACAGAGTATCGGGACCAAACACAAAGGATGCATCAAAACGAATGCGCACATTATTAAAAGACTATACCGAATCCGAAGATATGATAAATCTCGGTGCTTATCAAAAAGGAAGCAGTGCAGCAATCGATGATGCTATCGATCACTATCCGCGTATTTATGATTTTTTAACACAAGAGGTGGATGATCCTGCAAAACTAAAAGACACTTTACAAAAACTTTCGGATATTACGGGTATAGATATTCCTCCCGAAGAATTTGATGAAGCAGGTTTGGGTGTTGGGGCTATAAAAAAATATGCTCAAAGTTCTGAGGCCTCCGCATTATATAAACCGGATCGAGAGGTTAATTAATGAAAAGGTTTGAGTTTCGGCTTGAAAAACTTTTGAACTTACGCGAATTTTATGAACATCAGGCAGAAATTGACTTGGCTCATGCCATTGCTCATAAAGATTATATAGATCTGCAATTAAAGCAGATTGCTAAGTTAAAAGTAAAAACAGGTACCGAATTTAATCCTGAGACCGATAAAATTGATATAACCGATCTTCATAATGCCCAAAATTATATTATACTCTTAGATAAAAAAAAGGATGAATTATTAGAAAAACTAGTTCTTGCAGAACAAATTATTGAAGAAAAAAGAAAGATTTACATTGAGGCTGCATCAAAACGCAAAGTAATTTCAAAATTAAAAGAAAAAAAACGGGCGCTATGGGAAAAAGAAAATATAAAAGCGGAAGAAACATATATCGATGATATTGTTACTTATAAATTCGGTCAAAATAAAACAATTGCAGTTAATAACTATAATTAATTAAGGATGAGTACATGTTAAGTGTTTTTTTAGAAATAATATATGAAAGACAATTGCGTAAAATTAATTTGAAAATCCTTACCGATTTTATTAACTTAATAAAGGAAGAATCTTTATCAAACGGAGCAGAGTTTATACAGGTTCAAGGCGGATTTTATTTTTTATTTAAAAAAAAATCGATTGCTTATGCCTTTTCTACTGCCAGATTTTTATATAATGTAAATAAAATATTAATTTCATATAAAAATAAAATTTCCGAAGTAAGATGTATTACCGACTATTATGAAGAAGATGTTTCAAATGAAGCTTTATTCGAATCTTTATCCTTGTATAAAAAACAATTAATACCGGAGATGGGAATGTTTGCTTCAAGAGAGGCCGCCAATAAACTTTCTAAATATATTGATTTTAATGAAACGGATTCTTCAATTTTGTTATGTAATGCATTTAAATTTTTTGAAAATATTAATTTAACTTCTAATAAAAATGCCGATAAGAATGCTTCTATAATATTGCATCGGAATGATAATTATTTTTGGTCTATATATAATTTTATTTTGGCTAATCCTTTGGATAATGATTCTTTAAAAGCCATGAGTAATGAAGATAGAATTTCTTTTTTAGCTACAAAAAATGTTTATATTTATCTAAAAAAACATAGATTTTCTAAGGATATGCCTCAATATTTTATCGATGCTTTTTTGACAAATGCTGCAATATACTTAAAAAATTACATAAAAAAACAAAATGGAAGGAGGTCTGTAAAAGTTTTAATAGATAATCTTAACGATAAAAAAAATTTGGACGAAGCTGAAAAAATATATGCAGTTAATAAATATATGGAAATAGAGGCTTTGGATTCTTCTTTACCTTCAATATATAATATTCCTGATGATTTATTACAGCTGATATATATTATTCTTGTTTCAAGTAAATATTTTTTCTATGATGAGATTACAGATTTTTTAGTTTCATTGAATAAAAGCAAGGCTTTTTTTGATGATGTTTATGCTTGGATGTATTCAATGGGGATTATTTTAGTTGAGAATAATATCTATGCCGTGCCTTATGGCTTACCTGAAATTATTGAAAGACGTATTAATCTTAGCAAAAACATGGTAGATTCAAATATAACCGAATATTTATGGGCTAAATATAAAAAAGGAATTTTAAATGCAAATTCCGATGCAGAAAAAATATTCGATTCTTTAAATTTTAAATGTAAACCCGATTTTTTGCTTGCTTCAATATTTCATAATTATTCCGACTCTTCTATTGAAGGTTTAGATCTAAAGAAATATAAGAATGAAATTTTTTATGACGCATTAAAATATTATCAAAATTCTATTATTGCAAATATAGATGATAGTACTGCAAAATCCTATGCATATTTAAAAACTGCAATCGGTTTTTTTCAAGAAAATAAATTGGAATCGGGAGAGTATAGAGCTTTTTCTTTGCTTGCCTTCTTTAATTTAATGCAAAATAAAATATCCGATGCTATTACTTATTTTTCTTATGCTCTTGATAATGCCGAGCATTCTCATGATACATCCTTTATCTGTGATGCATTATTTAATATTAGTATCGTTTATTTCTTACAAAATAACTTAAAGCAATCTATAACTTTTTTAGATCGTTTAGCTGCTGCCGTTGATGAATATTTTGAACAGGATTGGAAAATTCCATATCTTTTTATGAAAGGCCGTGTTTATTTGCAAATAGGAGAATTTAATAAGGCTGCAGACAGTTTTAGAATGGCATCGGATTTTGCTGATTTATATTTTGATAAAATAGAACCGTTATGTAAATCTTGGTATGGCCGTTCTTTAATTTATATGGGACAAATAAAAAACGGTCAAGAGATTTTAATAAAATATATCGATTATACCGATGATGCATTATTATTTTTGCTTGAATCTTTTTTATTCTATCCTGTTTTAAATAATGACTTTGAAAAAATGGATTTGGATATATCTTCTATTTATAGTGCATATAATAATTCCGGCCTAACGGATTTTATAAACTTAAAATCAGGTTTTAGTATTGCTGAAGATCTGATCTGGTCCAATATATATGACATGTCTATTGGGAAAAAGATGTTTGATGCTTTTTATAATTATTATAATTGTAAAATTAACTTTTCAAAGATGTATGATATTGAAGAATGTAAGATTCTTTTATCAAATCTGGAAGCATCGGCTGTTGAATCCCTGTATCAAAATGATCCTTATTCATCTTTATATATGTATCTATGTTATGATTTATCTGTTAAGTTATACGGGGAAAATTCTTCTCAAACTATTGCTTATCTAAGCAAGGCTTTTAAATCAATGCAAAAAAATGTATTGGCGATAGGTGAAAACGATATACGTGACAAGTATATGCAAAATAATTTATGGAACTCAAAACTTTTTAAGGTTGCGAAGAATCAAAAACTTATTTAACCTTGGAATATTTATGAAACGTTTTATACCCGCTTTTTTTTATTGTTTTTTTATTTATACGGCTCTTTTTAGTGATAATGAAAGTATCAAAGCTTATATTTCGGAAATGAGTATAGAAGACAAGGCTGCTCAAGTTTTAATGATGAGTATTGAAGGAAAAAAAACTTTTCCGCCTTATTTAAGCTCTTATTTTGATTCTTATACACCCGGTGCTTTTGTTTTATTCGGATATAATTTTTCGGATACTCCTGAAGCTTGTGCTTCTTATATAAAATCGGTTAAGCAGTCTATACAAAATTTATCTAAATCAAAAACGTTTGTACCGCCTTTTTTTGCATCCGATTTTGAAGGCGGGCGTGTTTATCGAATTCGAAAAATAGGATCGCCTCTGCCTTCACCAAGAGAAGTAGCAGAAACATTAACGGAAGAAGGGGCTTTAGCTCTATATACTCATACGGCAGAACAAATACACCTATTGGGTATACATTTAAACTTAGCTCCGATTGTTGAAAAAGAAAGATCCAAAGATGCCGGTTTCTTGGATGATCGTATTTTTTCCAATGATGAAGATGTTTTAGTAAAATATGCAGATGCTTTTATTTCCGGAATGAAAAAGGGCGGATTGCTTTCTACCGTTAAACATTTTCCCGGAAATGCAGAAACTGATCCGCACTTTTCAAAAAGCATTATTGATGTTGATGAAAATATTTTTTATAAGGATTTTATTTCTCCTTTTCGCCGAATTCTTTATGGTACCGATGAAGCCGTGTTAATTTCTCATGCTGAAGTTTCTTTTATAGATAAAAAACCTTTTTGTTTTTCAAAAAAGGGAATAGAAAAGTTTTTGCGTACCGAATTAAAATTTTCAGGTTTAATTATTACTGATGATATGGCGATGAAAGCTCTTAAGACAGATGGACGCACGACAGCAGATAATGTGCTTTTAGCCCTTGATGCCGGTTGTGATATGGTTATGTGTTCCGAACCTAAGTTTAAAGAGCTTGTAGAAGCAATTTCAAAAAAAATGAAAAACGAGCCCGATTTTCTTAAAAGAATTGATGATGCGGTATTTAATATTTTAAAAACAAAAATAAAGATGGGCATTATTGATGAATCATTGAAGCCTATAGAAAAATACAAATTTAATAAAGAAAAATTTTATAAGGCGAAAAAAGCTGCGGAAGATATTTTAAAAAAATCAAATGAACCTAAATAATAATTTTTTCGACAAATATATTTTTTAAAATCATCGTGGAACAAGATATTTTATTCCCATCTATTATTATCTCGGCTAAACCGCTTTCTTCATTTTTATTTTGAAGTATGATTTTTGAATTTAATTTTAAATTTATTGTTTTATAATATTCAAATTGAGCATCCGTTCCTGTAAGTCTTGATATCGAATATTCTATTCCGCATTTTACTTTATCTAAACTTGAATCTGTACATGTATATTCCTTTTGATTTTTTCTGGGTATCATTGCTCCATGGGGATCCCTTTTAGGATGTCCTAAATATTTGTCTATTTTATCTATTAAAAGATCCGAGGCTGCATGTTCTAAATTCTCTGCCTCATTATGAATGTTTTTTCCGTCCATTTTAAGTGTCTGAAATAAAAAGGTTTCAATTAATCTATGCCTCCTTAAAATATTAAGACCGTACTTTTTACCTTTTTCGGTTAGCCTGCATCCTATCCGGTTTTGATATTCTATGTATTTTTCTTTTTCAAGTTTCTTTGCCATTGATGTTGCCGTACCGGGAGTAACATGTAATAGTTTTGCAAGTTCACCGGTGGTAATTTTTTCTTTATCACTTTCCGACAAAAATTTGACGATAGCTTTTAAATAATTTTCGGTTGTAATTTGCGAGATTTTCACTCTTCCTCCTAAGAATTCATTTCACTTAAATATTTGTTATTGATTTTTCCGCCTCCTGTCTTCCTAATGGAGACAAAAGAAGTAAACCGTTTTCTTTTTTTATATATCCCAGCCGTTTTGCTGCAAATACTACTGCATGGGCCTTTTTTTCCGTCCAGTTAATGTGTTCACATAAATGTTCTTCTCTACACTCACTGATCATATTTTCTTTACCTTGATGGTGCAGAAGATGAACAATGAGCATTTTTACGGCAAAATCTATTTTTAGATTTTTTTGTTCGGCCCTTCGTTTTACCAATCCGTCTTTTGGAGAGAATAGGTAGGCAAGTAAAAAAAAGACGCCTGTCATTGCAGCCATTGAGCCGGATATACTTCCGTCTATTTTTACTGCAAGGTAAAAGCCGCATATCGATGATGCCGAAGCAATAACAATTGAAATTATTATCATATAAAAAAGACTGTTTGTTAATAATAGGGCTGCAGCGGCAGGTGCAATCATCAAGGCTGTAACTAAAACGGCTCCAACCGAATCAAATGCACCCACACAGGTAAGGCTCACTGCAAACATTAGACCGTAATGCATAATTGAAGGTGAAAAGCCTAATGATTTTGCTAAGTTAGGATCAAATGTTGTCAGTTTTAATTCTTTAAAAAAAACTACGATAAAAACAAAATCGAATAAAAGAATACAGATCATTTGAACCAAGCTTTTTGGGAATGAAACCGAAAAAAAACTTATACGGTCAAAGGGTGCAAAGGCTAATTCTCCCAATAAAACCGAATCCGTATCCAAATGAACATTTCCTGCATAGAGTGAAACCAAAATAACTCCAAGGCTGAATAAAAATGGAAAAACAAGCCCTATGGCTGCATCGCTTTTTATAAGTTTTGTCTTTTGCAAGACTTCGGTAAAGATAACCGAGGCCATTCCGGCTATAACGGCTCCTATCAATGGTATGCTTGAAGATAAGGTTTTACTTATAAAAAAGCCTAATACGATTCCTATTATGATAGAATGGCTTATTGCATCACCCATCAAAGACATTCTCCTTAAGACTAGAAATACTCCGCAGAGAGCACATGAGGCAGAGACAATAATTGCAATTAATATTATTTCCATATTCATATAGCTATCTCCTTTTCATATTTGTTTCTTTTCGTAATTTGTTTTTTATATAAAACTTTTTTATCTTTGATTGAATAATTCCTCTATGAGGACTAAATAAAATGGAAATCAATGTAAAACCTGTTAAAAAACAAACTATTACAGGGCCCGTAGGCATTTTTGAAACCTGAGAAGAAATTGCAGCTCCGCCCATTCCGGATGCTGCTCCAAAAAAAGCAGATAGGAGACACATTATGCTCAGTCTATTCGTCCATTGTCTTGCTGCAGCAGCAGGTGCAAGTAAAAGAGCACTCATTAAAATTACACCTACCGACTGTATTCCTATAACTATTGTAATTACGATTAAAGCCGTTAAAATTAATTCCGGTATTCTAGGTGAAAAACCTATTGATTGCGAAAATCCCGGATCAAATGTAGATAGTTTTAGTTCTTTCCATAAGAGCGCAATGATTATAAGGACAAATGCTTCGACTATAAAAATGATTATAACATCTTGTTGTGTTATGGTTGCCGCTTGCCCGAAGATAAATTTGTCAAGACCGCTTTTTCCGGCTCCCGGTAATTTTTGAACATAGGTTAAAAGTAAAAAGCCTAGACCTAAAAATACACCCAAGACAATACCTTGAGCTGCATCTGTGTCTACTTTTGAGTTATGTACGATGTTGTTTATAAAAAATGTTCCTATAAGACCCGTAAGACCTGCACCCAGTAAAAGAGGCAGTGTCATTTTAGAACCTGTAAGTAAAAATGCTATTACAACTCCGGGGAGAGCAGCGTGTGCAACCGCGTCTCCAAGTAAACTTTGTTTTCGTAAGACGGCAAAGCTTCCTACCACACCTGAGCCTATGCCTAAAAGCATCGTTCCCAAAAAAACATTTCTCAAAGTATAATCGGCAAAAAAAGTTATTATTCCGTTCATTTTTTTTCAGAATTATAGGCTATTCTGCCTCCATAAGTTTTGCGTAAGTTTTCTTCGGTAAAAACTTCTTCAATACTTCCCTCAGCTATTAATCTTACATTCAATAAGAGTACCCGATCAAAGTAATCCTTTACGGTTTGAAGATCGTGATGGACTACCAAAAGAGTCTTCCCATTTTCCTTTAGTTCTTTTAAAAGTTTTACAATAGCCTGTTCGGTAGCTGCATCGACTCCTTGAAATGGTTCATCCATAAAATAAAGATCCGCATTTTGAACGAGAGCCCTTGCCAAAAAAACTCTTTGCTGTTGGCCGCCTGAAAGTTCGCTTATCTGACGTTTTGCAAATTCAAGCATTCCTACCTTTTCCAAGGCTGACATAGCTTCTTTTTTTTCCTTTTGCCCCGGTCTTTTTATCCATCCTAAATTTCCATATGAACCCATTAAAACAACATCAAAGACCGTTGTCGGAAAATCCCAATCTACCGAACTTCTTTGCGGTACGTAGGCTATTCTTTTTCTTTGAGATTTATATGATTTTCCGAATATTTTTATTTCTCCCGATGCTATAGGAAGAATACCCATCATTGCTTTAAGAAGGGTGGATTTTCCGGCTCCATTGGGGCCGACTACAGCCTCCATTGCTCCTTGGGGTACGCATACATCTATGTCCCATAGTACAGGCTTTTCGCGGTAAGCCAAGGTAAGGTCTTCAACACAAAAAGCCGGAATTAAGTTCTCTTTTAAATGTTCTGCACCTGTATTCATAAAATCATCCTTTTAGAATAAATCTTTTATTTTTTTAAGGCATCTATTATCGTGTTTATATTATGGGTGAGCATTCCTATATATGTTCCTTCGAAGCTTCCTTCATCACCCATAGCATCCGAAAAAAGCTCTCCTCCGATTGAAACATCATAGCCTCTGGCTTTTACGGCCTCCTGCAAGGCTTTTACATTTTTTTCGGGAACCGAGCTTTCAACGAAGATGGCCGGAAGTTTTCTTTTTGTAATAAAATCTGCAAGCTCCTGTACGTCCTTTGCTCCTGCTTCGCTTACAGTACTTATGCCTTGCAGCCCCCTGACTTCAAAGCCGTAGGCTTTGCTGAAATAATTGAAGGCATCATGGGCCGTAACTAAAACCCTTTTTTCTTGCGGAATTTCGGAAGCTCTCTTTTTAATAAACTCATCAAGTTCGTTAAGTCTTGCAAGATAGAATTCATAATTTTCTTTAAAGACTTCTTTTTTTTGCGGAGCAAATTCCGCTAAGGTTTTATATACCGATTCCGTTGCATATTTCCATAGCTTTACATCAAACCAAACATGGGGATCGAATTCGGATTCCTCAAAGGGTAATAAATATTCTTTGGGAATGCTTTCGGCAACTGCTACGGTTTTGCGGGTAGAAGATATTTTTTGCAAAACTTCTCCCATCTTTGCTTCAAGATGAAGCCCGCTGTAAAAAATAATATCGGCTTTTTGAAGTTTTTCCATGTCTCCTGCACTTGCCCTGTAAAGGTGGGGATCTACTCCCGCACCCATAAGAGCTTGCACATTAACTTCATCTCCGCCGACAACTTTGGCTATGTCGGCAACCATGCCTATTGTTGCAGTAATTTTTATCTTACCTGAATCCTTGGCTTCATTCGTTGCTTCTGTTTTAGAACATGAGAAAAACACCGAACTTAATATGGTAAGTCCTGTTAAACATAAGACTATTAATTTTTTTGTCATTTCAAATCTCCTATTTTGATATATCAAAATTATGATTATAATATATAAAAAAATAAAGAAAATGTCAAGCTGAATCCCATTGACAAAGCTTTATAAAACAAGCAAAATAAGGTTTATGAGACTTTCTATTTATTCTTCATTTTTTATGAAAAAGTTTTTGTGTATATTTTGCTTTTTTCTTTCCGTCTTGTTGTGTTTTGCAGATTTTGCTTTTGACCTTAATCTTCAGCCGTATAAAAATGCGGAATTTTTTGCTGACGGCCTTAAAGTTGAATCTAAACTTATATCTTCCGATAAGACTCTGGGGCATTTGAGTTTTACTCTAAATGATACGACAACTTCACTTGTGATAAAAAAAGAAGGCTTCCGTACTCATAGTTTGGATTTAACATCGATAGAAAATAAAAAAGCCTTTGTTGTTCTTTCTCCCATAGATTCAAAATACGATGTAGTTAAAGTTTTTCCCACGGGAAGGAAACCTAAGAGCGTTACCTTCGTAAACGATAAAGCCGTTGCTGTAGCCCTTCTTGACGGTTCGGGGTTTGATTTGATAGATATTGAAACCGGAGAGACGAAGCGGATTTCTCCTCCAAAAGAATATGCCGAAAAATTCGGCTTTGTAGAATCTCTCGTGCTAAAACATAAAAACGAATTATGGGTCAGCCAAATGCCTACGGCCTCAATTCATATCTTTGATCTTACGTCTTTTGAGTATAAAAGAACTATAAACTCTACAGGTACATGGAGCAAGGTAATGGCTTATAATGCCGGCCTTGATAAGGTCTATTTGAGTAATTGGACCTCACAGGACATAAGCGTTATCGATCCTTCTTCTTATAAAGAAGAAAAAAAGATAAAGACTAAGGCTGTTCCGAGAGGTATGGCATTTTCTCAGGACGGAAAATTTATCTACTGTGCACAATTTGAAGATTCGGCCGGTAATTCTCAATGTAAACTTATAAAAAAATCCTTAGCCGATTATAAAACCGTTTACGAGGGCGGGGTAAAGGGGGCAAAGCGGCACATTGTTACCGACTATGAGCGTAAGCTAATCTACGTTTCGGATATGAGAAATGATATTGTTGAAGCTTATTCTACGGATAAGGATGAGCTTGTTGCAAGTATCAAGGTGTTTTTTAATCCGAATACTATTCAGCTTTCGCCTGATAAAAGCCTTCTCTATGTTTCATGCAGGGGGCCGAATAATCCCGATAAGGGATATTTGTATAAGGGTTATGTTTTCGGCCGTCTAGATATAATCGATACAAAAACATTTACCCGTATTGAAAGCATTGAAGCCGGTAATCAGCCTACAGGCTTGGATGTTTCTCCCGACGGAAAAAAAATAGTTCTATCCGATTTTTTGGATAATAGAATACGGGTGTACGAACTAAAGTCTTCACTACTTGAATAGGAGGTTTTTTAAGTTTAGAATAAGATAATAAGAAGGAGCTGATGTTTAATTTTGATAAAAAAACTGAATATGAAGATTTTCTCGAACTTTTAAAAAAATCGGATTCTTTGAACAGTTTAAATTTATCCGGTTTGGAATTTGAAGGTTTAGACTTTTCAAAAAAATCTTTTACCGGATGTACTTTTTCAAATAGCAAATTTAAAAACTGTAATTGCAGCAACCTACACCTTAGAATGTGTTTTTTTGATTTTTGCGAAATAGACTCTTGTAATTTTCAAAATTCCGATATTCAGTTTTCTTCATTCGGAGGGGCAAGAATTATCCGCACTGATTTTAAAAATTCCGAGCTTCTGCAAAATAATTTTAACGGAATAAGGGCGGAAGATGTTTCCTATAACGATTCTGATTTATATAGCTCACGTTTTATGTTTTCGTTTTTAAAAAACGTTTATTTTCAAAACTGCAACCTTAAAAAGACCTTGTTTCTATATTCGAAAGAAGATGGCGTTTCTTATAAGTCATCCAATACGCGTGAGGCTGTATTTACGGAAGGGGATGAATTTATATGAAAGTTTATCTTCATTTTTCGCCGCAATTTTTTGCAAACACCTATCTTATCGGAAATGAAATTACAAAAGAGGCTGTTATAATTGACCCTGCAAAAATTACCGAAAAGATGATACATCAAATTGAAAAAAACGAATTTAATCTTAAAGCCGTTTTATTGACTCACGATCTTGAACATCCGTATGAAACGGGACTCAATACGATTTTAAAAATTTACAGTCCAAAGGTTTATGCCGGAAGCTGCTTTTCTGAAAATGTAACAATAAATACACTGAGAGGAGACGGTTGCATAGATGTAGCCGGTTATTCTGTAAGATATTTTGCAATTCCTGCGCATTCGTCATACTCCTACATGTTTCAGATTGAGAATATGGTATTTACCGGAACCTCCTTATCTGCAGGAATGATTGGTCAAACTTCAAATATGTATGCAGAGCGGACACTGCGCAATATTTTAAAAACAAAGCTCATGTGTTTTGAAGATAATCTTATTATCATGCCTTTTTACGGTCCTCCCACTTCCATAGGGGTAGAGCGTAAATACAATGCTTCGTTTTTTCAAGATTTTGAAAAAAAACCTTTTTAAGTATGACGGAAACTTGTCTTTTTTTACCCGATAATTTAATGGCCGTTCTCTATGAGGAACAAAAATTGATTCAAAGTCTTGTGTCTTTTCCTTTTCGTAAGACAATTCCTCTTTTTAAAACAAAGAAAAAATTTGACTATCTTACAATCTATCCGCCGATTTTGTCAGGCTCTCTAATTGTAAGACCTTGTAATTCTCCCGATTCTTTTGAGGTTAACGGAGGTTTTATCTTAGGTGATGCACGTGAAGAGGCAAAAACAGTATTTTTACAACTTGAGAGCTTAAAGCAAAAAACACGCCTTCCTGTTTTTTCAATTTTGAGCTGCCGCAGCCGGTACTATGCAGATGTTGAATTTGAAGAAGAAAAAAGCGGTCTATGCACATGTAAAATTAAAAATAAAGTTTGGCAAAAGACCGCAAAATAATATTTAATAAGAGATTTTTACGCCTATGTTAAAGTAGTGATTAAACTCTTTTCCGACGGCTTGTTCTCTCCAAGCTTTTAATTGTCTGTTGGCTTCAGCTAAAACATCATCGTTAGATGATGAGTCATTAATACTGCCTGATTTTTTATAAATATGGTTATTCACTCCCGGATTTATATTTGTTTCAAAGGTATAGCCCAGTTTAAACTGCATTAAACCGCCTGATTTTAAAATCGGGAGGTTAATAACTCCTTCTAATCCAAGCTGATTGACATATTGAATTGTCTGCTGGGTTAGGAATGGTGTGGAGTAAAGGAAAGCATGATCTTTCCATGTAGTTTCTCCTCCAGAATCACCTGTTATTGTAGGATGATTAAAAATAGAACCATCAGTTGCATAATTTTTTGTAAGATAATCTTTTAAAATATTGATATCGGTAATACTTTCAGTTGTATTAGCGTGGCGGATAAAGGTGTTTGATATATTTATTGCAAGACCTTCTAAAGGCCTAAATTGAGCTTTAACTTTTATTCGGTCGGAGTTTGGAGGAAGATTGCTTCCTAGAGGTTCTCCGTTATGAGTGTAATTTTCATAATTCGGCTTTGCATAATTTGAGTCATGCGTATGAGTATAGCAGTATGGGGCAATGAAGGTGTAGTTTATATCTGCAAAACTAAACCAATGATCCTTGGGCATAGCATAAGAAATACCTAGTTGAGAGGCTATTCTCCATCTGGCACTCTTAAATTTTATTATTTCATTAAAGCCTAAATCATCTGCAAGTAACACAAGGTCAATTTTTAACCCCTGAATCGGTTTTATTCCAAAAGTTAGACCCAATAAACTATTATCGGGAAATTTATAAATACTTTGGCCTAGGAAAAAAGCTGAAAAAGGGATAAAATATATGGGTTCAAGTCTTTTACCATATGTTATCAAATCTAATATACCTATTGATATCCATGGGAGCGGGCGGAAGCTAAGCGAATGTCCGGCAATAAATTTGCTGGGAAAATAACCTTTTCCGAAATCGTTTGATGCCGATATAGAAGAAAAAATCTGGTTATATGTAAATTTATCTTTATTGATTACAAAAATAAATTGTCCTGCATGGAATGCTTGTTCTCCGATTATAATATTATTTTCATCAAAGGGGCCAAATGAGGCTCGGCTCATACCTGCACTAAAATAGTATTCCGGTGTGCCTATTGCAACTCCTGAATTAAACATAGGTAATAAGGTAAATGAGCCTACTACGCTGTTATCAGGCATTATATCTTTTTTTGAAAATTGAAAGGCCGGCAAAGATTCATCTTTTGGTAATCTGTTTAATAAGCTAAAATTCACATGAGCAGAAGCTGTTAGTATTTCATTCAATGAAAGATTGATTTCCATAAAAGGGGCCAAGGCGAAGTTTTTATTCCCATTAGGAGAACGAATACCGAATTCGGTCATGCCTCCAAAATGGAAGATCTTTCCAAATAAGCGTTGTTTATATTGACCTGCTTTTTTTTTCTGATTTTCAGTTCCTTTTTCTATAACGATGTCTAAGATTCTTTTTATTTCTTGTAATGGGTATGGACGTATTGAAGGGGCATCATTAATAAGCCCGATCCTTTCCCAAATACCTATATCTTCATATATTGGATCGAAGATGTCCACTGCAGCTTGAGAAAAAGCCGATAATCCAAAAAAGATAAACAGTATAACAAAAATTCGTTTTTTCATCATTTACGTTCCTCATTAGTATAACTATAAAGTTATGCGAGTTTACTATAATAGCATGTAAAAAGTCAACATATAAACTTTTATATCACAATTGGGGGCATTGCCGTATGTTTATATAGTTTTTTTACGGTAATATCAATAAAAATGCACTACTCCTGCCATACCAGGCGGAAACCTATAGACTGATATGCTGCACTTGCGGTATCATTCTCCCGCTTTCCGGTCATACATTCGTAGACAGCTTTTTCCGCAGTTTTTGACCAAAAGCCGCCGCGTAAAACGCGTTTGGTATCGGCAGATGACGTGGAACCGGTCGGATCATTTACCGAACCGGAAGATAGTGTTGCCGAATACCTGTCCCAGCACCATTCGGCTACGTTGCCGCTCATATCGTAAATGCCCAATTTGTTCGCCGCTCTTTTTCCGACGTCAGATACACCATTTACGGAATCAGGCTGGTCTACAAAAGCCGAGCCGTTGTAATACTTGTCGAAAACCGCAACTCGTGCCGTCTCTGCACGTAAGGTTTCATAACTCTTATCGGCAGGCAGTGTCATACCTTCAAAACCGATAGGCAGTATTGCTCCGCTTGCCGAATTTACATTGGTTAGATAGACAGTGCCGTATTTTTCTGCATTTATGCTATCTGTGGCATCATTGCTACCTTGATAACGAGCGGCAAACTCCCATTCGGCTTCGGTCGGCAAACGGTAGCCTTTTTTTGTCAAATCACACACAATGTAATCATCATCGTCATCACCGATACTTTTTACGATTCCAGTAGTTCGAGAATCAGTGTAGACACATTGCGCGGTGTTTCCGAATTTTGCTTCGGTATATGCATTGCACCATACAACGCAGTCGCGCCAGCTTACACCCGATATAGGTTTGTCACTATTTGGGGTATTGCCGTTATAATCAAACTCATAGCCCCTATCTTTTGCCCATACGTATATCGTATTCCATAATTCCGCCGTTACTTCGTATTTGCCCATTGTATATTCACTTAAAGTGACGGTGCGGCCCGCAGGGAAAACACCTGTCCATGAAGTACCGGTAATTGCGGGAAACTCACAACCGGGATCTTTACCGACAATGGTTTCACTATTTATCTTTACGCCGTCCGAAGCGGGAACCGGCTTTGCCGCGACATATACAACGGTATCGTCTTCAAAGGTATCGCCGTTAAGCAGTTCGTTTCCACTCGCACCCTTTTTCCATGCAGAAAATACAAACCCCGTATCGTAGCCGGTTATTTTTGCCTTTGCCAAAACCTTGATGTCCTGCCATGGCGTTCCGCTTGTTATATCGGAAATAGTATTATCCGGTTTTATATGAACCTGACTGTCGCCCTTTACCGTTATCGTTATTTTTTCACGTTTAGTTTCGGCGTATATTGTCGTATCTTTTGAAAACGGAAAATTATTTACAAGCGGCCTTTTAACGCCTCCATTATCGCGCATCCATTGTTTTAATTTAAAACCCGGATCATAAGTAATACATGCTTCGACTGCGGTTTTAGTTACAGTATTCCATTTGGTCCCTCTGGGGAATTTCAGCTGCGGCGGATTAGCGGTAATATGGGTACCGGTAATGGTAAGCGTTATATCGACAGGTTTTGTTTCTATAAAGACAGTTGCATCAGCATTAAATGGTGTGATATAGCTGGCATTCAAAACCGTACCCGACGCATTTGTAAGGTGCCAGTTTTTAAGTTCATAATGCGGCTTATATTTTTTGATTTTGATTTTTGCAAATGATTCGATTTCACCCCACGTTTTGCCCTTATCCACTTCTAATGTAGGAAAATTAGGTGCGGAAGAAATCAATTCGACGTTTTGATCTCCCTTAACCGTTATCGTAATCTTAGGCGTAGGAGGCGTTGAAGTCGGTTTGGTTACAATAAAAACCGTCGTATTCGTATTAAAAAGATGGGCATCAGTTAAATTCTGACCTGAGGCATCGGTAAGTTTCCATTTATCGGGTCCGCGTCCTGCCGCATACTGGTCGATTCTGTCCTCCGCTTGAGCCTTTAATTGGTGCCATGTGTTGCCCTTATCCGCCGTAAACGTCTTTTCCGCTTTAAGCACAACGTGTTCGTCCCCCGCAACGGTTATCGTTATTTGTGCGGGCGTTGATCCGCCGCCTTGCTGCGGTGAAGACGGTACGGAGCTATTTCCTACAGGATTTTTGCAGCTTGCAAATAACAACACTGCCAACAATATTAGTTTAGGTATATGTTTCATTTCTTTAAATTATCTCCACAATTTTAAGGTTAATTCACACAGATTAGTTACAGTAAATAATAGTGAATTTTTTCTAAAATGTCAAGCAAAGGAAAACAGCCTTTGTGATAACTCCGGCATAAAAGGATAACCTGTTTAATATGAATGAGGTCTTTTGACCTAGATTTCATAAAATTTCGAATCAACGTATACTATATTTTAAAGATAACGAAAAGTCAATTGCATTTCCATTAATTTTTCCCGATGCATTTGTCCATGCAAAGCTTCCCCGTGCAAGTAAATTATGCAATATTTGGTATGATCCTGATATTCTGATAGTGTTAAAAAAGATAGGATTACCGCTTGGACTTCTCCAATTAAGCCATTCAGGATGGTTGTTCCCCTTAGCTTCCGGATAATACACACCCGGAGGATTTTCTTTATCTTTATCAAAAAAGTTATCTTCATTTTCGCCTTTGCATACAAGTCTGTAAGTAAGGGATGCCGAATGTTTTTTTGGATTAACAAGAGAAATCCGGGCTATGGCTGTGATTGTATCAGGCCCATAGGGATTTGAAATCCATGTATATATTTGGGACTTATCATATCCTAAAATCGAAGAAGACATTTCTTTCCGTTCATGATAATAGCTTATTTTTTTATTTGAAAGAATATTATACCATGGGTTTGCGTAAATGCCTTCAACGGAAGATATGATATAACCTATTTTTGTAGGGTAAACATATTCAAGACCGAAAAGACCTCCTAAAGAATTCGGGGTATAATTTTTTCCGTTTAAGCCCTTGAGCTCTGATGGAGTTTGAAACTGATTCATTCCGAATTGCCCATATATTCTCAATCTTTTTATTGGAACTGCATCTATCGTAATCCCGAATTGGCTTCCTACTGCTCCATTTTCAGATGCCGGTGTAGTTCCGGGCAGATAATCTTCTTTCCATGCGGCATGGCTGTGAAAAATCATTGCAGGGTTTAAAAAGCGCGGATCAAAAAAAGAATTTATTAAAACACCTTCATGAAGTGTTACTGAAATTTGCTTTATTGGTCTAAAGCTTACCTCATGCATAAATAAAAATCTGGTGGGATTTAATTCCAAAACCGTTACGTCCAGTTTTAAGTTTTTTGTGAACACAGTTCCTGAAAAATAATCAAAACGGTCAGCCGTATCTGCTATGAGCATGCTGCCGCCCAAGGTCCTGCCTAAATTTAATGAGCCTCTACCGATATTTATGTTAAAAAAAGAACCTCCTACGGCTATGCCTGCTCTTTTTGGAAAATGAAAATCCATATCTTTGTCTTTTAATGGAATATTTAAAAAAGTATTTGAAAATTTACTTGCTGCAAAATTCTTATTAAGACTTAAATAACAGTAAGTATAAAAATAATTTGAAATTAAAAAATCGAAGGGGATTGCAATAGGATCAGGCATCGCATTATAAGATAAAAATTTATCTATATATGGAGTATATTCGTTTACTTTATGAGCAATTCTTCCCTGAATTGCAAGCTCTCCATTTATATTGAATTTAAGTATTTCTTGTTTAAGAAGATAATTAGGCTGCTCTAAAGTTTTTCTTGTATTTTCATATACCTGTAAGCCTATATTGCTTAAATTTTCTTTATCAATAAGGCTTAATGCTTTATAAAGCTCTGCTGCCGATTGCGGCTTTTTATAGGAAAGAGGGGAAAATCCGTTTTCGATAGCCAAAAAATATATAGCATCATAAATATCCGTATTCTTTTCATAAAAAATTTTTGCATACGGAATATCATATTCTGGTCCGGTTTCAGATGCGAAGGCTGTTTGGACTGTTTTGGTTATTAAACATATAATAAGAAAAACAATTACTATGTATTTTTTAGATTTCATAAGAACCTCTCATATTTTAGGCATATTACCACAATAAACCATAAAATTCAATTATAGTCTTGACAACTCCGGAATAAAAGGATAACCTATTCAATATGAATGAGGCCTTTTGGCTTCAATTATA
This sequence comes from Treponema denticola ATCC 35405, assembly GCF_000008185.1. Classification (NCBI taxonomy): domain Bacteria; kingdom Pseudomonadati; phylum Spirochaetota; class Spirochaetia; order Treponematales; family Treponemataceae; genus Treponema; species Treponema denticola. Next base: position 1,269,531 of record NC_002967.9, read on the forward strand.
GGAGGTTCGATAAACAGTTCGGCAGGAATTCAGCCTCACTGTTTATCTTCGAGTTTTGTGCTTCGCACAAAACATTGTTTTTACTAGGAGGAAAAGTGAAAAAGTTTTACATTGCGGCAAATTGGAAGATGAATATGAATAGGGCTGAGGCCAAGCAGCTTGCAACAGAAATGAAGGCCGGCCTAAAAGACGGAAAAAATAAGTACATGATAGCTCCTTCATTTACTCTTCTGCAAGATGTTGCGTCCGTGCTTAAAGGCTCCAATATCTTGCTGGGTGCTCAAAATATGGGATTGGAAGAAAAGGGCGCTCATACCGGGGAGGTTTCCGTTCTTCAGCTTTTGGATGTAGGTGTTCAAGCCGTAATTTTAGGCCATTCCGAAAGAAGGCATATATACAAGGAAACAGATGACCTTATCAATAAAAAGGTAAAACTTGCATTAAAACACGGTCTTGAAGTTATCCTCTGTGTGGGAGAGCTTCTCGAAGAGCGTGAAGCCGGCCATGCCGAAGCCGTATGCGAAAGGCAGATTAAAAAAGGACTTGCTGAGGTTTCTGCAAAAGATTTGGATAAGGTAACGATTGCTTATGAGCCTGTTTGGGCAATAGGAACGGGAAAAAATGCGAGCCCTGAGGATGCTGATGCCATCCATTCTTCAATAAGGAAGACCTTAGCCGCTCTTTACGGAGAAAAAGCTGCTAAAAATATGATAATCCAGTACGGAGGCTCTATGAAACCTGAAAATGCCGCCGGTCTTTTAAAAAAGCACAATATTGACGGAGGCCTAATAGGCGGAGCCGGTCTTAAAACGGAAACATTTTTGCCTATAGCCTTGTTTTCCGAGTAGACTTTAAACTCTTGATTAAACTTGTTTTCTACTTGAAAAAATGAGAATAAAATGCTAGTATCTTAAGAGCTGTGATAGTTGTTTAGCTTTACAGTATAATGAAATAACTTAAATTGGAGGGTTATTAAGATGAAAAAGAAATTTTTTGCGATTAGTATTATGGCTTTATTAGCTTTGGCTGTTTTTGCCCAAAATGCGGCAAATGTAACAACCAAAACACAGAAAATTGAGGTTAAAGATAGGCCGTCTGCCGTAATGTATTTGACAAAGATGGATGTTCCGGGATTGGAAAATCAGGTTGAGTTTTACCTTACCTATGAGGAAAATAACGATACCTATGATGAAGCTGTCTGCGAAAAAATTATTATGGAATTTATCGCCGAATATAAAAGAACTAATGTTTTTTCAAAATTTGAAGTTGAAGATCTAAAAGCCGCTTCTGTAGGAAAAACAAAGACAACTGTAGTAAAACGCGTTATTTTTAGAAAAGTCCGCTAAAATTTAATAATAGCTATTGAAACTTTTCCGTTTTTAGTGTATTCTGTAGGGCGTATTTTTATAATTTGGAGTTAGATTATGGGTGGTTTAGGTATTGCTTTGTTAGTACTTTTTGTCATAATTTGTGCGATTATTATCTTTTTAGTTTTATTACAAAATGAAGAAGGCGATAGTTTGGGCGGCCTTTTTTCGGGCGGAAGCAATTCGGCCTTCGGCTCAAAATCGAGCAACGTATTAACAAGAGCTACTTATGTTGTTGTTGCCCTGTTTTTTGTAACGACCTTTTTATTGGCCCTTATTACAAAAACCCCATCGGATTCAGGTTTATCCGAAGAGGCAATGAAAAAACAAACCGAAACGTCAACCGACTGGTGGAAAAGCGACGACGGTACGGATAGCGGCACTGAAACCAAAAAAGACGGTGAGTAGTTTAAAAGAGATACCGATAAATCCGGTATCTCTTTTTTTTGTGCGAATTTATGTATTTTATACCTAATTTTATGTAGTTTATACCTAATATTGAAAGAAAAAGTATTAAATAAGGCCTAAAGGCCTTGACTGAACTGCTTTTTTCCATTTAAAATAGACTACTAGAGGTTTATATTTGGAAGACGCATATACAATAGTGTTAAAAGATGAACAAGTGCTTTCCGCTCTTTGCGGTACCAATGACAGAAATTTGGACTTTCTTGAGCAATATCTTGGGGTTCCTGTCGTTTGCCGCGGTAATGAGGTAAGTGTTTTAAGTGCCGATGATGAGATTTGCAAGAAATTTCAGCATGTTGTTGATAAGGCAGTAAATTCATCGGAAATCAAGTCCGAAAATTCATCGGAATATATCGAATCTCTTATATCTACCATAAACGTTTCCGATGAGCAGGACCTTTCTTCAGGCTGTATTCATATACCGAGGGGCACACGTTCCGTATATCCCAAAAATCCTCATCAGCTTGAATTCATCTCTTCTATCCGTAATAACGATATAAGCTTCGGCCTTGGTGCTGCCGGTACGGGAAAAACCTATCTGGCTGTTGCCTGTGCCCTTCAAATGCTTATGTCGCGCCAAATGCGTAAGATTGTTTTTACAAGACCTGTTGTAGAAGCCGGAGAGAGTCTGGGCTTTTTACCCGGCGACCTTGTTCAAAAAATTACTCCCTACTTGAGACCTCTTTATGATTCTATAGAGCTCTTAATGCCTTTTGAGCTTATACGCCAAATGGAGGAGTCCAATATGGTTGAGGTGGCTCCCTTGGCCTATATGAGGGGCAGAACCCTGCATAACGCCGTTGTAATTTTGGACGAAGCTCAAAATACTACCAAAGAGCAAATGAAGATGTTTTTGACGAGAATGGGAGAGGGTTCCAAGCTCATTATAACGGGAGATCCTTCACAATCCGATATTTCATCGTCAAAAAATTCCGGTTTGGTACATGCTGCAAATCTTTTATCGAAAATTCGAGGGATCGGTATAGTCCGGTTTTCTCCGGAAGATGTTGTACGTCATTCTCTCGTTCAAAAAATAATTAAAGCCTATGATAAAGAATAAAAAAGAAAGTAAATTTAAACAAAAAATATCTTTTCTCAGTGTGATATTTAAAAGAAATAAGGCCTTTGTTACAGCGGTTGCGGTAAGCTTTTTGGTTTTGGCTGTAATGATTTATCTCAATGCTTATGAAAATTCGGGATTTTCCAAATTGACTATTTCCGATTTTGAAGTCGGAATGGTTTCCGACAGGGATGTAATATCAAACCGTAATATTGAGGTGATTGATGAAAAAGCTACAGAAATAAGAAGAGTTGCAGCTAAACATTCCGTCAGGGCGGTTTTTTATAAGGATGACTCGGTTTCGGAAAAAATGATAAGAGAGTACTCCGAATTTGCGAGTTATATAATAGGCCTAAAAGATTCGGCAAAGAGTTTTACGGCTTTTAAATTTATGGTTATGGAAAAATATCCTGTTCTTCTTTCAGAAAATGATTTGGAAAGCATATATAAGGCTGTTGATTTTTATGAGATTACCTCTGTTTCGCTCAATATGTTAAAACAGCTTTTCGATATCGGCATAATAGAGATGCCTCTTACAGGCCTTGGAGAATTAAATGATGCCGAAATAAGTCTGAGGACAAGCCAAGACCAAAAGCTGTCATCTACAAACGTATTTCTTGCGAACCTTGTTTTATTTTATAATGTGAGAGATAGGATTAAAACTTTTCTTTCCGATGTAAAAAAATCAAAACTTGAATCCTATGTGTTGAGTATTGTGCTTCCATTTGCCCAGCCTAATATTTTATTTGATACCGAAGAAACCGAAAAAAGAGTAGATGAGGCCTTAAAAAAGGTTACTCCTGTAAAAATAAATATAGAAAAAAATCAAAAGATTATAAAAAGAGGATTTATAATATCTGAAGATGCCTATACACGTTTAAAAGCCTACGCAGGGGACGGAAGATACATAGATTTTAGCCAGATTGCTGCTGCTCTAATTTTTTTAACCTTATCTGTTATAATCAGCCTATTTTTGTTTTCCAAAAAAATTATCGGGGAAAGTTTGGATGTTAAATTCAATCTGCTTATTTTAATCTCCTTTGATTTGATATATATTTTAATTCTTTTCCTTTCAAGGCTTTCGATATTTGCATATCCTCTTGATATTGTTCCCATATTGCCGGTTACTTTTTTGACCATGCTTATCGCTGCTTTAATTTCAAGAAAAATTTCCGTATTTGCCGTTTTTGTTTTTTCTCTTGCCGTTTTCGGTGCAACAGGTTTTAAAATTCAGCCGGCCATGTTTGCTATCCTTTCAGGTCTTGCCGGAGCCGGTATGGTAAATATTAAGGGCCGAAGGATGGATCTGATTAAGACTGCCTTAGGTTTAATCTTGGTGCAGCCTATAATTTTACTCTGTATGTTTGCTATTTTCCCGGGCTCTGCAAGCGAGAAATCGGTGCTTTTATTGAGCACTGCGGGGAGCGGTTTTATAAGTGGTATTTTGGTTTTGGGCTTTTTGCCGATTTTAGAAACCTTGATGAATGTTCCTACAAGTTTTAGACTGATGGAACTGTCCGACCTTAATTCTCCAATTATGAAAAAAATGCTCATAACGGTTGCGGGAACTTATAATCATTCGATGATGGTTGCTTCCTTGGCCGAAAGTGCATGCCGTGAGATAGGAGCAAATTCGATTTTAGCCCGTGTAGGAGCTTATTATCACGATATAGGAAAGATGGAGCAGGGCGAATACTTTGTAGAAAATCAGACAAATTATAATAAGCATATGGATATAAATCCCCGCCTTTCGGCTACGGTAATAAGAAGTCATGTAAAAATAGGTATTGAAAAAGCAAAGCAATTACGGCTTCCTCAGCCGGTTATAGATATAATCTCCGAGCATCACGGAAACAGCTGTATATCCTATTTTTATGCAAAGGCAAAAGAACTTGATCCAAATGTAGATATCGAAGACTTTTGTTATCCCGGAATACCTCCGCGCTCAAAGGAGTCGGCTGTTGTCATGCTGGCCGATATAGTTGAGGCTGCATGCCGTACCTTGGAAAAACCTTCGGTTCCCCGTTTGGAAAAATTTATAGATGAGCTTGTTTCCGGAAAGATAAAGTCAGGTCAGCTTGATAACTCTGAGCTTACTTTCCGCGAAGTCAGAATAATCAAGGCCGCTTTCGTAAAAATTTTAGCCGGTTACTATCATTCCAGAATAGAATATCCGAATCAAAAGAATGTTGATGATGATGAGGGAACAAAGCCGCAGAATAAAAACGGTCAAAAACTAGAGGTTGAAGCTTCTCAGGTACAGCCTCAAAAGGAAAATCATAATGTCTAATTCGATTAGTGTGTCATTTAATGATGAACCTCCGGGGTCTATAGACCCCGTAAGAGTTGAAAATTTTATATCTGAAGTCCTAAAAGATTTAAACTTGAAAAATTGGGATATCTCCTTGTTGTTTTGTGATGATGCTTTTATTCAAAACCTTAATAAACAATACAGGGATATCGATTCGCCGACAGATGTCCTTTCTTTTGAACAGGGTGACGAATATTTTGACGAGGCCGGTGAAACAAGGTTTATGGCCGGAGACATAGTTATAAGCCTTGACAGTCTCAGCTTTAATGCCGAAGAATTTAACGTAGACATAAATGAAGAGTTAAAAAGACTGATTGTGCACGGTATTTTGCATTTGAACGGAATGGATCATTCGGATAATTCTCCGGAACAAGAAATGCTTAAATTTCAAGAAGAATTGCTTATGCAATATAAAAATATGGAAATTTATCGGGTATAGTTATGGGTATAATAGACTTATTTAAAAAGAAGGGTAATGTAAACAATATTCTAAAAGAAGGATTAAACGAGGAAAAAAGGGATATGATCCGCGGCGTTGTCGACTTATCCGATACGGCTGTAAAAGAGGTTATGATTCCGCGTATAGATGTTGATTTTTTAGCCCTTGATACGCCTAGCGATGAAATTTTAGACAGGATATCGGAAAGCGGCCACTCCCGTTTTCCCGTATATGATGAGTCAATCGATAATGTTATAGGTATTCTTTATGTTAAGGATATAATAAAACTTTTGACAAAGAATCAAAAAATTGAGCTTGATAAGATAGTGCGCCGAGCATTTTTTGTTCCTGAATCAAAAAGAATTGACGCTCTTTTAGCCGAATTTAAAAGACGCCATATTCATATTGCCGTTGCCGTTGATGAATACGGCGGTGTTTCAGGTATTGTATGTATGGAAGACATCATAGAAGAGATTGTAGGCGATATACAGGATGAATTTGACAATGAGGGTGAGGATATTACCGAAATCGCCCCGGGTGTCTGGCTTTGCGATGCCCGTGTCGATCTGGACGACCTTGCCGAAACCATTAAAAGCGATGACTTACCTGTAGATGAGTTTGAAACATTGGGCGGTTTTGTGTTCGATCTTTTCGGAAAAATACCTGCCAAATATGAAAAAACAGCTTGGAATGATTTTGACTTTATTGTTCAGGATATGGACGGACATAAGGTTAAGACCGTTAAAATTGTCCACAACAAAAATTCTATGCAAAATTAGGGAGGGAATGTATGAAAAAGCCTTTTTTCGGATTTATGTTTATTGCTTTATTTTCGGCCTCTTTATTCTGCAACCCTGCAGACTTGTATCAAAAAGGTGCCGAATATCAGGCTAATGAAGATTGGTACGGGGCTATTGAAATGTACCAATCCGCTTTAAAGGAAAACCCTTCCTATAATTTGGTATATCAGGGCTTAGCCGAATGCTTTTATGCTCTTGACGAATATGACCAAGCCTTATCCTTTGTAGAGTCAGCCCGAAAATATAAAAAAGATGATCCCGATTTGCAAAACCTCCACGGCTTTATTTTGGTCGGCCTTGGAAAGATAGATGCGGCAAAGACCCTTTTTAATGGGGTTTTAAAAAAATATCCCAACAATCCCGAAGCTCGTTTCGGTTTGGCTGAAATAGAGGTTTCCCAAGGAAAGCTCTATCTTGCTTCCGAGATGTATAAGCAAAACCTTCAGCGTCAGGGCGAAAACAGAAAGGATCTTCTTTCTTTAGCCCTCGTAAGCTATGAGGCCGGAAATGTTAAGCAGGCCGAAGATTACATAAACAGAGCCTTAAAATACCATGGCGATAATCCTCAGGTTCATTATTTTGCGGCCTATTTACATTCTCTTGACGGAAAACTTGAAGAGGCCGAAGGACGTATTTATTCGGCTCTTAAATTAAAAGAAGATTATGATGAGGCCTATGCCCTGCTTGCTTCCGTCTTATATGCACAAAAGCGTTATGAAGAAGTTATAAAGATTTCCGATATGCGGATTTCAAAAAAAAGAGACAGGGCAGATGCTTGGTACTTAAAAACTTTGAGTTTAAGGCAGCTTGCAAGATACGGTGAGGCCATAAATGCTGCTAAGGTAGGGCTTTCCTTGGATGCCGACGATGAAATAATGCGCTGCCTTTTAGAAGAGCTTGCCATAGAAAATTTGAATTTTGAAGATTCTTTCCGTATGGAGCTTTCAAAATACCACGCACAAAAAGCTCTCGGATTTTTCCGCCGAAATATGACTGAGCAAGCCCTCTATGAGTACAGGCGAACCTTGAAGATATATCCTTATGATGTTGAAAGCAGGGAAGCCTATGCCGGTATTTTGCTCCGTCTCGGTTATCCCGAAAGATATTTGGAACAAATGCTTTTTATTCAGTCCATAGTAAAGAGCAATACAAAGGTAAATGATGCGGTTGAAGCTTATGAAAAACATCTTTTAAGTTCCATCCAATCAAAATGGCGTATAGATCCCCTTTATTTGGATAAGGCCCACATATCCATAGGTTTATTTTATACCATGGAAAGCTCAAACGTTTTGCATCCTGAAGCCGAGCGTATAACTCAAATTCTTACCTCGGATATTTTTTCTTATAATCCCAGAATCAAAATAACTTCTTATTCGGATAAGCCTGTAACTTACAGGGAGGCTTCGAAAAAATCGCGTACGGCAAATGAGGACTATTTCGGCATTATAAGGCTCAAAGAGAATAGGAGGGATATTCAAATCATATTGGAGCTTTATGTTTCGCGTACCGGTTCTCCCGCAAAAACATTTACCGTTTACCGCTCAGGAAATGACCGTTTTTCAAACGGTATAAGACGGCTTTCTTCAATGCTTAATGAGGCAATGCCCATCGTAGGCAAGCTCATAAACCGCTATCAAAATGAAGCCGTTATCGACATAGGAAAACATGATTCGGATTTTAAGGATTTAAAAATTGCCGTTATACGCAAGGACCGCTTGGTTATCGAAAAAGAAGGTCTGGGTATGGTCTTTGATCCGTCCGATCTTTTGGGTTATTTTGAGCCTTCAAAGTCGGAGGAGAATTTGTCCGAGGGAATTTTAAAGAGAAACGGTTACTATGATAGAATGAATGCAGGTGATTCAATAATTCTTGTTAGCGAAAATGCAAAAGAAAAAGCTGCGGAGGATTATACGAATTCCTATCAAAAAAATTCTTTATTGCTTTTACTTCTTAGGAGAATTCGCTAGCGAAAATTCGCCGGCGAAGAACTGAACTAATTCAATTCGCCGGCGAAGAATTAATTCAGTTCGCCAGCTCTACAAGACAATAATGCGCCCATTCTTTTGCCTGAGACGGATAGAGGTCTTGGGCCGTTAAAAATTCCAATAAGGCCTTGTCATAGAGGTTTTGGAAAAATAGGGTTTGTCCTATATAAAAATGCGTTCTCGCGGAAACTCTGGATGTTCTGCGTATTCTTAAAAAATTGGTCAGCTCAACATTACATTTTTGCCAGTTTTTTGTATAAAAATAATCGTTTAGAATTCTTTGTAATTCCATGCTCTCACCGCCGTCAGGCGTTCTTTTGTCATCAGGAAAGACGTAGGGCTCAAGCCTTTGAGAAGAAATAATAAACTCTCTAAAATCCCTTTTTTCTGCCGTAAGAGCGTTTATAAGGGTTTCGGTTTGAGAAGAAAAAAACTCGGTTCTTTTTTTTATTTGCTTTTCAGGGTTTAAAAAAGGCAGAGGAATAGGGCGGTTTTGCAGCGCAATACTTTTTTTCTCTTGTTCTTCAGGAGAAGCGAAGACTTCGACAGGGCTGTTGATTGTATTTATTCCGTTTATAAATTGAATTTTGCCTGAAGCGATTTCGTTTTCTTCGGCAATGGCATAGTAATAGGGAATTCCGGGAATAGGGTAGTCAAAAAAGGGAAGTCCGTCATCGGTTATATTTGCAATAGGGACGGCTTCGGCTAGAGAGCTTATTGACGAAAAGCCTGTTGTTGACCTGTAAAGAATTAAGTTTCTCCCCTCAGGTTTTGCTTTCCAGCTGATCATTACAGACCTTTCTCTTGTGAGAATCGAAAATGAGAGAAAGGCAAAGTCCTCATTTTTTTGCAGCTCTTGAGGATTTTCCGCAAATTCTATCTTTTCCGAACCCGTTTTATCGGGTTTTACATCCGGCAAAATTTGCGATAGTTCATTTTCGCCGATAAGACCTTCCTCGGCAAAAGCGGCTTGTTCTGCAAAGCAAAAAGATACAACAAATAAAAATATAATAAACCCTTTCTTCATATCTTATATTTTCGGCCTTTTTTTAAAAAAAATCAAGAGCCCGATACGGTTTCTCTTCTATATAGACACCGGGTAACCTTGGTTCTTTTTAGCAATATGAGCCCGCTACTATGGATAAAACATTAAAATTGTGATATTATATACTTAAGATTAGACCTACAGGGTGTTTTTTTCCTTAAAATAAGGAGGATATGATGAGAAAACTTTTAACTTTTTTGACAATTTTAACAGCGGCAGTTGCCGTAATTGTACTTTTTACAGCCTGCGAGCAATTTCTGAAAGATCCGGAGGATTTTTTAAGTTATTGGGCGAGCGAAGCCTTTATCAAAGACCACAGCATAGGTGCGGTAGCTAGACCGGACGAAGCGGGTGTGCCTTGTGTCAGCTCTTCACCCGAGGTGCATATTATGCTTACAGTGCATAACCCGAAAAACTTTCCGCTCGTTATGCCGACTTCTTCGGAATCTGCGGGCATTGTCGAATTTAAAGAACTTTCCCAACAGCCTACGGAAGGAACCCACTATGTACTGGGGCAAACCGCTCCCGGCAGGCTGAAGCTTACATATAAAGAAGCCTTTTTACAAGAATACGAACAAGGTTCAGGCAGTTTAAACCCGACTATCACCCTTAAGGCTACAGACGGCAGGGTATTTAAGAAAACCTACACCTTCGGCATAAAATCGAACACCCCGCCGCCGGAACCGGCAGTAGTGCTTGCAAAACAGACTAATGCTTATCCTCTTCCTTCGTATTACGTGCTCTGCATAGATACAAAAGATTTGGTTGCTTCTTCTGCCATTGTAAACGGAAAATATATCCATGATGATATTGCATACGTTACCATAAACGGAACATCATACAACTTAAAAATGAACAATGCCCATAACGGTTTTATCGAAAAACCGGCGACAGAATCATTTCTTGAAAACGGTACAGGACTTATGGCGGTAGGCAGTGCACAGCTGCCTACAGCGAGCCCTTGGGTTTTATACTACAAAACGAACATAAAAATAAGAGACAGTAACCCGCTTACAACGTACCGTATAACCTTGCGCGACAAAGAAGGTGTTGTTTCGGATGAGGCTGTCGCAACGATAGCAGCAAGCGGTCCGACTCACACTGTAACCTTCAGCGTAGAGGGCGGAACTGGAATGCTTAAAGCAGAAGTTAACGGCACTGAAATCCATTCGGGATATGACGTCGAAAAGGGCAAAACGGTAACCTTTACCGCAACACCCGCTGACGGCTGGAAAGTTAAAGGCTGGACGGCTTCTGCCGGCACGCTTTCGGTCGGCGGCACCGACACTACGGCAACGCTGACCGTAACTGACAACGCAACCGTAACGGTCAAGTTTAAGAAGATTACAACGGTAAACGGAGGTGACGGCGCGTGGAAGCTGCTGAAAAAAGTTGTTGAAATCGCTGATCCGAACTCCACCATCACCATAGACGGCAGAATAGGGGCGACAAGCGGCAATTCGGGCGAAATCGAAATAGACGAAACCCTTACGATAGAGGGCAAAACCGGACCCGACAAAGACATACTTGACGCAAACGGTCTGAGCCGCATTTTCAAAGTGGCAAGCGGCAAAACGCTCACGCTCAAAAACCTGACGCTTACAGGCGGCAAGGCAACCGGGACAGGCGATGCAGGCTGCGGCGGCGCAATCTTCGCACGAGATGCAAGCGAGATCAAAATAGAAAACTGTATCATTACGGGCAACGAAGCAGGTACAAACGGCGGCGGCTTAAATGTTGAGGGCACACCTACTACCATCACAAACTGCACCTTTACGGGAAACACCGCAAAGAATGGCGGCGGCATCTATATAATGGAGACTAGCACTCGCCGCCCTGTGGTAACAATCAGCGGCGGCACTATCGGCGGCACGGAAACGGATAAGGCAAACAAAGCAACCGGCAACGGCGGCGGCATCTATGTCGGCGACTGGTGCGAGTTGAGGCTGCAAGATTCTGAAGATCCCGGTGCGCAGAGCGTACTGATTATCGGCAATCAGGCGGCAAAGGGCGGCGGCGTATACGCAAAGAACGTATTGCAAGTAAGTATGAAAAACGGCACACGAATTGCGGTAAACAACGATGTGTATTTGGACAGCGGTTCATGGATTCAGGTTGCCGGCGCCTTGTCAAACAACCCCGCCGCGCGCATTACGGTACCGAACGGCAAATACCTGCCGAGTACCAAAGTGCTTGACGGCAATGCTGCACTCTTAAACTCGGAACACGGCAAGTTCGCTGTAACGCCGAAAGGCGACGAGTATTGGACAGTGGGAAACGATGGTCGCTTGACAAAGGATAAAGCTGCCATTTTTAACAATATTACGAAGGATCAGATAGAAGCCGCAAACTCTTCAATGATTTATGATGAGAATAATATAATTACCGACCGCACGATATTGCTTGGCAAACTGGTACTCTATAAAACAAATCAAGGTAATTACGGCATTATGCACGTTACCGAAGTAGACAACACAACCAACAGCGGCAAAGGACATATTAAGTTTAATTCCAAAACCTTTAATCAATACGGCGGGGTTCTAAAGACAAAGACCGATAAAGTGCTAGAAGGAGGAGAGTGCTTTCAATTCGAGTACGGAGGAGATCCTGGTTCAAAGCTTGATTTTTATCTTCAAAATAATACCGATGGGACTAAGTGGTTCAAGCCTTTAAACCTCGCCCGATTTTATATACTGTCTAATTAATGGGATAATTCCAATGGATAATGTGTAATTACCGATTAAAACTAAGGAGATTTTTATGTTAAAATATTGTTTACGGGAAAACTTACTCACTCCTGCGCCGGATGACTACATGGCGCAGGCGGCGGACGTGCGCTCGTACACCCTTGACGAGATTATCGGCCTTATGATGCAAAAAGGCTCCACGCTCACGCGGGCCGACGTGGCTGCTACCCTGCAAGTCTACGGCGAAGTGTGCGCCGCGCTCATCGCCGACGGCTCTGCCGTCAACACCCCGCTTATGAACACCTCTTTAAGCATATCGGGCGTATTCAATGGGGCTGCCGACACCTTCGACAAAAAACGGCACACGGTCAACTTGAACATGAGCGCAGGCACACTCTTGCGCGACGCTGTAAGCAAAATCAAATGCGAAAAAACCGAAAGCACAAGCACCGGCCCTTACATCACCGAAGTTACCGACATCGTATCGGGCAAGGTGAACGAAGTGCTCACCAAAGGCGGCATTATACAGCTTACCGGAAGCCGCTTAAAATTTGATGCAAAAGACTCAAAGCAAGGCATCTTCTTTGTACCTGAAACGGGAGCACCTGAGAGCGCCGCCGTCAGTGCCTCCGTCATCGCCGAAAACAAACCCGCCCGCCTTATGGCCGTCATCCCCGCAGACCTTGCGGCAGGAACATACTATATAGAAGTGAGAACAAAACTTTCAGGCGGCGGTACCAAACTAAAAACCGTAAAAAAAGGCACCTTCGGTAAACCGCTTACAGTTACACCGTAAACGCTAAAAAAACGGAAATTAACCCTCCCTGTAGCAGGGAGGCATAGCTCCCGACAGTATGGAAGGATAACTCCACACAACACGGAGGCATAGCTCCCGACCGTATGGAGGGAGTGCTCCGCACAGCAGGGAGGCATAGCTCCATAAAGTGCGGGGGAATAAAGACGAATTCGATTAATTGATAAAGTATAATTGGTGAGGTAATGCACTGTCTTGAATAAAACTGATTTTCGTAATAAAATAAAACCTTATGAAAACAGGTTTTATCGCAGAAAGGGCAAAACAGCTTAAAATCTCTTCTCTTTCGATTTCCGAAGGCCTACGTTCAGGCGGCTTCAGTTCGGCTTTTCGCGGGCAGGGTATAGAATTTGACTCAGTGCGGGAATATGAAACGGGAGATGATGTGCGCTCTATAGATTGGAACCTTACGGCGCGGAGCGGTAAGACCTATGTTAAGATGTACCGTGAAGAAAGAGATTTAAGCATTTTTATCTGTGTAGATTTTTCTCTTTCGATGGAGCCGGGGCTCGATAAAATCAGTCCTAAGGAAAAAGCTATCGAAACGGCAGCTCTTTTAGCCTTTGCGGGGAGGAATATATTTTCTCCTGTCGGAGCCCTTTTTTTTGATGGAGAAAAAGGCCCCTTGTTTATTCCTAGAACGGGAGAAGAGCATATTTTGACCATATTAAAATCTATGGAAGATTTTGCCTTTTGCAAAAATCGAAAACCGGTACGGGGAACACAGATTGCGTCTGCGATGACAGCCGCCTCTAAGATTTTGCGTTCACGTTCCTTGGTAATAATCATTTCGGATTTTAAGGTTGAGGGTTATGAAAAGGAGCTTGGGCTCTTGGCGGCAAAACATGATGTTGTTTGCCTTAAGATAAGCGGATCTATGGATTCTTTTTTGCCGGAAGCCGGATCTATAAGATTTAAAGACCCTGAAACCGATTTTAGAATGCTTTTGCCTACGGGCTCTAAGACCTTTCAGATGGAATATAAAAAGAATTTTACTGAAGAAATATCAAGGTGGGAAAATACCTGTAAGCATTCCCTTGCAAATCCTGTTTTACTCGATGTAAATGACGATACCGTAAAAGTATTGGGTGACTTCTTTTTGTCGAAACAAAGCAATCAGCGTGTTTTAAAAAATAATTTAGCTAAGTTCGGAGCGGATGGATGGAAGGCATTTTAATTCCTCAACAGGTTTTTGTAGGAGACTCCGCAGAATTTTTATTTCCTATAGATGATTTGCAATCTTTTGATCCTTCTATTTTAATGTCCGGCTCTTTTAAAATTGATAAGATAAAACAAAATACTATGATGGATATAACTTCCATTCAAATTAAAAAACAGAAAACAAAAGAATACATATCCATAAATTTTACTCCATGGGAAACAGGTGCTATTTCTTTTCCTCCCTTGGACGAGGCCGGTATTTATGATTCAATACCCCAAGTTTTTATTTCTTCAATATTGGAAACGGCAAAGGTTGAGGTCATACAGCCTCCTCGTCCTCCTCTTTTACTTCCGGGTACGAGCTATTTGCTTTATCTTATAGCTTCCGTAAGTGCCGTATTTATTTTTACTTCCATAATGATTTTTTCTGCGGTAAAAAAACATTTTTTTGTTTATTCTTTTTCGAAGGCTCAAAGAATAAGAATTAAGGTCTTGAATAAATCTTTGAGAAAGTTAAAGCGGCAAGTGTCTTCCGTTTCTTCTTCCGACAGCCTTGAGGGAATTACAAAAAGAAAGGATTGGCTAAAAAAATTCGAGTTTGCTTTTAGAAGGTATTGTTTCAGTTTGACTTCATCGGAAGCGGTTTTAAAATCGGGTGAGGGCGAGAGTCTTACATACTCGGAAATATTGGAAAGCCTTAAACGGAAGTTTGAAAGCACCTACGGAGTTTACTTTGAATTTGAAAAAATCTTTTTTAAACTTCAAGCTCTCCGTTTTGGGGCTGCGGATCTAAAAGAAATAAACTTTGAAATGGAAAGTATTTATTTTTTAAATCAAACATTTAAACTTATGAAAATAGCAGAATCCGAAATTCAAAAAATTATAAACGCTGATCAAAAAGAAAAGTTAAAATACAAGGCGGATACAAATGATTAGCTTTAACCATCCCCTTATGCTTTTATTGATTTTATTTTTTTTCTTGTTTCTTATATTAAAAAAAAGCGGTCTTATTGCAAGCCCCGAATTAAAATTAAATTTGGTTAATTGGAAGGGCTTTTTTCCTAAAAAAAATAAGCTTATGGAATTCGGGAATCTCTTATGTTACCTTCTTTGGTATTGCGGAATTATTTTTTTAATAATAGCCCTGTCGGAACCTGTTATTTTTAAAAACAAACAAGTCTATACCGATGCCGGAAGTTCCATTATGTTTTTGTTGGACATAAGCCCTTCTATGGCAGCAAAGGATATGAGCGGAGAAACGAGGATCGCAGCTGCAAAAAAAATTATAAGAAAATTTGTTGCAAAGTATCCCGGGGATTCTTTCGGCCTGACGGCTCTTTCAAGTTCTGCAGCTCTAATTCTTCCTCCTACGATCGACCATAAGGTGTTTTTATCCCGCCTCGATTCTTTGAGTATAGGAGAATTAGGAGATGGAACTGCAATCGGCATGGGGCTTGCAGTTTCTTCAGCCTATATGACAAGGACTAAGCTGAACTCTTCATACATTGTTTTACTTACAGACGGTGAAAATAATACGGGTGAAATCAATCCAAAAACTGCGGCAAAAGTTTTAGTAAATAAAAACATCGGCTTTTATGTTATAGGGATAGGAAGTTCGGGATATACTACCTTGGAGTACACAGATCGAAAAACGGGGAAAACCTACTCGGGATCTATTTTTTCCAAGTTCGATGAGCTTGAGTTAAAAAAAATCGCTCAATACGGAAACGGAAAATATGCCTCTGCCTCTTCACCCGAAATACTTGAAAATATATTTAACACAATATCCAAGCAGGTCCCTGCAGCGCAGTCTAATTTTACCCGGATTATCGAAGAAAATTTATATGTGTACTTTTTGTCGGCTTCAATTTTTTCCTTTGTGCTTGTGTGGCTTTTGCGCCGAATTTTTATGAGGGTATATCTATGATAAGTTTTGAAAATTCGGTATACCTGTTTTTTATCCTATTTTTGTTTCCTTGTTGGTTTATTTTTTATATAAACTTAAAAAAGATAAAAAAAGCTTATTCAGGCTTGGAAAATACAAAAAAAATAATAAAAAAGGCAAAAATAAGAGCCTTGTTTTTTTCCGCTGCATGGATTTTTTTGATTTTGGGCTTGGCCTGTCCTCTTTGGGGTTCCAAACCGGTTTCCGTCAGGAGAAGGGGTGTATCGGTTATATTTGTTTCAGATATTTCAAAAAGTATGAGCCTTCAAGATATTCACCCCAGCCGTATTGCCGTACAAAGACAGTTTTTAAAAATCTTGCTCGAAAAGATGCATAAAACTTCACCTGAGTCTGCAGTAGGGCTTGTAATTACAAAGGGTGAGGGCGTTTTATCGGTGCCTTTAAGCTTTGAAAAAAATGCCCTATCCTCTGCAATAAATGCCTTATCTCCCTTAATTCTTTCTTCTACAGGCACGAACCTTGAAGCGGGCGTTTTACGGGCATTGGATTCTTTTGGAGAAAACAGGGGAAACTCAAAAATAATAGTTTTATGCACGGACGGCGGGGAAACCTCAGGTTCTCTTTTACATGCTGCAGAAAAAATAAAAAAGACGGATGCAATCCTAATTATTGTGGGCTTCGGTACTCTTGAAGAAACTAAAATAAAAGTTCTTGATGAAAAGGGAAATACCCAATTAAAGGATGCAAGATTGGAAGAAGCCTTTTTGCAAAAGGCTGCAAGTATAGCAGGGGGTGAAAGTACGTATATCTCGGCTTTAAGTTCGGGGTCTATAGAAAGTATCTTAAAAATAATAGACGCCGGTGTAGAGGGAGTTGAAAAAATGGTTTATATACAGGAGCCTGTAAAAAGAAATTTTGAAATGCTTTTACTTGCTTTTATTTTTTTATGTTTAGGCGGAGTATCCTTTTATGGTAAAAATAAATAAAATAATCTGTATAAGTATCCTTATTTTTTTGATATCCTCTTGTAGTAAAGTTGATAGGGCCAGGCTTAATTTTCTTTCGGGATATATTGCATGGAAACAAAATGATTGGAATAAGGCTGCATCAAACTTTTTTAAATCGATAGACCTGAGTGAAGAGGTTGAAGATGTAAAAATAAAAGACTATTCGGATTTTGCAATCGGCTCCATTTACCTTATGCAAAATGAAGATGCTTCAGCTCTTTCCCGTTTTGAAAAGATAAATGAAAATACGGATAAAAATTTGAATTCCTATATTTATTATCAAAAAGGAATAATAGCATTTAAAAATCATGAATATGAAAAGGCTGTAAGGCTTTTTAAAAAATCTCTGGAACTTAAACCGGATAGTGTTGATGCTAAGATTAATTTCGAGCTTAGTATGCGTTATCAAAAAAAACAAAAGGAAAAACTTCCTAATTCTAAAAGTGCTGCCGTTATTGAAAATAAAGAAGCCGATTTATTGGAAAAGACGATTTTAAATTTAATACGGCAAAAGGAGAAAGAACAATGGCAAAAGAAAGAGCAAGAAAACAAGCAGCCTCAGGCATTCGATTATTGATTCTTTTTTTTCTTTTTTCTCTTTATCCGGGACTTATCTATGCCGGAATAGAGAAGGATCCGGAACTATCTTTTTCTTCAGGCCCACTATTTATAGATTCCGTTTTTGAAATAAAAATAAAATTGGATGAATATTCTTCTAGGTCATCGGATGAACCTAAACTGATTATTTTGGATGAGGATTCGGTTCTTGAATTTTTGGATTCAAGTATAAATTCATTGTACGGCGGTATTTTAATCACAAATAGGTATAAGCTAAAAAAAATAGGAAACTTTGAACTTATTCCTTACTTGTATTTGGGAAAGTATCAGACTAAACTTAAAAAGTTTTCTATTCAGGTGGAACCTCCGGCCCTATCAAAGGATACAATGTTTAAATGGAAAATATTGGACGCTGTTTCGTATTCTCCGGTTAAAAAAATTATACAGGGAAAAAAATATCTCATCGTTTTAATGGGCTTTTTTTATGATTATGTTCAAACTGAGGGCAGGACTTCCGGTTTGGATATAAACTGTCAGGCTCCTGAAGATTCCATTTTCGAAGCTGCCGTCAGAATTAAAGAATCCGATACGTCAAAAATAGAGCGTACGATTATTGATGAAACAGGTTGGAAGGCGGTTTCTTATTTTTTTTGGACGCCTCTTAAAGCCGGCGATATAGGTCTTCCGGTGGCGCAAATAAGTATAGCCTCCGAATCAAAAGATTCCCGCAAAATTTATGTTAGAGAGCAAAGGGTAAATGTAATAAAGGGAAGCCTTAAACAAGAAAAAATAAGCGACGACGAAAAAAAAGCTTATGAAACTTTAGGCCCTGCCTTAAACACTAAGAAAAACGAACTTGGTCAAACTAAGCTGAAAAATCATAAAGAAAATTTTGAAGAAAAAAAAGAAAAGGCTTTACTTATTGCAGAGCTGCGTACAAAGGAAGCCGGCAGTTTTTTTCCGGGAAAAATAAAAAATCAAAGACTTGAATATGAAAAAGAACTTAATTTAAAAGAAAGCTTTGCCGTCAGGTCTGCAATCCTAAAAAAAATATTATGGTTTTTATTTTTTATTTTATTGCTGCTATCAAGCTATTTTTTCTTGTATAAAAAGAAGAATATCGTATTTAAGCTTTTTTTAATTTTAAGTCTTGGTTTGATTTCCGTCCTTATCTTTTTATATTCGCGGCAATATGAAAGAGCTGTTTATAGGCCGCTAAACTATGATGAGCCGTATTTACTTTATCATATACCCGAAACAAGCGGAACCATTGTAAGCTCCCTGGAAATTGGTGAAACCGTTATCATAAAACAAAAAACTTCCGAATGGTTTTTTATAGAAAAAAAAGACGGTACCGGCGGCTGGCAAAAAAAGAACAGCTTTATTATAACGGATTAGGAAGATGGGAGGTTTACATGAGTAAAAATTTCGGAGACATCTTGGACGAGTGGGATAAAATAACGGGAAAACCTTACGGAAAAAAGCAGATAAAAAAAGACGAGCATTTAAATAAAAAAAACCATAAAACGCTTATAAAAGAAGATAATTCGAAAAAGATAAATCCCATGGAAATGTGGCTAAGGCGTTACGGCGTTGAAGATAAGGATGCTCAAGAAGAGTTTACCTCAGTCGATTATGCAAGGCAGCGCAAGACATTAAGAGAGATGCACTGCGAAGATGAGATCGACTTACATGGGATGACATGCGATGAAGCCGAAGCCGCTTTAAATGTTTTTTTTGAAAATTCCATACGCCGAGGCTTAAAAAAAATTTTAATTATTCACGGTAAGGGAAACCACTCCGGCGGAGGTGCCGTATTGGCCCCCTTTGTCCGTTCCTATCTTGAAAAACATAAAAGGGCAGGCGAGTGCGGTCATCCTAAAAATGCAGACGGCGGCACCGGTTCCACTTGGGTTATATTAAAATAGAAATTATTTTAAAGATGCCAAGGCTTTATAAAAGACATCTTTTTTTTCTTTAATTTGAGCTGCCGTAAAATATTTTTCCATTTTCCTTAATATTTCATTCATTTTTGCTTCTTCCTCTTTAATATCTATGATAGGCATCGGCTTTGCATTAAGACTTATACTAAAATTCAATGCTTCCTTTTTTTCTGATTCATCGAATTCAAAAAATATGCCGTCTTTTATATTTTTAGGTGTTTCATTTATTTCATAAAGAGTTATCTCAGTATTTTTACATTTTTCACCGCTACATACCGTTATATTTAATTTTTTCCCTATTTTGAAAAAATTCCAATGACCCGTTATTTTGACGGCCGGTTCTATTTGATAATTTGCAGCAGCTGCTAATTTCCCGTTATCTTCTTGTAGTTCAAAGCATCTTGTATAATATACCTTGTTTTCTTTTATGTTTTTTACCTTTAAATAAATATTTTTCTGTTCGGTAAAAAAAGAATTTTCGGAACCCTTTACCTTTTCTTCCCTGATTTCTGTTTTACCGTCATGACAAAAGCCTGAAGTTTTTGAATATCTTATTCGCATAAGAACGGTTTCATAGTCTTCTAAAAGTTTCGATCCTTCATTTCCCCAAAGGCTAAATACTGCAATAAATACCAAAAATATGGAATACAAAATCTTATTTTTTTTCATTTACTTACCTCTCTTTTTCAGATTATAAACTAAATTTACTTTTTTATACAGTATTTCGATCAATACTTTTTAACTCTTCTTTTGATAACTGTCTTTTTACGGTAACTTCGTTTGCCTTTGTTTGTACAATAACCGGGTCTCCGGTAGGAGTTGTTTTTCCGTAGATTTGTACAATAGGAAATCTGGGGTCATCAGGATTGACATCTATTACCTTTGCAATTTTTCCGTTGGAAAGATGAACATACATTCCGACAGGATAAAAGGATAGAGAATAAAGCAGGGCTTTTAAAATGGTTTCATCATATTGTCCGTTAGTATTCTTTATCATCTCCACAATACCCGATGACGCATCTTGAGCTTCTTTATAAGGACGTGGAGCTGTAGCAGCTTCATAAGAACATGCAACGGCTATTATTTTGCCGTACATTGAAATTTTTTCTCTTGTAAGGCCCCTCGGGTATCCATGCCCGTTTTCTCTTTCGTGATGCTCCAGAGCCCCCAAACATATGGGTAAAGAAAAAGAAGATGTTTTTAAAATATTATAGGACAGGACAGGATGTGTAAATAAGGCCTTTTTCCCTTCTTCGCTCAAGGGGGCATCATACATATAGTATTGAGGCGGAAGCCTGAACATACCTATTTCGTGTAAAAGGCAGGCAGCTCCAAGCTCTATGAGCCTATGCGGTGGCATTTTAAGCTGAAGTCCTATAATTATGGCAAAAATTGAAGACCGCAAAGAATGCATGACAAGATAATTTGTCGGAGAGCTGTATTTCTGCATTTCTATTAGAAGGATATTTTTTTTGTCGCTTTTTACAAAATCGCATAATTCTTTTATTTTATCAAAAACTAAACGAGGTTCCAAAATTTTTTTCATAGTATAATCGGTAAAAATTTTATCCGTAAATCGTAAAAAATCCCAGAATTTATTTTCAGTTTCTTCCATAATTTCCTTTTGTTTTTTCAGTTTGTCGGAAATTATTTCGTTTTCCTTGCTTGAGTCCAGAACATCCTTGCCTGAGGCAGTATCGGTCCTTACACTCATAAAACTTGAAGGTTCTCCGTCAGAATAAAGGAGAGAAAAATCCCATTCGTTTAAAATAGCCTTTAGCTCGGCAGTAAGAGGTGTTTCCGGAATTAAAAGCAAAAACTTTTTATCCAAATAAACATTTTTATTAAAAAATGATAAATCTTTTATATGTTCTGCATTGTAGGTATTCACTTATTTTCTCTCCTATGATACAATATATATTATTATAAAGGATTTTATATGAAATTAAAAGTACTATTTGTTATATTTAATATCGTCTTAATTTTATTATTGTTTACCGTTTTTTTCCTCCCCCTATTTTATGCTGACGGCTCTTTTATGCGGGAATTTTGGAAAGCTAACTGGTTTTTTGGGCCTGTATTTTTAATTCTTATTTTGTTTGTAAATATAATGTTCTTAAAAAATAGACTTTTGATCAAATATATTGAATCCGAAGATTGGTCTTCTTTGGCCTCCTTACTGGAGAAAAAAATCTATACGAAAAAACGGATTACCTATAAAAGTTCGCTTCTTTTAGCGGAATCTCTCCTTCTTTTAGGTGATTTTACTTCCATGAATAAATTTTGTGACTTTTTAAAGGATAATAAACCAAAATATATATCAAAGCTGGGGCCTAAATTTGCAGCAGCTAAGATGATTTCCGGGAATTATCAAGATGTTTTTGAATTTAGTTCGTCTTTACCTGTTTTAAAAACAACAGCAAGTGAATGGATTGTATTTTATTCGGCTCTTTCCCTTCAAATGATGAAAAATTATGAAAAAAGTGCCGCTTTATTCACTAAGGTATCGGATTCGGCAAAAAATCCTCTAATTAAGTGTCTTAGTACATATTTTGTTGTTAACGTTTTACAAACCTATTCACAGTTGACTGAAGAGGAAATAAAAGCAAAAGCCCTTCTCTTGCATTCAAGAATAAATAAAAACTATACTTATGAGTCATGGAAGGCTTATACGGAGTCCGAAAAACAGGAAATACATGTAATGATTTTAACAAAAATAATAGATGATGTCACTTCTTGGCTCTTCTTCTAAATTCACAAAATTGTTTTCGTCCTATAAATGAATGTCGGAAGATTTTTTTAAAATTTTACCGAGCCTGAAAACAAGTTATAGTCCAATTCTTGGAAATCTTCCAAGACATCATCGGGGTAGGGCGGCGTTTTGCCTCTTTTTACCCTTTCCATTGCCGATTCCCAAAGAATAAGAGAATTTGTATCAAGCTTTTCCTGCTGTTCCAAGGCCATGCTTCTATAAGGGTGCTTATGAAGCGGAATATTTCCTGCCATGGCATGGTTTAAGAGCTTCCAGTTGGAGTGTATTAAATCCCTTACCGTCTTAAAAACTTCATCTCGGGAATCCAAAAATTTAAGGGCATAGCGGTTTTTTAAGCCCGTTCTATCTTCTTCATAGAAGGCCTTAACTTTAGGGTTATTTGTAATAATAAGTCTTTGATTAGTTTGTGAATCTTTTTGCATATCTTGTGTTTTGGAAATAAAAGTAAAGATAAAGGGCAGCTTAAGCTGCCCTTTTTTAGTGCTTATTTGTACTGACTTGCGTCGTAGGGGAGGCCCTTGTTATAGTCTTTTAAGACTTTAGCAACGGTTCCGCTTAAGAATAGCAAGGCTATAAGGTTCGGTATAACCATGATTCCGTTAAAGAAGTCGGTCAATTCCCAAACCAAGTCAATCTTAAGCAAGCTTCCGACAAAGATGAAGATAATTACCAGAAGCTGATAGGGAATAAGTCCCTTTGTTCCGAACAAGTATCTGATGTTTGTTTCTCCGAAGTAGTACCAACCGATGATGGTTGAGAAAGCGAAGAAGAAAAGACAGATAGCAATGAAAAGATAGCCGAATGTGGATCCGAACAAGTGCTGTGCGAAAGCTTCTTGAACGAGTTTAATTCCCTTCATTGTGGCTTCTCCACCTTCAAATTGTACAATGCCTGAGCTTAAAACGGTAAATACAGTGATGTTTAAAACGATGAATGTGTCGATAAATACGGCAACGATACCAAGAACACCCTGTTCTACGGGATGTTTAACATCGGCAACAGCGTGGGCATGAGGTGTAGAACCCATACCTGCTTCATTCGAGAAAAGGCCTCGGGCAACATCGTATCGTACGGCTCTTCCCATTCCAAAACCGAGAGCTCCGCCCCAAACAGCCCTGGGATTAAATGCTCCCTTAAAGATCATAGCAAACATTTCGGGGATCTGAGCTGCATTGATGATAATGACTATAAGACCGACCACAATGTAAACGATGGCCATAATGGGGACTACTTTTTCCGTAACCGAAGCAATTCGTTTAACACCGCCCATGAAGATAATACCTGCGATTACCGCAAGAACTGCACCTGTAACCCATGTAGGAATATGGAAAGCATTTTGGAAGGCGTCTGAAATTGAGTTAGCCTGAACCATGTTACCCATGAATCCGAGAGCAAGAATGATGGCTATGGCAAAGAAACCTGCAAGGAATTTTGCAAAGCCTTCGCCTACCTTATTTTTTAAACCTGCAGAAATGTAGTATGCAGGACCTCCTACAGTCTGTCCCGAATCATCCTTTGTCTTGTAAATTTGAGCGATAGAAGCTTCTGCAAAGTTGGTTGCCATACCTGCAAGGGCAGCAAGCCACATCCAGAAGATGGCTCCGGGACCGCCCATGATGAGGGCTGTCATGGCACCTACAAGGTTTCCTGTACCTACCTGTGCTGCAATAGCTGTAGCAACAGCTTGAAAAGAGCTCATACCGTGTTTTCCGGCTTCTTTACCGCTCAATGAAAAGTTACCGAAAAGGCGTTTCCAGCCTGCTCCGAATTTTGTAAACTGTACTCCTCCTAACCGGATTGTAAAGAACAAACCGGTACCGCATAGAAGCGGAATAAGGAAGTAAACTCCCCAAATAAATCCGTTAGCCGAAGAAACAAGGCTAGTAAGATTTTGTAAAAATTGTTCCATAGTGCGATTAAACTCCTTTTACGCATATAGCGATATAGACTTGTTAAAAACAAGCGCCTTTAACTATACAATCAAAATTACAACTTGTCAAGATATTGATATACAAAAATAAGATACTTTTATTATAGCATGTTCACTTTTTTATATAAAACAGCTTGACTTTGAACGTTATTTTTGTATAATGTCAGTCTATGAAAAGAAGATATTTTCAAATTATAAAACTTATGCAAAAAGATAAGAATATCCCGCAACGAGATATTGCAAAAAAGTTAAAAATATCCTTGGCCTATGTAAATAAAATTTTATTCGATATGGAGCATGATGGGTTTTTGTATACCGAAGGTGTTCCTCCTTTTGGTAAAAAGCGGCTTAGCAAAAAAGCTTTAACAGCTTTTGAAGAGTGCAGGGTGGATAATGCAATTATTATGGCTGCCGGTTTCGGTTCGCGTTTTGTTCCCTTAACCTATGCGACACCTAAGGGCTTGTTGGAAGTTTTTGGGGAAAGGATGATTGAAAGGCAAATTGAACAGCTGAAAGCTGCCGGTATCGACGACATAACGATAGTTGTCGGCTATTTAAAGGAAACCTTTGAATATCTTATAGATAAGTACGGCGTAAAGTTTGTATATAACCCCGATTTTAAGAATAAAAACAATCTTTCCACCCTTTACCATGTAAGGGATGAACTTAAAAGCACCTATATTCTTTCGAGCGATAATTGGCTTAGGGAAAACATGTATCATTCCCATGAGTATGATTCATGGTATTCTTCCGTTAAGGTAGCCGGAAAAACGAAGGAGTGGATATTAAAATTAGGCCTGCACGATAAAATTATGGATGTAAAAGTCGGAGGACGAAACGGCTGGGTTATGTACGGCCCCGTATATTTTTCAAAAGAATTTTCCGATAAGATACGCCCTTTGATTGAAGAAGCCTATGAAAGAGATGATACCGATGATTGGTACTGGGAAGATGTCTATATGAGGAACATAAAAGAATTAACTATGTTTGCAAACAAGCAGGGTGATCACCAAGTATATGAATTCGAATCCCTTGACGAAATTCGCCTCTTTGACTCTTCCTATCTTATTTCCTCCCATGATAAATGGCTTGAGCTTATATCGGATGTATTTAAACGTCCTGAGCACAGCATCACAAATCTAAAACCTTTAAAATTCGGAATGACAAACAAATCGTTTTTGTTTGAATTTGAAGGTGAAGAATATATTTTTAGAATACCGGGAGAGGGAACCGAGGCCCTTATAAACAGAAAGGAAGAATATGAGGTCTACAAGGCTATTTCTCCTTTAAACTTAAGCGATTCCATTATTTATTTTGATCCTGAAAAGGGGGTAAAAATTACCAAGTTTATTCCCAACTCCCATACTGCGGATGCCCGTAATCCTGAAGACTTAAAAAAATGTATGAAGGTAGCCCGCCGTCTGCATGAGTCCGGCTTAAAGGTTGCGCATTCTTTTGATCTACGTGAACGGATAAATTATTACGAAAAAATTGCAAACGAAAAAAACGGTATCTTCTATCATGACTACCACGAGGTTAGACTTTTGATGAATGAGCTTTTGGAATTAATTGAAAATACGGAAAAGCCTCATGTTTTATGTCATATAGACCTTGTTCCCGACAATTTTATAATAAACGGAAACGATGTCCATTTAATTGACTGGGAATATGCCGCTATGTGCGATCCCCTCATAGATATAGCTATGTTTGCCATATATGCTCATTATGATAATGAAGAGCTTGAGAATTTGATGTCTTTTTATTTTGAAAGGCCCGTAAAAGAAGAGGAAAGAATGCGTATCTATTGTTATGTTGCTCTTTCAGGCTTTTTATGGGCTCTTTGGACTTGCTATAAGGAGGCTTTGGGGGTAAGCTTTGGAGATTACGGCTTAAAGATGTACCGATATGCAAAGGATTATTATAAAAAAATAAAAGAACTAGGAGGTAATCTATGATGAACACCGGAGATGAACTGGGTGTAAAGGAACTTGAGTTAAAGGATAAAAATGAAATTGATTGGCTTATAACCGTATTACCCCTTGCAGTAATAATCTGTCTGACGGGATTGGTTCTCTTTTTTCCTGTAGAATCGATGAAGGTAGTTGATGCTCTTTGGTCTGTTTTTGTAAATAAGCTGGGCTTTTTCTATATTTTGCTCGGCTTGGGCCTTGTTTTTACTGCCATAGGTTTAGCCTTTTCAAGATTCGGAACTGTAAAACTGGGGAATCTTGAAAAACCTCGATACGGAAATTTTACATGGGGGGCTATGATTTTTACCTCGACTATGGCAGCCGATATTCTTTATTGGTCGCTGATAGAGTGGGCCTATTATTTTGGTGAAAGTCCCTTCGGTCTGTCTTCTCTTTCACTGGCAGAAAGACAGGATTGGGCCGCGGCCTATCCTCTATTCCATTGGGGAATAACACCGTGGGCTTTTCATATAGTGCCTGCCGTAGCCTTTGCTTATATGCTTCATGTCAAGGGAAGAACAAAGCAAAAGCTGTCCGAAAGCTGCCGTCCTATTTTTGGGGACAGGATTGACGGCCCTATAGGAAAGATGATAGACGTTTTTTCGGTAATAGGCTTATTGGCCGGAACTGCTACAACATTCTCGCTTGCAACTCCTCTTTTGTCTTTGGCTGTGTCCACTATTTTTGGAATACCTCAAGGAAAGATTTTGACTCTTGTCATTCTTCTGATAATAGCTGCCGTCTACA
This sequence comes from Treponema denticola ATCC 35405, assembly GCF_000008185.1. Lineage (NCBI taxonomy): Bacteria > Pseudomonadati > Spirochaetota > Spirochaetia > Treponematales > Treponemataceae > Treponema > Treponema denticola. Next base: position 1,296,499 of record NC_002967.9, read on the forward strand.
CGGCTGCCGTTTTATTGGGCTTAAAAGGGATTTCTCAGCTTGCAAAGATTTCGGTTGTTTCTTTTTGTGTTCTTTTAGGCCTTGTCTTTATAGCCTCGCCCAAAATCTACATAATTGAGACCAGCATAACCGGTATCGGCAAGGTTATTCAAAACTTTTTCGGCATGTCCACATGGATGGACCCATTGCGTATTTCCGGAGAAGGAGGGGCCGGCTTCCCGCAAAACTGGACAATATTTTATTGGGCTTATTGGATAGCTTGGTTTGTTGCAACTCCTTTCTTTATAGGAAAAATTTCAGAAGGCCGTACAATAAAGAATACCATAATCGGCGGTCTTATCTGCGGTATAGCGGGGACTTATTGTTCTTTTATAATCCTTGGAAATTACGGGCTTCATTTACAGGCTCACGGAATATTTGATGCAGCGTCCGCAATAAAGGAAACGGATGCTTCTCAAGTTATCCTACAAATTCTTAACACCCTTCCTTACGCAAAAATTGTTTTGGGCATTTTAATAATTACGATGATAGCCTTTTATTCCAGTACCTTTGATGCAATTACTCTTGTAATAGCTTCCTATTCTCAAAAGAATTTGGAAAAACATACCGAGCCTAAAAAAGGCTTGAGAGCCTTTTGGGCTGTAGTCTTTGTAATGCTTCCCGCAGCCTTAATCCTTGTGGGAACTAATTTAAACCAGCTTCAAAGTCTTTCGATTATAGCCGCCTTTCCTTTGGGAATTATAATAATACTGATAGTGATAAGTCTTTTTAAGGAACTAAAACATAACGGAGGGTATAGGTAGCCTAATGTTTAAATAAAATTGTAAAAATATTTGCAGGATATCCGATATTATAGAATATAGAGAACTTGTATTTTATATATCGGAGGTTCTTATGCCTGATTTTTACGCACATTATATACATGGACAAAGGGTTTTTGCTTTATTGTCTCCTGAAATTGTTGCCGAAATTTCAAATAAAAATTTATATAATCTCGGCTTACAGGGCCCTGATTTTTTGTATTTTTATAAACCCTTTAAAAAGAATAATAATCCTGTTTTGCAGCTTGCAAAGGATATCCATAATAAAAATTGTACCGATGTTTTTAATGCCGTATTAAATAAAATTAGAATAGAGCCTAATACGGATGAATTTTCTTACATGATGGGCTTTATAGGTCACTTCGGTTTGGATAGTTGCTGTCACCCTTATGTAAATGCTATGGTTGAGGAGATGAAAAGAGACCATGCCGAAATTGAAATGGAATTTGAAAAATTTTTATTAAAGCAGGACGGGCTCCATCCTCTTAGATACAAGGCCCATAATTATATCGATATAAGTGAAAAAGAAGCTGAAGCCGTTGCAAATATCTACAGATGTCTTCTTCCCTCTATAACAAAAGAAGATATCTTGCGTTCTTTTCATAGTTTTAAAATGGGGAAACATTTTTTCTATGCACCTACGAAATTATCTCAAAGTCTAAAACTTTCTTTAATTAAAATCTTAGGCCTTTATGATTTTTTGCAGGGGCACATTATTAGAACGGCTGACCATATTAAAAGTAAAATTACAAATAAAAAGCTTTTTTCTCTTTACAATAATTCGATAGAAATAACGGCCGAGTTGATGGAAAATTTTTATAAGAATCTTACGGAAAATAAACCTCTATTAGACAGGTTCGGCTATAATTTTGCGTGAAACTTTAGGGAACCTCTAAAAACTTCAGTTTTTTAGAGATCCCCTTTATTTATTACCTTTTGCAAGTTCTTCTTTTTTATATGAGGCTTCCTGAGCATATTTTATGGAAGGAATAGATTCTGCCAGTTTTGAATAAAGATATAAAGCCTGTTCGGTATTACCGTTTTTCGAAAGAGAATCCGCAAGATTCATAAAGGCTCTCCAAAAATTTTGTTTTTCGGCCCATAATATTACGTCTTGTCTTCTATTCAGTCTGTGAAGCAGGTTTGTAAATTCGGTATATTTGTAATTATAGTCGTCTTTTGAGATAAGGTCATCAAGGTTCGTTATAGTTATTATGGAAGCTAAAACAGCGGTTGCAAGAGCTCTTCTGTTTTTGCCCGCTTCCAAATATATTTCAGTTAAATCCATGTAGGCTTTTAAGGCTATCGGATTACGGTTTCGATACAGCAAAAAGAATTTTTCGGTTGTTTTTTCCGAGCTTATTGTTTTAATCATAGCTTGAAGAGCATCGCTTTCCAAATTTGTAGTTCCGTATATAGGATCTTCGGTTAAAACAAGCAAGAGGTATTTTTCCTGTTCATCGTATTTGCGCAAAAGTTTTGATGTGTCGGCAAGTGCATAAATTATATTGAACCTTTCATCGGGAATTTCCAAAAAATTGTGAAAATTCCATGCTTCCTTATAATAGTGCATGGCCTGCTCATAATCTCCTTCTGCAAAATAAATTCGGCCTGTCAAATAATCCGTTTCAGGGAAGGCCTTGCGTTTTTCGAGCCATGACATTAATTTTGAAATAGACTTATCAAAAAATACGGGCGGATGAGTTAAAAAGATTTCATCTAAAATTTTACAGGCATCGTGGTCTTCTCTTTTATTTAAAATTGCATAGACATCCGAAATATTGTCTCCCTCGAGCTTTACCCTTTTCGGTTTTAAGGCATTGAACATATAAGAATATTTTGCTTCCATTTGTTCTTTATGAATATCCCTTGCCTTATTTGTTAAGTGTAGGGCCAGGCCGAACTCTCCTTTTTCCATTTGAATTTTTGCTTGTTCTAAAAGATGCCAAGGCCTTTCTTTTTCATCAATAGTTTCCAAACAAAAAAGGTTTGAGTAAAAATAAAAAATAGATAGTACGATAAAAATAATTTTTAATTGTTTTTTCATAGACTTTGAAGCTCCTCTATAAAGGCTTTATCCACTGCCTTAATTTTTTCTTCTTCGGTTAATTTTTTTAAATCCAAGCGTTTGGTAATTGCTCCGTGTTTAAATATTATAACGGAGTCTTCTGCTCCGGTAATTCCAAGGTCTGCATGCTTGCCTTCTCCGGGGCCGTTGACTACGCAGCCCATAACGGCAATGCTTATGTCCTTCTTTTCGGATAAGAGTTTTGTCTGCCATCGTTTTACAAAGGCTTGAACATCAAAGCCCTTTCTTCCGCAACGCGGGCAGGATATGAGCCTTATTCCGCCTTGCCTTTTACCGCATTCGGTTAATATTTCTCTTCCGGCTATAACTTCATTTTCGCAAGAATCGGAAAGGCTTACTCTTATGGTGCTTCCTATGTTTTGTTCCAAAAGCCGGTAAAAGGCTATTGTGCTTTTTACAATACCTTGAATAAGGGGCCCTGCTTCAGTAACTCCCAAATGAAGGGGATTATCGAATTTTTTGGCAAAGATTTCGTTTGCCATAACCGTTTCCCGCACATTGGAAGCCTTCATAGAAACTACGGCATCTTTAAAATCGGCTTTTTCGAAAATTTCCAATTCTCTTGCCGCAGCCTCGGTTAAGGTATCAGCTCTCAAAAGGGAAATCTCATCATCTAAAGCCTTTTTGTCGCCGCTTAAGTTTCTTTTTGAATTTGCCTCTTCTATTTTCTTTTTTAGATCGGAAGGCAGAGAGCCCGAATTGACCCCTATTCGGATAGCAGTTCCCGTATCCTTTGCCTTGCGTATAACTTCTTCCGTTTTTTCTTTTGAACCGATATTTCCGGGATTTATGCGTATTTTTGCCGTGTCCCCGTCCATGCACCGTAAGGCCAGTTTATAGTCGAAATGGATATCGGCCACGAGGGGCATCTCCGTTAATCGGGTGAGCTTGACAAATTGCTCCGCAGAATCCATGTCGGGAACTGCAAACCTCACGATGTCGCAGCCCAACTGTTCCAATTCATTTAGGCTTTTTACAATAGAAAGGAGATCAGCTCCCAATAGGCTTTCTTTCCACATAGTTTGAAGCAAAATCGGTGAAGTGCCTCCGAGAGTAAGTTTTTTAACCTGTCCTTTGCCACCTATATGAATTGTCCGCGGTAGTTTTATCGAGTTCATATCAGTTCATTATCGGCAGAAATTATTCAAAATACAAGTTTTATTATAAAATCACTCTAATATTGTTACAGCCTTTTGGGTTTGATTGCCGGCTTTTTCCAGTTTGCCGATTATCCATGATTCTTCTCCGACAAGCTCGCGATATTTTTCGGCCATGTCGGGGGAAACAACGGCTATCATTCCGATACCCATATTGAAGACCCTGTACATTTCGTCCCCGCTTGCACCGGTTAATTTTTGGATCAGGGGATAAAGAGGCGGTACGGGCCACGAGCCTTTTTTTACCTTGATGACGAGGCCGGCAGGAATAACGCGCGGAATGTTTTCGATAAAACCTCCGCCCGTGATATGGGCTAGGGCTTTTACGATTTCGGGATGCTCCTGTAAAGTTGGATAGATTGCATTTAGATAGGAGCGGTGCGGTTTTAATAGAACCTCATGTAATGGTGCTTTTAATTCGGGGTAGACGGTATTAAGGTCTACGCCTTTAAAGGCTGTTCTAATCAATGAATATCCGTTTGTATGGGGACTGTCCGAGGCAAGGCCTATCAGGAGGTCTCCCTCTTTTATGTTTTTCTTGGGAAGAATTTTTTCTTCATCGACGGCCCCGACAATGGTTCCGGCTATGTCGAATTCTCCTTCCATATAAACTCCCGGCATTTCCGCCGTTTCGCCTCCGATTAAGGCACAGCCCGATTCTTTACAAGCCTTTGCCATGCCTCCTACTATGTCGGCAATCATTTGCGGATCCAACTTTGAGCTTGCAACATAGTCCAAAAAGAAAAGGGGTTTTGCTCCTTGAACGAGGATGTCGTCAATGCAGTGATTTACTATGTCTTGGCCTATTGTTGTGTATCTACCGGCTTCGGCTGCTATTTTTACCTTTGTTCCGACCCCGTCCGTAGAACCTACAAGGACTGGCTTTTTCATTTTAAAAAGCTCTTCAGTGCCGAAAAGACCTCCGAAGGTGCCTACATCCGAAAGAACGGATTTATTAAATGTTGATCTAACCGCTGCACTCATTAAGCGGACGGCCTCATTTCCTGCATCAATGTTCACGCCTGATGCGCTGTATACCGAACTCTTATCTTTAGATAGATCTTCGCTCTTGCCCTTTGGCTGCTCTTGGTTTTTATTTTTCATTTCGTTCATTTTATTTCTTCCTTTTTATTTTATATTTAAATAAATGTTTATTTAAGTTGATTTAGATGTTCCAGTCCGCGTTTTGCAATGTCCTTTCTGTACTGCACTCCGGGAAAATGTATGGTTTTTATTTTTTCATAGATATTATCCATAGCTTTTTGTAAGCTCTTATCATTTGAGCTTATACAAAGAACCCTTCCGCCCGATGCGAAAATTTTGGAGTCTTTAAGGGCTGTGCCTGCATGTATTACGCTCACCTCAGCGGAACCTTCCAATTCCGAAGCGGACAATTCTACCGGTTTTGATGAAGAAAGAGGATAGCCTTCACTTGCAAGCACTACGGTTGCCGCATAGCCTTTTTTCCATTTAGGCATAGCTTCCCCGAGCCTTCCTTCTGCACAATAACTCATGGTTAGGGCTAGGTCTCCGTCAAAAAGCTGCATTAAGACTTGGGTTTCGGGATCTCCGAATCGGCAGTTATATTCAAGCACCTTGGGTGTAAAGCCCTTGCCGTCCTTTGTAAGCATGATGCCCGCATAGAGAACCCCGATGTAGGGCGTGCCTCTTTTTTTCATTTCTTTTACAATGGGAAGAATTGTAAGAGCCGCATATTTTTCGGCTTCTTCGTATGAGCAAATCGGAGTAGGGGCATAGGCTCCCATGCCGCCGGTGTTCGGGCCTTCATCATTGTCTTTAAGCCGCTTGTGATCTTGCGAGGGCGGCATTACGGCTATTTTTTCTCCGTCCGAAAAGGCAAGGATGGAAACCTCTTCTCCTTCAAGGCGTTCTTCAATAACTACCTTGTCGCCTGAAGTTCCGAATTGTTTTTCGATCATTATATTTTTAAGTTCGGCTATGCCTTCTTCTTTTGAGTCAGGCAGGATAACACCTTTTCCTGCCGCAAGGCCGTCAGCCTTTATTACAAAGGGGTAGTCCAAGCCTTCAATATATTTTTTTGCTTTTTGAAAATCTGTGAAAGAAGAATATCTTGCCGTTGGAATGGAAAGAAGGCTCATCATCTCTTTGGAAAAATCTTTAGAGGCTTCCAATCGGGCACAAGCCTTTGACGGCCCGAAAAATGCTATTTTTTTGTTTTGAGCTTTTGCTTTTTCTTTTATCAGGTCTTCGAAACCTAAACACAGAGGAACCTCGGGGCCTGCAATTACAAGGTCTATTGAGGCAGAAAGAGCAAAATCGGCAAGTCCTTCGATATTGTCGGCCTTTATGGGAACGTTTTCACCCAAAAGAGCCGTGCCTCCGTTTCCGGGTGCTATAAAAAGTTTACCGAGAGAAGGTGATTCTTTTAGCTTTAAAGCTATTGCATGTTCCCTTCCGCCTGATCCGACAAGCAGTATGTTCATCTTTTTCTCCAAAATAAGGTGCTGATGTTTTGAATTTTAAGTATATCAAAATAAGGGTGGAGGGGCAAGGGGAGGAAGCTTATAACTTTTTATATTTTCCTCTTTCTAAAAATTTTACAAAACCCTTGTCTCTTAAATATTGGAGTTGTTGTCTTATCTTGTCTTTGATAAAATTATTTTCAGGATGTTTTAATTTTAACTCATTTTCAAAGGCGTATATTTGGTTTAAAGAAAATTCTTCTGTGTTTATTTTTTCTATACAAGCTATGATATCAAGCAGCCAGCCTCGAGATTCAATATTTGTTTTTTTTAGGGATTTTATTTTTGCATATTTGTTTATTATTTCTTTCGAGTCTGTTTCGATTTGATCTTTTATTATAAATATTTTTCCTGCATCGGGAATTTTCGAAATATCTATATTGCATCCTATCCATCCGGCTCGTCTTGCCGTATTTGATAGAGGCTTTCTTTTTAAAATAATAGATGGAGTAAAAAAATGATTTGGTATCAAAATGAAATTTGATACTTCGTAGTCCTTATAGGTCAGAAAAAGAAAGTTCGGATTTCTATAAGATGTAATTCTTTCAATCATTGTTTTATAGGCTCCGTCCGTAATGATATTCGGTAATTTTCCGGAAATGCTTTCTTTACTTTTTAACTCAAAATCCGATTTGCAGTTTTTACAGAAGAAATCTCCTGCCGGATAGTTATTTGGATATGCCTCGATTTTAAGTTTACCGCAAATCGGGCAATTAAAATTTCTTAGTACCCAATCCTCTGTTAACACCCTTACTATCTGAGATTTACTGTGATATTTTTTAATCAAAGAAATGTCAAATCGGTATATCATAATCGTCCCAAATAATTTTCTACTAATCAACTAATCTTAAATTTAATCCTTATCAAAAATATCCTTTATGGTTTCTTTTTCTGCCTTTTCTTTTGCTTTTTCGTAGTCGCCTTTAAAAATAAATAAAATAGCACCTAAGTCAAAACCAATGTCGCAAAAGAAAAAGGGTTTATTGTCGGTGTATCTAAATCCTGTCCTTGCACTTAAAAGTTTTGATTTTAAAGGATATTTTCTTCCGGCAAAGGGATATATTTCTTTTGTAATTGCAAACTCCAAGCCTGCATTTATTTGAAACCTTGAGATTATGACGGGATCGACAGCATGAATACTTGTAAAAAGATTCAGTTCAAAAGTATCGGATATGGAATTTAAGGTATTGAAGCTTAGTTCTGCATTTATAAAAGACATAATAAAGAGTCCGTGTTTAAAAAAAGCCGTTCTTTGATTGGATTCTCCATTGATGTTTTCTATTTCTTTATTGTTTCCTTTTATATCCATATAAAAAGGGCTTAAAGATAAGTTAAACCCCGAGTTCAAGTCTTTAAAATAAAACTTAAAGGCAGAAATATTCAGGTCCCATGCAGCCTTAGGTTTTTGTGCTTGGAAGATGCCTCCAAATTTTACATCTCCCAAGGACCAATAAGAATTGAGGTCAAATCCGTAAGCGGAGAGGGCTAGGCTTAAAAATAAAACAAAGCTTATTTTTTTTATATAATTTTTAAATAGAATCATTTTTCTTCCTCCAAATATAATTTATTATAGGACGCTTTTAAAAACTTCAATTGTTTAGAGATGCCCTATTATAATTTCACTTGTACATGGTACTTGATTGATAATAGTATTTCTTACAGGACAACGAAGTTCAATATATTCTATAAATTTTTTGATCTCTTCTTCCGTATTATCTGAGAACACGGTAATTTTAGTATGAATGCTTTTAAAAATCAAGGGTAGGCAATTATCTACCTTTTCCAGTGCTCCTATATCACCTTCCATTTCAAAAACTATATCTTTAAGATTAATACCGAACTGGTCAGCAAAAATCCAAGCATTTATACATTTGCATGCTCCAAGAGATGACAAAAGTGCTTCAACAGGATTCATTGCCAAGTCCGTTCCTCCTGCTTTTAGCGGTTCATCCAGCAGCATAGTATGATTGCCGGATTCGCATTTCATTCTGAATTTTTCTTCTCTTCTTACCTTCGCTCTAAAAGTTGACATAAAACCTCCATAAATATTTAATCAGGATAAAAACAGGCACATAAATGATCACTGGCCAGCGTTTTTAATTCCGGAATTTCTTCTCTACACCTTTGAGTAGCTTTTGGACATCGTGTATTAAAACAACATCCTTTTGGCGGATCATAGGGGTTAGGAATATCCCCTTTTAAAATAATTCTATTTTTTCTAGCTTCTGTACTTGCTATGGGAACGGCAGATAAAAGAGCTTTAGTATATGGATGAAAAGCATTTTTAAATAACTCGTCCCGTTCTGCCAATTCAATTACATTCCCAAGATACATAACTGCTATTCTATCACTGATATGATTTACTACACTTAAATCATGCGATATAAAAATATATGTAAGCCCCTTTTCTTCTTTAAGTTTTTTCATTAAATTTAAAACTTGAGCTCTTACCGACACATCAAGTGCCGAAACAGGTTCGTCACAAATCACCAGTTCCGGATTCATTATTAAAGAACGGGCAATTACAATCCTTTGTCTCTGACCTCCCGAAAATTCATGAGGGAATCGGTTTAAATATTGTGCTCTAAGGCCTACTTCTTCGAGCATTTCTATAACTTTATTTTGCCTATATTTTTTATCTCCCTCTTTAAAAACATTTAAGGGAGCTGTAACAATATCACCGACAGTCATTCGCGGATTTAAAGAGCTGTATACATCTTGAAATATAATTTGCATTTTTTTTCTGAGCTCAAACATCTGTTTATTATTATATTTTAGAATGTCATCGCCTTTATATAATATTTTTCCGCTTGTTGCAGGTAATAGACGGAGTATAGTTCTGCCTAGTGTACTTTTTCCGCAGCCTGATTCTCCAACCAAGCCAAGAACCTCTTTAGGTTTAACTTTGATATTTACATTGTTTACAGCCTTTACCGATTTAGGGTTCCAATTAAAAAGGCTTTTTGATTCAGAGAAATGCTTGCTTAAATTTATTGTTTCCAGTAGGTACTCAGAGCTCATTTTTATCCTCTTTTAAATTACTGTATAAAAAACATTTTACCCAACCATCTTCAAGATTATATTCTTTCGGCTCGCTGTTTTTACAGATGTCCATTCTATTTTTACATCTCGGATAAAATCTGCAACCCTTAGGCATATTCCCCGGAGTAGGTACAATTCCTTCAATTGAAGGTAAAAAATCAATATGCTTGTCTACGGGAGGTACTGATTTTAGCAATCCCATGGTATAGGGATGTTTTGGGGAGTTAAAAACTTTTTCTACAGTATTATACTCAACCGCATGGCCTGCATACAACACAAGCACCTTATCGGCCATTTCTGCTACAACACCAAGGTCATGTGTAATAAAAACAATGGCAGTTCCTCTTTCTTTCCTTAATGTCCTCATCAAATCAAGTATTTGAGCTTGTATAGTAACATCTAAGGCTGTAGTTGGTTCATCTGCAATCAAAAGTTTTGGCTGACAGGCTAAGGCCATGGCAATCATTACCCTCTGGCGCATACCTCCGGACAATTGATGCGGATATTCATCTAATCTTTTTTCCGGATTTGGAATCCCCACATCTTTTAATATGTTAAGAGCTTCAGCTCTGGCTGCCTTTCTTTTCATCCCCTTATGTATAATATATGGCTCAATTAGCTGTGATGCAACTGTTTTAGTTGGGTTTAAGGAGGACATAGGATCTTGAAAAATCATGGAAATATTATTCCCTCGAATTTCGCACATTTCATCTTCGGTAAGATTTGTGAGTTCTTGCCCATCCATGATAATATGTCCTCCGGAGATTTCCCCGTTGATTGATAATAATTGTAAGATTGACATTGCAATAGTGCTTTTACCACATCCGGATTCCCCAACAACACAAAGAATCTCTCCATTTTGAACATCAAACGAGACTCTATCAACAATTGTAGTGTATCCTTCTTTTCCGGCAAATCTTACAGTTAATTCTTTTACGGATAAAAGTTTTGGCATTTGTTTCCTTTTGTTGAAGTAACAGACTTTTTAAGTCTGTTACTTCATAATATTATTTTACTTTCCACGTCCAAATTTTCCAGTTAAGATTGGAAAAGTCTTCAATGATAACATTATCCAGTTTTGGATTATAACCTACCAGACTATTTTTTGTAAACAAATAAGCAATAGCGGACTCATCTTTAACAGCTTCTTGATACTTATCGAAAATAATCTTTCTTTCATTAAAATCAAGCTTATCATTTCCTTCATCAATTAAATCGCTGAGCCTTGTGTCCTTAATATGTGAAAAGTTTACTGCACTATCTGTCGCAATCATTTCCCGGCTTTCTCCAGGGTCCATTGATCCTCCGGATCCTATTGTTCCAAAATCATGACTACCTTTTCTCATGTCAGCCATTAGTTTTGAAAAATCTGCTTGAATGATTTCTACTTTTAAACCAATTGCTTCTAAGTCCTGAATAATTAAAGCAGCTAACCGTTGATTATCTCCTCCCGCTGAAGTATAGAATTTTAATGTTGTATCAAACGGAAAATTTTCTTGGATCAAAATTTGCTTTGCTTTTTCTTTATCAAACCAAATACTTACCTTTTCGTTGTAATATGGACTAAGAGGTGAAATAGGCGTTACAATCGGTACAGCTTGTCCCTGATAAAGAGAATTTACATATATATCCCTATTTAGAGCCATATTTATCGCTTGTCGTACCGGTTTTGTCATATATGGTTTTTGGGTGTTGATAATGAGCATAGTATAATTTGTTGTAGGAACCGAAGTTGTGTTGATATTTTTATCTTCTACAGCGGCACTCCAATCTTGTAATGGGATAGAGCCCAATACGTTTATGTCTATATCTTTACTCATTAAGTTAGCCAATAAACTTGTAGTATCTACAACTCTTATAACTAAACGTTCAATATCGGGTGCTCCTTGGAAATAGTTTTCGTTTCTGACTAACTCCATCCTTTCACCGCTAATTTCACTTTCATATTTAAAGGGGCCTGTGCCTATTGCTTTTGCCCATAATTCAGGTGCATTTATTTCTTGTGGAGTTTTTCCTTCAAAAATATGTTTTGGAATAATAAACACCGTGTCTAAATCATTCATGAAACTTCCGAAATACATGGGCTTTTTAAATTCAAATGTAACTTCGTAATCACTGTTTGCAAATACTGCTATGGATTTATCTGAAATCTGAACACCTGATGAATCAACACCCTTGATATATTGCAAATGATATCGGCTCAGTGCATCTACTTCGGGGTTAGAATACATTTGGAAACTAAAAACAACATCTGCAGCCGTAAATGGTTTTCCATCGTGCCACTTTACGTTTTCTTGTAGTTTAAACGTGATTGCAGAACTGTCTGCATTCAAACTCCAACTTTTTGCTAATCGAGGTTCATAATCTCCGTTTGCCTTTGACATAAACAGTCTATCATAGATTTGATCATAAACAAATCTGCTGTAATTGCTGTTTGTATTAAGCGGCATCATTGAATCCCATGGCTTTGCAATAGCTACCGAAACAATTTTTTTTGTTTGTACATTTGTAGTTTCAGAGTTTCCGCATGCCGATAGGATAATTGCTATTATGAATAACATAGTACTCATAATCCATCTCATTTTCTTGATTTCTTTTTTCATTTTGAAACCTTCCTTATTTTATTTTACTTGGATCTTTAAACGCGGATCCAGAGCGTCCCTAATTCCATCTCCAAAGAAATTGATACTTAGTACTGTAAGTACAATGCACAAGCCGGGAGGAAGCCATACCCAGTAATATCTGGATAGGACGGTAATAGATTGTGCATCATACAGCATATTACCCCAACTTGCTTTTGGCGGTTGAACACCCATTCCAAGGAAACTTAAAGCCGACTCACTTAAAATTGCTCTTGCAACATTAAATGTAACGGTTATTAAAATTGGGGGAAAAGCATTTGGTAAAATATATTTTAAAATAATTGAAAAATTTGACGTACCTATTGATTTTGCAGCTTCAATATATTCCTTTTCCTTTATACTCAGTACATTTGCATATATTAATCGAGCAAATACAGTCCATTGCAAAACACCCAATACAATGGTAACAGACCATATTGACGGTCCTATCACGGAAACTAATACTAAAATTAAAATTATTGAAGGAAAGGATAAAAATATATCTCCCAACCTCATGATAAATACTTCCCAGATTTTTTTATAATAGCCCGCAATTAATCCTAAAGGAACTCCTATGCTAAGGGATATGAAGGTCGATACAACTCCGACCATCAATGATGTACGGCCCCCGTATATTAATCTTGCAAACAAATCTCTTCCTATGGCATCGGTACCAAGAATATGTGAACGAGTTGGTGCAGAATTAAATGCCGCCGGATCTGATGTATACGGATCTAAATTTAAAATAAAAGGTAAAATAATTACTAAAAGCGATAGAAGTAAAAAAAATATTAACCCAGCCATTGCCAATTTATTATTTAATAATTTTTCTACAACTTCATTAAAATAAGTGTTCTTTTTTTCTTCAGATACATTTTCTGAAAAATATGTTTTGTCTTCTGTCATATTGTTTTCCATAATATACACCTACTTATATGAAATTCTAGGATCTACTAATCCATAAGCTAAATCCGTTATTAAATTCGCAATTAATACGGCAATAGATATATTTACTGTAATACCCATAATTACAGGATAGTCTTTAGCATTAATAGCTTGAACCATTAAAGTTCCTATTCCCGGCCATCCAAAAACTTGTTCTGTAACTACAGCCCCTCCCACCAATGAGGGAATTGACATTCCTACTACCGTTATAATGGGTATAAGAGAATTTTTAAGTGCATGTGTATAATAAATTTGATTTCTTTTTAGGCCTTTTGCTCTTGCTGTAGTGATATAGTCTTCTTGTAAAACTTCAAGCATACTTCCCCGCATATAACGCATCCAGCTGCCTATTTGTTGGAATGACAGAACCAATGTAGGTAAAATCATGTGTTTGAGTAACATAAGAGTTGTTTTTTTTCCGCTTGCATCAAACAAACCTCCTGAAGGAAGGAGTCTTAATTTAATTGCACAAAAATATATTAATATTAACCCCATAAAAAAATTAGGTGTAGCTACTAGAATAAATGAAAATGCACTACTGGCGTGGTCTCTAAAGCTATTAGGTTTAGATGCAGAGAATATTCCTAATGGAATGGAAATCAATAAGGAGAGAATCAGCGAAGAACCTGCCAATAGAGCTGTAATACCCATTCTTTCAAAAATCATTTGTGTTACAGGCCTTTGTGATTGAAACGAAAATCCAAGATCCATGTTAAAAAAATTCTTTAACCATATAAAATACTGAATGATTATTGGTTGATCCAGCCCAAGGGAATTTCTTTTTCTTTCAAGCTCCATTACCGTTATTCTTGGATCTGCCAAGTATGCATCAAGCGGACTTCCGGCCATAGAAAGAATTAAATATGTAAAAAAAGTTATCCCCAAAAAAGTGGGGATGGCTATGAGTAATCTTTTAATTACATATTTTAGTTTCATATTTTACCTTCTATAAATAAAAAGATCTAAGTTTATAAAATCTTTATTCTTAAACTTGATGGCCTTGATGATAACTTTATTTTTATTATTTGTCAATACTGGTTTGTAAATTCATTAAATCTCCGACTATTTTCTGCTGCTTCCTCCCTCTTGACTTCATAAATATTTTTTTATATATATTTAATGTGCCGTCTTTTAGGGGAGAGTATGCTTAACATAAATAATAACACATCTAATATCAAAAGAGAAATTCTTGTACGTATTGCAAAGCTCCAGTTTGAAGGGAAGCTTCAAGAAGGAGTTCACTATATTCCGAGAGAAATGGTTCCGCGAAACAGTACGCCTATAAGGTGCTGTATTTTTCATGACAGAGAAATAATGAGGCATCGGGTAATTGCAAGGCTCGGCTGTTCTTTGGAAAATTATGATGAAGAAAAGACCTTGGCTCAATTTGCAAAAGAAGCTTTAGAAAGAGAAAAACCGACATGGCCCATGCTGACCGTTTTGGATGAGGCCTGTAATGCCTGCGTAAAAAGTAAATACATGATTACAAACGCTTGTCAAGCCTGCGTTGCCCGTCCATGCATGATGAACTGCCCTAAAACCGCTATAGCGATTTCGGGAGGAAGAGCCCGTATTGATGAAGAAAAATGTATAAACTGCGGTATCTGTCTAAAAAACTGCCCCTACCATGCAGTTATAAAAATTCCCGTTCCGTGTGAAGAAGCCTGTCCGGTGGGCGCTATCTCAAAAGACGAAAACGGAAAAGAAAGAATCGATTACCATAAATGTATTTTTTGCGGAAACTGTATGAGAGAATGTCCTTTTGGTGCCATGATGGATAAGGGGCAGATTGTGGATGTCATAAAACATTTAATGAGCGGGAAAAAGGTTTCCGCCCTCTATGCCCCTGCGGTTGCAGCCCAGTTTAAGGCCGTTCCGGGACAGCTTGAGTCTGCCTTAAAAAAGGCCGGTTTCAATAAGGTCTGGGAAGTAGCTATAGGTGCGGACATAACGGCTGACCGTGAAGCTTCCGAGTTTGAAGAGAGAATGGAACACGGCCATATCTTAATGACTACCTCCTGCTGTCCTGCCTATGTCAGGGCAGTAAAAAAACATGTTCCGGCCCTTGTTCCCTGTATCTCGGATACAAGAAGCCCGATGCACTATACGGCCGAATTGGCAAAAAAAGAAGATCCTGATTGCGTTACGGTATTTATAGGTCCCTGTCTTGCAAAAAGGAGAGAGGGCTTGGAAGATGAGTTTGTAGACTATGTTTTGTCGATAGAAGAATTGGGAGCCTTGCTTACTGCCAAGGAAATAGATATTTCCAAGGAAGAAGCCTTGCCCGGAAAAATTACGCCGACCTCTTCGGGAAGAGGCTTCGCAGCCTCAGGCGGTGTTGCCGAAGCTGTAAGAGTTCGCCTTAAAAAACCTGAGAACCTCCGCCCCGTGCTTATAAACGGCCTTAATAAGGAAGGAATGAAACAGCTTGCCTCTTATGGTAAAATTCAAAGCGGAGAGCTTCCTCATGATTCGTCCACGCCCAACCTTGTAGAAGTTATGTCATGTGAAGGCGGCTGCATAGGCGGGCCTTCGGTTATCACAAACCAAAAACTTGCTGCAAGCCAACTAAAAAAATACGCAGACGAAGGACTTTCTTATTCGAGAGAAAAAGATTTAATGTAGTAAAAAAATTACTGCCTATAATACTTTTTCATACACGGCTCTTTCGCCGCCGATCAATTTGGGGCGGCTTTTGAGGGCTGTGAGCCTCGCCGAGCCTATGTACTTGGTTTTAAGCCTTACAGGTACTTGAACAAATTTTACATGCATTCCGATTTCGGTGTCTCCTATGTCAATGCCGGCATGAGCCCTTACATGTTCTATCATAACAGGAGACTTAAAAAGATTGTAGGCGGCGAGGGAGGCTGCTCCTCCTGCGTGAAGGGCGGGAACTACTGACACCTCTTCAAAGCCGTATTTTTCTTGAGATTCCTTTTCGATAACGAGGGCTCGGTTTATGTGTTCGCAGCCTTGAACCGCCAAAAAGATTCCTTTCGGTTCAAGGACTGAAAGCAGGGCGGAAACTATTGTTCTTCCGGCTTCTTCATTTGAGGCCTTACCGATTACTCCTCCCGAAACCTCGCTGGTGCTGCAGCCTAGAACAAGTATGTCTCCGGCTTTTAAAGAAGCCGCTTCAAGAAGCTCATTTAAGGCGGCTATAGTTTCTTCTTTTATTTTTTCCAAATCGATCCCGCTCATATTTTCTCGCCCTTAAATTAACTTCGTTAAAGTTTTAATCCTGCCTTTCCGCAGGTTTTTCCTATCTCGTAAATTGAAGCACCTTCCATTTCCTTTTCAAAGGCCGAACGGTTTTCTTCTTTTATTTCTACAAGAAGACAGCCTGTGGTTTCCCCAAAGAGGCTTGCAATCTTTGAAGCTCCCAGCCTTGTGTGGAAGTCTTCTTTTAATTCGGCTCCTATGCCGCTTAAACACATTTCGTAGAGGGCGGCAGCAAGGCCTCCTTCGCTTAGGTCGTGGCATGAAAGCACCAAGCCCTTCATTATATTGGAATGAAGTTTTTTATAAAGCTCAGCTGCTTCTTTTTTAAAGGGAGGAACGGCAGCGCTCTCTCCTGAAGGAATGCCGAAAAGTTCTGCAAAGACCGAGCCGCCGAAAGAAAATTGAGGTTTACCTACAAGGTAAATAGCCGAGCCTTCTTTTTTAAAGTCCGAGCCCGGAACCCTTCCGATGTCGGGAACTATTCCCATCGCCGATATTAAAAGTGACGGCGGAATGGAAACTCTTTTTCCCTCCGAGCTTAGGTATTCGTTATTAAAGGAGTCCTTCCCCGAAATAAAGGGAGTTTTAAAGACAAGGGCTGTGTTATAGCAAGAGCGTGCCATCTCTATCAGTGCCCACATGGTTTCGGGACGGTTGGGATCTCCTAAGCAAAAGTTATCGAGGATGGCTGTTTTTTCGGGGTCTGCTCCGGCTGCAACGGCATTTCGGACAGCTTCGTCTATCGCACTTGCTGCGGCTGCATAAGGATCCAAAAGCCCCTGCCTCGGATTTAAGGCATTTGAGATAGCAACGGCTTTTTTCCCTTCCGTTTCCATAGGCTTTATAACGGCTGCATCCTGAGGCACATTCCCTTCAGGGCCGTCATATGGGCGTAGAACTGTTCCGCCTTGAACCTCATGGTCGTAAAGCCTTACTATGTCTTCTTTTGAATTTACGGCATGATGATTTATCACAGCCTTTAGAGCCGCATTCAGATCGGGTTCCTTATATTCAGGATATTTTATAAAAGGTTTTCCATCTTTTGGAGGAGCCGCTTTTAGTTTTCTCTGAGGCGGGCCCGAATGTAAAAAGCCGCATGAAAGATTTATTATTTCCTTTTCGCCGAAGCGTACCCTTAAAACGGCATCTCCGGTAAAACGGCCGAGGTTTGTTAATTCAACATCGTTGGCATCGCAAAGTTTTTGTAAGGCTTCAAGTTTGTCATTGGGAACGGCGATAACCATTCTTTCTTGTGCCTCCGAAAGCCAGAGCTCCCACGGGGCAAGGCCCTGATATTTTACGGGGATTTTTGCGAGGTCTACATCGCAGCCGAGGGCCGAAGCCATTTCGCCTACGGCAGAAGAATAACCTCCCGCTCCGCAGTCGGTAATTGCAGAATAAAGACCTTGATCGCGGGCATCTATAAGAACTTCCGCTACCTTTTTTTGAATTATAGGTTCTCCAATTTGAACCGATGAGCCTGCAACATCGCCGGTGCTTGCATCCATTACCATAGAAGAAAATGTGGCTCCCCTAAGGCCGTCCCGTCCCGTTTTTCCGCCTAAAGAAATAATATGATCGCCGGCCGAGGGCTTTGTGCGGTGCTTGCCTCTGGGAGCGATACCTGCACATCCGCAGTAGACTAAAGGATTTGAAGCATAGGCCTCGTGGTAGTGAACGCCTCCGTTTACGGTCGGAATGCCCATCTTGTTTCCGTAGTCCTTAACTCCTTCTATAACGCCTGAGATTATGCGTTTAGGATGAAGAGTTCCCTTGGGAACATTTTCTGCCGGAGTGTCGGGATGGCCGAAGCAAAGGACATCGGTTACGGCGAAGGGACGGGCTGAAACGCCCATAACATCTCTGATAACGCCTCCGACTCCCGTATTGGCTCCTCCGAAGGGCTCAATGGCGGAAGGATGGTTATGAGTTTCCGCCTTAAAGGAAACTTCGTATTTTTCGTCAAATTCGATAATACCTGCATTGTCCACAAAGGAGGAAAGCACCCAAGGAGCATCGATGTCGTCGGTGGCCTTTTTGATATAAGTTTTGATTATGCTGTTTACGCAAAGACCGGGATAGGCTTTTTTTTGCTCCTCTGTTAGAGAGGTGCCGTCAATGTCTATTTTTGCCTTAAAGGTTTTATGAACGCAGTGCTCGCTCCAAGTTTGGGCTATCGTTTCAAATTCCGCATCGGTACAAGGCCGTTTTTCCGTCTTGTAGAATTCCCTGATAGCCCTCATCTCGTAAATATCCAAGGCAGCCCGCCTTTCGTTTGAGAGGGCTAAAAGTTCCTCATCGTTCATGGAGGCTATGTCTATGAGTTCAACTCTTGTATTAGGTTCATTTTTTCCGTCATGTTCATGAGCCCATGCAGGTTCTACAAAGCCTATTTTATACTGCTCTATAACATCATTGCACAAAATGCTTTTTGCAATCTTTTCTATTTCGGGTTGGGTTAGTTCGCCCTGAATATCGTAGGTTTTTCCGCTGGTAATTTCTTCAACGCCGAGAATACCGAGTTCTTTGACCGCCCTTAAGGCTTCGCGTGAAGATGAGTCCGTAACTCCCGGCTTTAAGGCTGTTTCGATATGGAAAATATTTTTTTTATCTTCTATTATAAAGCCTTCGGTTTGGCTGTACTCATAAAGCTCATCGCAAAACAAGAAGTCGGCCAGTACCTTTTTTTCTTCATTTGAAAGATTTCCGCGTACAAAATAAAGTGTTTCGGTATTTATTTCTTTAACGGCTTTAAAGCCGAGAACATGGGCCTGCTTTAAAAGCTCTTCATTTTTGGGTATTTGAAAGTGTAAGCCTTTCTTGCTTTTAACACAAAATCGGTAAATATTCATAGACAACCTCTTAACTTCCGATGGATTTTGAACGATTCTATATTGTTAAGTATACTTGAAGCGGGGGAAAAATTCAAGGTAGGGGTGGTTACCCCTTCACCTTCATCCCTCGCAAAAGCTCTTTTACTTCCTTCGGAATGCGGTAGCTTTCGATGGCTTTTTGGATAGCCTTGTTGTGGGTAAAGGTATCAAGCTTTTTGTTTTTGATGTAGGGGAGGGCTGTTTTGTATTGCTTGATGAGGGCAAAGCTAAAATACCAAGCTATCATCATATTTATATAGTACTCATCGGATCTGATTTTTGAAACAATTTCTAACATTTCAGGTCTAAAATGCTCATCGAGATAATTCGATAATAAAAGCCCGATGGCGTACCTAACGGTATAGGTATGCTTCGATTTTAGCCATACCAAAATTTTTTTGTAAATTTCTTCATGGTTCTTTTTAAATATCTTGGGAGAAAAGCTGTCGCAGGTTGCCCAATTGTCGATGTAGGGCAAAAATTTTTCGGTCTCTTTTAGCGCCTCATTAAAATCTTTTATGTTTTCGATAAAAAAGCAGTGCAGATTGTTTTCTTCAAAATACTTGTGCGGCACGTCCTTCATAAAGTCCGAAACTTGTTCCGGCTCGGTCTTAAAAAACTCTTTTGCAAATTTACGCAGGACGGGAGTTCTGATGCCTATCATAGTATTTTCGTCAATATTGGGGATCAACTTTTTATTGAAGTTTTTGTACTTTTTATCTTCAAAGGGAAAAAGTTTAGTTTGGATTAGTGTTTGTTTTGTTTTCATCGAAGCTATTATACCGCTTTTTTTAATTTTTGTCGAGGAGAAGAGTCTGGACTTGACAAAATACTATTTTGTATATACAATAAAATGCGGGAAAATCGATGAATATTACGGAAGCTAAGAAAAACTTAGCAAAAGAAAAAATTGAAGAATTAAAAGCTTTAAATGACAGACCTATAGACACTTCAGACATTCCTGAACTAACAAAAGCTGATTTTTTGGAAATGTACCGCCCTATTAAAAAGCCTTTATCAATAAGACTTGATTCCGATATTATTGCTTGGCTTAAATCATACGGAAAAGGTTACCAAAGCCGTATAAATACTATTTTAAGACAAGCTATGGATACCGATAAAAAAGCAAATGTTTTTTAATAATTAATATTATACCGGGAGGTTTTATATGAAACTTTTAAAAAAGAAATCTTTATGTATTTGTTTTGTGGTGTTGTTTTTTGCATTACAAGTTTTTGCAGGTGGTTATGGGAGTAATGATTTTATAATTGTGGATTCTGTAAGCAATATTGCATATTATTCCGTATCGGAAGGTACAAAGAAAAATTATTTTTCTGATCTTTCTATAGTTAATATACAGGTCAATGATATAAAGAAAAAACAAACCATCTATATTTTTCCAAAAAACAATACCGATATAATCGATTTTTTCCTATTTGAAGAAAAATTAAATAACGCTCAAAATCGTATTGACTATAGTTCAAATACTAGTTCTTATTATGATAAATCTCATTCTATGGTAAAAAATAATGTTGATATAACGGATAGAAAAATTTCCGAAAATATCATAATAAAAACAAAGAGTAAAAACGGCGAGATAAAATTTTGGATTTGTAATAAGAGAGGTGCGAACTTAACCAATATCTATAAATACTCTGAAAAAGAATTTGTAAGATATTATCTTGATGCAAAACTAAAAAAAATCATTTTTATAAAACAGGTCGGACTTGAGAACATAATAACCGAAATTGATTATTAGGGAGAAGATATATGAAAAAATCTTTTGCAGTGAAAATTTTATTTTTGTGTATGTCTTTTTTAATTCTTGCAGGATGTACAAACAAAGGAAAAAAGCAGCTTACTGCCGAAATCGAATTTTGGAGCTTTCCCAATTTTACATCTGAAACAGGAGAAGGCGGCGGTTTTGAAAAAAGTCTTATAGAGGCCTTTCAAAAAGAATACCCCGGCGTTAAGGTTAATTTTACGCTTATAAGTTTTGCAGATGGTGAGGCAAAAATCGAAGCTGCCATAGCTGAAGGCAAGGCTCCGGATGTCATTTATGACGCACCCGGCCGTATTCTTGCTTGGGCGGAAAGAGGTTTATTGGAACCATTGGATGATGTTCTTGCAACCGAAAAGCCCTATATTACCACAGGGCTTTTGGAAATTTCAGCCGGTAAAGACAGGCGTTCGTACATGTATCCCATGCACGGAGGCCCTTTTTCTATGGCTTTTAATAAAGAGATGCTTGAAGACTTGGGGCTTATAGATCTTTTACCCTACAAACGCTTAGATCGGTGCTGGACCGTAGCCGAATATGAGACCCTTCTTAAATCTTTAAAAGAAAAACTTCCCAAAGGGAAAACCCCTGGAGTCTTCTATTATAAGACTATGGGCGGTGATCAAGGAACAAGAGCTTTTTTGGTAAACCTTTTCGGAGATGCCAATCTTTTAAATGAAGATTATTCAAAATATATTTTTAATTCTTCTCAAGCCGTAAAGAATTTGAAGTGGACTATTGATGCAATGAAAGAAGGCCTTTTGCTTGACGGTGCAGAGCTTACTTCCAATGATGCAATTTCCATGTTTGCAGAGTCAAAAGCAGCTCACACTATTTTATATTCACCGCAGCTTAATAAAATGTATGACGGAAAACGAAACTATAAGGGTAAAGATTTTACTCCGATTTATATGCCTTTCCCAAATGATTCTTCTGCACCTTTACTGGAATTTTTAGCAGGCGGAGCTTGTGTGTTTAAAAGTTCCGATAAACAAAAAATAGAAGCGGCAAAACTGTTTTTAAAATTTGCCGCAACTGATGAAGTCTGGGCCTATAAACTTGTAAAAGCTACGGGAGGATTTCCGGCTACATCTAAAATTCAAATTGAAACTTCCGATGACGAAATATTATATAATTCCGTTCTTCAAAAATTTTTCGGCCAATATTATAATAATATAACCGGATTTTCGAAAATGCGTGAGTACTGGAATAAGGCATTAAAAGAAGCTTCATCGGGTAAAGATATACAAAATGTTCTTAACTCTTTTGTAAAAGACGCAGACCGCACATTGGGAGAATAAAAAATTATGAAACAAGAAAACAAAAATATCGATAAACGATTTAAATTATTTTCAATAAAAAATAAGATGGTATCGGTTTTTATATTTTTTGCCGTATCTCTTTTGACAGTGATGTGTATAATATCGGTATACCTTGCTTCTTTTTTTCTTATGCGTAATACCGAATATTTTATCAAAGAATTGGCTGAAGGTTCTTCCAAAGTTTTAAATGAGAGGGCTGATTCAATATTTAAAAAACTGGATACATTTTCAAATATGCCGATTATTCAAGATGACTCTGTTCCTTATTCTGAGAAAATTAATTTGTTTAAAAATGAAATTCAAATGCTCAAACAAAGCGGATGGATTAGTTTCGGAATAAGCGGTCTTGACGGTGTCTTGTATAATACGGACGGTAAAACTGAAAAGATAAATAATACCGAGTGGTTTAAATCTGTCATAAAGGGGAAATATATAATTACGGAACCTGAAATGTCTTTAACAAAAAGAAAATATGTTTCCATACTTGCAATTCCCTTACGCGATTTACAGGGAAAAATTGTAGGAACTATTACTGCTTCAATTTTAGGTGATTCTTTATCGAATTTAATCAGTGATATAATTGTCGGCGAAACGGGACAGGCTTATCTTATCAGCCCTTCAGGAATTATTTTGGGAAGCCGTAGGCCGGAAATTTTATATAAGAATTTTTTTTCCGAAATATTAAATTCGGAGAAAACGGATTTTTCAATATTTTTAAAAGATGCCCTCGAGTCAAAAAAATCGGCTGTACAAGTTTCTAAAATAAACGGAGTAAAACATATTTCAGCTCTGTCTGCAATGAGATATTCGGGATGGAAATTATTGATAACGGCTCCGGCTTCCGAATTTATTTCGGAGAATGTATCTAACCTCTTAAATATTTTTATCGTTGTTGCTTTGTGCGGTATACTTATTGCGGTACTCATAGGATTTTTTACTGCAAATAATATTGTCAAACCGATTAATAAAGTAATTGAAGTTCTTAAAAATATTTCGCAAGGCGAGGGCGATTTAACTGTAAGACTGCCTTTAATCGGTAATAATGAAATTACCGAGCTGTCTGAATATTTTAATAGAACAATTGAAAAAATAGGAAATTCAATGCAGTCCGTAGGAGTTAACAGCCGCTCAATGGCTGAAATCGGATCAGACCTAGCTTTAAATATGAACCGGACAGCAGATTCCGTTCATGAAATTACCGAGAATATCAATGGTGTAAAACAGCAGGCTTTAACGCAGGCTACAAGTGTTACGGAAACGGTTGCAACAATTGAACAGATAATCAAAAATATTAAACAGCTAAATGCTTCAATTGAAAATCAAGCTGAAAGCGTTTCACGCTCGTCGGCTTCAATAGAACAGATGACTGCCAATATTGCTTCCATAACTCAAACCTTGGAAAAAACCGATGAGCTTATTAAAACTCTTGCCGAATCGACTGAGGACGGAAAAGAAATTGTTTCCAAATCAAATAGAGTAACTCAAAAAATTGCGGAAGAATCGGGCGGGCTTTTAGAGGCAAGCAGTGTTATTGAGCATATTGCAAGTCAAACAAATCTTTTGGCTATGAATGCGGCTATTGAAGCAGCTCATGCAGGAGAAGCCGGAAAAGGATTTGCCGTAGTTGCCGACGAAATCAGAAAATTAGCTGAAGAGTCAAGTGCACAGGGAAAAACAATTACAGCAACGCTTAAAGCCTTAAGCGGCGAAATCGATTCCTTGTCAGTATCTTCTAAAACGGCTGAAGAAAAATTCAGTTTAATTTTTAGCTTTTCCGAACAAGTAAAATCTATGAGTGAATTTTTAACCCAGTCTATGCGCGAGCAGGAAAATGCCGGTGTAGAAATTTTAAATGCCATAAAAAATATTAATTCCGTAACTTTTGAAGTAAGTAACGGTTCTGCTGAAATGTTAAGGGGCGGAGAACAGGTTGCTGAAGAGATGACTAAATTAGACGGCTTAACCCGAAAAATTACGCTAAGCATGAATGAGATGGCTTGCAGTGCCGTTCAGATAAGTAATGCCATGAAGGAAGTCAATGAAATTACACAAAAAAATAAAATCAGCATTGAAAATCTGGCATTTGAGGTTAATAAATTTAAAGTATAGGCCTGTTTGAAAAATTTACATCGCTCTTTTACTCTTGCCTTTTTAGGCTAATCCGTGCTATAATAGCTCTTGAGGTTTTTATGAGCGATATTGAAAGTCAAATGTTAAAGAATGGTCTTATAAAGGTTCCTGTAGATGAAAAAAGTGCCGGAAAAGAAAGTCCTTATAAGAGAGTTGCCAAATTCCTTTTTATAATCGGGGCGGAGCAGGCTGCCGATGTTTTGAGGCAGCTTACCAAGGAGCAGATAGACAAGGTTGTAGCAGAGCTTGTTACGGTTCAATCGATAGATAAAAAAGAAGCATATAATATTCTAAATGAATTTAACGATATCTACAATAAAAACAAAAACCTTTTAGGCGGTGTCGATACGGCTAAGACTATTTTAACCGAAGCCTTCGGCGAGGCCAGGGCCGAAGAGATTCTTGAAACTGCCGTGCCTCCTAAAATGCCTAAACCTTTTGAGTATCTTGAAGGTATGGATAAAGATCGCCTGAGCCGAATATTACAAGGCGAGCTTCCAGCTACAAAGGCCATAGTCCTTTCTCAATTGGAGCCTAAGCAGGCCGCAGCCTATATAAGTTCCATCGAAGATGAAGACGAAAAAAAAGACATCATCTTACGCCTTGCAAAACTTAAAAAAATAGATGCTGAAGTTCTTACTCAGGTAAGTGAGGCCTTAAAAAAGAAACTTGCCGATGTAAATTTAAACCGCACAAGCTCGGTTGACGGTGTTTCCGTATTGGCCGATATTTTGCGTAAACTGGATTATGAGACCGGCTCGAGTATCTTGGATTCTCTTGATCTTGAAGATGAAAATTTGACCGAAACTATAAAACGCAAACTTGTTACCCTTGATGATGTTATAAATATGAATCCAAAGCACATTCAATATCTAATCTCTCCTATGACCGATAAGGAATTGGCTCTTTTGATACATAATCAAAGTGAAGAATTTAGAAAGGTAATCTTGGCGAATATGTCTAAAAGCCGTGCTGCCTTGGTTCTCGATGAAGAGCAGTATATGGGACCTGTTCTAAAGCGTGATCTAAATAATACCGTTGACCACTTTTTAGCCCGAGTGAAAAATGAAGCAGAGCGGGGAAGAGTTATTATAGTAAAAGATGAAGACGATAAATTTGTGTATTAGGTTCCGTTCGATTCCCCCGATTGAATAAAATAAAAATTTATGTAAAATAATGGATGGAGAAAATTATGATAACCGGAAAACGTTTTAAATTTATTCTATTGACTTTTATTTTTGCTGCAGGCCTTTTTTTTACACAGGCCGGTATTCTTTTTGCACAAGATAAACCTGATGCTCTAAAGCTTTACAGGCAGGGCCGAAGCCTTGATTCCATAGGAAGGCGTGAAGATGCAAGAGCCGCTTATCTATCCGCCATAGAAATTTGCCGTAACGAATTAAAGGTAAATTCTAAGAATATGGATTCTTATGCCGTATATACATGGTGCCTTTTTCGATTGGGCCGATATAAGGACACCGAACTGGTATGTAGTGATGCCTTAAAAATCGGGAGAGATGCACGAATTATCGAAACTTTGGCCGAGGCTCAGTTTTTCCTTGGAAATTATAAAGACTCTTTGCGGAACATGGAAATGTATATCGAGATGGCTCCCAACGGCGAGCGCATAAGCGTTGCCCACTTTTTTGTCGGAGAGATTTACCGAAATACAAAAAAATATCACAAGGCCGATATCGCTTATTCCATTTCAGTGCACTTGGAGCCTTCCAATTCTCTTTGGTGGTATAGGCTTGGAATTGTCCGTGAAGCGGCCGGAGAAAAAGAAGGTGCGATTGCAGCCTATCAAACGGCAGTAAAACTCCGTCCCGAGTTTAAGGAAGCAGCCGAAGCCCTCAAACGGGTAAAGATTTAAATGCCTCAGCCTCTAATAGATTCCTTACAAAGTTCTATCCGCTCATGGAAGGACATGAAAAATGCCTTCGATGAGATAGATGAAAATTCTTATCCCTACAACATTACAGGAATTTCCGGAGGCCTTTTCGGATTTTTTTTAACGGAATATTTATACAAAACCCGTAAGCCTGTCCTCGTGGTTGTTCCGACTGAAAAGGAAGCGGAAGCCGTAAGAGCCGACTTGGATTTTTCCGGAATAGAAAATTTTGTATTGCCTTGGTGGGGCTCTCTTGCCTATAGGCCTATTTCGCCGACAGCCCCCGTTTTTTCCGAACGAGCCGAAGTGCTGATCCGCCTGCTTGAGTCCGGGAATGAATCCTATACAAAAAACAAACCTCCGGTTTTTATTACCTGCCAGCGTTCCTTTTTAACTCCGGTTCCTCCGGCAGATTATTTAAAACAAAACAAGGTAGAAATTGCTGCAGGTTCAAGCCTTGATATTTTAAGCCTTGCAGAGCTTTTAAGTCTTTGGGGTTATATAAGAGTTCCGCGTGTAAGCGTGAGAGGCGAGTTTGCTCTGAGGGGAGAGGTCTTGGATATCTGCCTTGCTTCCAATTCGGGTTCTGAAAAAACGGCTTATCGAATTCAATTTGATTTTGATAAGGTAGAAAAAATAAAGAGCTTTGATATAGCAAGCCAAGGTTCTTTAGAGGAATATAAAAAAATTAACTTCTATCCCGTAAAGGAAGTAATTTGGAATGATGAGCGTATTGACTGCTTGGAAAAAAATTTAAAAACCTATTCGGAATTTTCTGAAAATATTTTAAAAATTATTGATGCCTTAAAAGAATATAAAACCTTTGAAGGAGAAGAAATTTTTTATCCTCTTGCGTTTCAAAAATCTTCTTCCGTTTTGGAATATGCGGAATTAAATGATATTCCTGTTTTTTATTCGGACTATGACAGACAAAAAAATTCTTCGGAAATTTTACTTAGAGAATATATGGGGCTTTATAAAAAAACAAAAACTCAATTTGACGAAAACGAAAAACGAAAAGCTCTTATTTCGGAATATCCCGAACCTCAACGCATCTTACTTCAATTTGAAAGCAATGTACAAAAATATAATAAGTCGATTTATTTTAGAACCTTAGCCGAGCAAGAAGATAAAAATAAAACTCTTAAATTTAAAACCGATCCGCCCCGCAGTTTTTTCGGGAATATAGTTTATTTACGCGAAGAATTAAATAATCTTTTAAATGATGATTGGTCTATCTTCGTATTTGCCGAAAGCGATAATCAGGCTCTCCGTATCGAAGAGATTCTGCACGAAGACAGAATAAAAATTTTACCTTATAACCTTTCAGGCGGCTTCGGTATTCCTGATCTAAAAATTTTGGTAATCCATGAAAACGAAATTTTCGGTCGCCGCCGAAGAATTCCAAAATCTGTAAAGACCGCAAAGAGTTCGGTTATCGATACCTTCATCGAATTAAATCCGGGAGACTATGTTGTTCATGTAAATTACGGCATAGGAAAATTCCGCGGTATCGAACGCGTTAAAATTTTGGATACGGAAAGGGATTATATAAATCTTTTATATGCAAATGATGAAACCGTTTTTATTCCGATTGAGCAGGCCGACCTTGTTCAGCGTTATATAGGAAACGAAGGAGAGGCTCCTCATCTCGATATCCTCGGCTCCAAATCTTGGGAGAACAGAAAGAACAAGGTAAAAAAATCGGTTGAAGATATAGCCGCAAAACTTATAGACCTTTATTCTAAAAGAAAGGCAAGTACGGGCTTTGCTTTTCAAAAAGATGATGAATGGCAGACAGCTTTTGAAGCGGCTTTTCCTTATGAAGAAACCGATGACCAGCTTACCTGTATCGCCGAGGTAAAGGAAGATATGGAAAAGCCTGTTCCCATGGATAGGCTTATCTGCGGAGATGTAGGTTACGGTAAAACCGAAGTTGCAATGCGGGCTGCCTTTAAGGCCGTTATGAGCGGTAAGCAGGTTGCCTTTTTGTCGCCTACAACTATTTTGACCGAGCAGCATTTTGAAACCTTGGACAAGAGGTTTAAAAACTTCCCCGTAAAATTAGCCCGTCTTTCCCGCTTTGTTCCAAAGGGTGAACAAAAAAAAGTTTTGGAAAAATTAAAAAAAGGCGAAGTGGATATTTTAATCGGAACTCATCGCATAATTCAAAAAGATGTTGTCTTTAAGGATTTGGGTTTGATGATTGTCGATGAAGAACAACGCTTCGGTGTTAAGGATAAGGAAAGATTAAAACAGATGAAGCACAATGTGGACTGTCTTTCCCTTTCTGCAACTCCCATTCCGCGAACCCTTCACATGTCGCTTTTAAAAATAAGGGACATGAGCGTAATTGCAACTCCTCCTCAAAACAGAAAACCTGTTGAAACGGTTATCGCCGAGTTCAATGCGGAAAAAGTTGCCGAAGTTATAAGACGGGAATCGGAGAGAGGCGGGCAGGTTTTTTATCTTCATAACAGGGTTGAAAGTTTAGATGAAACTCTTTTTATGCTTCAATCTCTTTTGCCTGAGATTATGATTGAAACGGCACACGGCCAAATGTCTCCTAACCAACTGGAAGAAATTTTTGAGCGCTTTAGTTTGGGCGGTTTTCAGGTTTTAATTGCAACCACCATTATCGAAAACGGCATTGACATTCCGAATGCCAATACCATCATCATAGACCGAGCCGACATGTACGGCGTTTCCCAGCTTTATCAGTTGAGGGGAAGGGTAGGCCGCTCTGACAAAAAGGCCTATGCCTATCTATTGTATCCTGACGATAAGGCTCTTTCCGAAATTGCTATGAAGAGGCTTCAAGTTATTTCAGACTTTACCGAGCTCGGTTCAGGTTTTAAGATTGCGATGAAGGATATGGAAATAAGAGGAGCCGGAAATCTTTTGGGCAGGGAACAATCTGGAGATATTTATTCCGTAGGCTTTGATTTATATTTGCGTCTTTTGGACGAGGCTGTTCAAAAACTGAAAAACCAAGATTATGAGCCTGTTCAAGAATCCGTTATCGAGCTTGAGTATTCGGGTTTTATTCCCGATTCCTATATTTCAAGCCCCGAAACCAAAATGGAAGTTTATAAAAAAATTGCAGCCGTTAAGGTGCAGGGAGACCTCGACAGGGTTTACTCCGAAATCCTTGACCGCTTCGGTCCTGCACCTTCCGAGGTGGAAAGTCTTTTGGCTCTTTCCGAAATAAAAATTATCTGTAATCATCTTTCGATTGCAAGCCTAAAAGAAAGAAAGGCTGCCGTCCGCATAGAGTTTGCCCGTGTATCAAAAATCTCGGTGGATAAACTTTTGCGTATGATAAAAGAATCCGCAGGCCGTGTAAGCCTTGACCCAAAAGCTCCGAATGTCCTCATCCTCCAAACCGGCAAAATCGGCTTAAAAGAAAAAAGCGAATTCATCCGCGAAAAGCTCGGCAGCTTGATGTAGGGAAATCAACCGCAAGGGCCGCTAATAGCGCAAAGAGATTTATGTGTCTTACCCTTTACCGATTAAAATTTATATGCTATTATATATCTTGTGAATTTTATGTAAACATTTTTGGAGGGAAATATTAATAAAAAAGTAATAAAAGATCTGTGCATTCTTTTTATATTGTATTTTTTTGCGTTTTTTATGCTTTCTTATGCCGGTAAGTTTCTTTTTAAAAATTTTTATAATTACTATTATACCTTATTTGTTAAATATAATGGAATTTTCGGTAGTTTATTATTTTTATTATTTATAATTATTTTCTATTTATTTTATTCAAAAGATTTAAAGATAATATTTACTTATAAAAAATTAAATTTTTCTTTTGTTGTAAAAGGGTTGATTTATCTGTCATCAATCATGATGATATATTATATAATATCCTTTATTTTTGATAATTCTTTTCTTTTTAATTTTTTTAAATATTTTAATGATGTTTTAACGGGTAAAAAAAATATTACTGTATATGATATTTTGATTTTAGAAAAATTGCAAAGACCTCGTTTTGAACCTTTTATGCTTATAGGTACCGTAATCATTGGCCCTATTTTTGAAGAAATATTTTATAGAGGCCTTCTATATAATAAATTAAAAGAAATAAGCAATACCCTTATTGCTGTATTTATTTCTTCAATACTTTTTGCTTTTTTACATATCCCCGGTTACGGATTTAATATAAAAATGTTTTCTCTTGTGCTTGACGGTATTTTATTGACTTATTGTTATGAAAAAACCGATAATATTTATGTTCCTATTCTTGTTCATTCAATTAATAATTTTTTTATATTTTTATTTAAATATGTATATTTTTATTTTTTAATAGTTATTTATTTTATAATTTTTATTGCCGGTATAATAATGGCTATACAAGAAATAAAAATATACCTAAAAAAGAGAAAGATTTTTAATGAAGTACAAACCGATACTTTAGCCGAGACTGAAAACTAAGCATATTTAGATGTTGAAAATATTCGAATTTATTAAAAATAATTGACATTTTATAAATTATTGAAATTTATGAAGCTTACCCTTTACAGATTAAAATTTATATGCTATTATATATCTTGTGAAATTTTATGTAAACTTTTTTGGAGGAAAATATGAAAAACTTACAAAAGAAAATCTATTTATTCGGAATAGCGGCAATATGTGTGTTTTTATTTATTTCTTGTTTTTCGGATAATACAAAACAGGAATTTCCGAAAGAGGCTAAGGCTTGTGCTGATTATGTTCTACAAAACTATATGACACCCGAATCCTATGTTATAGAAAAATTTAAAGATCATGATGCCGTTATTTTAGGCGAAAACCATAGAATAAAACATGATCCGCTTCTTGTACAAAGGCTAATTCCCTTGTTGTATGAAAACGGAATTTACACTGTAGCAATTGAATTTGCCTTATATGAAGATCAGCCTCTTATCGATGCTCTTGTTACTGCATCGGAATATGATGAAAAGCTGGCTCAAAAGATAAATTTAAATGCATTCTTGAGTATAGGTCTTGGAGGTTATCATGAATACTGCGATATTTTTAAAGCGGCATGGAAATTAAATGCCTCACTTCCTCCCGATTCAAAAAAAATGCGCATACTCGGAATAAACGATGTTCTCGATTGGTCTCTTCAAAAAACGAAAGCAGATAGAAATAATCCTGAAATACGTAAAAAAATTTTCCGTAATTTTTCTGAAAAAAATTGGGCGTATAGAGTAAAAACCGAAGTGCTCGATAGGGGAGAAAAGGTGCTTTGCTATTGCGGTATGCATCATGCTTTTTCCAAATACCGCCAACCTATTGCAGATGAAAGTCTAGGAGCTTTTATCCGTTTTGGCGATATTCGATTTGGAAACTATCTATATGAAAAAATTAAAGATAAGGTATTTACTATTTCGCTGCATTATCCGTGGGTGTCTGCACAAGGCTATAAAGCTCCTAGTGTTTTACCGGTTGACGGTATAATTGACTATGCTATGGCACTCCTTCCTAAAGAAAACCGTCACTTCGGTGTAGATACGGCTTCTTCTCCTTTCGGTTTACTGACATCGCAAACAAGTTATTATAAATATGGTTATGAGCCTTTTATGTTAAAGGATTTTTGTGACGGTTATATTTGTCAAGGCCCTTTTACCGAATATGAAGGAGTAACACCGATCAAAGATTTTATTAACGAGGATAATATTGAATATGCAAAAGAACATTTATGGTATCCGATTAACCAATGGCCCATTCAAGAAATTAATGAAGGTAACGCTTCCGATGCACAAATAAAGCGGCATCATCTTAAAAGTATTATTGAAGCAGTAAAGGACTTGTATAAATAAGAACATATCAAAACAATCTCTACACCCTAATCCCTAGCTCATCTATCTCCAAGCCGGATTTTTGTTCAAAGTATTTTTTTAGTTCGATATGTTTGTTCCATTTGTCTTGGGGATAATAACCGTGGCGTTTTTTTACATCGCCCATTCTCTCTTCGATTTTTGCAGAGCCTTGAGGGAGAGCAATGCTGTCGCATAGCTGAATGAGCCTGTCGTAATCGTCATATTCGTATTCGTCGATAAGCTTTTTTATTTTTTTATACGCTTCAGGGCTGACATCGTTTTTGCCGATGTAGGTTTCTATTTTTTTTATAGAAAAAGAATGAGTTATACATACTCGGGCAGCCTCATCATAGCCTAATTTCATAAGATACTCATAACCGTCTATTACATGGGCAAGGGCTGTTACGCCTTCCCTCCGTCCTATATCGTGAAGAAGTCCCAAGATATAGGCCTTGACAGGATCTAAGTCCTTACAGGCTGAGGCAATTTTTTGTGCACACTTGGCTGCAACAATGGAGTGTTCTCTCCAAGGGCCGGGATTTTTTAAATAAGCTTCTTCAAGTAATCTTTCAGCTTCTTCTTTAGAAGGTAACATTTTTTATCCTTAAAATAAAACCGCCTTGTGCTCAAGCCCTAGCTTTTTATAGAACTTGTAAGCTCGGCACATTAAGGCGGCTTTATAAGATTTTAAGCGTTTACTTTCCCGAAATTGTAATGCCTGTAGAATGCATCCACGGAACTATTGCGTTTCCGTAGTCGACTTTTTCTTTTGAAACGGAAATTATATCGCTGAACATCTTTACGATGTTTCCTGCTATCATCGTTTCGGAAAGAGGTTTTGTAATTTCGCCGTTTTCGATGAGGTAGGAATTTTTTGCAACGCCCGAAAAGTCTCCGTTTGCGGCAGGGTTTCCGCCTGAAAAACGGCCGAGTAAAATTCCTTTTTTGACATTCTTAATCATATCAGCCTTTGCCGTATTTCCGCTTTCTATTATTAAGCCTTCTCCTCCCGAAACGCAGCGGGGAAGGCCTGTTTTTTTGGAACCGTAAAGGCTCAAAACAAAGTCTTTTAAAACGCCCTTTTCAATAAGTGTTTTGTTTTCGGTTTTAAAGCCGTCTCCGGTGTAAAGGCTTTCAAGTTCAGTGCCCGCCGGTCTTCGAGGAAACGAATGGAGGGTAAATAAATCCGATAGTACTTTTTGATTTAATTTATCCTTCCAAATAGAAGTGCCTGTAATTAGGGGCATGTTGCTCATAAAAAGCCCTATCATCGTACCTGCAAAATCTATCATACTCATAGGAGTTATGACTATATCCCCTTTAAAGGAACCTGAAAGAGGGGCGGTAACCGTTTGACCGCAGTTTTCCCTCATTATCTCATCGAGGTTTCCCCAGTCCTTTAAGGGCTTATCCAAGTTAAGGTGAGCGGCTCCGCTATAGTTAAAGCTGCTCGTACCCTTGTCGTCTTTTGCAAAAAACATTGCCGTAAAATTGTATATGCCTGAGCTTTGTGTAAAGCGCACTCCGTTTGAGTTTGCAAGGATTTGCTCGCTTCTTGTAAAGTCTAAAACACATTGATTTAATTGTAAGGTAGGGTAGGCCGATTTTGTATAATCCAAAAATTCTTTCAGCCTCTCATACATTTTTTCGTTATTGGGTTCCGTATCGCCGTAGGAAAGAGTTTCTCCCTTTTGCATAGGCGCAATATCGTTTCCATCATCCTTTTCGGAAGATCGTGAAAGGGCAACAACTTTTGCAGCCTCTTCTTTTAAGGTTTTTTCGCTTAAATCATTTCCCGAAATATGCCCCTTCTTGGTTTCTACAAGAGAGGTCATTGCAACTGAGATATCGGTGGTACTCCTATAAAGGCTTAAACGGCCTGCATCAATATTCATTTCGCTTTTTACGCTTTTTGAAACCCTTGTTGTTGCCTTATCGGCTCCCTCTTTTTTAAGGGCATCCAAGATAAATTCCGCATGTTTTATTCCGTCAAATCCGCTCATTATTCCCGTCCTCCTACTCCGATTTTACACTTGATTGCAGGTCCGCCCATTCCTACATTGATGAGCTGCTTTTTTCCGCACATGCCGGCATTGCTCCAACTCATATCGTCGCTTACCATTGTTACGGTTTTAAGCATGTCGAAGGCTACTCCCGCTATAGTGCAGTCCTTTACGGCCCTGCCGATTTTTCCGTTTTTAATTTCATAACCGAGCACTACACCGAACATAAATTCGCTTGTAGAGTCGGCCTGCCCGTTCGATGAGCGTACAAAATAGTAGCCGTCATCAATGCTCGCTATCATGTCCTTTAGCTTATCCTTTCCGGGGAGAATTGCGGTGTTCCGCATACGCACCAAAGGCTCATCCGAAAATTCGTTTGCACGGGCGTTTCCTGTCGGGTCTACCTTAAAGATGGCTGCCGACTGTTTGTTATGCATATAGGATCGTAAGATTCCGTCCTTTATTATAACGGCATCCTTTGCAGCAACTCCCTCATCGTCTATCCAGATAGGAACGGGGCATATTTTGCCGTTACACTCGTAGGCAAAGTCTACGAGAGTTACCAATGGAGTCGCAACTTCCTTATTCATAAAGTCTGCCGCAATGGAGCCGGACATTACGAAGTCCGATTCTGTGGTATGTCCTATTGCTTCATGGGCAAGGATGCCTGCAAGGTCGGGGCCGAGTACAACATCGTGAATACCGGGCTTGGCATAGACTCCGGCCGCCTTTTGTTTTAGGTTTTCAACCATTTCATCTATTTTAGAATAGTAAAGATTAGGCTTATCGAAGAGGTTTTTAAATTGACCGTAGCCTCCGAATACATCGTAGAGGTCTATGGGCTGGCCTTCCGAGAGGAGCTTAAAGCTCATCACTAAATTTGCTCTTGAAATATAGGTGTGGGCATCAGCCTTGTCCGATGTAATAAGATGCCTTTCGGTTCCGTTTGCCGAGATTCTAAAAATTCTTGATTGAAGTTCGGGATATTTTTTTGCCGTGTAGTTTTCAAGGTCTTTTATAAAGTCTATTGCTTCCTTTTGATCGGCATCCTTGGAAGGATCGTACTTTCCGTAGGTGCCCTGTCCCGTAAAGGCTGGAAGTTCTGCTTGACCGCTTCCCGTTTTTTTGGCTAAAAACTTAACGTTTTCGTTTGCCGATTTTATAGATGAGGCTATGGCCTCATCCGTTTGTTCGGGTGATGAGGCAAAGCCCCATACCCCGTCCTTAAAAGAGCGGGCACAAACTCCGGCTTTTCGGGCTTGAACATTGTTTATAAGGTCTCCGTTTACAGCTGCCACAGTCATAAAGCTGTCATTTTGAACCCTAAGCTCTGTGTACTCCGAAAAAAGCCTTGCATGGCTCTTTAAATCATCAAATTTCATGACATACCTCCATAAAAAGTTTTTGCAGGAAATATTAATTTCCGAAAAAGTTTATTCTTCTTCAAATTTATTGTTAAAAATAGTTTCGATTGCTTCGCTGGCTTCCTTTTCATCAGGCCCATCACAGGTGAGGGTGAGCTCTGTGCCGTAGGCGGCAGCCATAGTTATAATCCCTATTACCGATTTAGCATTGATTTTTGCATCTTCCTTGCATAAAAAAATTTCCGAAGAAAAATTGTTCGATTTTTGTGCAATAAGAGCTGCCGGCCGGGCATGTATTCCTGCCCGATTTTGAACCTTAATAGTTTTTGAAATCATAATTTATTCCTTCTAATAGGTGTCGTCATCAGTGTAGTAGGGTGCCCTTGCAGAATCTGTTTCGATCCATCTAAGAACATTTCTGCTGAATTCTCTTGCAGAAAAATACCCCATACTCTTTAGTCTTTCATTTTTAGCTGCCGTTTCCAAAATAATCGGCACATTCCTTCCGGGTTTAACCGGTATTTCCAATAGAGGAATTTTAACATCAAGAATTTCCGTTGTAAGTTCCTCAGTTCCCAATCTATCATAAACCTTTTCGGCATCCCATTCTTCAAGCTTTGCAACCAGCTGAATCTGCTTTACTTCCCGTATAGCTCCTATACCGTAAAGCTGGCGTATATTTATTATGCCTAAACCCCTTATTTCCATGTGATGGCCTATAATCTTATTGGCTCCCGTCCTACAAGGGTGTTTCCGTTTATGCAGGAGATTTCGACTACATCGTCGGCTACGAGGCGGTGCCCTCTTTCAATAAGTTCAAGGGCTGTTCGCTTTTTCCGACGCTGAGCTGCCCATTATGAGAATGCCTAGGCCGAAAACTTCAACCAAGACTCCATGTAAAGAAATTCTAGGGGCAAAGGTATTCGATAGGATTCGTAAGAGGCGTAAGGCCAGTTCATTTGAAGAAAGAGTTGAAGTCAAAATAGGGCAATTATGCTTATCGCTTATTTCTAAAAATTCCTTTGGAGGTTTTAAATCGTTTGAAAATAAACAGCATGGAATCTTAAAAGAAAACATTTTTTCGATTGTGGACAGGTCTTTTTTTTCCGTAAGGGTGGCAAGATAGGCGTATTCTCCTCGTCCGAAAAGCTGAACTCTTTCATTTGCAAATGAATCGAAAAAGCCTGAAAGGGCAAGTCCCGGACGGTTGATATTGGGTTCCAGAATCTTATTGGAAAGCCCCATTCTTCCCGATACACAGGTTAATTCAAGGGAGTCATGTTTTTTAAGGTCTAATTCCAAAAGATTGAGCACCGAAAAGCTTATGTTAGCCATGTTTTTAATATACACATTTAAGGCTGTTTTGTAAACAGACTTTGCCTGATTTTCAGTTGTTTTCATAATTTAAAATTTATGAGTTTAAAATAAAAAAGGGAGCCCCTTTAGAGCTCCCCCAAAATTAAAAACTTAAATTAAGCTTACTTCTTTTCTTGAACCTTGTCCTTTTCTTTTTTGACTTTTTGGTCGGCTATATCCATCATTTTATTGACGCCGGCCTCAAACTCATAGTTTTCGGTTGAAACATGGGCCGTGCCCCCCCACCTAAAGTTAATTGTTGTGTCGTAGATAAACTTTTTGTCCAGTTTGATAAAGCACTGAATATCGGTAATAAGATTATCCGCGTATTCGATTCTTTTAAACTTTTGATCCAGATATTTTTTCTGATCCTCGTCCATCGTAAATTTTACTGCTTGAATATTAATGTTCATAATTTCCTCCACACAATTTCATTGTACTTATAGGATACTACACTTTTGCTCAAAAGTCGAGCTTAAAATACGGATAAATGGTAAAAAAATGAAATTGAGCGGAAAACTGACTTTATTAAAAACTAGAGGCCTCTCGGGGCCTTTGCAGGGTCGATGGGCTTATTTTTATCATAGACCATAAAGTAGAGCCTTGCTTTGCCTGTGAGCAATTCTACTCCCAGCTCTCCCAGCTTTTGGCCTACGGCGATTGTATCTCCCTTTTTTACGACGATTTTCTCCATTCCGCCGTAAACATAGATGTGTTTTGTCTTAGATTGAACAAATACGACCTGACCGAAGCCTCGGTGAGGGCCTGTGGATACGACTTTCCCTGAGCTTACAGCCTTTACGGCCTGTCCCTTTACCGAATCTATAACGACTCCGGTGATTTTTCCTGAAAGATAGGCAACCTTTGAGGCCGGAACGGGCCAAAGGAGCTTGGAATCGGCTTGCTTTGTAGAAGTGCTCGGCTTTACGGCCTGAGTTTCCTTATCGGAGCCTGCCTTTGTAATTGAGGTTTTTTCTTGTTTGCCGTCTTGAGGTGCTTTGCTCTCCTGCTCTTGGGCCGTGCCTTGGGATTTTCCTTGAGGGATTTTTAAAATTTGGCCTATTTTTAAGGGCGTTTTTTCGTTAAGTCCGTTTAGTTTAAGGATATCGGAAAATTTGACGCCGAATTTTTTTGCCAAGGCATAAAGAGTATCTCCTTTTTGTATCACATGGGTGATCTCCTCCGAACCGGTCTTGGCATTAGTTTTTTTATCGTTTTTTGCAGAACTTTCTACCGGAATTATGAGCTTTTGCCCTATCTTTATTTTTGAAGGGTCGCTTAAGTTATTTTTTTTGAGAATAGAATCTATAGGCGTATTATATTTTTTGCTAATGGAATAAAGAGTGTCTCCTTTTTCGATTATATGCACGATATCTTCTGCAAAGCAGAAAAATGAGAACAAAATAAAAAATAAAGGCCTTAAGATGTTTTTTTTATACATTAAGCCTCTGTTGGAGGGGTAAACATATCAACCATAAAAGCTAAATCTTCCGGAGAGAATTCAAGGTTCTTTTCCTGTACCCTTTCTTTATTTGTAGTATTGAGTTTTTGCAATAGGCTAAAAACTATATATGTTAAGATAACGTTTCCTGCCTTTGGATGAGCATTTATATATGCCGTAAATTGTTCTTTAGATATAAGCAGGATTGTCGAAGGATCTAAGGCATTTACTGTGGCCGTTGCAGGCTGATCTTTAAAGAGAGATGTTTCACCGAAACTTGCATTGTTTTGTAAAATACCTATTTTCACATCTCCCCATTTTCCGCTTTTTACTATTTCAAGTTTTCCGCTCAATAATACAAAAAAGCCGTTGTTTTCGGTACCTTCGGTAATAATGCTTTCTCCTCGTTCATAGGAAAGAATTTCAGAAAAATCTATTATCTGCATTAAATCCGCATCTTCCATGCACGAAAAAAAAGCTGTTTGTTTTACTTCTTGAAAAAAAATGTCTCTATCCATTTCTACCTTGTTCATATCTACTCCCATAAAATAATACGATGTTTTGTGCAAAGCACAAAACTCGAAGATAAACAGTGAGGCTGTATTTCTGCCGAACTGTTTATCGATACTCCCAATTATCGGTATGCATTAAAAAATACATCCGTGCTTAAATTATTTATCTTTGTTCCTACAGGATAAGCTCCCAGTATATTTTTACGGCCTTCTTCCAAATGTTTGGAGGTAATTCCGTATTTGATTGAGCTTTCGGCCTCAACAAAGGCTGCTATCTGATCGGCAACCCTCACCAAGCGTCCATCCGTAGCCTTAAATTCCTTATCGGCATATTTTTGCGATAACTCTTCAAAGCTTACAATTTTTACCTGTTTGTTTACAATAACCCTGTTTTCAAATTCATCGGATATATAATACATAACCTCATCTATAAAAGATTCGTCCATCAAGGGTAAAAGCTCGTCCTTTACTATGCGATCTTCGATTTCTTTTACGACAGCGGGCAAGTGATCCGTTGCCTGTTTTACAGGTGAAATAATATCCCTTGTAACCGCTTCAGGGAGATCATGAAATAGGGCCGAAAAAAAGTTGTTATATCTTCTTTCATTATTAATGTTTAAATCGTAGCACATTAAAAGGGTTAGGGCTGCAACATAAAAGGAGTGGCCCAGCACTGTTGTTGGAGGAACTCTCGGTGTTTGATTCCAGCGGATCTGAAATCTCAATTTTTCTATTTCGGTTATAAGTTTATGAGGATTTTGGTTTGCAAGGAGAAGTTGAATGCCTGTTAAATCCATAAACTCGCAGATTTCTTCCTTTAGAAAGCCGTCAATTTCGGTTAAACGGAAAGCTTCGTTTACCGGTTTAAGCATTTCAAATTCTCTTATTGTAGAATATTTATGAGCTGCCCGTGAAACCTTCCATGTTATATCGTCTTTATCGGGTTCTTCAAAAAGGTAAGAATGAAATTTAGCCTTAAATTCTCCGTCGGGAAAAATATCATTATATTTTTCGAATATCCATTCGTTAATCTTTTTGTATTCTTCAGGGTATTCTTTTCGTATTCTTCTTTGCACCGGTGCCTTTATATCGCAAAGGGCTATTTTTCTTAAAATATCGAAAACGGAACCGTCGATTATCCTATCCCAATCGATTTTTTTACCTTTTTTTTCTTCGTATTTTCCGATTATATAGGCTAAAAATGTCTTTTCGGCTGTTTTATCCATTTCGACTATTTCAAAGGGCCGGATAAGATCGTTCCAGCGCTGGATTGAGAAGGCCTCAAATAATTTTAAAACGGTTTTTGTCGTAAAAATCATTTTTTAGGTTTATCCTTTTGCTTTAGATCTTTTTCCATCTTATCTTTCCAGATTTCGATTTTACGTTTAATTTCTTCAACTTCCCTGTGCTCATTTAAAACCATGTGTACCCTTCTTAAGCCTTCCAAAAAAAGGATTGCAGTGCGGAAGTCGCTTATATTGTTTGTAACAATTTCGTATTTTTCGCGATATTTGTCGGCAGCTTTGGTAAAAAGTTTTTTTACAAGCCTAAGATGATATATTACGGTATCATAATCCTCCGCATGAGGGTTTAAGCCTGTTTGGCTTATTTCTTTTAGATCCATTATGTTTTTTGCAACTACTGCAAAACGGGCTTCTATGTCGATAAAGGACCAACGCCATTTGGTATTTTCCCCGTATGCATCTATTACCAAGTTTATTACCAGGCCCAGTTTTCGTATAAGATAATATCTTTGTTTTTCGGTAATCTTTGAAATCCGGTCAACTCCTTCTTCATATTCGGAAAAAGGAGCATCTATGAGGTCGGTTACAATTTCTTCAAGGTAGATTATGGGCTTATACAGGGTTTTTCGTGCTTCATTGAGAATGTTTTCGTTTTTTCCGCCGAGGAGGGCTACCGATAGCCTGAATTTGGCCAGATAAAGGGTTGCCAAGTAAATCATCTCATCGGCAAGTACCAGTCTTTTATAAGCGGCACCGAATGTGTCTTTTTTTATAAGCGAAAGAATATTTTCTTCATGTTTTAAAACTTGGTTTATTACCTGATCATATTCATAAACCCGTTTTGTATAAAGTTCTCTGTTTCCGCTTTTTTCCCCGTCCACAATAATCTCCTCTATCGGACATATTTTAACAGAAGCTCTTCAGCATGTCTGAGAGAAGCCTCACTTAATTCGTCTCCGGCCAGCATTCTTGCTATTTCTTCAAGCCTCGCCTTGCCTGAAACAGCTGCTGCCGAGGTTTTGGTAGTTTGCCCTATCGTATTCTTTTCTATCTTAATGTGATTATCGGCATGAGATGCGATTACCGCAAGGTGAGTAATACAAAGAATTTGCTTTTTTTTCGACAGCTTTTTCATATGGGAAGCTACATTTACCGCAACTTCTCCGCCGATGCCGGTATCGATTTCATCAAATATTAAGGTGTCCGCTTCATCTCCTTCTGCAAGTACCGTTTTTAAGGCAAGCATAACTCGAGAAAGCTCTCCCCCCGATGCAATCTTTGCAAGAGGCCGCAATGGTTCCCCGGCATTGGGGCTTATCATAAATTCGATATCGTCAAACCCGTAAGGATTTGCCGAGAGCTTGTTCCCTTCAGGGAGCCGAGTGTCCACTCTAACTTGGAATTTGGTTTTCGGCATTCCTAAATTGGAAAGAACTTCTTCAACCTCCTTTTGGAGTTTTGAAGATGCCTCTTTGCGTTTTTCGGATAGGATTCTTCCCAGTTTTAAAAGCTTTGACTGCAAAATTCCTATTTTCTGTTCGAGCTCCGATTTTCCGGCTTCCCGTTTGGAAAGACTCTCAAGCTGTTCTTCGGCATTTTGAGCATAGTTTAAGACATCGTGTATTGTTGCCCCGTATTTTTTTGTCAACTTATATATTAAAGAAAGTCTTTCCTGTACTTGTTCCACCCTTTCAGGATTAAAGATCAATTTTGAAAGATAAGAATCTATCGAAGAGCTTATATCGTCCAATTCGTAATAGCCGGTTTCAAGCCTTTTTGAAAGGTCTTCAAGCCCCTCATCACAATTTTTGGCGGTTTCAAGGTTATGCATTGCTTTTTTTGTAAGACTGATTATTCCCGATTCATCGGAAAAAAGCTGAGATGCTGTGTTTAAGGCTTCGAAAAGTTTTTCAAATTGGTTTAATCTTTTTTCTTCAGCTTCCAGTTCTTCTTTTTCGTCTTCTTTTAATTTTGCTTTTGTTATTTCGTCGATGGCAAACTGCAAAAGCTCTTGTTTTTCGGCAAGTTCTTTTTCGGAAAGGTTTAAGTTTTCAAGCTCTGTTCTTTTTTCGGCAAGTTCGGCATAAAGAGAGGTAAACATTTTCACTTCGTTGTTTATGCCTGCAAAGCTGTCCAAAAAACGGCGGTGTTCTACAATTCTAAAAAGAGACTGATGATCGTGTTGGCCGTGGATATCCACCAAAAGAGAGGTGAAGTCTTCAAGTTCGTTCCTTGTTACCGGTGTGCTTTGTATCCAAGCATTGGATCGGCCGTTTTGTTTTAAATTGCGGCGGATAAGAATACGGCTGTTTTCGGGCTCAATTCCGTGATCTGCAAGCCATTTTAAGGCCTCGCTGTGTTCATTCCCGATAAAAAAACTTCCCGATACGGCTGCCTCATCGGTACCTGAACGGATTAAATCTGTCGAGGTTTTTCCTCCGAGGAGGAACGTTAAGGAGCCGATTAATATCGACTTACCGGCCCCCGTTTCACCGCTTAAAACATTTAAGCCGTTTTCGAATTCTACAAAGAGACTGTCTATTAGAGCTATGTTTTTTACCGATATATTTTCAAGCATTTACTTTCCTTAAATTTCAACATTTTCAAGTATAGACCAAAATGCAGCAAATTTCAAGTAGGACGTAACAAAGTACAGATGTCAAAGTGAGAATGCTTAAAATTGGGCTTCGGGATGTTCTTTATGGATGTATTCCGCCCAGTCGTGATCGGCTCCGGCTATATGTTCAACAAGCCACCTGCCCAAAAAATCGTAAAATTGAAGTCCCGTTTCGATATTGCCGGAGGCTAAAGGCACAATCGCTTCTCTTATTTTTTTTATAAAAGATTTATGTATTTCTGCATGTTCTTTTAAATAGGGATACCCATACTCTTTCATTACTTTTTCTTCTTCTTCAAAGTGATAATAGGTATAGTCGGATAAATTCTTCAGTATTTTACCGATTTTTAGTTTGTATTCTTCTTGAGGCAAGTCGAACAAATCTTTAAACTGCCCCATGATGGTTAAAAGTTTTTTATGATGTAAATCTATTGTATTATACCCTACGCTTAATGAGTCTTCCCACTCAAAACCTTTAATTTCACTCATAAGACTATTTTAACTTATTATCAAAAAAAGTCAAGGGAAGGAGCGGGGTGCACAAGGGCTCAAGGGACTGAAAAATCAAAATTAAAATAAACTTGACAAGTAATAAAAAATATATTACCATATGGATATGGAATATACAGTAGTTATGCCTAAAAAATTGGATAAAATAATCAGGCTTATGCCTGAAAAAGCTCAAGATGTTCTGCATAATCTAATTTTAGACATAAAAAAATCAGGTCCCGTACAGCCTAAAATCATAACTACTGTAAATTGAGTGCAAATACCTATCACTGCCATTTACTTTATAAATGGGTAGCGGTATGGAGATGCGAAAAAAATAAACTCATAGTGGAGGTCGAATATGTTGGCAGTCGTGAAAATGCCCCATACTAGTTTTACCGTATCGGGCGATATTCCTGAAAATATTTTAAGTATATTAAAAACTTACTATAAGAAACATCTTATACTTGAAGACGATAAAACTGAATATGTTGAAGCTTCAACGATGGACTGGTATAAAGAAGCCGAAAAAAGACAAACCCCTGCTAAGACTTTGCGTTTTTATCGAACACTTAATAAACTTACTCAAGTACAATTGGCCGAAAAACTAGGTGTTACAAAACAGTTCATCTCCAACATGGAAACAGGACAAAAGCCTATAAGCCGCAAAACCGCCTATTTGCTTTCTGAAATCTTCGGTATAGACGCAGGGCGGTTTATATAGATGATTTTCTTTTCACTATGACTTACCATAATTTCTTCAAATAACATATTTGTCTATGCTCCTTTATTGTTAAAGATTCTAATTTATTCATCAATCCTATAAACCATATCGCCGGTATTCCAAATATACATAGCGGCTGACACAGGCTCTTTTCCTTCTTCCCAAAGCCAGCCTGTATATGTTGTGTTATAGCCGAAGTATCCTTCCGTTAAAATTTCAAACTCCATGCCGGAAAAATTTTCAATATACTCTTTTAACCCGATGGCTTTCCCGGAAAAATCTCCTTCATAAACAATTTTGTCGAATATCCAAACACTACATTCATCTAAGTCGCTGACGTAAAATACGACATCTCCGGAATATTTTTTTTCTCCATTTTCGGTATACTGAAATAATTTATCTATCTTTAATGTCAATATGTCGTCATTAAAGATGATTTTCTTTATTTTACTATCATGCAGGCTAAAAGGAATATTACTGCTTCTATCATGTATAAAATCCATCATTAATATATTTACCTCTAAATTCTAACTTGTCAATTTTTCGTCCATCCCATTATATCATTTTTCCCACATTCTGTCATTCAATCAAGTTTCGACACCTTTTTTCCTCGATCTTGAAAAAAAACGATTAATATGCTAAAATACCGCACAATGTTTGACCGATTAGAACCATTATTGCCTAAAATTAACTTATTTTTAAAAAATGTTGGGGAAGCCTTTACTCTTGAAGATCTTAAAAATTTTATCGGTCTAAAAAATTTTGATGATTCTACTTTGGGTATTTTTTTAATTTCCTTGTCGCTCGCGTAT
This sequence comes from Treponema denticola ATCC 35405, assembly GCF_000008185.1. NCBI lineage: Bacteria > Pseudomonadati > Spirochaetota > Spirochaetia > Treponematales > Treponemataceae > Treponema > Treponema denticola. The sequence goes on from NC_002967.9 coordinate 1,341,271, forward strand.
TTTTTTCCTGATCCCGATTCGGATGACGGGGTATGGATTAGCAAGCACGGATTTTTTACCGGCAAGAAATTTTGTGTGCAAATTTCGGATACGGAAAATGAAATGAAAATTTTTATCCCCGGCTCGCGGTTTTTACCCTTTTTGCCGGCAGATAAATATGCTCATGAGTCAAAGCTTTTTTATGAGGGAAAAGAAATCCCCAAACGCAGGGTGTATTTGAGCTTTGATAGAATTTTTTCCTTTTATTTTTTATATACCGAAAGCGATCTTTCCAATATTTTATGTGAAGACTATGAAGAAAATGTAGAGACCTTTTCCCGTTTACATGATAGTTTTAATCCCGAAGCCCGTTTTGCCGTAACTGCTTGGGATTTCTCGGCCGTTTTTGATGAATGTAATTTCGATTATCCTATGCGTTTTTTTGTGCATATCAAGGATTGGGCAAATGCGGAATTTGAAATCTTAAAAGAAAGCCATGAGCTTTTAGAAGATGATATTTCGAATTGGTTCAGTCTATTTGAAACGGCCGTCCGCTCTTCCTTAAAGATATTACCTATGGACTCGACAACTCAAGAGATTCTTTCCTTTGCTTTCTTTTTGGCTGAAGATGCTCTTTTTAATGAAAATGCAGCGCCGATGGAATTGTTTTTTGAACGTAAGGATGTATTCGGTGTTATGCCTTACGGTATCGAAGAAAAATTTGGAGTTTTAGATGAACCGATAGCCTGTCCCAACAGCTGGTTTTATTATCCTTATAACGAAAGTAAAGAGGACAATTTTTTTAATTCTATAAACAGGCCTGTTACGGAGGCCGTTATAGATTGCTTTGTTCTGGATTTTTTATCTTCACATTATGTGGCCCGCTTTGATGATGAGGTAAAAGGACTTTTTATAAAAGAATCTTTAGACTTCTTTATTCCGGAGTTTATAAATAACTATAAAACCGTATCTTCAAAGTGTAAAACTTATTTGGAGATGCATTACGATTATTGGGTTAACCTATATAATCCATTTAAGGACGATGGTTCAAAAGATTTACGCGCAGACTTGGTAGACTTTTATAAAAATCTTGTTCTGTTTTTTAATGAGCTTGATGAACGTAAATTAAAAACATCGGACTTTGATGGTCAATCAGCCTTAATAATTTATCAAATTTTTGACAAGATTTTTCAGTGGAGCGAATTCGTTTCTTCTATGTCTCCGGAAGATTCTAATTTTATTGAAGTAATGTCTATGTCTCTTGAAAATCTGTCTTATGTATATACTGATGTGAAGGTCGAAATCAGAAATAAAATATCGGCTCTCACCTAAAAATAATCTTGGAGGTTTTTTATGAAAAACGAACTGGAAGCTATTGCTCTTTCAATCAGAAGTCTTTCGATGGACGCAATCGAAAAAGCCAACTCAGGGCATCCGGGGCTGCCTTTGGGAGCTGCCGAATTGGGTGCTGCCCTGTATGCTAAAATCTTAAAACACAATCCTAAAAATCCGGATTGGAAAGACAGGGACCGCTTTGTGCTTTCTGCAGGCCACGGTTCGATGCTTTTGTATTCAGCCTTACATATTTCAGGCTACGATGTTTCAATCGAAGATATAAAAAGTTTTAGGCAGCTCGGCTCCAAATGTCCGGGGCATCCCGAATACGGCGACACTCCCGGTGTTGAAACTACCACAGGGCCCTTGGGTCAAGGAATTTCTACAGCCGTAGGTATGGCCATTGCCGAAAAAATGCTTGCCGCCCGCTTTAACACAGCCGAGCATAAAATAGTAGACCATTATACTTATGCCCTTGTAGGGGAGGGCTGTTTGATGGAGGGCGTTTCCTCCGAAAGCTCCAGTTTGGCAGGCCACTTAAAATTAGGAAAGCTCATTGTTTATTATGATGAAAATAAGATTACAATTGACGGTTCGACCGACTTAACATTTACCGAAAACATCGAAGAAAGGTACAAGGCCTACGGCTGGCAGGTATTGCGCGGTTCGATGTACTCCTTTGAAGATATTGAACGCCTGACTCTTGAAGCTAAAAAAGATGAAAGGCCGACTCTTATTATCTTAAAGTCCGTTATAGGTCAGGGGGCTCCGACGGTTGCAGGCAAAAACAAGGCACACGGCGCTCCCTTAGGAAAAGACGGCATTGCCGAAGCCAAGAAAAATCTTTTACTCGAAGGAAAAGGCGATTTCTATGTTGCAGAAGAAGCTTATGCTTTCTTTAAAAAGAGAAATGAAGAGCTGGCTCTTGCTGAAGCCGAATGGAATAAAACCTTTGAAGTCTGGTCAAAAGCCAATCCCGAAAAAAGAAAAGAATGGGATCTTTCCTTTGCCCAAGGCGGAGCTGATGAAGCCCTTGTAAAATCTGTAAAGCTCCCTGAGTTCAAAAAAGATGAGAGTCTTGCAACCCGTGCCGCTTCAAAAAAGGCCTTAAACGAGTTTGCAAAAGTCCTTCCCAATCTTGTCGGAGGTTCTGCCGACTTGGAAGGCCCCAATGCCGTAGGCTTGGACGGAATTTCAGCCTTTTCTCATCAAAATCCTTCGGGAAGATATATTTATTTCGGTATCAGGGAATTTGCAATGGGGACAATCACAAACGGTATTCAGCTTCACGGAGGTTTTAGGGCATTTTGTGCGACCTTCTTGGTCTTTGCCGATTATTTACGCCCGGCTCTCCGCCTTGCTGCCCTTATGAAGCTTCCTTCAATCTATGTATTTACCCATGATTCAATCTTTGTAGGGGAGGACGGCCCCACCCATCAGCCCATAGAACTTTTAGCCTCATTGCGGGCTATTCCGAATGTTCTTGTTTTACGCCCTGCCGATGCGGAGGAAACAGGGGAAGCATGGAAGCAGGCTCTCTTACACAAGGACGGCCCCGTATGTTTAATCTTGAGCCGCCAAAATTTACCTGTCTTGGAAAAGAGCGATCTTTTTTGGAGGGAATCGATTAAAAACGGTGCATACATTGTAAAGGATGTAGAGGCTTCGGCCTCAGGCTGTACGGTAGGCAAGCCGGATAGAACTCCTGACGTAACGGTCTTGGCTACGGGCTCCGAGGTAAGTATGGCAGTAAAGGCTGCAAGTCTTGTAAAGGATAAAAAGGTCAGAGTTGTCTCCGTTATGTCGAAAGAAAGGTTTGAAAACTCGCCTAAGGATTTTAAACATGGAGTTTTGGGCGGATGTAAAAAGCATATCCGTGTTGTTACCGCCGAGGCTGGAGTCGCCCAAGGCTGGGAAGGCTGGACAGGTTGTAAGTGCGATAATTTTTCGATTGAGGGTTTCGGCACCTCAGCCCCCGGAGCCAAGGTCGCAGAACACCTAGGCTTTACGTCAGAAAACTTGGCAAAGCTGATAGAGAAAAATTAATAATTTTATTTGAACTTTAAGCCCAATTTGGAGGTATTATAAAGATGAAGCAAAAGATGAGTAAGTTTTTAACGGACAGTAAACCTGTCTTAAAAAAACTGATAGAAGAGCTTTCTAAAGAATTTGAATATGTTTCGATTTTGGGGAGTGACTCAAAGGGAAAATCTTATTCGGTACGTAAAACGGCTGTTTCGGTTGGGGATTCTTTTTCGACCGAAAGAGGTTTTGTCTTGCGGGTTTATAACGGTCTGGGATATTCGGAATATTCTTTCGATGTAATTGATGCCGAAAATATCAAAAAAGAAATCAGGCGTATTGCTAAAACCGATATCGAGTTTTTAAAATCGAAAAACCTTGAAAGAATTAAGTATCCTGTAATCGAGGAAGAATCTTTAACAAAAAGTTTTTATGCCGAAGTAAAAGAAAGTTTTGATTCGATGAATGACGAGCAAAAAATAAAAAGGCTTGAATCCGTAATGAAAAAGGGATTTGACTATTGTCCAGAAATGATAGATTTTCAGGTCAGGTATGAAGAGGTTTCCGTTTGTAAAATCTTCCTTTCACAAAAAAAAGATTTGGAGCAGGCTTATGCTTATGCAATTTCTTATCTTAGTCCGTATTTAAAAAAGGGAGAATCCGTAAAATACAGCTTCCAAGACTTTTCGGGAAACTGCGGTATGGAAATTTTACACAAGGTTGAAGACAATATCAAAAAAAGCATTGATGCTACAAAGGAACTTTTGGATGCCGAAAGGATTAAGCCCGGAGTTTACGATATTATCTGTAAGCAAAATGTTACGGGCCTTATAGCCCATGAAGCTTTCGGCCATGGGGTCGAGATGGATATGTTCGTTAAAAACCGCGCAAAGGCTAAGGAGTTTATCGGCAAGAAGGTTGCTTCCGAAATTACCGATATGCACGACGGGGCTGCCGCTGCGGAGCAGGTTTCTTCCTATCTTTTTGATGATGAAGGAGTCTTGGCTCAAGATACGCAGATTATCGAAAAAGGAATTTTAAAGCGGGGAATCTGCGATACCCTTTCGGCCTTGAGCTTAGGTATAAAGCCCACAGGCAACGGAAAACGGGAATCCTTTGAGCGCAAGGCCTACACCCGAATGACCAACACCTTTTTCAGTACAAAAAATTCTTCCCTCGATGAAATGATAAAGTCCGTAGATTTTGGCTATCTTTTGGACGGCTATTTTAGCGGAATGGAAGATCCTAAAAACTGGGGTATTCAATGTGCCGTCGAAAAGGGATACGAAATAAAGGACGGAAAACTTACAGGTAAAATAGTCGGCCCGATTTTTTTAACCGGCTATGTTCCCGAGCTCCTTTCCTCTATTTCTATGATTTCAGGCGAAGAAGACTTTGAACTGGAAGGCTCCGGTTTTTGCGGAAAGGGTTATAAAGAATATGTAAGAACCTCTGCAGGAGGCGGATATATTAAGGCACGCGGGAGACTTGGATAATGAAAGATAAGATAATTTCTATTTTAAAGAATAAAAAAAACATAGACGGATACAGGCTTGTTCTTACAAAGATAAGATCGGGCGAGATGTTTTTGGTAAGGGATAAAATGGATATGAACCGTGCAAAAAATGTTCTTCATACCTCGCTCACGGTTTATAAAGATTTTGAAGAGGCCGGAAAAAAATACAGAGGTTCTGCCGATGCAAGCCTTTCGCCCACAATGGACGAAGAGGAAATAAACAAAAAAATTGAAGAGGCTGCCTTTGCCGCCCAATTTGTTAAAAACGAATGGTATCCTCTTAGCCGTCCCTCTTCCGAAAAGCCCTTTAGTCTTTCTTCTTCATTCGATACCGAAAACTTAAATGAAGAATTGGTCAAGATTCAAAAAGCAATTTATAAAAAGCGGGATACGAAGGCCGAAATCAACTCTACCGAAATCTTTATCGACAACATGGAAGTCCAAATAGTAAACTCCGAAGGCGTGGATGTTCGGTTTAAAAAATACAAGGGCTATATCGAAGTTATAACCGATTGTTCTATCGGTAAAGAAGAAGTTGAAATTTACGGGGATAATTCTTTTTCGACTGAAAGTGAAAAGCTCATAGACAATATGGTTTCGGAGCAATTAAAGGAAACTGAAGAAAGGGCTCTCGCCGAAAAAGCCAAGCACCTTAAATCGGTCAATGTAATAATCACAAATACGGCAGCCGCTTCTTTTTTTGACTTTTATATTTCGCAAGCCTCCGCTTCGATGGTTTATACAAAGTCTTCCGCTGCTAAGTTGGGAGAAAACTTTCAAGGAAGCGGGGTAAAAGGAGACAAGGTTAACATCAAGCTCGTTCCCAATATGGCGGGCTCTCCTTATTCCGCTCCCTACGACGGGGATGGTCTTCTTTTAAAAGAGCATGAGCTTTATAAGGACGGCATCGTAAAAACTTACCACGGCTCTATAAAGTTTGCTCATTACTTAAATGTAGAACCTACGGGCAATATAATAAATTTTGAAGTCGGTGCAGGAGCTAAAACGGAAGCCGACCTAAAAAAAGAGCCCTATGTCGAAATATTAACCTTTTCCGATTTTTTTCAGGATGAGGTAACCGGAGACTTCGGCGGCGAGTTTAGGCTTGCCCGCTATTTTGACGGAAAGGCTCTGCACATAATAAATAACGGCTCAATTTCAGGAAACATGTTTGATGCCCAAAAAGAATTTTACTTTTCAAAGGAAAGGGTGCAGCATTCAAACTATCTAGGTCCTAAAAGCATTATGATTCCGAATATGGAAGTATTGGGGGATTAGTGCCAGCCGAAAGTTTTATTCGTGCGGAGGCTTGTTGATTTAAGACAATAGAAAGTCAGTGAGGAAAGAGATATTTCCTTGTTGACTTTCTTATTATGGACGGAGAAACTATGTCGATATTTAAGTTAATACTGTCTAAGAAAAAAGAATTATTAATAATTACGCTCTTTATGATACTGGCCCAGCTATTGTCGCAAGGAATTCCCACCTTAATAAAATTTATTTCGGATAATTTTCTTGATAGTCCGCCGTTAATAATTTTAGCTTTGGCGGGAGGCTTGACAACAGCCGGATTTGTCCAATATTTTTCGGATTATTTGGCGGATAAATATTATTGGAAATTTACAAACGGTATCGGTTTGGAATTGTTAAAAGAATTTTTAATGATAGTGATGAACAGTAAAACTTTAGTGTTTTCTAAAATGAGTCCTGACGAGCTATCAAGGATGGCAACAAGCGATATTCAACAATTAAAAGAAGCTGTAATTAAGCAGTATTTTATATCTATAAGTACTGTCATTAAAGTGCTGACCTTATTATTGTTTGTTTTGTTATTGGATTATAAATTGGGCTTGATAACAATTCTTTGGTATATAATTTTTTATTGTGTAAGTAAAAAACTTGTAGATAAAATAAGCAAGGATAGAATAAATGAAAGAGCTAATTATACGGAGGTAATGGCTTTAGCGAAAGATGCCGTATATGGAAATTTCGATTTAAAATATTACGCTTCCTATAACGGCTTTTTTAAACATTTGGAAAAAATCAATAAAAAATATATTTCGTCTCATATTTCTCTTATGCTGACCAGCTCTCAATCCCGTTATTTACAATATATCGGCAATTTTACAAGTATCGCTATTATTATCTGCTATAAAACTTTTATTTCGCCTGATGTAAGTACAGGTACCATATTGGCAATGTATATGTATTCTATGAACTACGCTGCCGTCTTTAATAGTATTTTAACATTAAGAACTTATTCAAAAGATGTTAAAGCCTTAAAAAAACCTGTAGAGGATTTTTTTAAACTGGCAAAGGAAAAAGAAAATGCTGCTTCTATTATTTGCAAAGAAATAAATAATATAAAGCTCAAAAACTTGAGTGTTTCTTATGATGATAAAAATATATTCAGCAGTTTTAATTGTGAATTTACAAAACATAATGTTTATTTAATAAACGGTAAAAGCGGAGCAGGAAAGACAAGTTTAATCAATGCGCTTTTGGGAGAAATCGATTATAAAGGTTCTATTCTTTTTAATGATGTGCAGTTTGAAAATATCGATAGAAATTCGTTAAAAGAAAAAATAGGAATTATTCATCAAAATATATATTTAATCGGCGGAACAGTCAAAGAAAATATTTTATTGTTTAATGATAGGTACTCTGATGCCGAGCTTGAGACGGCAGCAAAAATTGCGGGTATTAAAGATTTAACACAGCACATAGGTACAAGTGAAATTGATAAGGTTTCAGGAGGAGAGAGAAAGCGGATTGCTTTGGCCCGTCTGATGCTGAACATTGCGGAAAAGGATTTAATTATTTTAGATGAAACATTTGCTAATTTGGATATAAATTCTATTCACTCAATTTTAACCCAAGTCCTTAATAAATCTAAGGATAAGATTTTAATTATCATATCACATGATGAAGCGGTACAAAAATTTCTTAGTGGCAATACAGATTTAAGGATATTAAAAATTGGAAGTGAATAAAGGAATTCTTAAAAATTAAGGATTGATATTATATTCAAATTGATTTATAGTACATACAATGACCGATAATCGGAGGGAGCCGGTTTAAGGTCGGGTTATTGGGAGGCTTATAATGGAAAAAGGAATTTTTATCGGAGTAGGAGAGAGCAGGGTAGAGCTTCTACCTAATCGTGCAAATAGGCACGGCCTCATTGCGGGGGCTACGGGAACAGGAAAGACTATTACCTTAAAGGTAATTGCAGAGGCCTTTAGCGACATGGGTGTCCCCGTTTTTTTGCCCGATGTAAAGGGAGACTTATGCAGCTTTGCCGAAAAGGGCGAGGCTAATCAAAAAATAAACGAAAGACTTGGCCTTTTAGGTCTTTCCGAATTCGAGTTTAAATCCTATCCTATACGCCTTTGGAGTATCTTAAAAGAAACCGGCCATCCGATACGCACTACCATATCTGAGATGGGGCCCCTTCTTCTATCCAAACTTTTAAATTTAAACGAGGTTCAAGCAGGTGTTCTCAACATTGCCTTTAGAGTAGCAGATGAAGATGGATTACTCCTTTTGGATATAAAAGACCTAAAATCAATCTTGGTTTATATAGGTGAAAACAGCAAAGACTTAAAGCTTAAATACGGTAATATTTCCGACTCTTCAATAGGAGCAATTCAACGGGCTCTCCTCATTTTGGAAGGAGAGGGGGCCGATAACTTTTTTGCAGAGCCTGCCTTGGATATTGCCGATTTTTTTAAACTTACCTCGGACGGAAGGGGCTATATAAACATTTTAAATTCTACGAGCCTCTATCAAAGGCCTAATCTTTATTCGACATTTTTGCTTTGGTTTTTGTCCGAGCTCTATGAAAACCTCCCTGAAGCCGGAGACACGGAAAAACCGAAAATCGTTTTCTTTTTTGATGAAGCTCATCTTCTTTTTAATAATTTATCTTCAGTCCTCATCGAAAAGATAGAGACCATGATCAGGCTTATCCGTTCAAAGGGTGTTGCAGTTTTTTTTGTTACGCAAAATCCTGCCGATTTGCCTGAAAGTATTTTAAGCCAGTTGGGAAATAAATTTCAACATGCTCTCAGGGCATTTACTCCCAAGGACCAAAAGGCTATAAAGCTTTCGGCCGAAACCTTCAGAGCTAATCCTAAATTCGATACGGCTAAGGTCCTTACCGAACTTAAAACGGGTGAAGCCCTTGTTTCCCTCTTACAGGAAGACGGAAGTCCATCTGTAAGTCAAAGGGTTCTGATAGCTCCCCCTAAGAGTAAGATAGGAACCGTAGGAGAGGCAAAACTTAAAGCTATTGTTGAAGAGTCTCCCCTTCTTTATAAGTACAAGGATATAATCGACAGAGAATCCGCCTATGAAATTCTTACGGACCGGTTTGAAGAAAAGAAGCTTGTTGCCGAAAGAGAACTTGAAGAAAAACGTCTTACCAAGGAGGCTGCTGCAAAGGCAAAAGAAGAGGCGGCCTTAATCAGGGCCGAGAATGCCCGAATACGGGCAGAAAATGCAAGGTGCCGTTTGGAAGAGAGTCAAAATAAAAAACAAAGAAGCGAAGCCGGGAGGCTGGGCCGTGTCTTGGTTGACAGCATGACCCGCACGGTAGGCAGAGAAATTACCCGCGGAGTTTTCGGCTCGATAAAAAAGATGTTTAAGTAGGTTAAGGCTAAAAGGTGTTTAAAAAAACTAAAAGAAAACTCTTTTATTTTTTTTGCTTTATATTTTTTTTTGCTTTTATCAAGTCTTGTGTCTTTGATGTAAAGAAGGTTTCAGGCCCTTCTATGGAGCCTTCTTTAAAGGACGGGGACTGTGTATTTATTTTTAAGTTTGCCTACGGTATAAAACATCCTTTAAATAATAAGTATATTTTTCGTTGGGCAAGGCCTAAAAGCGGCGATATAATCGTGTACCGAAAAGACGGGCATTTTACCATAAAAAGATGTTTAGGTATTTCGGAAGAACCTATAGAATTTTCTAAAAAATTAGGGTACAATTACGATTATTCGATGAAGGTTTCCGGAAAAAATATACCCTTGACGGCTATACAATTCCGCAATTTAGGCGGTATGTCCGATAAAGAAAAGGTGCGGGTTCCGGCGGGCTATGTTTTAGCCTTGGGAGATAATCTAAAAGAGTCTCATGATTCCCGCGATTACGGTTTTGTCCTCGTTGACGGTATTTACGGTAAGGTTTTTATATGGAAGAAGTAGATAGTTTTATTTCAAAACCTAGGTTTTGGTTTTTTATAAGTCTTGTAATTATTTTTGTTGTTTTGCTTATACTCCAATTTGCAAAGTACATGATAATGAAAGAACCTATAGTGATTACGCCTAAGGTTTCGACTGAAAGGGGGACTATATATGACAGAAATAAAAAAATCCTTGCAGTTCAGACAACTATCTATAATCTTTATGCCGATAAAACCCTTATGAAAAATCCTGCCGAGGCGGCGAAGGTCTTGGCCCCTGTTTTAATGCAAAATGAATCCGATCTCTTGGAAAAAATTCAAGATTCCAAATCCAATTTTTTATATTTAAAAAAAAGAATGAGCGAAAGTGAAAGGGATTTGGTTAAAAACGTTATAGATGAAAATAAATTAAGCGGTATTAGGTTTGAGTCTGTGTTTAACCGCACCTATCCCGAAAATACCTTAGCCTCTACAGTCGTAGGTTTTTTAGGTGATGACGGCAGGGGTAAAACAGGCGTAGAATATTCTCTTCAAAATATTCTCTCTCCCCCTCCTGAAACAAAGGGCTATACTGGCAAAGGCTACGACGTTTATCTCAGTATAGACGGAAACATTCAATACATGCTCGAAAAAATTATATCGAAAACGATGGAAGAAACAAAGGCTCAATCTGCCGTTTTTCTTGCAGTTGATGCAAAGACCGGAGAGGTCCTCGCCTATGTGAACTCTCCTTCTGCCTCCCTTGCAAACTTTATCGAAAGCACTCCTGAACAGCGCCTTGATCGTCCTGCAAACTATGTTTATGAGCCGGGGTCGGTTTTTAAGATATTTTCTATGGCCGCCTTTTTGGAATTGGGCACTACTAAGGACGGGCAGGTATACGACTGCAATGCTCTTTTTGAATTTAACAGACCCAATGTAAAACCCATTACCTGTTTAAAGACTCATGGCAGGGTAAGCCCGCGGGATATAATCCGCCTTTCGTGTAACGATGCAACTGCCCAGATTGCCGATATTACCGAAAAAAATGCTTTTTATGAAAAGATTAAACTCTTCGGTTTCGGCTCCAAAACCAATATAGAGCTTCCGGGAGAGTCGGCCGGTCTTCTTGCTCCTCCTCAAAACTGGTCTATACGTACAAAGCACACAATCGCTATAGGACAGGAAATAGGAGTTTCAGCATTGCAGCTGGTTGAAGCTGCAACGGCATTCACCAATAAGGGTTACACTTTGAGGCTTTCTCTTATTTCGAAGGTTGCCGACAAGGAAGGAAACATCGTCTACCTTCATAAGCCCTCGGTTTTAAACAAGGTTATATCCGAAAAAAATGCCGATCTGCTTTTAAGCTATATGAGAACGGGCTCCATAGAGGGTATAGCTTGGAGGGCTTCTATCAACGGAGTTCCCATTGCCGTAAAAACCGGAACAGCTCAGATGGCAAATGAGAAAGGCGGGGGCTACAGTAAGACCGATTTTATTTCAAGCTGTATAGGAATTTTTCCGGCAGATGACCCAAAGATTATTTTGTATACGGCAGTCATAAAACCTGTCGGACAAATATACGGCTCCGTTATTGCGGCTCCCGTAATTTCCGAGGCCTCGAACGAAATTATAGATTATCTCGGACTTGCAAGAGAAAACGCTCCTACCGTTGAACACACCGGGCGGATTCCCATAAGCGAAAATAAACCTGTCGTTTTAAAAGATAAGATGCCCGACTTAACGGGCGTTCCTAAAAAACTTTTGCTTGAGCTTCTTTTACAAAAAGACTTTTCGGTAAAAATTACAGGTGACGGATATGTCGTCTCTCAAACTCCTCCGCCCGGAACACCTCTTAAAAAAGGAATGAAAATTGAGCTCAATCTCGAATAAAGAAAGCGCCGGTAATCGTGAAATTTTGTATAAGAACCTTTTTTATAATGCGGAACTTTTTACCTGCCGTTTTCCTGAGCTCTCTGCGGCCTTAGGCCTTGACTCAGAAATCGGTATTAAACAATTTGCCGAAAGAATTCCTGAAAGCTATTATCTTGAAGAAGCAAAATTAAAAGAAACAGATAAAAAGATTTTTACTGCACGCATAAACGGAAAATACCTTCATTCAAAATATAATCCTATAAGCGAGGCCGAAAAAAATATTTCTCTTGATTTTTTTGAAGATAAAAAGGCTAAAAGCTCTTGTGTTTTTTGCGGCCTTGGTTTGGGTTATGCTCAAGAGCTTTATGCAAAAAAATATCCTAAATCTTCGTTGATTATAATCGAGCCCGACCTCTTTGTTTTTTTTCTTTTTTTACAAAGCCGTCCATTGGATGATTTTTTTATGCACGAAAATCTGATTCTTCTTTTAGGTCTTTATCCGAAAGATGTGTTGGATTTTTTTGAAAGCAAATCTTTTTTTGATACTCCGATTTTTAAAATTCAGTCCTTGATTGATGTAAGTTCTTCTTGGTTTTCAGAGTTTGAGGCCTTAAAAAAACGAAGGAATGAAAAAACAAATTTAAACAAAAATACCTTAAAAAAATTCGGAAAACTTTGGCTTAAAAATTTTTTAAAAAATATAAAACAAACCGAAGGTCTTTTTGGCATCAATAAAATAGAAAACATTTTTGCTTCTTGTCCTGCTTTGATAATTGCTGCCGGCCCCGGCTTAGATGACACGATAAATCTTGTAAAAGAAAATGAAGATAAGTTTATAATCATTGCGGCAGATACGGCTGTAAGGGCTTGTCATAGGCATGGCCTAAAACCCGACTTTATTCTTTTAATGGATGCTCAATATTGGAACTATCTTCATCTTTCAGACCTCGACATTTCGGATTCGATTCTTATTACCGAATCTTCCGTATATCCGGCCGTTTTCCGTCTTAAAACAAGAGCCAAGTTTTTATGCACTTCCATGTTTCCCCTTGCTCAATATATAGAAAAACTTATAGGCGAAAAGGGTAAACTTGTTACCGGCGGTTCCGTTGCAACAGCTTGCTGGGATTTTGCAAGAATTTTAGGCTGTTCTGAAATTATTTTTGCAGGCCTCGATTTAGCCTTTCCCGATTTTCAAACCCACTTTAAGGGAAGCCGATTTGAAGAAGATGTGAACGCTTTTTCAAACCGGTTTTTTCCTTCGGAAACAGCTTCGCATCTAAGCCTTTATTCCGCCTCGCCCCAATTAAAAGAAGGCTATGAGGGAAAGGTTTTAAGCGACAAGAGAATGCAGATGTATGCGTGGTGGTTTGAAAGTAAGATTGCCGAGTTCCCCGATATTAAAACTTATAACCTTTTACCGCGGGGATTAAAGATTCCGAATATGCCGGCCCTAAGTATGGAAGAGTTTTTACTTAAAGCAAAAGCTTCGCCTCTTTCAAAAAAAATAAAAATCGAAAAGATGAGTGCCTTATTTAACTTGTCTTCTTATAAAAAAGAAGGTAGCTTTAGTTCTCCAAACCTTTCCTCTGCCTTAAAAGAATTAAGTACCGATTTGGAAAAAACCATGAAGCTTGCAAGGGAGGGTATGGATATATGTCTGAACCTCTTAGACTCTTTAAAAACCGGAAAGCCTCTTGAAGATTCTATCATAAAAAAAGTATGGAAAACTTAAACCTTATCGACGAAAAAATAAAAACCGATAAGACCAATACCATAATAGGTTTTGATCTCTTGCTTGATGGAGATGAAAACAAGCCTCTTAAGAGCAAATCTTTTATCTCCGTATATGAAGAAAATTTTTTAATATACAAAAAGATATACGAAACCTGTGCCTTAATTTATCCTTTAAAAATCAAAAGATAGATGATTCCGTTATGGACAGAGTGAAGCACTATAACGCAAAGAGCCGCTTTTATACTTGCTATTGTTATGCTGCATTTTGTAGAGGCTTTTTTTTGTATAAGGACATATAATACTCTAAAAATTATTCCTGCGGCCGCAGCATAAAGCACATTAAAGGGACCTAAATAACGGTGAGCCAGAGCAAAAAAAATGACCGGAAGAATTTCATAGACGGCAAAGGCCGATTTAAAACTTTCAGGATTTTCTCCGTAAAAGCTTTTTATTCTATACGGTAAATATATTCGGTATAGAATTTCTTCATAGGCTGCAAAAAAAACTATTTTTGATATAAAGACTAAAACATAAAAAAAGCCTTCTGGCTGAGGCGGCGGGGTAAAATCCCTCTTATTTAACATCGGAGGAAGGACAAAAATGGTGAAAATGAAGATAAATTCAAGTAAAAACCTTAGAGTCTTCTTATCAAAATGCATAATTTATGGTATTATATCACAAAGAGATAAGTATGTATATTCTTGTAGTTTTTTTTATTGTGTTTCTTTTATTTACGGCTTTCTCGTTCACTCTTCCGGGGAGACGGTTTTTGGATTTAATCCGTTTTTTTACCGAAGGGAAAGACAGGGGATTTTTATTTTCTAATCTCTTATTGTTGTGGCGGACAGCCAATTATGTAGGTCTTGAAGATAAAACCCGTCTTTTTTGGTCGGTTGCTGCCTTAGATGAATGCATACGCTTTATTGCCCGTCAGGTTGAAAATAAGCTGGATGCCGATGTTTCTCAAAAAATGCAAATTTTACTTAACAAACTCTATGATTACCGCACAAAAATTGAATTGGAAGAAGTTCAAAAAAAACGAAGAATTGAATCGACTCATGAAATTTATATCGGCCAAATTTGTATTATCTTTGTGCCGCGAGAAACAACCGTTTACGGCAAACTTATGGCAAATACAAAGAATGAGCTTGTGTTTGCCCTCTTTGATGCATCTGCAGAAAGAGCCGAAAAAGTTAATTGGCAAAATAAGGCTGTAAGGGTTTATTTTTGGAAACAAAATGATGCAGGATATGTCTTTAGTTCTGAAGCCGTCAAGGCAAAAAAAATAGAGGACCGAATAGAAATTTATATTAAGCATTCAAAAAAAATTGTTCGTACACAAAAAAGAAAATCGGTTAGAGCTTCATGTGATATTGAAGGCTTGATGTTTCCTCTTAGGGCTGGAGATCCTTATAACTCCGATTATGAAATTCAGGGCGGAGTAAAATCAAACATAAAGGACATATCGGAAGACGGAGCCATGTTTTTTGTAAAAGGCAAGGCTGCAAAGGGTATCAGAATGAAGCTGCAATTTAAACTAAAAAATACCGAGATTGTAATGTGCGGTAAGATTGTCCGTTTCGTTTATGACCAACCCTTAAATAAATCGCGAGTACATTTTCAATGTGAATTTTTAGACCAAAAAATGAAAAATGTTATTTTATCCTATATATATAATATAGCGACTACCGATGATAACACCGAATTTATAAACAATATTTTAAAAGAAGAAAATAATGATCATTCAGTGGCAGACCAAAAAATAAAAGATAACGATTTTTTGCAAGACGGCTTAACTGACGGTCAAATGCTCTATGATTTTGCAGAAAGTAAGGGGTCTGTATGAAAAGAATAGCTTTTGTTTTAGTTTTTATCTTTTGTGTTTTTTCTATTTTTGCTGTAGACCAAGATGAGCTTTTAAATTTGCGTAAAGATTTTATTTCTGCAGGGATAGATGTGAAGGCCGTTATTTTGCGTTCACTTTCACAGTCAGAGGATAAAAGCTTAATTCCCATATATCAAGATGCGGTGGAATATGTTAAAACCTCTTATGCAATATTACAAAATGATGACAGGTTGTTAAATATAGGTATAATTGCCGTAACCAAGCTTGGAGAGCTAAACGAATTAAAGGCCTCTGCAAGTATCCGCTACTTGTTTTCTACGGTTGAAAATGAAGATTTTCAAATAGCCTGCTTAAAAAGTCTAAGCAAATTGGTTCAAAAAGATTCCGCCTTTACGGATTATCTGAATTCTCTTTATGATTCAGGTTTATCCGATTTACTTTCAGGCAAGGCGTCTAACGTTAATCTTCTAAGAGTCTACGCCGAAGCTCTCGGGAATTTTGCAGATCCTTCTTCTTTTGACGTCTTGATTAAAACCTTATTTTATCCTGTAAACGATGGTTTAAAGGATACGGTAAAAACTGCATTAAATAATATTTCTTTTAATTATTTTGATGAAATTCTTGCTAAAACAATGCAAAAAAACATACAATATATATGGACACTGTATTTATTGGCAAAAGAAAATAAGCGTATTGAGGGCCCTGAGCTTGGCAGGATTAGTGAGCTTGTAATTGATTACGGTCTTAAAAATCTAAAAGGAGCGGATCTTGAGAGTTCTGAAAACTTGATTGAAGAGACTTTACCTGTTTTATCTGCATTGAAGTGGAGTAAGGCTTCTTCGCAGGTAAACAAATTTTTTTACTATGCTCAGGGTTTGCGTAAAACAAGCCCGCGGGGCGATGAATTGCTTATTAAGATAATCGATTGTATGGGAAATTTAGGTACAATCGAGTGTTCTCAAAATTTGTCGATATTTTTAGGTGTGTTAAATTCGGAAACCGAAAAAACAAAGCAATACAGTGAGCCATTAGTGCTCAGTGTAATTACGGCTTTGAGAAAGCTTGGGGATAAAACCGCATTTGACTATCTATTGTATGTTGAATACTTAAATTATTCTGAAACGGTTAAACAAGCTTCTCGAAATGCCATAGAGGAGTTAAAGTGGTAAATGAAAACAAATTAACACGTAATAAGTTTTTTGTATTAAAACCGATTGTAGTTTCAGCTTGTGCCGCTGTTTTATCTTTTTATTTTTTTTGTGCAATAGGAAATTATTTTAATAAATTTTTGATAATTTCTATTTTTATTTTAAGTTTTATAATCGGTTTTATATTTAGAAAAAAGAAGTTCTTTTTTATCTTTGCAGGGCTTTTTATAGGAAGCCTTGCAGTATTGCGTTTATTTTTTATCTATGCGGAGCCTTTTTCCCTTGCCGAATTAAATAAGGTTAAAAGTATTCAAGCCGAGCTTACGGGAGAAGCTTATCCTGCAGGTGAAAAATACTATGCTGCAAATGCTAAACTTATTTCTTTTTCGTATAATAATGGGGCCAAATTTTCTGCAAAGGGAAATATAAAAATATTTTTTCCTTCGGATATGGTCTTACAAAATAATGCTTACGGAATTTCGGTCTACAAGACGGCCTACAAGGCCGCCGATTCGGCGCCCTATAAGACCGGTTCAAGAAAAGAAGCTTTAGCCAATTTTTCCAAGGGCGTAATATTTGAAGCTTCGGGCCGTTTCGGAGCAAAGAAAAACGCTATGAGCCCCTTGGCCTTTTTTGGAGATAAATCCGTTCCCGAATTTTTAGGTTGGAGATCGGCCGTTTTAAGATTCAGGGCTTTTTTACGGTTTTATCTTATGCGTTTGTTGGCTGGGTGGGGGAGTGCCGGTGCCTTGCTTTTAGCCCTCCTTTCTGCAAACAGGGATTTTTTGATTCTTCCTGTTTCGGAAGCTTTTAGAAATGCAGGGCTTGCTCACGTTTTGGCCCTTTCGGGGATGCATGTTTCTTTGGTAAGCTTAACCGCCTTGCAGATGGGTTCTATATTCGGGAAAAAAAGCCTCGCGATAAAGTTTTCACTAGTTTCTATTATCTTCTTTGTTTGGTTTGCAGGAGCTGCCCCCTCTCTTAATCGTGCCCTCGGCATGATGATTTTAATTATTATAGGCAAGTCCTTGGGGCTCCAGCCTCCTATGATTTCGGTTTTATGTACAATGCTTATTTTTCATATTGCCGTAAAGCCTGATGATGCCCTAAGTCTCGGCTTTATGCTTTCTTACGGTGCCTTGGCCGGAATTCTTATCTTTGGAAGTGCCGTATTCGATATCTTAAACGGAAAAATACCTCCTAAAATATTGGGAAGTTTTTCGGCTTCAATAGGTGCGCAAACCTTTACCGCTCCTATAGTAATAAGCAAAATAGGAGTCTTAGCGCCTATAGGTATAATTGCTTCTATCATTGTAAGCCCTCTGATATCTGCCTTTTTAATTTTAGGCCTTGGGGCAATTTTTATTTCTCTTTTATTTCCGTTTACGGGCTTTATTTTTTCTTACTTTTTAAATGCTTTTTATGATTTGATATTTTTTATTATTCGAACTTTTGCCCTTTTTCCGCTGATGACGGCAGATACTTTTTTTGCCGGTTTAACTTTTGCAATACTTCCCTTTACGGCCGGCTTAATTTGTGTGTTTTATGCCGATAGAAAGCTAAAAAAGATGGAGAACCTTTTAAAATGAAAGTTTTAATGCGGTATGCTTCAAGTGAGCTCAACGTAAAAAGCTCAAGATTTTTAGCGGAAATTTTTCCTATAAATTCGGCCGCCGAAGCCAGAGAACTTTTAAAAAGCCAAAAGGGAAAATACGAAGATGCCCGCCATGTAGTCCATGCCTTTATTGCAGGCGAAAACGGAGAGGTTTTAGGCTGTTCCGATGACGGAGAACCTTCGGGAACTGCCGGCCGGCCGGCTCTTGCAGTGCTCAAGGGTTCAGGAATCACAAACATAATGCTTACAATTACACGCTGGTTCGGCGGCACCCTTTTGGGAACAGGCGGTTTGGTAAAAGCTTACTCGGATTCTGCAAAACTTGTTCTTCAAGAAGCTTCAACCGAAGAGCTTATCAAAAAAGAGCCTTTTCAATTTGAATGCTCTTATTCCGAATGGGAAAATTTAAAACGCAGTCTTGATGAATTTTCGGTTGAAATGTTACAAGCCGATTACAGCGAAAAGGTAAGGGTAAACGGTCAAATTCCTTTAGAAAAAAAAGCACCCTTTGAAGCCTTTATTGAAAATGCTTCAAAGGGCGGTATAAGTTTAGTCTTTCCAATGTATGACAGGTTTTGAGAATTTGCAAATATGCCATATAAATTCTATTTGGAACAGATAATTCTTACAATCGAAAATACTGCTATACAAGGCCATAATTTTTTAGAATCCAATTTTGAATTATTCACCTCAAATAGTTTATATTTATCTTTAGTAAATTCTGCATAAATTATTCCGTCTGAACTAACAATATGGAATACCTGATCTTTTGATTTAACCATCTGAATAAACGAACTCATATTATCTTTCATTGTCGCTACGGTATACATGCTTGTTAACAGTACATAAAATTCAACGTTTTCAACAGAAAAAGTTGCAAGCTTAACCGGTAATTCCGACTCATGTACGGATTTTTCCCAAATCGCTTGCGAACCGGATATATTGAATTTTTCAAATTTATAGATAGGCGGGAGATTTTGAATATCAACTTTTCGGATATTTTCAATTCCATAGTTTCCTTTCTTTTGCCGATAGTTAATTTGAATATCGTAAAAAATATCGTTAAACCAGATTTTTCCTGTCCATTTCATGAGGTCTACTTCATTTGGATAAAGAGGATCAAAGCCTAACCTAAAGTCTTCTTTTCCATTCAAAATAATATCATTAGAATCAGCAACGGCTGACTTTTTAAATTCAATAATATTTCCGAAATATTTTGTTTCAAATGCTGTAGTATCGGTTCCATAATACTTTACTGTTATACATGATGAAAAAATAAATATTCCTAAAGATAAAAATATAATACCGTGTTTAGTTTTCATTAGCTAAAACTCCTCAACGTTAATCAAAATAGGCTGCTTTTCGTTCCTAAATCGAGATTATTTAATTGAGTAAATGAGTATTTATTCCTATAAGGTAACAATAAACGGACAAATTCCTTTAGAAAAAAAAGCACCCTTTGAAGCCTTTATTGAAAATGCTTCAAAGGGCGGTATAAGTTTAGTCTTTCCAGCCTATACTTAAAGATAGTGTTGAAACTGAAGCCGCCGTATTTATTGCGTCTTCAATGCCGGGTGATTGGTTGGTAAGCGTAGGAGAATTGGCTTCCGCTTCTGCAAGAGTTGCGACTGATGCCGGTAAAACTTCATTAGCCTTGATATTTTGAGCCGGAGTTACCATCCCTGTATCGCTTATAATAACAGAGTCGCCGATATTTACCCTTGTTTCAATTCCATCATTGTTTACATACGACCATATTCCGCTTGTTCCGATTAAAAGACCGTCAGAACCGATCTCTCCCGATGTTCCGCGAACGGAAGCTGTTGCAACAGGTGTTTTTACCTTAAACTCAACCTTTTTTGTTGAAGCCGGTTTTACATCGGCCTTTACGGAACCTACATTTAAGTAAACTTCCGAAGAAACGGTTTCATTCTTTTCGGCGATTTCTTCGATTGTAAGCCTTGTCATAGGTTTAACCGTAATAACGGAACCGTCAATCTTTAAAGTCAGTTCGGATTTAAACCCTGTCGAAATCATAAGTCCCGATGTTATTTTGTTTCCAGCCCTTGCAGGAATCCATTTTCCGCCTTGCTTTATTTCAGCCTTTCCCTTGACTGCAACAACCTCACCGCTAATAGCCAAAAGCGGAGTTAACATAAAGCAAACCAAACTAATAATAAGAAATACCTTTTTCATCTTTTTCTCCTATAAAAACTTTTTGCAGGAAATATCAATTTCCGAAAAAAGTTTTTTCAAGCGGTTTGTAAACAAACCGCATACAACCACATGATGTTTTGTGCTTTGCACAAAACTCGAAGATAAACAGAGAGGCAGAATTCCTGCCGAGCTGTTTATCATATCTCCTATAAAAATCTTAGAACGAAATGATGCCCTTTAATTTGAACACTGCATCAAACTTACCGTTTTTTCCCACAAACATACCTAGATCGGTACTAATGGATATATCTTGAAGTATTGTATAATTGGCAGACACATTCCACTCAAAACCGGCAAAATTGCTTCTACCCTTAGGTTGAGTTGCTGCATAAGCCATAATAGCTGCTTCCGTACTTAAAAACAAATTTTTTACAGGTTTTATGCTGCCATCTAAACTTATTTTCAATAAATCCGTAGGCTCCATAAAGTTAACCTTTGACATAGTTGAAAGCGTAAAAGATTTAAAGCTCATCTTGCCGCCTGAAAATAATTGCATTTTTAAACCTAGTTTTGAATCGTATTTTTCAAAATAGTAGTCCAGTTCTCCTTTTAAAAAAAAGCCTGTTTGCGGTTTTCTTTTGTCCCGTGTTAAAATGGATGTTGATACTGATGCAAGGTAAAAAAGTCTATTAACTATCGGACCGTTTACCGATATTGAGGCATAATTATTTGTTGTCTTCGGATTTTCCGTTGCCATGAACGAGTTCAAATCAAAGTCAATGGCATGACGCAATGATTGAAAAGGAACGTGAAACAAAGCAGACATATGAACAAAAGACGGTGCAAGATTGTAAATTTTTGTTTGCTTCTTTAATATTGATGTTATACCTGCTGCATTGATAGGATTTACATAGGAGTTTAAAAGCCCTGTGTATCCTAGGTTAAAATATGTTGAAAAATTAGTTTTATTGTATGCTATATATACACCATCAATGTTTTGATTTAAAATTACAGCAGTTATATCGGAGATATTGTACCTGCCGGCGTCAATGGTCAAACTGTCATTACCTATGGGGACTAGGAATGAGAATTTAAGCATATCCAAATTAACAATATGATCTAAATCCAACTTTCCATCAGGTTTTATAGGCTTTTTTAAATTGAACAAATATGAAGACTGAATAGCAAAATTATAATTCCCTTCTTTATCGAGATTTTGTTTAGCCCAAAGAGACAGACTATCGAAATGAGATAAGTTTGTTTTGTTTTTACCAAGGTCAATGCCGAGACCCGTTTTAAGCATTCCGCCTCCTTCAAAGGCTGAAAGGTTTAATGCAATAATTAAAAACAAAAATATAAACAATTTTACTTTTTTCATTATCTATCCTCCTTACTTGTCCTCTTTAGGCATTATTTTGGCCAATAGATTGATTGCGGTAAACGGCGTAATATGTGAAGACGGAACCGTTTTATGGGGAATCAGCTTCATTGTTTTAAGCTGTCTAAAAGCGTAGTGCGGATTTTTTGCAATTCCATACCATAAGCCATGCTCTATCGAAGAATACTGCAAAGCCAAATTAGAAAATTCGTCAAATCTAATAGGCTCATCATGCTTTTTATTTTCGAACATTTTAAGCCCCTTAAATTTATTAAAGGCCGTTTCATAGGAGCTCTTATCATCGACTTCTCCGGTAGAAGTACCTACAAGATAGCATGCCTGTCCTATTGTTAAGGTCTTTGATGCTAAAATCTCATCCACCTTTTCTGCCGATTGAGCAAAAAGAATTGCTCCAATACCTAAATATATAAGAATTGTTGATATTCTTTTCATACAGCCTCCCTTATTTATTACAGTTTTACTTATATATAAGTATATCACAAAAAATAAAAAACAACAATCGGAATATAAAAAAAATGAAATTATTTTCTTCTTGAAATTTTATTTTTTTTGTTGTATGGTGATTATAAGGCGGGAGGGATTATGGCAGCGGGAAAACAGCTGATTAAAGAAAACAGTGCCTATATAGATATTTTGCCGGAATGGGCACAGGAGCTTTCCAGAAAATATTGCTCAAAAACGGCAAACCTTTACTTTGTGCATGGAAATATAAGGGATTTTTTACCCCATCAAATAACCGAATACGGGCATAACTTCTTGTTCGTAAAAATAAGAGACTATATTTCCGAAGTTTTGTTTGGAAATCAGGACATAATAGTGTATTACGATAAGTCCGGAGGCGTTTCTTTTTGTACTTCCGATATGGAAAGAGCCTATCTTGAGACAATGCATATGACTTATCCTGATGTACCTCCCGAAAACTTTTTATCCCGCGATCCTGAGGAGGCTTTTTCTTACCTTGAAAGGTATTTTGTTCTAAATTTCGGCAAGAATTTGAGGATTGTTCTTATCGTAGATTATGCCGAAACCATAATTCCTGCCGATGAGATCGGAAATTTGGATGAAACCGATAGGTACTGCCTTGTTACCCTAAACAGATGGTCCCATGAGCCTTCTTTTACTCGGGAAGATATCTCGATAATAATGCTTACCGAAAACCTGACAGACCTAAACCCCCGTCTTACAGCTTCTCCTTCTACAATAAAGGTGCGTATTCCTCTGCCTGATGCAGCCGTAAGGGTTAATTTTTTAGAACATTTACGACGGACTGAAGAAATCCTTTTAGCTGAGCGGGGCTTGAGTCCTGAAAGAATGGGCGCTTTAACCTCCGGTTTAAACCTATTAAATCTTTACCAGCTTGTAGGAGAGTCTTATCAGGACGACAAGCCTATAAGTTTGGATTATTTGGCAACAAAGAAGAGGGAGATTATCGAAAATGAAGCCGGAGGCCTCTTGGAATTTATAGATACGGATTATGACCTCTCCCTTGTTTCGGGTCATGATTTTGTAAAAAAGCGCTTTAAAATTGCGGCTAAGGCTTTAAAGGCCGCCCGAACCGATGTTCTTCCCATGGGATATCTTATCTCCGGCCCAATAGGCACGGGAAAGACCTTTATAGTGTCGGCCTTTGCCGGCGAAATAGGCATTCCTATGGTGCGTTTACGCAATTTCCGCTCTCAATGGCAGGGGGCTACCGAATCGAATCTTGAAAAGGTGCTGAATATTTTGAGGGCTATGTCGCCTGTGGCTGTGATGATAGATGAGGCCGATGTTGTGCTCGGAAACCGCACTGCTAACGATATATCCGGTACTTCGAGCAGGGTTTTTGCTCAAATAGCAAATTTTATGGGAAACACGGCTTACAGGGGAAAGATAATCTGGTTTTTGATTACCTGCCGCCCCGACCTGATTCCCGTCGACTTAAAAAGGCAGGGCAGGGCTGAAGAACATCTGGCTCTTTTTTACCCCGAAACCGATGCCGAAAGGCTCGACCTTTTTGAAACCCTTCAAAGAAAGCTCCGCATCAAGCTCCATGATGTAAATTTAAATTCGATAATAAAAAAGATTAAATTCGATGTATCCGGTGCTGATATAGAAGCCATACTTGTGCGTGCTAAGATGAACGCCACTGTAGAAGGCAGGGCAATGGTTATACAAAAAGACTTGGAAGAAACTATAGCCGATTTTATTCCGCCTTCTTATCCTTATGAGATAGAGCTGCAAAATTTAGTTGCAGCAATCGAGTGCACAAGCAAGGAGATGGTTCCGAAAAAATACCAATCCATGCAGCGCTCTGCCATGTCTTCGGAAATTTTCGAAATAAAACAGCTTTTAGGAGAAAAATAATTTAATATCGGCTTGACACGCTATATATAGTGTGTTATCCTGTAGTGTATAATTAGATACGCTATTTTTGGGAGGGAGGGATGCCGGCTTTTAGGCATCCTGTAAGTAAAATATGAGATGTCCGCATTGCGGAAACTGCGATGATAAGGTTATGGAATCAAGAACTCTGGCTCAAGGGGATTGTATCCGAAGGAGACGGGAGTGTCTTGCCTGCGGTTACCGCTTTACAAGTTATGAGCATATTGAAGAAAAACCTTTTATGGTTATCAAAAAAGACGGCCGCAGGGAGCCCTTTGACCGAAAAAAGCTTGAAAAAGGTATTGAACGAGCTCTTGAAAAGCGGCCTGTTTCCTTAAACAGTATAGAAAATATTGTTACTGAAATTGAAGATCAAGCTGTTTTAAATTCCGGTCTTAACAAAGAAATAGAAACTACTGTTTTAGGCGAAATGGTTCTATCTCATTTGTATTCAATAGACAAGGTGGCATATATCCGCTTTGCCTCCGTTTATAAACAATTCAGCAACTTGGATGAATTTGTAAACGAGGTAAAAAAAGTAAGAAAATAAATGATGTAAATAAATTGGGAGGTATTAAAAGTTATGGAGGAAAAAACTACAAATCAAACGGTTTTTCCTGAATGGAAGTCCTTTTTAGGGACAATGGAGAAGGCAAAGCCTGAAATTTTGCGCTCGGTAGTAAAACGTTCGGGAGAAATTGAGGCGTATAATCGAAAAAAAATAGAACAGGCAATCAATAAGGCTATAACCGCAGTTGAAGGCAGCCCAAATGATGAAAAAGCTGTGTTTTTAACGGACAAGGTCGAAGAAAAGCTTAAAAATATTATGGCATCCCGTTATGCTCATTCTATTCCGGCAATAGAAGAGATTCAGGACGTTGTAGAGCTTGTTTTAATTGAACAGCAGGAAGCCCGTCTCGCAAAGGCCTATATCCTTTACAGGGCAAAGAGGGAGGCCGTACGGGATGCGGAAAGCCTCATGCTGAATATAAACAGCACCATGGACGGATATTTAAGTCAATCCGACTGGCGCGTAAAAGAAAATGCCAACGTAAACTTTTCTTTAGGCGGTCTTATTCTCCATAACTCAGGTACTATTACGGCAAACTATTGGCTTAAAAATATTTATACACCTGCCATTGCCGAAGCCCATATAACTGCAGCCTTTCATATTCATGACCTTTCAATGTTTTCAGGCTACTGTGCAGGCTGGTCCCTTAGGCAGCTTATCCATGAGGGCTTAGGCGGGGTTCCCGATAAGATTACCTCAAAGCCTCCCAAGCATTTATCGACACTTATTCAGCAGATAGTCAACTTTTTAGGCATTATGCAGAACGAGTGGGCTGGAGCTCAAGCCTTCAGCTCCTTTGACACATATTTGGCTCCCTTTGTAAAAAAAGATAAGATGAGTGAAGCCAACGTAAAACAGTGCCTTCAAAGCTTTGTTTACGGTGTAAACACTCCCAGCCGCTGGGGTTCTCAGGCTCCATTTACGAATATAACCTTGGACTGGGTATGTCCGCCCGACCTTGCAAACCAAAAGGCTGTTGTCGGGGGCGAAACACAGGATTTTACATACGGTGACTGTCAAAAAGAAATGGATATGATAAATAAGCTCTTTATTGAACTTATGCTTGAAGGAGATGCCGCAGGACGAGGTTTCCAATATCCAATTCCCACTTACAATATAACCTCCGATTTTGACTGGTCAAGTCCGAATGCAAAACTGCTTTTTGAGATGACTGCCCGATACGGTACGCCCTATTTTCAAAACTTTATAAATTCCGACCTAAATCCCGGGGATGTGCGTTCCATGTGCTGCCGTCTTCAACTCGATAAAAGGGAATTGCGTAAAAGAGGAGGCGGACTTTTCGGCTCCGATGAGTTTACAGGATCCATAGGGGTAGTTACGATAAATATGCCTCAAATCGGGTACCTGTCAAAAACCGAAAAGGACTACTTTGACCGCTTGGACTACCTCATGGACATCGCAAAGCAAAGCCTTGAGATAAAGCGGAAGGTAATCGAAAAGCTACTGGAGGGAGGCCTTTTCCCGTATACAAAAAGGTATTTACATCATCTAAACAATCACTTTTCGACTATAGGAATTTGCGGTATGAACGAGTCCTGCCTAAACTTTTTGGGTGAAGATATTGTAAGCCCGAGGGGAAAGGCCTTTGCCGAAAAGGTCTTAACCTATATGAGAAACCGCCTTGCAGACTTCCAAGAAGAAACGGGCAGCTTATTCAATCTTGAAGCAACCCCGGCTGAAAGTACTTCTTACAGACTGGCTCGCCACGATAAAAATCAGTTCCCCGATATAATAAGTTCGGGAGATGCCGAGCCTTATTACACCAACTCAAGCCAGCTTCCCGTTGCCTATACTACCGATGTTTTTGAAGCCTTGGATCATCAAGAAAGTTTACAGCGTAAGTATACGGGAGGCACGGTTTTTCACATATTCTTGGGTGAATCTATCAAGGATTGGGAATCTTGCAGGGATTTGGTTAAGGCTGTTGCAAACAATTACCGTATTCCCTATTTTTCGATTTCGCCGACATTTTCGATATGTCCTGTTCACGGCTATCTTGAGGGCGAACATTTTGAGTGCCCTTATTGCAAGCGAGAAAAACAGGCAAAACTTGAACTGAAACTGGCCGAGCTTGAAAAAGAAAAGGCCGAGGTCTTGAGTGTTTCTTCTAAGATTTAAATTTTTTAGAAGTAATGGTAAAAATAGATTCTTCATGGAGGAAAAAAATGAAGCAAAAAAAGGTTGATCCTTCAAAGATGTTAGGAGCTTTACGCACGGTAATAATACTTGTCGTAATTGCTCTTATAGCTTTTTCGGGAATAAAGGTTATTCCTACAACGGATAACGGAGTTGTTACCCGTTTCGGTAAATATACAAATACCCTTTCACCGGGGCTTAATTTTGTAATTCCCTTTGTAGATCGGGTTTATAAGGTTCCAGTTAAAACCGTTCAAAAGGAAGAATTCGGTTTTAGAACTTCCAAGGCAGGAGAAAGGAGCGAATATCAAAATTCCATGCTTAATGAGTCCTCGATGCTTACGGGAGACCTAAACATCATAAATGTTGAATGGGTTATTCAGTATAAAATAGTGGACCCTAAGGCTTGGCTTTTTAATGTTGACGAAGATCAAAGAAATAAAACCGTCAGAGATGTTTCAAAATCCGTTGTCAACAGCTTGGTAGGGGACAGGGCTATAATGGACATAATCAGCTTGGATCGTGACAGCATTGCAGTTTTAGCACAAGAAAAAATGAACGAAAAATATAAGCAGATCGGTCTTGGAATTTCCGTTTCCTCGGTACAATTGCAAAACATTGTCCCTCCTCATGAAGTTCAAGCTGCCTTTGAGGATGTAAACATAGCAATTCAGGATATGAACAGGCTCATAAACGAAGGAAAAGAAGCCTACAATAAAGAGATTCCTAAGGCAAAGGGTGAAGCTCAAAAAATGATTGAAGAAGCTAGGGGCTATGCTTCCGAAAGAATAAACAAGGCAAAGGGAGATGTTGCCCGTTTTAACGCCGTTTATTCGGAATATGTAAAGGCTCCCGATATTACTAGGAGAAGGCTGTACCTTGAAACTCTCGATGCTATTTTTAAAAATAATGAAAATGTTACCCTCATAGACAAAAACTTAAAAAACTTTTTACCTTTAAAAGAATTAAATAAAGGAGGCAACTGATTTTTATGGAAAACTATGAAAATACCGAAAACGGAAACACTGAAGATGTAAGATTTGAAAGTCCTTCTTCCAAAAATAAGATAAAACCCGAAAAAAACAAAAAAGACAAAAAAGGTTTCGGATTGTTTTTCTTTGTGGTTATACTTCTTGTTTTGTTTTTTTTCCTAAAACCTTTTTATATTTTAAATGAGGGCAATGTTGCCATTATAACGAAATTCGGAGCTGTAGTAAAAACGGAAAAAGAGGCCGGGCTTCATTTTAAAATGCCCTTGATTCATACCGTAAACAAATACACGGCAAAACTCTTACGTCTTGACGGCGATCCACAAAAGATTCTTACTTTAGAAAAACAGTATCTTAAGGTAGATACTACCAGCCGATGGCGTATAGTTGACGTAAAAAAGTTTTATGAATCCCTTACAACCTATGATAGCGCTTATTCCCGCCTTTCGGATATTGTAGATTCATCTGTTAGAGATATTATTTCTGTAAACAGTCTTGCCGATGTTGTACGAAGTTCAAATATTATAAATGAAAGCAAAAAAACGGAAGAGTTTAACCTTGAAAATGCCGAAGTTGACCTTGGTTCCTTAAAGACGGAAAAAGTAAACTTCCCTGTGATAAAAAAGGGCAGGGAAACTCTGGCTGATGAAATTTTGGCCAAGGCCAATAGCCAGCTGGGTGAATTCGGCTTGGAGGTGGTTGACCTGATTTTTAAAGGAATTAAGTATTCGGATGAGCTTGAAAATTCCGTATTCAGCCGCATGATAAAAGAAAGGAATCAGATCGCCGGAACCTTTAGGTCTACAGGCGACGGTGAAAAACTTAAAATCTTAGGAGAGTTGGAAAACGAAAAGCGGACTATCCTGTCGCAAGCCTATGCCGAGTCAGAAAGGATAAAGGGAGATGCCGATGCAAAGGCTGTTGCAATCTATGCCGAAAGCTACGGTAAGTCTCCCGAATTCTACAGCTTTTGGAAAAGCATGGAGATTTATAAAAATTCCTTGCCCGAGACCGAAAAAGTCCTCTCAACGGATATGGAATATTTTCAGTATCTGTATAGGCATTAACATTAGAAGAAGTTTTTCCGATATTATATAGGAGGTACGATAAACAGCTCGGCAGGAATTCTGCCTCACTGTTTATTGATTGTATGGGAGGTAAAAATTTTGAGAAGAAGCGGAACTATAGGACGTATTATTGTTCTTTTGATATTGATTGTTTTACTTGTGTTCGGAGGCCTATTGTGGTTTGATTATTTAGGCCTAATCAGCTCAAGGAGCTTGTTTTCTCCTATTTACTCCTTTTTCGGTTTAAAAACGCCTGAGGGTATTGCCCCCTTAGATTCCGATGAAATGGCAAATTTGGAAAATGACCGCTACGAAAAACGCTTGATGGCCTTAGAGCTGCGTTCTCAGGAATTGGATAAGCGGGAGGAAGATGTTCAAACTCAGGAAAACGAAAATAAACAGGTTGCCGAAGAGCTCGATGACCGCAGGTTGGCTATAGAAGAAAAAGAAAAGAACTATAATCTTTTGGTTGTGGAACGGGATGCCCGTGAGGCGAACATAATCCAAATCGCTAAATATATAAACGGTATGCCCCCTGAAAAAGCCGTTTCAAATCTTATAGCCATGGACGATCAGGATATAATTGACGTGCTTAGGGCTGTAGAAAAAATAGCTGCAGAAGAAGGTAAAAACTCTTCGGTTGCTTATTGGTTTTCTTTGATGCCGGCCTCCAGGGCTGCGGAGATTCAGCGTAAGATGGCAAATAAGCCTGTTACCTTCCCGTAATCGGTAATTTAAAATTCAAGCATGTTTTTTCCGACGATTTCTTTTGCAGTTTTTTTTCTCTCAGTCTTTTTTTTATACTGGTATATTTTTAGGCAGGAAAAAGAACGTAAAATCCTTTTAACGGCCGCCTCTTATTTTTTCTATGCAATGTGGGATTGGCGTTTTTGTATTCTGCTTTTTGTTTTTACCCTTATAAATTATTTTTACGGTTTTCTTCTCGATAAAGAAAAAAATTATGCTCCTCGAAAGGCTATCGTAATCATTATCTGTATTATCGATATTTTATATCTGGGATTTTTTAAATACCTTTACACCCTGCTCTCATATTTAAACCAATTTTTTCCGGATATGTTTGTTAATTCTACTCTTTTAACTCTGCGTTCTTGGTCTCTTTTGGTTCCTGTTGGAATTTCTTATTATACTTTTCGATGTATGAGTTATGTCTTCGATATTTATCTTTGTAAGATAAGGCATGTAAAATCTTTTTGGGATTTTTTACTCTATGTATCGTTTTTTCCTCAGCTGTCCTCAGGGCCGATTGTTCAGGCCGAGTATTTTTTTAAGGACCTTCCTCGGGCACTTAACTGCGATAATGAAAAAGGAGCAAAACCCATAGCCTTTGACCGTGCTATCGTGTTTTTAATTTCAGGCTTGTATAAAAAAATGATAATTTCAAATTTTTTGACCATACTCGTTACCGATAAAATTTTTGCAAATCCTTCATTTTATAATACATGGGAGCTTATTTTCGGACTACTATGTTATACGATAATTATCTACGCAGATTTTTCGGGCTACAGCGACATGGCGATAGGTATAGGAATCCTTTTGGGATTTAATACGCCTGCAAACTTTAACCGTCCCTATGTTTCAAAGTCTATCACCGAGTTTTGGAGAAGGTGGCATATAAGTTTTTCTTCTTGGCTTAGAGATTATCTTTATTTTGGCCTAGGCGGCTCCCGATTCGGTCTTGCCAGAGCTCTCTTTGCGCTTTTTTTTACGATGCTCATTGCAGGACTTTGGCACGGGGCTTCATGGACATTTTTAATATGGGGAGCTATGCAGGGGACAATGCTGTGTATCGAAAAGATTTTTTCGGAAATAAAAGAACGTAAAGCTATAGGAGAAGAAATTTTAGATGAAGAAAAAGACGCAAAAAAAAGTTTTGATTTTTTGAGAATTATACCGGTTTTTATATTCGTAAATATCAGCTGGCTTGTGTTTTTTTCGCCGTCACTATCGGAACTGAGTTTATATTTAAGATCTCTTGGCAATATTTCTCAGCCATTTCAAATTATAAGTCCATTTATTCTTTTAATCTTTTTTGCAGGCCTTTCTTTGCAGCTTCCTTCGGAAAGTTTAAGGAAAAAAGCTTTTACAATATATAGCCGTCTTCCGATGATTGTTAAGGTTGTTACCACCGTCAGTTTTTTAGCCGCTCTTTATGCGGTTTCAACTTCGGGTATACCGCCGTTTATTTATTTTGCATTTTAGGTGAAAGTTGACATATGAAACTAAAAGATACAATAAAAAAACTAAATGATGTTCTTCCTTTTAAAATAAAACTAAAAAATAAAAAATCCATCTTTTATTCTGCAAACAAAGCTCTTTCGTTTTTTTTACTCTGTATTTTTTTCTTCATGCTGCTCTTAGGTAAATCTTTAGACAATTTTTCATCTAAAATAAAAAATCCTTATGCCGCAGAGGTATTCAGGACTGCCGTTAAACCCGTTTCGGAACTGTCTCAAAAATTGAAACTTGATAATCTGATTCCTTCTGCAAGAACTTTCTTTTTACGCTATGCCGGTCTTGAAGGTTTAAGCGATTGGGATTCTTTTTATTATATGGATTCTGCAGAATTAATTCATCGGGAAAGACTTTTAGCCTTGGAAAACTTAGGGCAGGCTATAGATAAATCTCAAGATAAAAAATCTTCTATAGATAATCTTGAGAAAGACTTAGAAAGAGCAAGAGACGGTTTACCGGCAGAATCAAAACCGGAAGATGTTGCCGCCGTTAAAAAAATGATAGATGAGCTTGAGGCAAAACTTGAAAATGTAAATACGGTTTTGGATAGGTTAAAGGACATTGAGCAGGCTAGAATTGCAGAGCTTGAAAAAATAAGACTCACACAAAAAATGTTGGAATTAAGAAAGGAAGATATATTCGAAACTGCCGTTAAGGAAGGAGAATCAAATGTAGAGCAGGCTGAGGCGCCTAAAAAGGTTTATACCTATAATACGGAAAGACCCTTGCGTATATTAATGATAGGGGATTCTCAGATGCACAGTATTGCCGCAGGCTTTTTAAGGCTTACAGGTCAAAACTCTTCCATAAGGGTAAAAGAAATTTCGGTTCACTCTTCAGGTTTTATAAGAAGCGATTATTACAACTGGCCTAAAAAGTTAAAGAATGTATTTGAAGAAAGTCAAAACGAACGCTATGATATTGCCGTCATTTTTTTAGGAATGAATGATTATCAAAATTTTTATGCAGATAATGGCAAAGTTCTTGTAAAAGAAACTGAAGACTGGGAATCGGCTTATAGGGATAAGGTAATAACACATTTGGACGTTTTATTTGCAAATACAAAAAAGGTGTATTGGCTGGGCATGCCTATTGTACGGGATAAAATATACAATGCCCAATTACTCTATATTGAAGACTTACAGAAAAAAATAGCATCTGAATATTCGAGTATAATCCTTAATAAATTTTCTCTAAGCAGTATCGCTCCCGGAGAAGGGGTTCCTTATACCGATACCGTTAAAACCGCCGAAGGTAAAAAAATAAGACTTATGAAAGATGACGGGCATCATTATACGGTTTCAGGCGGTGAATATATTATGCAGCCCTTTTTAGAGCTGCTTTATAAGGATTGGGATCTGGAACCCTGTACGCCTTAATTTAAGCCCATAGTTTTACCAGACATTTAATACATCCTCAGCAAAGGCAGGAAAATTTTCGAATTTTACAATCTTGCCTTCGTCCAATACTGCCTGACCCGAAAAAAAGCCGAATACTTGGTGTTGAACGCTTTTTATAAGCCCTAAATTCGTATTTGCCGAGCGGTCTATAGCCGGTATAAACTCGGCTTCAAAACGTTTATCGCTTGATATGAA
Source organism: Treponema denticola ATCC 35405 (assembly GCF_000008185.1). Taxonomy (NCBI): domain Bacteria; kingdom Pseudomonadati; phylum Spirochaetota; class Spirochaetia; order Treponematales; family Treponemataceae; genus Treponema; species Treponema denticola. The sequence goes on from NC_002967.9 coordinate 1,374,057, forward strand.
ATTCCAAGGCTTTAAATACTCATCATTTTTAATATGAAATTCCACATCTGTAAGTTTATGTATTTTTCCATCATAAAAAATTACGTTTTCGCTTGCAGGGCTCCTATCGGTAAAACCATAACCTAGGTTAAAGCCGAATCTCTTCCCTTCGACTATACCGCTCCCGCTTGACCAATACCAACGGTTCTTTCTTGTCCAAAAACCCCGGCCCCAATCCAGTACAGCCCAAGAGCTGTTTTTTTCTAAAGTGATTTTATCGTTTCCAAGGCTTACGGTTCCGCTTACCGGCATACAGTTGACCTTTTCATTTAAGTAAAAACACTTACGGTTTTCTTTCCATGAAGTTGCTATGTTCATACTCTCATCATTCGGATTTCGTGTAAGCTCAATATCTGCTTTAAGCCCTGTTTTTCCGCAAGGCAGGTGCATATGAGGCACATCTGTTTGTATAATAATTTTTTCTCCCTGCTTACAAAAAAGCAGTTTCATTTTTTTATTTTTAAACTCAAGCTTATGATCCATTAGGGATGAAGGTTTTAATCCTGTTTTACCGAAGGTAAAGAAGGTCATAGCATCTTCCTGTGAAAAAGCTTTCTTTTTTAAGTCAATAAACGAAACGGAAAATAAGGCTCCAAAACCTAAGTCTGCCATTGTAGTATTTAAGCTCCAAAGCTCCTTGGAATTGGTTATGCTGTAATAGTCCCATTCCTTTATTTTAAATGCCGAAGCCTTAATCTTACTTCTATCATAGTTCCATACAGGAAATCTTGCCCATCCTTCTTCGGTGATATGACCCTGCGCATTGAGTAAATCTTGTTTTTCCTTGACTTCATGATTCATAAATTTTTCCTCCATCGATTTATTTGCGATGTCCATTATACACTAAAACCGATTAAAATGCTCTTATAAATTACGTAAATTTCCATTATTTTGTATTGACAAAACTTTATAATTGGATATAATGCTTAAGACATGATTAAAAGTGCGATTAGCCTTAAAGCTCATGCAAAAATTAATCTGCATTTGGAAGTTTTAGGAAAGAGAAGCGACGGATTTCATGACATCGTAAGTGTTTTTGCTCCGATTTCTCTTGCCGATGAGCTTTTGATGCAAAGAAAACCGGATAAAAAAGAATGTAAGGTATTGTCTCCTTTGGCTGAATTGCCGGCAGAAAATACAATTACAAGAGCTTATGAAGAGTTTAAAAACTTTGCCGGTATTTCTGAAGGCATTTCCGTTAGGATTTTAAAAAGAATCCCTGAAGGTGCCGGATTGGGAGGCGGGTCTTCCGATGCCGCTTCGGTTTTGCGGGGGCTTAACGATATGTTTTCTACCGGTTTAGCGGAAGAAGACTTAAGGGCTATAGCTTTGAAAATAGGAAGCGATGTTCCCTTTTTTTTGGGAAATGAGGCTGCGGTTGTAAGAGGCCGCGGAGAAACGATAAAAAGGGTTTCAGTTTTTTCAGATTATTTTGGGATTTTGATTTATCCCGAAATAAAAAGCGCTACACCCAGGGCTTACAGCCTTTTAGGCCGTAAAGAATCGGAGATACTGAATCCTGCTTTTAATCCTGAGCTTTTTTGCGGTAAAGATTGCCGTGAATGGCCTTTTTTTAACAGTTTTGAAGACGTTCTTTTTACGGAATATCCTGCAATAAAAAAGGCAAAACAAGACCTTTTAACTAACGGGGCTGATTTTGCTCTTATGAGCGGTGCCGGTTCTTCAGTTTTCGGGCTTTTTAAAAATGAAAAAACCGTCAAAAATGCTTATTCTAAGCTTTTAGCCGAATATGGACGATGTTTTTTCTTTTTGTTACTTGCGTTCTGATAGAAAGCGTAGTAAAATATTGGTAGGTAAGTATTACCAATATTATTATGCAAGGAGGACAGTATGGAAATTACAGAAGTCCGTGTTCAGAGAGTGAGTCCGGGGAATAGTTTAAAGGCTTATGCTAATATTACGTTTGATGATTGCTTTGTCCTTCATAATGTAAGAGTGATCGAGGGTAATGACGGTTTGTACATTGGAATGCCCAGCCGGAAGTTGAGTAACGGTGAGTTTAAAAATATAGCTCATCCTATCACTGCCGAGTTTAGGGAAAAGATGACAAAGGCTGTTTTGGAGGTTTACGAAAAAACACCTATTATGCCCGGGCAAGAGGCTGAAATCTAGCTTTAGCAATCAATTTGTGACGTAATACTAGTTTTATTTTTCTGTTTTTGGATACAATTTAGCTTTCGGCTTTTTGTATATATTTTGGGACGTCGGCAAGTGGTAAGCCAACGGCTTTTGGTGCCGTCATTCCGTAGGTTCGAATCCTACCGTCCCAGTTTTGAGGCTGCTTTTATCGGCGGCCCTTGTTGCAAACTAAATAATTGGTATTAGAGGAGTTCTGGGATTATGGAACAGAGACTGTTAAACGCAAATGAAAGATCAACATATGGTAAAAATGCCGCTGTAAAAATGAGAAAAGCTGGAAGAATTCCCGCAGTAATGTATGATAGACACGGCAAATCCGTTCCTATTGATGTTGATGAAAGAGAATTTATGAAACTTTTTAAACTTGTTACCGAAAGTACTATTGTAACATTAAATGCCGCGGGAAAGGATTACGAAGTTTTTATTAAAGATTTTCAGCATGATATTGTTTCGGATAAGATTAAACATATCGACTTTTATGAAGTAGAAAGAGGAAAGACCTTACGTACAAAGGTTAAGATTAGACTTGAAGGTTCTCCCGAAGGTGTACGCCATGGTGGAATTCTTGAGACCGGTATTACCGAACTTGAACTTGAGTGTCTGCCTAAGGATCTTCCTGCCAGAATTATCGTTGATGTTTCTGCTCTTGATGTAAATCAATCGCTTCATGTCAGGGATATTAAGCTTCCTGAAGCCGTTACCGTTTTAACAAGCGATGATATAACGGTTGCTGCTATTAAGTTTGCTGCTGCTGAAAGTACAACACCGGCTGCAACTGAAGGTGAAGAAACCGAAGCTGCCGCTGCCGCACCCGAACCTGCTGCAGAGGATAAATAAGCTTTAATCTTAATATTTCAAAACTTCCGTTCCATTTAAAGGGCGGAAGTTTTTTTATGTCTTTATAACTTTCCCTGCATTTTTTCTTGACTGTTGACCATTTTTAGAAATTGTGTAAAATCTATCTTATGGCAAAATCGTTTTTAAAAGATGTGCTTTTAGGCTTTTCCTCCTTATGCGATAGAACGGCGGCACCTTTGAGACTCCTGCTTGCCGTTTCAGGAGGAGCCGATTCTATGGCCATGCTTTCAGCCTTTTTGGAATTGAAGAGCGATATAAATGCCGAAATTTTTGTACTGACTGTAAACCACAATATAAGACCCGAAAAAGAAACCTTAGGCGATGCCCAATTTGTTTTAGATTTTTGTAATGATAAATGTCCATGTATTTTGGCCGAAATTCCTAAAAATACGGTATTTGATGAGGCTAAAAATAGAAAAACCGGAATTGAAGATGCTGCCCGCTTTTTAAGGTACAATGAGTTTGAAAAGGCTGCCGACTCCTTAAATGCCGATTATATTCTAACGGCCCATAATAAAAATGATAATTATGAAACGGTTTTGATGAGGCTCTTTCAAGGCTCCGAGCCTGAAGCCCTTATGGGGATTTCTCCAAGACGGGGAAGATTTATACGCCCCATGCTTAATATCAGCCGCTCGGAAATAGAAGAATATTTAAAAGAAAAAAATATCCCGTGGAGAGAAGATGCTACTAATCTTGAAGCCTCATATCTTAGAAATAAGGTCAGACACAATCTTCTTCCTGTTTTGAGTATCTGCTTTGACGGCTGGCAAAGCGGCTTGGATAAAAGTTTGGCAAAAATAAAGGCTCAAAACGATTTTGTTATTGCCTCATATAAAACAAAAAAAGAAGAATGGGTATTGGATAAAAAGGAAGATTGCTGCCGATGTAAATTTCTTTTTTTTCTAAGCCTTGACGAAGCCTTAAAACTTAAATTTCTTCAAGAAGGCCTTATTCTTTTAAAAGGAAAAAGAAGGATACCTTACTCGGTCTTTGACGATTTGATGAAGCTTTCCGATACTAAAAAGATAATTTTTTCCGGCGGCTTTTGTATAAAAAAAGAAGGAGATGAAGTATTGCTTTTTAAGGCCGTAACCGAAGAAAAGACAAGCGAAGTTTTTTATTCTATCTGGATTGATAAGCCTTGCTCCTTTGATACCCCTGCCGGAAATTTTAAGGCCTTAGAAAATGATGACGGCTTCTTTATAGTGCATGAAAGCGATAAAACCTGCGGTATAGGTCCTTTTAAGCCTCCCTTTTGTGTGCGTTCACGCCTCTTTGGAGATGAAATTGAGACCTCTTCGGGCTCAAAAAAATCGGTAAAAAAAATTATAAATGAGTGGAATATAGACTATGAAAATAGAAATATTTTGCCGATAATCGAAGAGGGCGGGGTAGTTAAAGGTATATACGGAGCCGTTTTCGGCAAAAAAAATTGGTATGTTGTAGGGGATTTAGGAGTAAAGAGATGAAATATTCCTGTAGATTTAAGTGTTTTAAACTCAAGCATAGATTATGTGCTTTTTTTATTTTAATTTGTATAGGTATTTATGCAAATCAAACTGAGGGGGTAAATTTATCTGCTGCCCTATCATATTTGCAGAATTCCGCTAAGCTCTTTACCGAAGAAAAATGGAAGGAAGCCTTATTTGAGGCCCAGCTTGGTGAAGTTTATGATTCGAAAACCGCCGATTTTTTATATATTCAGGCAGTATGCAGTTTAAAATTAAATTATCCTAATGACGATGTATTGCAGAAAGTCAATGCTGCCTGTACCGATGGAATGATCTGGCGTTTATACGATATAAATGCCGGCCGCTTATTGGCAGCTCAAGTCAATACACGGATGTTAAAATACAAGGAAGCTCTGGATCTTGTCAAACGTTTACCCTTTGAATCTGCCGAGTCGGACTATGTAAGGGCAGATGCCCTCTATGGCTTGGGGCGATATGATGAGGCAAAGCAGCTTATTTCCGAAGCTCTTGACCGCTGGGCCTTTAATTCTTCTTTTGCAAAATTGTTCTTTTTACGGGAACGCGGAAAAAAGGTAAACTTTTTAGGCAAAAAATTGGCCGAACATATAATTTCCCGCCTTTACGCGTGGCAGGATGAGGATCCGTCTCTCCTCTTGCTTGCAAGTCCATTTGAAACAAAATCGGAAGAAAATATCAGACGGCTGAAACTATATCGAGGTATGTACTTACCCTTTACCGAATCTTATGATCTTGACGACTTATATAACCGCTCTTATTCTACATTGCTTTGTCTAAGGTACGGTATAATAGATGAACAAACGGCTGTAAACGAATTTTTATCGGCTAAGGTTTATTATTTTAACCCGATTTTGAAGGAGTATATTCTTACTCAGGCTATGTATGAATCCCATTTGGTCGAGCTTTTACGCTTGGTTGTAAATTCCGAATTGAGAAATGAGCTTAAGAACTTTTTATCTGTTTATGAGGGTTTGGTTGTCGATGATGAAAATGGAGATCTGATTATAGATTCTAAAATCTATTATAAAAACGGCAGACCCTGGTGTGCCGAATTTGACAGCCTCCAAACAGGATATCCCGAATACACTGTGGAATGTAACTTCGGTATTCCCTCCGTAATTCACGGCAAAAAAAATGAATATTCGGTGTCCTATGATTCATATCCGGCCGTTAAAAATTTTACCAAAAACGGTAAAAAGTATACCATGCGCCCCCTTGACTTGAATTGGGCACCGATAGAATTAAAAGAATTAAACCTAAAGCTGTATGGCATGCACCAAAAACAACAGGCCTTTTTTTCTTTAAAAGTAGGCAAAAATGTAAGAAGTCTTCATGAAGGTGCATTGATTTACTCCGCTGCATTTTCTGAAGAAAATACTTCGTACATAGACGGAGGCATAAAAAAAGTATTCTTTGATAAGGGTATCCCGATAAAGGCCGAGGTAACTGTGCTAGGGGAGCCATACTCGCAAACTAATTACAGAAAAGGCTTACCTGTTTTTGAAAACATAGATAAAGACGGAGACGGTTATTTTGAAACAAGGATTGAGTATGATCCAAAGGGTGTATTAAAAAGGATAGATATGGATTTAAATAAAAATAAACTCTATGAATATTCGGAATACCATCAAAAAGACGGCTCCGTTACAAAGGTTTGGGACAGCGATGAGGACGGTTCCTACGAAATTACATATACACAATATGAAAATGGCGACTCTCAAACCGAATGGATTCATCCCAAGCTGAATAAAAAAATCCGTGTCAGTTATAAAAACGGTGTTCCTTTCCAATTGTTTGACGGAAAAGAAAACCTTCTGCTCATTCCTTCGGATAAGGGAAACCTGTTCTGGCTTAATCGGAGTCCTACAAATATTGAAAAAGTAAACGAAAAAATTATAGAAATATTTAACCAAACGACCCTTCCGGTTGTTTCCTATATGTTTGGTATAAATAATATCGAAGTTTTTGCCGTGCGCTCCGGAGGGTTTGTTTTTGCTGAAATCGTCAACGAATAAAATAAGTTTTTTTCTTTTCTTCTTATTGATTTTTTCTTGTACTTCAACCAAAGAGGTCCATTATGTGGATTATTCGGATAGATCCAGTGTATTGTATCAGGTTGATTACGCAGAAAAACTCCTTAAATCGGGTAAGATAACGGATGCTTTAATCCGCTCCCGGATTCTTCATCTTAACACAAAAAATTTTGAAGAAGTGGACAAGATTAATTTAAAGTCGATAGAAAAAACGGAAGCCGCATTTTTACAAAGCATAGAGGAAAAAAATTGGGATGAGGCTGTCAGGTATTTTAGGTCTCTTACCTCAATTGGAAAACGCCCTGCCGGATGGACGGAGGAGCGGCTTTTTGAAGAGAGGAATATCTTATGGAAAAAGAATGCCGATCTTCCCTTATTAAACTTACAAAATAAAAAAAATCCTTCAGCCGGTTCAGCTTCTTTTCCTCAAAATATAGATGAGATGATAAAGGGCTCTCTTACCGTTTGGGTGAATAGGGGAACACGCATACAAAGAGGTTATGCTTCGCCTGACATTGTTATAGGTTCGGGTTTTTTTATAGATTCCCGCGGTTATTTTATTACGAATTATCATGTTATTCAAAGCGAGGTTGATAAAAAATATAACGGCTATTCCAGACTTTATATTAAGTCTCCCGATAATCCAAATATAAAAATCCCTGCAAGGGTTGTAGGCTGGGATCCTCTTTTTGATCTGGCCTTGGTAAAGACCGAGTACACGCCTCAGTTTATTTTTAATCTGGGCTCTTCAAAGGATTTAGGAGTCGGAAGCCGTATTTATGCAATCGGTTCTCCGGCAGGTTTGGAAAAAACCCTTACCTCAGGTATAGTATCGGCAAAATACCGACGGCTTTTTTCTATGGTAGATATAATGCAGATAGATGCTGCCGTCAATCATGGGAATTCGGGCGGACCGATAGTGGATGATAAGGGTCTTGTTCAAGCCGTAGTATTTGCCGGTCTCGAAAGAAACGAGGGCCTTAATTTTGCAATCCCTGTTGAGCTTTTAAAGGCTGTTCTTCCCGATTTATATAAGGGCGGAGAAGTTAAGCATACTTGGCTTGGCTGTCACGGTCAAAACCAAAAAAGCGGCTCCGGTAATGCAGGCAGAGTTTCGGACGGGGTTCTTGTAAACTATGTTCTTCCTGACGGCCCTTTTTCAATTTCAGGTATAAATGAGGGTACCGTAATAAAAGAAGTTAACGGTATTCCGGTAAATTCGGTTGAAGAAATACAGGCCAATTTATTGTCTATAGCTCCTGAAACTATAGTCCTCATTAAAGGCTATCAAAAAAATGAAGCAGGTGTTTATGAAGAAAAAACTTGGCCTGTTTTATGTGCCGAACGTCCTTTATATCCGGGAAATTCCGTTTTTAGAAAGGACAGTATAGCAAGATCCATGCTTCCCGTTTTCGGATTTAAACTTGAATCGGTGGGAAAAAAGAATTCTTATAGGGTTGCAGAGGTTATCCCCGGAAGTTTTGCATCTGAAAATGCCTTTGGTGTAAATGACTATATTGAGATTAACGGGAAAAGATGGGATAATGAAAACGAAGAGATTATTCATGTAAATATTTATACAAAAAAGGTTAGGGCAGGTTATATGGACAGCTTTATGGTTTTAAGTGCCTATCTTGATAATCCCCTTTTCTTTTAAAAAACATGTAAATACCCGCATTAGAGTTTTGTTTGCCATATTTTTGATTAGAAAGTCCTGCTTGTTAATAAAAACAATTCTGCCTTAAAAACTCTTTGCGTCCGCTGCGGTTAAATTATCAATAAAATTTAATTCTTTTTTAAAATTTTTGCTATTAACTTTAAATAATCTCTACAATAATTATGAAAGGGGAAAAATTTTTCTTCTTTAAAAAAATTATTAGCGAGGCTTAATTATGCAAAAACTTTTTAAAATAACTTTACGCAACGACTACGCATTTAAGCGTGTATTCGGAGTGGAAGAAAACAAAGATGTTCTGCAGGATTTGCTGGAATGTATACTAGACATTCCCCCTGAAACAATCGCAGGTTTGGAGCTCTTGGATAAGGAGTTTCATAAGGAGCTTTTAAGTGAAAAGCTCGGTATCTTGGATATCAAGTTAAGGCTAAAAGACGGAACCTTTGTCGATATTGAAATTCAAAACAGTTGGCATTTTGATTTTCCTGAAAGAACCTTGTATTATTGGTCTAAAATGTATAATGAAAACATAAAACAAGGTCAAGACTATACAAAACTGCCAAAGTGTATTACAATAAATTTGATAGGAAAAGACTTTGATAAAAATAAGCGTTTGCACAACAAGTATCTTGTTTTGGAAAAAGATACAAAAGAGCCTTTAGTTTCAAAACTTGAGATTCATATATTGAACCTTGAAAAAGCAAAGCTGTTAAAAGAAGCTCAATGTAAAGATAATAAAACTAAACGCTTATTAAACTGGCTGAAATTTATCGAAACTGATGACAGGGAGGTAAGGGAAATGTTAGAACAGGAATCGCCGATGATGGCAAAAGCAAATACCGCTATTTCTGTAATGGAAATGAGCTCTAAAGATAAATGGTTATATGATTCCCGTATGAAATACGAGCATGACAGGGCTTCATGTATAAGCGAAGGTTATCGACAAGGACTTGAACAGGGAATTGATCGAGGAATATCCCAAGGAGCCTACCAAGCCAAACTTGAAACGGCAAAGTTAATGAAAGATATGAATTATCCGATTAGTGATATTTGCACAATATCAGGTCTAAAGAAAGAGGAAATCGAAAAGCTATGATTAGGGGAGCGCCCCCACTTTTACGGAGAAAGACTCTTAAAAATTCCTTTGCGGTCTTTGCGTGCACCGCGGTTAAATTCCTCTCTTACAATTTATAAAACTTCAGTCCTTGATTTTTAAACCTCTTTATAGTAAAATCACTTACTTACAAAACTTAAGGAGGGGTAAATGCCTAAGATAAGTTCAAAAACAGTCGATGCAGTAACCGAAATGACAGATATTGTATCCCTTGTCGAGAACTATACCCGCTTGGAAAAACGGGGAGCAAATTGGTGGGGCTGCTGTCCCTTTCATAACGAAAAAACGCCTTCCTTTAATGTCGTTCCCGATAAAAAGATGTATTATTGTTTCGGCTGCCACAAGGGCGGTGGAACAATCAACTTTTTGATGGAAATGGAAAAGCTCTCCTTTATGGAAGCCGTGGAACGGCTTGCAAAAAATGCAGGCATCGAGGTTATCTATGAAGGCGGCTCCTATGTCCCGGACGAAGGAGCAAAAATTAAAGACCAAATCTTAGATCTTTACGACAAGGTCGCAGGGAGTTTTCATTTTCTCTTGACCCAAAATCCTACAGGGAAAAAGGCTCTTGACTACCTCCTTTCCCGTAACGTTTCTCCGGAAATAATCGAAAAATTTAATCTGGGCTATTCTCCAAAGGATAGAAAATGGCTCCATAGTTTTTTATTGTCAAAAAACTATTCTCAAGACTTTTTAGAAAAGACAGGCCTTTTTTCTAAAAACTATAAAAAGATGGCTTTTTTTTCCGATAGGCTTATGTTTCCTATTTGCGACCGTCACGGTAAAACGATAGCCTTCGGAGGCCGCATTTTGGAAGGCGATGGGGCTAAATATCTCAATTCCTCGGATATGCCGCAATATAAAAAGGGTGAAACGGTTTTTGCCTTTCACCACGCCTTAGCCGAAATTCGAAAATCAAAATCGGTAATCTTATGTGAAGGCTACATGGACGTTTTAGCCTTTTTTCAGGCCGGAATCGAAAATGCCGTTGCCCCCTTAGGGACAGCCCTTACCGAAGATCAGGTAAAACTTTTAAAATCCTTTGCCGAAACCTTTTATCTTGCCTTTGACTCGGATAAGGCCGGACAAGAAGCTTCCTACAAGGCTATAAAAATTTGCCGCAGTATGGGCGTGAATGTGCGTGTTTTATACATAAAAGATGGAAAGGACCCTTCCGAAATTCTACAAAAAAAAGGAAAAGAAGGCTTGAAATTTCTTTTGGAATGTGCTATAGTAGACGATGATTATCTTATACAAATTGCATCCATGAGATTTGATATAAGCAGTCCGGAAGGAAAGGCCTCAGCTATAGCCTTTTTGTTTCCGTATATTGAGGTCCTGGAATCCGATATTCAAAGGGAGTCTGCTATTTCTAAACTTTCATCGGCCTTTGGTGTCAGTCAACAAGCAATTTTCAGCGATTATGTGAACCGCGAAAAAAAGGCTCTAAGGCATATAGTTGACGAAGTAAAACAAAAGCCGGTAGATATAAGGATGAATGCCGAGTTACGATTGGTTCTTGCCGTTACGGCAAATACGGATCTGTTTTCTCGTTTGCGTTCACAATTGAGCCCCGATGATTTTGAGGATTTTTATGCCAGACATTTGTTTATTGTTTTAGAAGAATGTTATAGAGATGGTGCCTATACTTATGCGAATCTGATGCACAGATGCGGGGAAGAAAAATTAAAAGAAATTGTTTCTCAAACAATTTCTAAGGGTGAATTCGCCGAGAACTCTGAAAAGATAGTCGATGACGGCATAAATTTTATAAAACAAAACGTTCTACAAAAACAAAAAGACAAAATCATAGGCAGACTGAGATTATTACATGGAGAAAAGAATATCGATACCGTAAACTTGACAAAAGAATTAATGGAAGAAAAAAAAAGTATCGATATTCAATTAAACAAATTAAAGGGAAAGGTGTATGACTGATCTCGAAAAGAATCCTGCGATTATTAAACTTTTGGAATATGCCAAAAGGAAGCGCACAATAGGATTGGGTGATCTTGATGATCTACTGCCCGAAGACTTAATGTCTCCGGAAACTATACCTGATATTCTGGATATTTTGGAAGGTGCCGGCGTTCAAATAAAAAATGAAGGAATATCCGAATCCAATTCGGAATCCGACTCCGATTCTCAGAGCGGCAATGATGAAGACTACCGATTATTGGATGATACATACGAAGAAGAGGATGACGATATAAAAAGTCCTTATTCCGATGAAATCGAGACTCCATATATCGAAAAAGAAAAGCCTAGGCATGAAACGGCAAAAAAACTGGTTAGAACTTCTCACGAAGCCGGAGTTGACGATCCGATTAAGCTTTATCTTCAAGAGATAGGCAAGGAAGATCTTTTAACTGCCGATGAAGAAGTATCTCTTTCAAAAAGTATGGAAGACGGGGAAGCTATCATAAAAAAGGTTATAAAAAATTCCGGTATATTGATTCCAGAGTTTTTTGTAATCGGACAAAAGGCTTTTTCAAAACTAGATCCCGCTGAGTCCAATAAGCCGCGCAAAGAGTTAAGTGAAGAAATGGCCGAAAAAAAGCGTCTCAAGCAGGTTTATGGGGACAGTCTACGGAACATATATTCCGAAATTAAACAATATATGTCCTTAAAAAAGCACTGTTATGATAGAGAAAGCTTGGAAAGCTTTTTGGAGAGCCCTGAACTTCAAGCTTTGCGAAAGAAGATGTTTAACAGTCTTAAACGTATTCACATTGAATCGGAAGAAATAGAAAAAATTTCGGACCGCTTTATTGAAGCTACCGAAAAAGTGCAGGACTACCAACACAAAAAAGAAAGAAAAGAAAAACAGCTTGGTATTAAAAGCTATGCCGATTTAAGAAAACTGGGTAAACGGCTTGCAATTCCGAGAGAAAGAGAAAAACTGGAAAAAGAGCTTAATATTTCGGCTAATGAAGTAAAGGATATATACACTCAAATTCAGGTCTTGACCCGAAAAATCCGAAAGATCGAATATGATTTTGAAGCTACTGTAGATGAAGTTATTGATCTCACTTCAGAGATAAAGAACGGCCAGAGAATGCTTAAAAATGCAAAAGATAAGCTGATAAATGCAAACTTGCGCCTTGTTGTTTCTATTGCTAAGAAGTACATCAACAGGGGATTACAGTTCTTTGATCTTGTGCAAGAGGGAAATATCGGGCTTATAAAAGCTGTTGAAAAGTTTGAGTACAGGAAGGGATATAAATTTTCTACCTATGCTACCTGGTGGATAAGGCAGGCTATTACGCGTTCAATATCGGATCAGGCACGTACGATAAGGGTTCCTGTCCACATGATAGAACAAATAAACAAGGTAAACAGGGAATCCCGCCAGCTTATGCAAAAACTCGGCCGTGAACCCAATGATGATGAGATAGCCTTGCAGCTTGGCTGGTCGATCGAAAAGGTTAAGCAGGTTAAAAATGTTGCAAGGGAGCCTATCTCTCTTGAAACGCCCATAGGTGAAGAAGAAGATACGCTCTTGGGAGATTTAATCGAAGATAAGGGTGTTGAAAATCCTTCAAACAGAACGGAGCTTACTCTTTTGCAGGAGCAGCTTGAAATGGTGCTTTCGAGTTTGCCTGAGCGTGAGCAGGAAGTTTTAAAAATGCGCTTCGGTATTGAGGGCGGCTATCCTCTTACCCTTGAAGAAGTAGGCTTATATTTCGACGTAACGCGTGAAAGAATAAGGCAAATAGAAGCAAAGGGATTAAGACGGCTGCGCCATCCTAAACGTAGTAGAAAATTAAAAGATTATCTTGATAATTGATTATTTTGATAATCGGTTGTCTTGATAATTAAAGGGGTTGTAATTTATGGATAATGATGTATTGGAAAAATTGAGAGCTTTACAGGATATTCTTGCTCGAAAAAATGAACTTGAAACGGAGATTTTGGATGCCCCAAAGGCTCTTACACAGCAGGAAGAGCTTTTGGAAAAGTTAAAGTCCGGTTATATCCAAATGAACAGCGAGTATGAAGAGCTGCGTAAAGGTATTGCCGTTTTTAAGGCTGATCTTTTTGAAGCTGAACAAAAGAGAGAAAAGGCCGAAAAAGCAATGGATAATATCGAAACTCAGCGCGAGTATGAAATCTTGCAAAAAGAAATCGATGATTCTACTACAAAGGCCGAAACTATAAGAAAGGACCTTCTGAGGCTTGAAAGTCAGTTTAAGATTTTGGATGCAAATATTAAGCAGGAAGAAGATCTTATTGCACAAACCGAGAAAGAACTTGAAGAGCATAAACAGCTCTTGGACTCGGAGATTTCCGAAAAACAAAATAAGGTAGAAGAGTTAAAGCTGGAAGAAAAAAAACTGTCTCCGGGTTTGAGTGATGAAACAATGTTTAAATTCGACAGAATTATTAAAAATAAACATGGTGTCGGTATCGTTTCCGTTCAGGGAAATGTTTGTATGGGCTGCCACATGATTCTTCCCGCTCAGTTTGTAAATGAAGTCAGGTCGGATCAGGATATAAAATTCTGCCCTTACTGCAGCCGTATTCTATTCTATGAAGAATCCGAATTAACGGCCGAGCAGGAAGCATATTTTAATGATTCCGATATGGAAGGTTTACTTGATATTGGAGATTCCGCAAATGAGGATTTCCTTGCAAGTTTTGAAGATAAAGACGAAGATTAAAAAGAATAAATAATTTTGGGATTAAGGGAACCGCTGCATTTGCAGAGGAAAGTCCGGACTCCTTCGGAAACGATGCCGGCTAACGGCCGGGGAACGGAAATTAAAGTTTCCGTTTACAGACAGTGCAACAGAAAGTAAACCGCCGCATTTTGCGGTAAGGGTGAAAGGGCGGGGTAAGAGCCCACCGCGTTTTCGGTAACGGAAACGGCAATGTAAACCTCATCGGGAGCAAGGTTAAGCAGTAAAGAATCTCCGATTCTTAATTTACGGGTTAACCGCGATAAAAACTTGCTGTAAAGCGGGTTTAAGAAAGATGGTTCCGTCTGTTTTACAGAAACAGAATCCGGCTTATTAATCCCTTTTTTTAAGGTATTATAAAAATGGAATTTTCAAAAGGAAGATCACATAAAAATTTCTCAAACAAAAAAAGAAGTTTTAAAAAGATTCTTATAGTTTTACTTTTTCTTTTGTGCGTGACTTCTGCCGTCTATTTTTTATATATCTATAATAAAAACTATGCAGGCATACCTTCAATGAAAGAGGTGTATGCCGATTGGGCCGAAAAAAATTACGAGAGCGTATATCAAAAAACTGCGAGTATTTTAAAAAGAAGAGCATATGACGGTGAGGCTTTGGCTATGAGAGGCTTTGCCTCATATTATATCTTTGCCGAACAGACGGATTTTTCGGTAAGCTATTCTTATCTAAATGATTCTATTTTGAATTTAAGACAAGCGATGTATTGTGTTTCAAAATCTCAACAGCCGAAAATTGCCTACGTTTTAGGAAAGGCTTATTATCAAAAGGGATATTACTATGCAGACCTTGCACTAAAATACTTGGATATAGCATATAATTCCGGAGAAAAATTTGCCGATTTATCGGAATTCAGGGGTATGTCGGCATCTCTTTTGGGCGAGCCGGAAAGAGCCATTGATGCTTTTTCGGATGCCCTCTCCCATAACCCTTCGGATTTATTGTTTTTTGCTCTTGCCGAAAATTATATTAAGATTTCGGATAAACAAAATGCAAAGTTGTATTTATTTGAAACAATAGATAAAACGAAAGATACACTTTTAGAATTAAAATGCCGATATTTATTGGGTAGTTTATTTCTTGAAGAAAATAAGATTGATGATGCTGTAAAGGAATTTAATACCATTCTTGAAAAAGATATGACCTCTGCCGATGCTCATTACGGCTTGGGTGTTGTATACGAACTTCAAGGAGATATGATAAAGGCCCGTGCAGAATGGCGGAAGGCTCTTAAATTTGATCCGCTCCATGTAAAAACACGGGCTAAACTAAATTTATAAAAATTTTGGGGGATGATATGGGCTTTTTTAAAAGATTTTCAACAGATATAGGAATAGATTTGGGAACCTGCAATACCATTATCTATGTGAACGGAAAGGGCATAGTAGTAAACGAGCCTTCTGTTGTTGCCGTTGAAAGGGGTACAAAGAGAGTGGTTGCCGTCGGCTCCGAGGCTAAAAGAATGCTTTGGAAAACTCCGGGAAATATTGTGGCGATCAGGCCATTAAAAGACGGAGTTATTGCAGATATGGACACTACCGAAAAGATGATCCGTTACTTTGTTTCTAAGATTTTGCCTAAGCACCGTTTTGTAAAACCGAGAATGGTTATAGGTATTCCAAGCTGTATTACGGATGTTGAAAGTAATGCGGTTTATGAAAGTGCCATGAAGGCCGGAGCCGGAGATGTTAAAGTTTTGGAAGAATCTTTAGTTGCGGCTATCGGTGCAAATATTCCTATTCATGAGCCTGCCGGAAATATGGTTTGTGATATCGGAGGCGGTACAACCGAAGTTTCGGTTATATCTCTTTGCGGTATGGTTGTAACAAATGCAATCCGCGTAGGAGGCGACGAGTTCGATCAAGCCATCATTAAGCATGTCCGTTCCGTTGATAACCTTATCATTGGAGAACAAACAGCCGAAAGGGTAAAGATCAGCATAGGCAATGCTTCGCCCGAAAAGACAATAGAAAAGGTCGAAATTAAGGGAACCGATGCTATAACCGGACTTCCCCGCCGATTGGAAATAGACTCTGTCGAAGTCAGAGAAGCTTTAAAAGAACCTGTTACACAGATTGTCGAAGAAATTAAACGGACCTTAGCCCAGACACCGCCTGAGCTTACTGCCGATATTGTTGAAAGGGGTATTGTAATGACCGGAGGAGGTTCCTTGTTAAAGGGTCTTCCTAAACTTATCGCAAAAGAAGCCCGTGTTCCCGTAATCTTGGCCGAAAACCCTATGGACTGTGTTGCAATAGGCGCCGGCAGATATTACGAAGTGTTTAGGGATATGACTGTTGACCGCAGTCTCTATGACAGTTTAAATAATTAAGACCCTATGAAGAAAAAACTTTCGCTTAAACTAAATCTAGAAGTTTTTCTTTTAATTTTATTTCTTCTCATATCATCTGTTTTTATGGCCTTTTCCGGAGGTTCTTTTATTTTGGATTTTAAGAGCATGGCCTTTTCGGTAAGTGCCGGAACGGAGAAGGCTGTTTACAATGTTTCTTCCTTTGTGGGAGAAAGCGTTTCTTCCGTAAGGGAATTATGGGATCTAAAAGCAAAGTATAATGAACTTACAAAACAGCTTGAAAAGTACGAACTTTTGGAGCGTTCCAACGCCGATATAAAAAGAGAGAATAATGAACTTCGTACCCTTCTTAAATTTACCGATAGCATTCAGATTGCAAATATCCCTGCAGAAATAATAGGCTATGATCCTAATGCTCTTTATTCGGGAATGATTATTAACAGGGGCGTAAAGCACGGTGTCAGAAAAGACATGCCCGTTATTGCTTTTCAAAACGGAAATATGGCCCTTGTAGGAAAAATCTTGCAGGTAGGAAGGGGCTCATCTATGATTATTCCTATCTATGATTATCAGTGTCATGTTGCTGCGAAGGTGGACCTTGTAAACCACCGCGGTGTTGTAAGCGGACAAGGCTCTGAGGACTCTCCATTAATTATGAAGTACATAAAGAAGAGGGCAGGAGATGACATTAAGATTGGGGATAAAATAATTACCTCCGGCTTCGATGATTCCTCGATTTTTCCAAAAAATATTCCCATAGGTTTTGTTTCTAAAATTAAAACACATGATTATGAAACTTCGCTTGAGCTATCTGTAAATCCTATAATAGATTTTTCTTGTTTGGAATATGTTTTTGTACTTGATACTTCAAAAATAGAAAAGGAGTTTTAATAAATTGAAAAAAGTTATTTTGTGGACTTCTTTAAGCGTTTTCTTTATAACCTTACTTCAAACGGCTATTTTTTCTCACATATCTTTTTTTACGGTGCTGCCCGATTTGGTTTTGCTTACCGTTATTTATATTGCAATTTCAAACGGTTCTCTTACAGGTTTGATTTGCGGTTTTATTGCAGGCCTTTTAGCCGATTTTTTGTCGGCAGCTCCCATAGGCTTACATTCCTTTATTTTTACTTTAACAGGTTACCTTGTAGGAAAATTTTACGGTATTTATAATTTAAACAAGGTAATTTTCCCTTGTATTTTAGGCGGTTTAGGCTTTGTATTTAAGGTATTGCTTTTGTTTGTTTTAAAAATACTTTTTGGGCAAAATATTCATACCTATAATATTTTTTCGATAAACTTTGCCATAGAGGCTGCGGTAAATATTTTTTTTACTCCCTTTGTATTTTTATTTTTTAATCTTTTTCCTCAAGCCTTTATATCGAGGAGTATAGTACAATATGAAAAATACTGAAGATAGTTTAAATTCACGGCTTAGGTTATTTTCAATCTTCGTTTTTTTTATTTTGATAGCTTATACTTATAAACTGTTTTCAATGCAGATCATTCACGGAGATCAGTTTAAGCAAAAGTCACAAAATATTTCAAAGCGGACAACCGTTATACCGGCTCAAAGAGGCGAGATATTTGATAGAGAAGCAAATACGCCGATGGTTTTAAACATCGACTCCTTCGCTGTTGATATTGTACCCGGAGAGGTCCCTCGTCAGGAATTCGATACCGTAATAAACAGGTTAAGTTCAATCTTAAAAATTCCTGTTTCACAGATAGAAAAAAAATTGCCGGTAAGTGTTAGGAGAGATTTTAGATCAATACAAATCAAATCCAATGTCGATTATTCCACGGTTGTGCAAGTGGCAGAAAGCATCGATTCTCTTCCGGGGGTTTCATGGCACTCAAAACCTGTCAGAAACTATGTAGATACCCGTTCTTTTTCTCACATAATAGGCTATGTAGGCGATATAACTACGGACGAATTGACCCGCTTTTATAATAAGGGGTATACCTCAAACAGCATAATAGGCAAGGCCGGAATCGAAAAACAATATGACGAAATTTTACGCGGTACCGATGGGGTGGAATACCGGACTGTAGATGCCAAGGGCAGATACATAGAAAACACCACAGTTGTAACACCGCCTAAGATGGGAAATAACCTTGTTCTTACTATCGACAAGAGAATTCAAAAACTGGCAGAAGATGCTTTGGGCCCCAGAATAGGGGCTGCTGTCGTATTAAAACCTACAACAGGCGAGGTCCTGGCAATGGTTTCCTATCCTTTTTTTGATCAAAATATTTTCGGCAAGGAAATCTCAAGTTCTCTTGCAAAAGAATTGTTTGAAAATCCCGATAAGCCGCTTTTAAACAGGGCTGTAGATGCTGCCTATCCTCCTGCTTCAACATTTAAGGTTATCATGAACACCGCCATTTTAAACGAAAAAGCCTTTCCGCCTGAAACAACGGTACCTTGTTTGGGAGAAATTGAATATGGAAACCGAGTATTCCGCTGTCATATAAGAAAACCGGGGCATGGAAAATTGGCTTTAAACGAGGCTTTGGCAAAATCATGTGATATTTATTATTGGACGGTTTGCCGCGATTATTTGGGTGTTGAAAAAATTGTCGATTATGCAAAGCGTTTCGGGCTGGGTCAGTCCACGGAGATAGACCTGCCCAGTCAATCCGATGGTTTTGTTCCGTCGCCTAGATGGAAGGAGCGTCGTTTCCATGAAAAATGGCTTAACGGAGATACAATGAATATGTCTATAGGTCAAGGTTTTACTCTTGCTTCTCCGCTTCAGGTAGCAAACATGGCATGTATGGTTATAAACAATGGTGTAATCTATAAGCCCCACCTTTTAAAAGAAATAAGAGATCCTTCAAGCGGTGAGGTTATAAAAACCGTTCAGCCTGAAATTCTGCATAAAGAAAATATCGGTAAGGAAGTTTTTGAACAAGTCAGACAGGCTATGAATCTTGTTACGATACAGGGAGAGGCCCGCTATCCTATGAAAAATCCCATGTTCCGTTTTGCAGGCAAAACGGGAACTGCTGAAGTCGGCTTACATGATAGGTGGCATTCATGGATGGTAGCTTACGGTCCCTATGACGCACCTCCTAAGGACATCATAGTAGTCAGCGTTATTGTAGAGGCTGTAAACGAGTGGGAATGGTGGGCTCCTTATGCTGCCAATATAATATTGCATGGAACACTTGCAAATCAAACCTATGATGAAACTATAGACTATCTCGGCTTTAGGCATCTTCCTGCAGTTGTAAGGAGAAGCGAATGAACATACGCAAAATTACAAACTTTGATTATCTATTATTTTTGGCTGTTGTTCTTTTGTCTTTTATAGGAGTACTTTTTATTTATTCTTCAGGAATAAATTCTGCCGGAGAACTTGTTTCTAAGGAGTATGTTAAGCAGATTTTATGGGTGTGTACAGGTATCGTTTTATTATTGCTTTCCTGCATTTACGATTACAGGCGGATAAAGGACAGAACCTTTTTAATTTATTTGGTGGGAATGATTTTGTTGCTTTATACCGGTATTTTTGGAACTGTCAGACATAATGCAAGAAGCTGGATAGGTTTAAAGAATCTAGGTATTCAGCCTTCAGAATTTATAAAGCTTATTTTTATTCTTTTTTTAGCCTATTATTTGGATAAATCGCAAAATGAAGAACCTCTGAAACGATTTATAAAGGCGATTGCGATAATGATTGTTCCTGTTGCCCTTATTTTAAAACAGCCTGACCTTGGAACGGCAAGCGTATATATTCCGATTTTTTTGATAATGTGTTTTATTGCCGGTATTCCGCTGCGCTTTATCCTCTATGTCTTTTTTCTTGGTGTATTAACAATAGTGTTTACCCTTATGCCTCTTTGGGAGGAAATAATTTTAAAGACAAGTCATGTTATGACAAATATTTTAAAAAATTCTCAAGTTTCCATTATTATTCTATTTGCAATGGGTATTTCAACCGTCATTGCAATGATAGGTAATGTTTTACTAAAAAGAAGATATTATTATTGGATAGCCTATGTTCTTTCGCTGATTACTCTGGCATTTGCAGGTTCTATAGTCGGGGTGAGGGCTTTAAAAGAATATCAGATGATGCGTTTAATTATTTTCTTGGATCCTGAGGTAGACCCCTTAAAACACGGCTGGAATATAATTCAGTCAATTACAGCTATCGGTTCAGGCGGATTCATGGGACGCGGCTATCTTATGGGAACTCAAAGTCATTACCGATACCTACCTGAACAAAGTACGGACTTTATTTTCAGTATTTTATCGGAAGAATGGGGCTTTTTAGGCGGCATTTTTGTTTTTTTCCTTTACAGCATAGTTTTTTTTAGATTTTTCCTTTCGATTAAGCGATGTGATGATCTTTTTGGCAAACTCATTGTTTCCGGTATTTTGGCAATGTTCTTTTTCCATTTTTTTGTAAATGTAGGCATGGTTATGGGGATAATGCCTATTACAGGAATCCCTCTCTTGTTTTTGTCCTACGGCGGTTCTTCCCTTTGGACGGCTATGATTTCCGTCGGCGTTGTTATAGGAATAAACTTACGTCAGCTGTAAAAATGCTCCGTTGTAAAAATAGTAAAAAAAAGTATTGACAAAAAGCAGCCTAGGTGTTAGATTAAAAATAAGGAGAAAAACTATGGATTATTCGCAATTTAAACCTATAAAACCCACAATTCTACGCAACCCCGAAACGATAGCGTATTTTTGTAAATGTCAAATGAATCCTCCTACCGAAGAGCAAAAAGAAGTTGCCCGAAAATCCGTAGAGCAATACAGCCGATTTTGGGACGATATAAAAAAAGCTAGAAAAAATGCCGGAAAAAATTGATATATCGGAACATATTGCTGACTTTACTGCTTGTCCTTTAGATAAATATACTGATATATCTAATTTTAAGTCGGAATACGGTATGTATACCGACTTTATAAATCCTTCAAGTAATTCGGGAGCTTCTTTGGCATTAGAGTATGATAAATATGGTGTTTCACAAACCTATCTTATTTACAAAGTAGATGATATAGAAAAGAAAAATATCTGTGCTTATTTTTTTATAGGTCCTGATATGATAGGTTTTTCTAAAGAGAATAGGCCGGATAATGTACCATTACATATCGATACGATATTTACAGCTAAGTTCTCTATCTTTTAGTTAAAAAAAGGCACTCATCTGAGTGCCTTTAAAAAAGATTAGCAGGGAGAGGACTCGAACCTCCGACCTCCGGGTTATGAGCCCGACGAGCTGCCAACTGCTCTACCCTGCGATGTGGGGGAGAGTATAGCATATAAGCAGCATTATGTCAAGCCTTTCTACAAACTTTTACAAACTTATTTTGTTAAATTTCTGATTTTATCATACCAAGCATCTGTGGTTTTAACAAGTTTTGTTTTTTCCGTGTATTTTGGATACATTCCTTTTTTGTAGGAGTCTTTTATTTTAAAAATACCGGGATTATTTGCCGTTTTTTCTGAGGTAAGGGCTTCCTGTATTTTGTTCTGTTCTTCAGGGGACAGGGTCTTTGTATTCATGACTATTGGAGCGTTTAAAACAGGAATCGATTGGATTATGGTAATTTCGCTTCCGGGAAATTTGTCAAATGGTTCTATAGCTCCTTCTACAACCTTGTAAGCGGCTCCTGTCTGATAGGCTTCTCCTTCGATTAGATCATAGACGCCTATTGTTTGAGGAATTGCAAAGGCTGCGGCTTCTGCATCCTTTCTAAATAGATTAACCTGAGAGCCTTGATGGGAACCTGCAAATAGCACCTTAGAAAAAACGGAATTTCCCTGAATAAGTTCATCGGTACCTGTTAATCCGAATTTTTTTACGAACAGAGTCGCAGGAATTACAAAGCCCGATGTAGAGCTTGTAGAAACAAATGAAATGTTTTTTCCTTTTAAGCGGTTTAAGTCATAGCCGTCTTCATCTTTATATTGAGCTGCATCTTCCGTTCTTACTGCTATAAAGCTGTAGTATAGTGCATCTTCCAATGTGCCGCTGGGTCCCGAATTCGTTACTACCGGTACAATGGCCGGATTTCTTTTATGGGCATTTATATAACCCTCGGCTCCGATATAAGCCATGTCTGCATTTCCGGATATAATTGCTTCTAAGGCTATGTTATAATCAGTTGTCGTTTTGATTTCGACGGGACGGCCTACAGCTTCGCTTATTATTTCCATAAAAGCTTGCCGCGCATCCTTCATAGCATCGCTTGATTCATTCGGTAAAAATACCATGGTAACCGGCTTTTGTGTTTCGTTTTTGGTACAACCGAAAAATAGGCAGACAGCTGCCAAAACTAATATAATTTTGTGTTTCATAAAATTCTCCGGGCCGCATTCTATCATATAATGCAATAATATGCTATACTTAATTATAAATATTGGGAGGAAGATATGAAGATCACAACGACCGAATTCGGAACTTTTTCAAACGGAAATAAGGCCTTATTATTTACGATTTTCAACGGTAAGATGATGCTCTGTTGTACTAATTACGGATGCTGTATTACGGGAATCCTTTTGCCGTCAAAAAACGGAGGCTTTGACGATGTTGTTTTAGGATATTCAAGCTTTATCGGCTATATAAATAATTTTCCGCATTTCGGTTCTTTTATAGGCAGATACGCAGGCAGAATTTCAAATGCGGAATTTACTTTAGGAAACCAGCAATATCTTTTAACGCCTAATGACGGCGGTAAACACTGCCTTCATGGAGGTTATCCGTATTGCGATAAAATGCTGTATGAGGCAAAAACCTTTAAAAACAGGCAAGAAGCGGGTGTCGTTTTTTCTCGTACCTCTCCCGATGGGGAGCAGGGCTTTCCCGGAAATTTAAAAATTCAAGTAAGCTATTCTCTTACGCCGGATAATGAGATTATTATAAGATATAAGGCCGTGTCCGATAAAACGACACCGGTTAATTTTACAAATCACAGCTATTTTAACTTAAATCCTGCCGGAATGCAGTCTAACGGCTCCTATGTTTCGGTTTTAAATCATGAGGTTCAAATATTCGCCGAGCAATACCTTGAAATCAACCAAGAGCTTATTCCGACGGGTAAATTTTTAAATGTAGAAAATACGGGCTATGACTTTAGAAAACCTAAGCTTTTGAGCGAGGGCGTACAAGAAATAGGCGGGGGTTTTGATAACAGCTGGGTTATAAAAAAAGAAGTCAGTGACCATAAAACCTTGGCTGCAATAGTAAAAGAGCCCGTTACCAAAAGAACCTTAACCGTTTACTCGGCACAACCTGCTCTTATAATGTATACGGGTGGTTTTCTTAACAACGAATTAGGCAAGAACGGAGACGTCTATAATAAATTTGCAGGCCTTTGCCTTGAAAGTCAAGCCTTCCCGGATTCGTTACATCAGCCTCATTTCCCCAATACCGTAATTAAGCCGGGTGAAGTTTATGAACGCGAGACTCTTTGGCATTTTGCATTTTAAAAACTTATTTTATATGCAAGGCTTCCTTTTATAAAAGGCTTGGCGGTTTCCAATATTATTTCTCCCTTAAAAGAGTTTGATGTCAGCCTTGTCTTTTTTATAAATTCTGCCTGAGTAGAAAAGTTAAAAACTCCTTTTTCCCAAACTATATATGGACTCTTATTTATTTTTACCGTTTTATTTTTTTGCATAAAAGAAGCTGAAATATTTAGATTGAAACTCTTATTAAATTTTATTTTAATATCCGATGAAAAAGAATAGTTTTTTACTATAAAGGGATTTTGAGATTTTTCTTCCAGTTTTGTGTTTCCTTTTATTGAAAAGAGGGTGTTGAAAAAAAGGTTTATAGGAATTTTTATTTGTCCTTTAAGGTCCCATGAAGAGTCATTATAATAAATTTCTCCGGAAAATTTACATTTTGTAAAGCTAAGACCTAAACCCATTCCTCCCGAATGAAAATTTTTGAACAGCTTTTTCTTTTCAAAATACTTCCGTAAAAAATTATACGAAAAACCCAGATCCAAAGCATCAACTGAAATCTTAGGTTGAAAAAAGGCTTTTAATGTTCCATCATTTTCAAACATAGTTCCGGCATTAGCCTCGAAATACTCGCTTTGAAAATTGTACTCGGCCTTACCCAAAAAGTTCAAATCGGATTCGCCGATTCCGGATATTTTTCCATAAGGAATTTTTATTCCGCCGGCTAGTAAAAATACGGAAGATACCGTTCCCTTTTCGGCCAATATAAATTCTCCCGAATAAAATTGATCATAGGCAGGTGCTTTTAGATTAAATTGAGAGTAGGCGGAATTTGTTAAAGAAGAAAAAAAGCTCATATTGAACAATGCGGTTTCATTTTCTTTTTTATAAACAGTACAAAAAGAAAGATCCGGCCATAGTTCTTTCGGCTTTTGTTCGGAAAAAAATACCAAGTTAAAATTTTTTATTGCAAATTCGGTACCTAAACTTGCATCAAATTTGGATTTTGAGATACCTATTAAATACTTAGGTGCAAAGCCGATTCCTTTATAAAAAGGCTTTTTTTCGAAACTTTCCTTTAAAAGCATCAGGTTTAAAAAGCTTGATTTTGTAATTCCCCCATAAAAAAACGAGAGGGCAGGATAAAGCTGTTTCTTTTCCCTGTATAGAAGGGGGCTGAATTTTAAGCTAAAACCTTGCGGCATAAGAGCAAATTTAGGCCGGTATTCCCGCATTTTTGCTTCTGTATAAAGCTCAAAAAAAGGATTTTTTGCTTCCGCTTTTAGGTTATAGTTAAAGTTAAGATCAATACTCTGTGTAAGAGAAAAATTTGCTTTTTCTACAGGTATTTCCGCATTTAAAAAGATGCTGCATAGCAACATCATTGAGCAAATCCTAAAGGATTTAATAAAAATATTTTTTGTCTTCATACTTATATATAGTTTTTTTTTGTATTAAATACTAATTTTTTAAATGGAAATTTGATTTTATTTAAAAATATCTAAAATTTATCTATTGCTGTAAATAAAAAATTGTGTTAGAATGCGCCAAGGAGAATTTCTTAGTTATGGAAAGATTTTTTAGACTTAAAGAGCACAATACTACCGTGCGCACCGAAGTTATTGCGGGTATCACTACCTTTTTGGCAATGGCTTATATTTTGGCCGTAAATCCCGGCATTTTAAGTGAAGCCGGAATGGATAGAGGTGCCGTTTTTACTGCAACCGCTCTGTCAGCCGCTATTGCAACCCTCGCTATGGGGCTTTTGGCTAACCTGCCTGTTGCTCTTGCTTCAGGAATGGGATTAAATGCCTTTTTTACGTATAGCGTTGTTATCGGCTTAGGTTATTCCCCGTCTACGGCATTAACAGCCGTGTTTTTAGAGGGCGTTCTTTTTATTTTGCTTTCACTTGTAAACGTCCGTGAAGCTATTGTAAAATCCATACCTCTTAATCTTAAAAAAGCTGTAGCCGCAGGTATCGGTATCTTTATTACTTTTATTGCTTTTCAAAATTCCGGAATAATTGTCGATAATCCTGCAACCCTCGTAGGACTCGGAAAATTCACTTGGGGCTCTCCTGCCGTTTTAGCCATGATAGGTTTAATTATAACCTGTGCTCTTTTTATTTTAAGAGTACCGGGAGCGATATTGATAGGTATTTTAATTACAACCATCATAGGCATTCCCTTAAAGATTACGGTTCCATTCGGGGGCTGGGAAGGCTGGTCTCCTATAAGTCTCCCCTCGGCTCCTGCCGTACTCAATTTTGACTTTTCGAATATTCTTTCTTTTAAGTTTTTTATTGTATTTTTTTCATTCCTCTTTGTCGATATTTTTGATACGGTAGGAACCCTTGTAGGTGTTGCAACTCAGGCAAACCTTGTAGATAAGGATGGAAATATTCCCAAAATTAAGCAGGCCTTTTTATCGGACGCTATCGGAACAGTAGTAGGTGCAGCTCTCGGAACATCAACGGTAACAAGTTATGTAGAAAGTACGGCCGGTGTTGCTGCCGGAGGAAGAACCGGATTAACCTCTGTGGTTACTGCCGGTATGTTCATTATTGCCTTGCTGTTTTCTCCGATTTTCTTATTGATTCCTTCCGCAGCCACAGCCCCTGCTTTAATAATAGTCGGCTTTTTGATGATGACCCAAGCCGGCGAAATAAACTATAAAGACCCTACGGAAGGTATCCCCGCATTCTTGACAATGATTATGATGCCCTTTACCTACAGTGTTGCCGAAGGTATCGTATACGGAGTCTTGGCCTATGTTATCTTAAAATGTATTAAAGGAAAATTTAAAGAAATCCCTGTTGTTACATGGATACTTTTTGTTATCTTTATGTTAAGATTTTTTGTTAAATTTTAATACTTAATAAAGAAACCCCTTCCGAATTTAGGCAGGGGTTTCTTATCTAAAGATCTTATATTTGAAAATAATTGCCGGAGGTCGATTTGCGCAAATTTTTTTATGGCAGTATATTTATAATTTTAATATTGACATTAACAACTTGTAAACAATTTATTGCCGATATTGAAAAAGATTTTGAAAATTGGGTTTCTACGGTATTGATAAAAGAAATAATTCCTGATAGTCCGAAAGATGGACAGTCATACCTGTGTATACCTAGTGCTTCCGATCAAACGGTAACATTAAAATTACTTAATTCACGAAGACACAGTCTAAAAATGCCCGAAGGACCCGGTACTTATACCGATATAATTACGTTTGAAAGCGGTGTCAAAGGTATCGACGGCGGTGTTCCCGTGCAATGGTACCGACTACGAGCTTAAACAAACCGCTTTTGACGAAATTCGCCTAAAATATAATGAAGCTTTTTTAAAAAAATATGAGTATGGTAAGCAGAATTTAAGTCCTAGGATAACTTTTATCAGTAAAGAAGGTAGAAAATTCGAGACACGTACATTTAAACTGCGTTGTAATACTCCTCCTCCCGATATAACCGATGCCGTTATCTGTAAAACCCGTGTCCCCTTAGTCTCACCTGATCCTGCGTACTATGTGCTCTGTATAAGCTGCGATTCCGATAAATTAAAAGAAAAGATGGGCGGCGATTTTCTTCATAAAGATATTAAAAGTATAATTATAAATGGAACCGAATACCCTATAGAACTAAACTCTTCAGGAACCGGCTTTACTACAACCGATTCGAATTTTATTGCTAAAACTGATGTTTTGCCTTTGGGTGGTAGTCCAACACCTGATGCTAATCTTTATTTTAAAACTAATGCTGTAGTAGGCGGTATAAAAACAGATTATACTTTATATATCGGCGATGAAAAAAAGCTTTCCTCTTCTAATAAAAAGACTGTATCAACACCTGCCAACACGCCTGATAATGCAAAGCTTTACGATATGACGGTTACATCTCCCCATGAGATTCTTTCAAATGATCCGGCTTCTCCTTACACAATTGCTTATAAAGATATTAGCGGGGATAAAATAAAATTAAAGGCTGAAACGGCTACCAAAGGTGCTATTATCAAAGGAGAAGTCAAAAAGCATGATGGAAGTACATATATCTATTTTGCAATAGATAGTGGTCCTCGAACTAGTGTAGATATAGAGCTGGATAAACCCGGATCGGGAGATGTTTTTTATGAGATTAAATTTAGGGCCGAAGGTAGCGGTTTTACGCCGAGTGACTGGCAGATAAGGTATGTTAAGCTGATTGAAGGCGGTACTATAACAATTACATCTACAGACGGTTGGAAAAAACTAAAAGATGCCGTAGAAGCAACAGATGGGCCTAATCTTATCATCATTGACGGCGAAATTAAGGCTGAAAGTACTTTAAATAATTATGGAGAAATTACGGTAACCAGAACCCTTACAATAAAAGGTAAGACGGACTCAGTATCCGACATACTCAATGCAAATAAAAATACGGGAGGTAAACCTCATCACAGGATATTTAAGATAGAACCTTCAGGAAACCTCACCCTTGACGGTCTTACCCTTAAAGGCGGCGGAAAAGATAGTTCTACCCAGTTGAACGGAGCTGCCGTATATTCTAAAGGAAGTTTTACCGCTAAAAACTGTAAGTTTGAAGATAATGAAGCCGGTTCAAATTCTGTTGCCGGAGCAGGAGGTGCTGTTTATGTTGAATCCGGACAGACCACAATCGATAACTGCAAATTTATTTCAAACAATGCAAATATAGGCGGTGCTGTATTTGTAGCTGCAAATGGAAAATGTACAATAGGTACTGAAACAGATCAGACTACAAAAATATATTCTAATACGGCTAAAAACGGAGCAGGTATATATGTCGCCTCTACGCAAAGTGACGGTTGTCTTATAAACAAGGGAACCTGTATAGGTACCGATGGCTTTAATTTGGCAGGCGATTTAGGCGGAGGCATATTTATTTTTGCAGGGGCTAATTGTACAATAAAGGAAGGTGTAAAGATACAAGACAATGAAGCTCAAAACGGGGGCGGTATTTATAATGACGGAGGTAATCTTACTATTCAAGGAACCGTATCCGATAAGGTTATTATTTCAGGCTGTAAGGCAAATAGTAGTCAGCCCGGTAAAAATAAAGGGGGCGGTATTTATATTGCCGGCGGTACCGTAAAAATAGAACATACCTTAATAAATGGTAACACTGTAGGAAGTTCCGGTGAGGGGAAGGGTATATATGTTGCCGATGGAACTTTTGAGATGAAGGCTGGTGCAAAAATAGATGAGAACAATGATGTCTATCTAAAAGAGAACAAAAAAATACAAGTTGAAACTTCTGCTTTAGGGGACTTTGGTGCTAAAATTACGCCTGAAAAATATCCTGATAGAAATACGGTTATTAAGGTGCTTGAAAGTTCTGCTGCCGCAGCCTGTAATGATAAATTCAAGGTATCCGACAAAAGTTCTACACATTGGAAGGTAGATAAAAGAGGTAACCTTGCCCAATTAGTGAAGTCATCATCCGATTCATGGAAGACACTTAAAGATGCCGTAGCTAATGCTCCTCAAGATGCCGTTATTTATATAGATGGAGAAATTAAAGCTAGCGGTTTATATGATAATTATGGAGCGATTGAGATAATAAAACCTCCTTATTTTCCGGCCGGTGTAGACAGGAAGCTTACAATCATGGGCCTT
Source organism: Treponema denticola ATCC 35405 (assembly GCF_000008185.1). Taxonomy (NCBI): domain Bacteria; kingdom Pseudomonadati; phylum Spirochaetota; class Spirochaetia; order Treponematales; family Treponemataceae; genus Treponema; species Treponema denticola. The sequence continues at coordinate 1,403,499 of NC_002967.9, forward strand.
ACGGGTTCAGGTTCTGACATCTTAAATGCAAACTATGGAACAGGTGGTAATATAAATTATCACCAAATATTTAAGGTATATACTGGAACAGATTTTAGCCTTAAAGGGCTTACCCTTAAGGGTGCAGATAGCGGCAGCCACGGAGGCGGTGCAATTTATACGGAAGGTAAAGTCGAGATGGCTAATTGTGTTATAACGGAAAATAAGGCATCATACGCCGTACGTGGAGGAGGTGTTCTTATAGCCGGAGGAACCTTTACAATGATCGGCGGCGAAATAAAAAACAATAGCACAAAGAAGGTTAGTGGTGAAGGCGGAGGTGTATACATAAATGGCGGAATCTTTACAATGATTGGCGGCCTTATCAAAGAAAACAACAAAGATATTAATAGTAAGGGTAAGGGTGTTTATGTCGCAGGCGGCTCATTTACAATGTCGGGTAGTGCAAAAATAGACGAAAACAATGATGTATATCTTCCTACAAATAAGATGATAAATATTTTAAGTAAGCTTACTCCTGATGGAGGAACTGCGGCCATGATAAATCCTCAAAGCTATCCGTCAGGCAGTAACAATATAAAAGTTCTTGCCGACGATATATCCAATTTTGAAAACTATAAAAAGTTTAAAGTAAAGTCTAATGGAGGCACACCATGGTATGTAAATTCTTACGGTAATCTTACTACCTTGCCACCTGCACCTTAAAAAGTTTTAGTTTTAGGCTAAAAAGTGCATATTATCGTCAAAGTCCTTTCTTGTCTTTTCCCTTAAAGGATATCCTTCTTTAGGATAGCCTAGGGCTATGACAAGGCGGATTCTCTTTTTTCGCTCTATGAGCTTTTGGATTCGTTTTTCGTCAAAGACACCGAGGATGCAGGTTTCCAAATTTAGGGCTGAGGCTGCATTTACAAGGTTGGCCGTTAAGATACCTATATCTATGGCCTTAAAGTCAACCTTCTTTATCAGTGAACCTATCTTTGCAGGCAGGCTGTAATTGTCTTCGGCTATTACCAAAAAAGTATTACAGTCATCGATGAACTTGTTAAAAGAACCCATCTTAGCATCTGCAATTATCTTGGCCTTTTCGCCTTGAGCTACAAAGACCTCGTAGGGCTGAGAATTACAGGCCGACGGCGAAAGCCTCCCTGCCTCCAAAATAGAAATCAAGTCCTCTTTTGAAACAGGTTTAGAATAATCAAAGCTCCTGCAGCTTTGTCTTTTTTTCATAAGCGATAAAAAATCATTAAAATTCATATTGTTATTATGTAATAATCGTAAAATAAAGTCAATCGTCGGGATTATGGTTTGTACTCCCTTCCCCTAATACCTAATCTGTCCCACTTGAAAACTTAACCTTTTCATATTATAATCTTTCCTCGTATTTTAAAACGATTGGAGAAAACAATGAGCGAAAAATTGCAGGCGATTGAATTGGAAAAATCTTATAATCCTAAAGAATTTGAAGAGCGTATTTATTCCTTTTGGGAAGCCAATAAGTGCTTTAGCCCGATAAAAAAGAAAAACACAAAAAATACATTTACTGTCGTCATTCCTCCGCCCAATGTTACGGGCGTTCTCCATGTAGGCCATGCCCTTGATGAAACCTTGCAGGATGTAATTGTCCGTTACCACCGTATGAAAGGGGACGAAACCCTTTGGATTCCCGGAACCGATCATGCAGGTATTGCCACGCAATCCGTTGTAGAAAAAAAACTGAAGGCCGAAGGCAAAAACCGCCGCGACCTCGGACGGGAAGCTTTTATCGAAAAGGTATGGGAAGTTAAAAATGAACATCACTCGATTATAACAAAGCAGCTCCGCAAAATGGGAGTTTCGGTTGATTGGGATAGGGAACGCTTTACCTTAGATGAAGGGCTTTCTCAGGCTGTAAGAGAGGTCTTTGTTTCTTTATATGAACAGGGGCTAATCTATCAGGGAAATTACCTTGTAAACTGGTGCCCTTCATGCGGTACCGCAATTTCCGATGATGAGGTCGAACATGAAGACCGAAAGGGCGGCATGTACCATATTTATTATAAATTGGCAGACGGGGCAGTTTTACAAAATGAAGCCGGCGAGAAAATACAAGAAATAGAAATTGCAACCACCCGCCCTGAAACCCTTTTGGGCGATACCGCCATAGCCGTTCATCCCGAAGACCCCCGCTATGCTTCCATCATAGGAAAGGAAGTAATTCTCCCTCTCGCAAATAGGAAAATTCCTGTAATTGCCGATTCCTATGTCGATAAAGAATTCGGAACGGGGGTTGTAAAGATAACTCCTGCCCATGACCCCAATGACTGGGAGGTAGGTAAAAGGCATAATCTTCCCGTTCTAAATATCTTAAACCCCGACGGAACATTAAACGATGCCGTTCCCGAAAAATACCGAGGCCTTTCAACGGAAAAAGCACGCAAGGCCGTTATCGAAGATTTGGAAGAACTGGGCCTTTTTAAAAATGAAGAAAAAATAAAACACGCAGTAGGCTGCTGTTACCGATGTCATACAAGTATAGAGCCCTATGTTTCAAAACAATGGTTTGTAAAAATGCAGCCCTTGGCTCAAAAAGCCTTAGATGCATGGAAAAAAGGCGATGTTGTTTTTTATCCTCAAAAATGGGAAAACACCTATGCTCACTGGATGAATAATATTCGCGACTGGTGTATTTCCCGTCAGCTTTGGTGGGGGCATCGTATTCCTGTTTGGTATTGCGCCGATTGCGGAAAAACTATCGTAAGCCGTACGGATATTACGGAATGTCCTCACTGTAAATCAAAAAACATAAAGCAGGATGAGGATGTTTTAGACACTTGGTTTTCAAGCTGGCTTTGGCCTTTTTCAACCCTCGGCTGGCCCGAAAAGACCGAAGACCTCGCACGCTTTTTTCCGACATCGGCCCTTGTTACAGGACACGATATAATTTTCTTTTGGGTAGCAAGAATGATAATGGCCTCCTTGCAGTTTACGGGCAAGGCTCCTTTTAAAGATATTTTTATTCACGGTTTGGTTCGGGATAAACAAGGCCGCAAGATGAGTAAGAGCTTGGGAAACGGTATTGACCCCCTTGTAGCCATCGAAGAGTTTGGGGCTGACGCTATGAAGTTCACCCTTACCTTTATGTGCGGTTCTCAAAGTCAAGACTTCTTAATCGACATGGAAAGTTTTAAGCTCGGCTCAAAATTTGCAAACAAGGTTTGGAACGCTTCCCGATATATTTTAGGAAATCTTGCAGGCAGAACCATTGTGCCTGTCGGACGGGACGGCAGTCTAAACAGCTTAAAAGAACTTGACCGCTGGATTTATCATGAACTAAACGAGGCGGCTCAAACGGTTCGCTCAAGCCTCGATTCTTACCGTTATAATGAGGCCGCTCAAAAGGTTTACGAATTCTTTTGGAATAATTTTTGTGATTGGTATGTTGAAGGTACTAAACTTTCTTTTAAGTACGGAGACGAAAAAGAGAAGGATAGGGCGGCTTCGGTGCTCCTTGCCGTTTTGGAAGAATCCTTACGCCTGCTTCATCCGTTTTTAGCCTTTGTTACCGAAGAGATTTATTCAAAGCTGCCCGGTAATTGTGCTGAAGGCGCCTTGCCCCGTGCCAAGATTTTAATGACTTCCGATTACCCCGAAGAAAAAAAAGAACGCATAGATGAGGCTGCTTCTATCCGTTTTAGGACCTTGCAGGAAATTGTCCGCAACATTAGAGCCTTACGGGCCGAATGCGGCATAGACCCTCAGTTAAAGCTTAAGGTTTCTCTTTATATCGAGAAAAACTCTCCTGCGGAAGCTGCCCGTGAAAATTCCGAAATAATAGAAATGCTTTCAGGCCTTTCCGGTTTAGACTTTATCGATTCTCTTAAAGAAAAACCTGCCTCTTCAATCGGTGTAGTAGGAGCGGGTTTTGAGGCTTTTTTGATAACGGGAGATTCAATAGATATCGATCAATTAAAAAAGCGTTTTGAAAAAGAGCTTGAAAAAAATGAACAAAATGCTTCAAAGATAGATTCTAAGCTCAAAAACGAAAACTTCGTTAAAAACGCTCCTCCCGAAGTCATCGAAGGCGAAAAAGAAAAACACGCCGAGTTTTTAAGGCGTATCGAAAAACTAAAAGGTTATTTGGAAGGGATGAGGTAGAGATTTTTAACTGCAAGCGGCTCAAGGAATGTGCAGTTTGGTTTAAAAATTTCTTATAAGGTGATTTAAGGGAGTTTATAAAAGCATCAGTTTTTATGGGCTCCCTTAAATATTATCGGTTCTCGAAACACCTCTTTATGTGGATAGGATCCATAAAAATCAACATAGTTTTATAAATTTAATCTTTCGGCTTGACATAAATAAAATTATATGGTAAATTATGAATGAATAATTATAAATATTCATTCATAAAGAGGTTGAAATGGATAAAAAAGAAGAACTTTTGGCTAGTGCACATGCCATTTTTACAAAAAAGGGATATAAGGAAACAAATATTTCGGATATTACAAAATCAATAAATGTTGCAACAGGTTCTTTCTACAAATATTATTCTTCCAAAGAAGATATATTTTTAGAGGTTTACAAACTTGAAAATACGAGAGTGAGGCAATTAGTTATGGAACATGTTGATTGGCAGCTGCCGATCGAATCGATTATTGAATCATTGTTTTTCGTAACTTCAAAACATTTATTTGGGAATAAGATAATGGCGGAATGGAGTAATCCCAAAATATCAAAGATTCTACGTAAATACTATTTTTCAGAACAAGGAAAAAAGGATAATCAATTTCACAATTTTTTGATGACTGTGATTGATAAAAAAATGAAAGAATTAAAAATTAAGCCTCAATTAGCCGTTCGGTTAAAGAGGGTATATGAGTTTTTATATTATATTGATTGCCATGTAACAGATTCTGATTTTGAAGGCTGCAGTGAAGTAATTAAACTTCTTACAGTATATTTTGTAAAAGGTTTGGTATATGAAAATTCCGCTAGATAATATTTGTATTTAATGGGATGTTCTATGATATATAATAAAACTTTTGATATACAAAAAAAAATTTTTATCAATACCTTGACTTTATTAAGAATACCTCTTTCTATTATGTTTAATGTCATGTTGTTATATGAAGAACGCAGACTCTTTCTTTACGGCATATTATTTTTGGTAATAGCTTTAACGGATTTTTTTGATGGAAAACTTGCCCGTTATTATAATGTCCAAAGTAGAGTAGGTGCTGTATTAGATGTTACAACCGACTTTTTCTTTATTTTTACTACAGCTTGCGTTATGTATAAACAAGGTTTGTTACCTGTAGGTATGATCATAATAATTTTAATTAAATTTACAGAATTTTGTATAACATCATATTTATTTGACAAAAAACTAAAAAAGAATAAATTATTATTTTTCGATAAAATAGGCCGTTTTGTTGCCGTTATATTATATTCAATTCCGATTATAATATTAATATTACATGCATTATTGAACAAATATCTGTTTAATGTTATTTTATTTTGCGTATATATAACGATAGGATTTTTATCTATTCTTTCATTTTATGCAAGAGTAAGTAAAATAATTCGATATAAAATTAAGATATAAGTTTCAAATGGAACCAACAAAATAAGAGAGGTAAATAATGCGAATAGAGCATATAGCAATGTATGTAAATGATATTGAAAATGCAAAGAATTTTTTTATTAAATATTTTAAAGCAAATTCCAGTGACGGTTATCACAATAAAACGACGAATTTTCGTTCTTATTTTTTGACTTTCGATGATGGAGCAAGGCTTGAACTTATGAATCATCCTGATATGCAGGATCCGAATAAGGAGATTCGAAGGACAGGCTTAAGTCATGTTGCATTTAGTGTGGGTTCAAAAAAAAGGGTAGATGAATTAACACAAATTTTACAAAATGACGGATACAAAGTTTTATCGGGTCCAAGAACAACCGGAGACGGATATTATGAAAGCTGTATCATCGGTCCCGAAGGCAACCAAATCGAGATAACTGTTTAATTTTTAAAATGATAACTTATCTAATTGCAGTTCCTATTTTCATATCAAGTCTCCATTGCGGAGGCTTGCCGTCATCTCCCCAATATTCATCCATTGCAATAATCTTATCGTCTTCAATTTTTATAAAAGATGTTGCGTGAACCGATGTATCGTTGTTGAATACTTTTACGGCAGTAATGATTAGATTCTCTATTTTTTGGATTCTCTCAACTTCCGCTTCCCATTTGCCGGGATATTCACAATTAGCTTTGATAAATTCTTCTAAAGTAAATTGCTCATTTGTATTATGCCATCTGATAGTTGCAGTTTTATTAAAATAAGAACGTATTTTTTCAGCATCTTGTTCCGCAATTGCTTTCCAAAATTTTTTTATATCCAATTCCATATTTTTCCTTAACTTCCTATCCGCTTTACTTCTTCTATCTTGTCTCTTATGACTGCTGCTTCTTCAAACATGAGCATGTCGGCATATTCGGCCATCTGGGCCTCAAGTTTTTTGATAAGTTTTTTTCTGTCGGCAGGGTTTAAAATGTTTAGGCTGTTGATAAGGGGGCCGGCTTCTGCAAGGGCCGCTTCTTTTTTTATTTCATTTTCCCGTGTTAAAATATCTTCAATTGCTTTTTTGATTGTCTTGGGTGTTATACCGTGTTCCTTGTTGTAGGCTTCCTGAATAGCACGGCGGCGGTTTGTTTCTTCTATGGTTTCTTTCATAGCATCGCTTATCCTGTCGGCATACATAACTACCTTACCGTTTTCGTTTCTGGCTGCCCGTCCTACAATCTGAATAAGACTTGTAGTAGAACGCAAAAAGCCTATCTTATCTGCATCGAGAATTCCGATAAAAGAAACCTCGGGTAAGTCGATGCCTTCTCTTAAAAGGTTGATTCCTATAAGCACATCAAATTCTCCTGCACGCAAGCCCTTTAGAATTTCGACACGCTCAATCGTTTCAACTTCGCTGTGGATATATTTTACTTTGAGACCGAGCCCTGTAAGATAATCGGTTAAGTCTTCCGCCATCTTTTTTGTAAGAGTTAAAATTAGGCTGCGTTCGTTTAGGGCAATGCGTTTTTTTACCTCTCCGTAGATATGCTCCATCTGGCCTTCGCTTTTATGAATCTCGATTATCGGATCCAAAAGGCCTGTAGGGCGTATTACTTGTTCGACAATGCGGGTAGAGTATTTTATTTCTTTAGGGCCGGGGGTTGCGGAAACAAAAACGGCCTGATTAAGCATCTTTTCAAACTCGTCGATTTTTAAAGGGCGGTTATCTAAGGCACAAGGAAGACGGAAACCGAAGTCTACAAGATTTTGTTTGCGGCTGCGGTCTCCTTCATACATGGCTCCCACTTGAGGAAATGTTACATGGCTTTCATCCATGAACAATAAAAAGTCATCGGGAAAATAATGAAAGAGGGTAGCGGGAGGCTCTCCGGGTTTCCGGTTTGCGATTGGAGCCGAGTAATTTTCGATGCCGGGGCAATAACCCATTTCGGAAAGCATTTCGATATCGTATTCGGTGCGGGTTTTTAGCCTTTCTGCTTCAAGGAGCTTTCCTTCCTTATTTAAAACATTCAGCCTTTCTTCCAATTCTTTTTTTATTCTTTCAAGAGCATTGGGAATTGCATCTTCCGGCATCACAAAGTGTTTTGCAGGATAAATTGAAAGCTCTTCGTATTCCTGTATTACCTCACCCGAAATCGGATTGAATTTTCTGATGCGCACAATTTCTTCCCAATCGAATTCAAGGCGGTAGGCATCTTCCATGTAGGCCGGAAAAATTTCCATAACATCACCTTTGACGCGGAAGCGGCCTCTTTCAAGGACTGCATCGTTTCTTTCATATTGCAAACTTATCAACTGTTTTTTTAATTTTTCGATTTCGATGTTTTCGCCTTTTTCTATGGTTATGCGTAAGTCCCGCCACGATTCGGGAAGCCCCAAACCGTAAATACAGGAAACGGTGGAAACGACGATTACGTCTCGGCGTTCCATAAGGCTGAAGGTTGCCGATAGGCGGAGGCGGTCGATCTCGTCATTTATTGAAGCGTCCTTTTCGATATAAAGGTCGCGTGCGGGAACATAGGCTTCAGGCTGATAGTAGTCGTAATATGAAACAAAGTATTCGACGGCATTTTCAGGGAAAAAGGTTTTAAATTCCCTGTAAAGCTGAGCGGCAAGGGTTTTGTTGTGGCTTATGATTAGGGTCGGCTTTTGTACGGCTTGAATAATATTTGCCATTGTAAAAGTTTTTCCCGATCCCGTAACACCTTTGAGCGTTTGAAATTTGTCGCCTGCAATTATTCCGTCTGAAAGAGCCTTGATAGCTTCTCCCTGATCACCTGAAGGTTTATAATCCGAAATAAGTTTAAACTGCTTCATATTATTTTACCTGTCGTGCCTTTGATTCTTTAAATTGCTCCGCTTCTAATTTTTCCAAATTTTTAATGAGCTTACTTGCCGTTAAGCTATAGCTTGCCCTTGAGTTTTGAGAAGCAAGGCTGTGGGCGAGGCTCCCCGTAATTGCAGCATCAAGAGGCTTATAGCCCTGAGCCAAGAGGGAGCATATAAGACCTGTCAGCACATCGCCTGAACCCGCCTTTGAAAGAGAGGGAGAGCCTAAAGTATTGATACATATTTTTCCGTTATGGGCTATTAAGGTATTAGCTCCCTTTAGCACAAGCACAAGCTTAGGGAATTTTTTTGAAAAACTTAAGGCTAAGATAAAGCGTTTTTTTTGTATTTCTTCAATGCTTAAACTTCCAAAACCGGCAATATTTAAAAGTGAAGAAAATTCTTTTGGGTGAGGGGTTAAAACGGCAGCACTTAATTCGGGTAAGATTTTTTTTAGTTCGGCATAATAAAAGATATCCGCATCTATAACCATTGGCATTGATTGTGTTTCTTTCACCTTTAGGATAGAAAAAAGTCCATCATTTTTTCTTCCAAGTCCTTGACCTATTGCGATGCTTGTAAATTTTTTAACATTGAATTTGCCGGCTTCGAATTTGCCGTCATACATAAAATCGGCTTTTAGGTTTTTAGGCCTTTCCCGATTTTCTCCTATCAATGTTACAAGGCCTGCACCGAATTCCAAGGCGGCAGAAGCTGCCAAAAGTGCTGCCCCGTTTTTTTCTCCTACAATTATTCCTGCATGACCGAAACTTCCCTTATGGGTGTTTTGTTTTTTTCTTGAAGGGAGAAGCATATCTTCTTTTTCGAGTAAAAAAACATTGGACTTTTCGTTTTGTTCGTATAAGGAGCGGGGGAGGCCTAGGTCTATGACCTCGATTTTTCCCGTAATATCTTTTGCCTCATCCGAATAAAAGGCCTGCTTTAAGGCTCCCATCGAAAAGGTCATGTTACATAGAACTGCATTGGGGCTTGCTTCTCCATCAAGGTTTAAGCCGCTCGGTATATCGCAGGCTATCTTAAAGGCCTTGACCTTATTTATCTTCTCTATTGTTTTTTTATCCTCGGCTTTTAAAAGCCCTTTTAAGCCGGTGCCCAAAAATGCATCAAAAAGAATATCCGATTCGGGCAAGATGTTTTTAGCCGTCCTTATATTTAAGGCTTTTAATCTTTCGTATTGTAGTTTACATAATTCAGACTTCGGCTCCTTTAAAATTATAACATGAATATTAAAATCATCGGCTAAGATTCTTGCAAGGGCGAGCCCGTCTCCGCCGTTGTCGCCCGAACCGCAGACAATCTGTAGAGTTTTTTTTTCATCTCTTTTTTTTAACGGAAAAAGATTTTTAATTTTTTCCGCTGAACCGCGGGCTGCGTTTTCCATTAAGATTCCGTTTTTTAAATTAAAATCTTCTTCGGCTCTTTTATCCAATTCCCTTAAAGAATAAAAAACATTTTGCATAAGTTCTTTCCCTTTACACCTGCACAAATCTTACAGTCAGATTCGGAATATCTATATCCTCGGCTTTTACATTTATGCGTTCGTTAATCGATAATTCTTTTTTTAATCTCATTTCGGTTTCATAGCCGATAGACGGAATGGAAATGCGAGCAGTATTTTTTATTGTTTCTAAGATTACTGCTTCTCCTTGCCAGTCAGGGTTTTGTAATAGATAGATCAGAGTCCAGTGTTGACGCGAGGCTCTTTCAGCATAGGAACAATTTTTGCCTGCAATGTCTCCCGCCGCTATTCTCATAAGAAGGTCATCGGTTTTCATCACCTCTTTTCCGTCGATAAATTTTAAAAGCTGTTGATGGGCAACCAAGTCTCCATAGCGGCGGAGGGGGCTTGTAATTTGACTGTACATTGCAATTCCGAGGGCTGAATGCATTGCAGGAATTGTACCCACATTTCTCGGCCTCATAGCTTTTCTTTTTCGGTATTCGCCCGCAAGACCTTCGGGAAGTTTTTTCGGTAATTCGGGTGCTTCCTGACTTACATACTGAAAGGGAATATTGTTTTTAAAAGCAAAGCGGGCAGCGGCCTCTCCTGCAAGGAGCATCATTTCCTTTATCATCAAAAAAGATTCCGTAAAATTATACGGGCTTATAAAAACTTTTTGGTTCTCATTTTCGGTTTCTACCTTGATTTGAACTTCGGGCATATCTATCGAAACAGCTCCTGCCGCTTCCCGTTTTTTTCTGTTTTTTTCTGCTATTTCAAAAAGATGTTTTAGGTTTGTATTCATCTTTTCTTCATCGGCCTTTTCAAAACTTATACAGCTTACTTTTATTTTGGTACGCAAAATATCTACATCGAGAATTTCAGCCGAGTCATTTAGCTTAAGTTTAAACGACAGGGCATAAGAGTCATCATGCAGGCCGAGGGCAAAGGCATCGACTGCCGATTCTCCCAACATTCGGGATACGCCTTCAGGAATGTAAAGGGTCGCACCCCGTTTCCTTGCGTCCATATCGCTTTTGGAATCGGGGGTAATTATGTCGGCAGGGTTTGCAATGTGAATCCATAAGTTTTCTCCGTCAAAGCATACGGCATCGTCGGGATCGGTGCTGCCCTCGTTGTCGATTGCATAGGAGGTAAGATGAGTCAGGTCTTCGTATTTTTTGTTATGCTCGATAGGAGGCAATTCCAGCTTCGGCGAATTTAAAGGATGCTTAAAGCGGGTGGGGTAGGGGTTTTTTTCTATTTTCCAATAACCTGTACTAATTAAAATCTTATGAGCAGATTCAGGAGTTTCTTTTAAGTGAGCTTCATTTAAAAGTTTTGACTTGTCGGTTTTTTCCAAGGCAAGAGCTTCTATTTCCTGCAAAAAGTGAGAATATTTTTTTAAGTCGAAATTTTCTTCCTTTTTTTCTTTTATAAATTTTGATAAGCTGCTTATAAATTCTTTCCGCTCTTGCTCTTCCGCTTGTTTTTCGGTTTCTTTTTTTAGTGCTGCAGCGGCTATGGACTCAGCTTCTTCTTTTGTTCTTATCTTAATCGGAAGGTCAGGGCTTTCTGCAATAAAAAGAGGAGATGCCGAAACTAAAAGCCAAGCTGCCCACATTTGTTCGGGATTTAAATTTTCCCAAACCAATTCGCTTATTTCAGAGAAGAGGGCTGTTCCTTCTTCAAAAAAGTCGGCGGCTTCATTAAAGTCAGGTTCGGGACAAGCAGCGGTCAAAATGTTTTTTAGCGATGAGGAGTTACTTGGAGCCAAAACGGAAAAATCTTTTTCGCGCACCTTTTTGATGCCCGTTTCCGTTTCTATTTCAAATTTTCCGTCAGCCTGTCCTTTTATAAGAGCCGGACGGTTTTTATATAAGACGATTGCATTTGTATTCATTTTTGTTCCTCAAAATAAGCCGCTTAGAATAAGCATGTTTAAAATAAGCTGCTTACAATAATTTTACAATTCAAGTTTTGTTATGGATATTTGCCTTATAAATCCGTTTAAATATAAAACCTGAATTTTGTTCGACTTATAAAAATAATTTTCACAGTCTCCTGCCGTATAAATCGGTTTACCGAAAAAACTTTCAAAAGATTTTTTTGTTTCTCCTACCCGTAAATCATTGGGCAATGATAAATTGGAATCTGCAAAAATCGAAATCTTTTCTATGTTATTGTTTGTTGCAGTTGAAATTGAAACCTCGGCATTTAAAAAATCGTAATACCACTTTTCAGAAAAATAATTATATTTTATTCCTGAAGGTTTACCCCAATATTCGATTAAATCATCTGTGGTATCTTCAAGCTTAATCTTTTTTAAAATTATAGGATTATATTTTTCCATAGAGAAAATTAAATTACGTAACTGCTCCCTCACCTTTAAGGCTTTTTCCGATTCACCTAAACCAAAAAGCATTCTTGCATAATTAAAGATAATAATTCTTTTATCTATTATGCTTCCTGTAATTAAAAAAAGGCTGTCAGTGCTTGCAGTTGTATTTTTTATCATCGACTCCAAAAGGAGTTTCGCTTTTGTATAATCTTTTTGTGAAAGGTAGAGGAGGGAAGCATAATTTGTATTTGCAATGAGACTTTCCGTTCCGCTCTCGCTCAAATATGCTTTTTCGGCAAGGGAAAGAGCTTGAGCCCTATCATTGATATTGGGAGAATAAAATAGGAGCATTGCATAGGAGGACTCCATCCCGGATTCTTGAATTGAATTTAGGTAGCTTTTATAAGCCCGCACGGCTTCATCATAATCGTTTATATTTCCCGGAATCGATTCCGTTTCTTCGTTTTTTTGATCTATCAAAAGACTTTTGGGATCGAAATTTAAAATCTCATAATTTTGTTTCGCTGTTTTTGAATCTTGTGCAGCTGCAGGATAGGCGGTTAAAAGTCCTTTATTTGAAATACCTGATTCCCATTTTTTATGTGCTGTTATGGCTGCCAATCTTTTAAAATACATATTGTTTGGATAGGCAGTCCGCAGGGCCGAAACTCTTTGCTTTGCATCTTCGATAGCATTTTCATCATCACTTCTGACTGCATCAAGCACATAAAAAATTTCATCGGCAACGGCTTCTGCCTCATCTTTATGTTTAAGTAAATTGCTTATACGCTGTTGCGGTGAAAAGTTATCGGTAAAAAAGCTTTCAAATTTTTTTGCATAATTAGGGTCGGCTTGGATTCTTTTTAGGTCTTCAAGATGGTTATAAAAAAGGTTTGAATCGTAACCTGCAAGTTTTAAAAGAATTAAGGTAAAGCTGTCGGCAGTCAAATTATATGATTTTAAAAGCTCGCTGTTTTTTTCTCCGCTTCTCCTTGGGTCCGAAAAATAGACCAGCTTATTGTCAAGGGCAAAAGATGCCGCTGCGTGGGCTAAAAAAGCTGAAAGCATTTTTTCTCTTTCAATGTTTAAGTTTTTTATTCTTCGCGGAGAAGCTGTTAAATTTTCGGCAATTCGAGCTTCTATGTAATCGAAAAGTCCCGTACTTATCAAGATTGTTCCATCAGGATAAATTCCGCATTTGATTATTTGACTTTCTTCAATAATGAGGCGCATTCTGCCTCGGTAAAGCTCGTTATTTCTTATGAGCATAAAAAGGGAGGCATTAAGCACTTCCTGCCAAACTCCTAAATTTTCGCCGGATATTTCATTGATTGAGGCCGCCGAGATTTCGTTTCGATAAAAATCCATGGCTTCGGTTCGTATTTCTTTAATTGACTTGTCATTTTCTTGGGCAAAAACTTGAGTATAGCCCTGAAAAAGCGTTAAAATGAGAGTAAAACAACAAAGTTTCCGTATAAATTTTCTTTTCATCATTTGCATATAATAGCACAATATCGGATTTTTAGCAAGATTTTCGCATTGGGTTTTGTATCAATGGCAATACATATCGATTAAAACACATCCTCGCTTATTTTTAATTGCTCTTTTAGTTTTTCGTAAAACTCAATGTAAAATACCAGTCTCTCTTTCCATAGATCTTCCGCAGATTTTGTTCCCAGTTCCATGTTTAGCAATTTGTAAAGCTCATTGAGTCTCTTTTCAACATAATCTTTTTTAAGCGAAATATTCATATCTTTAAAATTATTGTTATGCAGAGTTTCATAAATCCTATACACATCAAATCTGTCAATATTATCCGCATCTCCTACCGTCAGAGCAAATGAGGTGCGCTCTCCCTCAAAATCGGCTTTGTCGTCTACATGAATCGCTATTCCGTAACATATATCGTTAATCCTATCTTCAGGTAATCCCAATTCTTTAAGAAAAGGATAGGAGATTTTTGCCGCATTTCGTCCATGGTTAAGCCAATCCTCCTTGCCGCAGAATTCTTCGCAGTAAGAAATATCATGGAGAAGACAGGCAATTATCATTTCCGTAATGGAAAAATTTTCTTTTTCGGCTATCGCTTTGCCGATATTTGCAACGCGGTAAGAATGTTCAAGCCGGTATGCTTTTTCTTCGGGATGTCCGCTTAAATATTTACTCTCATCGAATTTTCTTTTTAGAAAAGCCTTTGTTTTTTCAATCAATATATTATTTATTTCGCACTTCATGGCGGAAGTATAATTAAATACTCGGAAAAATTCAAGAGAACTGATGATGCCCTTATCTTTGACGGCATTCGGCAGTTATTCTGTTATGGAAATAAAACCTAAGGCCCGCTTCAACCGGCAAGGTAAATAATACCTTAAAAAATTCAACAATCAACATCAATAAATATACCTTGATTTTTTCTCATAAGTACGATTAAAATATTCTTTGTCAGGATATTGTTGTAGCCTGATTTCTATCTTTTTTCCGGTCTGCTTGATTAAAGGCCCTATAATATGTTAGAGTAGGCCAATGGTAAAAGCTGTTTTTGCAGGGTCCTTTGATCCGCCCACCTTCGGGCATTTAAACGTAATTGAAAGAGCTCAAAAGATATTCACCGAGGTACATGTCGTAATCGCCGTAAATAACAATAAAAATTATTTATTTTCGGGTGAAGAACGTAAGCATATGATGGAAGAACTTACCCAAAAATGGGATAATGTTTTTGTAAATACTTGGAATTCGCTGATAGTAAACTATGCCGAAAAAATCGGTGCCAATGTTTTAATCCGCGGAGTGCGAAATGTTTCCGATTTTTCCTATGAATTCGATCTTGCCGTTATGAATAAGGGTTTAAACCAAAAGATAGAAACCGTTTTTATGGTTCCCGACACAAAGTACTTTGTGTTGCGTTCAAGTTCCATAAAAGAATTGGCATCCTTCGGCGGAAACCTTTCCGGTATGGTTCCTCCCATAGTCGAAAAAGCCTTAAAGGAAAAAATAGAGGAAATATAAAACCGTTTGCGTAGGGGTATAGATGTTTATTATAGAAATTTTAGTTCCCATTTTCCTTTTGGTGTGGTCTATTTCATCTTTTTTAGGGTATTTATACACCCGTTATTTAATAGATAAATACGATAGGGCTGTCTTACCCGGATGCCGTATTAAGGCCCAAAAATATCAATGGAGCTCAAAAAAGGTCTGGGAAGACTCTTTTACCCTGCTTTCCGGCTTGTGGTTAAAATTTTTTTGTATCTTTGCACCTATAAGCCTTAGTATTGATAGTCTTTGGCTCTTCCTTAAATCCTTCCGCTTATATATCTCGATAGCCGGAGGCCTATTTTTTCTAATTTTTATGATTATATTTATGATAAAGGGAATAAAGATACACAAGTCTTTTTGCTCAAAAGGGTGGTTTTGGACTTCTTATAATACCGGAAAATCAAACTGAATTAAGATGATTTAAGACGGTTTCAATTTATGATTATTCTATTTGAAACCATTTTGATAAGGGCATGGTCCGTCCTGCCTTGTTCCAATTATGGTAGTGTTCAAAAACCTTGGATACTATATGGAATTTTTGAACCAAGATATCGATTGCCAAAAAACTACGCCAGTAATTATAAAAAATTGAAGTATAATTCTCATCATAGGTTTCTTGTCCGAAACTTTCTATAGATGAAATGCCGTATTTTTCTTCAAAAAGTTTGACCAGACTAGTATTAATTTGTTTTTCTTTTTCAAATTCTTCGGTTGTAAGAAAAAATTTTTTGCTTATATATTCGACCATCCCTTCTTCAAACCAAATGCCTTCTGTCAATTTTTTTTCATCTTCGAAATCGTCAAGAAAGAGTTCGCTTTGATGCATTAATTCATGTCCTATTATTTGCAAAATACTATTTTCATTTATGTCATTTGAATAGTAACTTTGAATATTTTCCACAGTCTTGAGTTCGTAGACTTCGAGTTGTTTTAAATATATGGATTTCCAAATATTAAGTTCAGGTGTGATAACCATTCTAATTTCATTGGTATATGCCGGAATACTTATGCTGCTGTGTACCCTTGTTGCCATATCAAAATCTGCAAAAACTATATATTCAGGCAGATCTTTTACACTGTAGGAATTTTGAATAAAATCAATATAAGCCGCTATTTTACTTTTATGAGTTTCTAAAAATAAATTATATTCTTTAAATTTATCGATGCTTCTAATTGAATATGCATATTCCATATATTTTATTTCTCATTTTATACCTCTTAATTTTCAAGTGTTTTAATTGATAATGTGAACCTTTAGTTTCACAAATATACCATCCGTTTTGTTTTAAGAGCTTTAACACTTCCTTTGCTGTCATATGTAAATTATATGTATAAAAAATGCGTATGTCAATGGTTGAAATTTATTTTCAATCTTACTGTTTTTTCCTCATCATAAAATAGTAAAGGCCGGCGATAAGATAAAGACAGGCAGAACTTATAAAAAATGAGCCGATTTTGATAAGGCCTGCTGTAATTCCTCCGGCTAAGAAAAAAAGAATGTTGAGGCTGTAAAACAAAAAAAATCGGAATTTGTCTTTTTTGCCCCTAAGGCACATAGCTAGGGCAAAGGCAGCATCTGTAAGGTAGCCTGTTATGTGGGTGGTTCTTACAAGGATATCTCCATAGAAGATAAACATGGCGTTTTGAACTCCTGCTGCGAAGCTTAGGGCAGATACTTTGAGGATTTGGGGTGTTTTAAACAGTGCTAAACTTAAAAATATCATAGCCAGGCCCATCAGCAAGATTCCGTATCTTTTCTTTAATCCGAATTTTCTTTGGTGGAATAAAAGTCCTGATATGAAGGCTCCCGCAAAAAAGGCAAGAATCGCTGAACCGATTATAAAAACTTCCGTTATATTTTTGTTTGCAATTGAAAGGGCAAGATGACTTACATTCCCTGTATGATGGCTTACAGGCAAAGAAAAGCTGCGGATTGCTCCTACATTTATAAAACCCGACAAGAAGGTTAAAAAGGCTATCCAGACTTTAAATCTCAGGTCTTTTAAGGTGTTGGACATAACTAACCTATAAGCCTAAAATCCGGCCATTTGTTTTAAGAACCGGTTTTATAATCAGCTTATAAATAAGCGGCTTATTTTTCTTCATCGAGGATAGTGTTGTATATCGAAGAATATTCTTCTTTTCCTTTTTCCATTTCAAATTTAGATGCTCTCTCTCTCAAAAGGAGCTTAACAGCATAGGCAAAAATTCCATCGGAAGAGAAGTTTTCAGCCCCTCTTACCGTATCGGCAGCCTGAAACCTTGCATTATCCAAAAAAGTTTCGGCCTCAAGAGGATTTTGAATTGAAGCGGCTGTTCTTGCAATTTGTACCGGTGTAAAAGCCGAAGAAAGCAAAACTCTTTCGTCATAGGAAATAGGAGCTTCCCATTTCAGCTTTGCCGAGCGTACCTGCTCAAGGGCTATTCTAAGAGAACGCTCAAACTCATACCACTTATCCAAATAGGCGGAGCCTGTGCTTTTTTCTTCTCTTGGAGGCTCAAGGGTTAGATTTTCCAAAATTTGAGCATCTTTTTTTGAAAGAGAACGCAAAGCCAGTTCTTTAAAGGCTTTAAAGCTCATAGGAGGCTGTAGATTAGGAAAAATTGAAGGCAGTTGAGCCGTCAAATAATAGTAGGATGCCACCTTTTAAAGCTCCTTTGCCGCATTCTTTAAAATTTCGGCTGTTTTAGGGCTTAGATATGATGAGAACAAATCCGCAACGGCTTCTGCCGAGAAGTCATAATAGGCAGATCCGTCCTTAGTACCGATTCTAAATCCGCCTGCTATCTTGCTGTCGGCTTTAAGTTCCATGCCCTTAGCAATATGATCTTTTAAGGCTGCACTTAAAGAGGATTCGAGCTCTTTAAGG